>JAEWMS010000038.1 GCA_023393115.1 Bacillota bacterium
CGTTGGAGTGGTTGAAAAGAAACCCAAACTTGAAGGCAAAAGTATGATAATGATACTTAATCCAAAGCAGTAGGATAGGAGGAGAATAAATATGCCAAAGTTAAAGACTCATAGTGCATCAAAAAAGCGATTCAGAGTAACGGCTACAGGAAAGATCAAAAGAGGACAGGCTTGGAGAAGCCATAGACTCGTTTCCAAGGCGACAAAGGCAAAGAAGCACCACAGACTAGGTGCGTATGTTTCAGCTGCTAACGAAGCTGCTATCAGAAAACTTATTCCATATAAATAAGAGGGAGGACGAAGGTTTATGGCAAGAGTTAAAGGTGCGATGAGAACTCGCGCAAGACATAAAAAAATATTAAAGCTTGCAAAAGGTTATTTTGGAGCAAAGAGCAAGCTCTTTAGAATGGCTAATCAAGCTGTAATGAAATCTTTAAACTATGCATACAATGACAGAAGAGCAAAGAAGAGAGATTTCAGAAAGCTTTGGATAGCAAGAATAAATGCTGCAGCAAGAATCAACGGTTTGAGCTACAGCAAATTTATCAGTGGATTAAAGAAATCAGGAATTGAACTTAACAGAAAAGTTCTCGCTGATATGGCAGTGAACGATGCAGCTGCATTTGCTCAGCTGGCTGAGATGGCTAAATCCGCTAAATAGGAAACAAAGTAAGTAAGTATATAAAGGGGCTGCCCAAAAGCAGCCCCTTTTAGTATTCTGCGCCCAGCATGGGCGCAATCTTATAAACCAAAGGATACTTTTACTAAATTGGAGTGGGTATTTATGGATAAGGTTATATTCTTAGTTGATATGAATGCTTTTTTCATAAGCTGTGAAATGTCCAGAAGGCCTGAAATAATGGGCAAGCCTGCTGCTGTTGCCGGAGATCCAAAAAACAGGTCTGGTATAATTCTAGCGGCCAATTATGAAGCAAGAAAATTCGGTGTGAAAACAACTATGGTTATTCATCAGGCTTTAAAGCTATGTCCGGGAATGATACTTATTCCACCTGACCATCAGTACTATGAGGCCAGATCTTCGGAGGTGATGTCCCTTCTGGGAAACTACTCACCTATAATTGAACAGAATAGTATTGATGAAGCCTGGATAGACATGACAGGGACAGAAAATTTGTTTGGAAAACCGGTGGAGGCTGCCCGCAGAATTATGGATGACATACATGATGGGCTAGGTCTTTGGTGTTCAATAGGTATTTCTGAAAACAAGCTTTTAGCTAAAATAGCTTCTGAAATAAAGAAACCCATGGGCATTACTGAACTGTGGGTCAGGGATATCAAAGAGAAACTGTGGCCCCTAAAGGTGACAGAGATGTATGGAGTAGGGAAACAGACTGCTCTGAAGCTTAATAACATCGGGATAATGACAATTGGTGATCTTGCGGTTTATGATACAAAGGCACTTACAAAACTTCTGGGAAAACAGGGGGCAGAGCTTCAAGCTCACGCCAACGGTCTTGATCAATCTCCTGTAACACCTCACACTTCAGGAGAGATGAAATCTATCGGCCGATCAACAACGCTTTCCCAAGACGTTACAGATATTGAGGCCATCAGGAATATATTCCTTGAAATGTGCGAAGAGGTCGGGTTCGATGCACGAAAACACAATAAAAAAGCAAGGACAGTACAGATTACAATAAAATATTCCGATTTTCAGACAATTACAAGGCAGGCCGGCGTTGAACCCACTAATTTAACAAAGGATATCTTTGAAAGAGGCTTTTTACTACTTGGTAAAAATTGGAGTAATTTAAGGCCGGTACGCTTAATCGGTGTGAGTATCAGTGGATTTGATAAGGAAATGCTATCTCAGCAGTTGTCCCTTTTTGACGGAGAAGAAAACTTCGGACAATCAGAAAAGGAAGAAAAACTTGAGAAAGCCCTTGATGACATAAGATTAAAGCACGGCCTTGGTTCTGTAACAAGAGCAGTTCAAATAAAAAGACATAACTTATGACTTTGTAAAAATAGAATTAACAAAAAGACCATTTAAATGGCCTTTTGAAAACACATGTTAAGTTGAAAACAAATTGTATCATGCCAATACTAGAGGCTATCTCAAATTGGCTTGCATGGTATTTTTCAGTATTTGCCTTTGCTTTTCAAAAATATATCTGGTAAGAATATCTGAATCACGCGGAGATATTTTAGTATAATGCAAGCCGACCTCATATTTTTTATTCTTCTCACCCGATGAGCGGATGACCTGAGCCAATACCCTCACTGAGGCCAAGCCTTCCAGGTCTATGCTAATATCAAGAACGGAACCCGAAGCAATAGATTCATCAAGCACCATACAGAACCCGCTGCCGCTTATATTTTTTGTAAAAGCAGACTTTAATTGTGCGTTGTCTATATTTGTAAATTCCAAATTATCAGTACTAATTAATTGTTCATTTACAACGGCATATTTACATGTTAGAACTACATCCAGTCTGTAAAAACGTCTTCTTTGAATTTTATTAAATTCACTGGCTATAGTTACATCGAATATATCCAATGCACCGCTTTTCCTATGACCCTTCACGACCCCCTTGAAGTATAAAAGCTCCTGCTTTTCATTCATATAGTAAATAATAAGACTTGTGTCTCTGGATAGGAACTTTAATCTTCCCTCTCTCATAGGGGATGCAATACTTATGTTTTTATCATCGATAACATCTACCAATTGGCTTATGTAACTGGTAGTATTTTCATTGATTTTATTGCCATATTCAGGTATTTCCACTTCCAATTTAGTTCCCACTTTAATGTCTTTCGCGTTCATTGAAAATCTCCATATCAATAATTATTATCAAAATCAATAATTTATATGACTCTATTACATTATATTCTATAATCGGTGATTTTACAGTAATAAAATAAAATTTTTTACAAAAAATTTTATTGTTAATTTTATTTAGTTAAATCATATAATATATTATATGAAGTACTCACAACATTCTTATACCGCAGGAGGGTTAAGGAGTAAGCGTGCAATGTGAGTGTAGACATGGAATTAAATGTGATATATAATAATCCCTAGCTTAAAGCATTGCATGTAATTCAAATGAATGGGTGTGATTTTTTATGTTGAAACCTTTTTTTAATGAGGATAAATACACAACGTCCGAGAATAAAAGAAACATATTTGATAAACTGTTTTTAAATACAAGATGGTATTTTGTTTACGGATATGGTAAGGAAGTAATAAGCGGAAGAAATCTGGCTGTTAAAAACCGGTACGATACCGAAAAATGGGCAAGTGCCAGCTATAGAATAGTTGAAAATATTGAAAAGAGCGGCGGAAGGCTGTTTATTGAAGGTATTGATAATATAAAAAAGGTTGATGGGCCTGTTGTTTTTGTCAGCAACCATATGAGTACTCTGGAGACCTTCGTTTTTCCCAGCATTATTGCTCCATTAAAAGAGGTTACTTATGTTGTAAAGGAAAGCCTGGTATCCATGCCACTGTTTGGCCATATAATGAAGAGTCGTAATCCCATAGTTGTATCCAGAAAAAATTCACGCCAGGATCTGATTAATGTTTTAACGCAGGGCAAGGAAATTATAACCGGGGGAACCTCAATAGTTCTGTTCCCGGAAGGTACGAGACAGGAGAAATTCGACCCTGAGAAGTTTAATTCGTTGGGAATAAAGCTTGCCAAGGAAGCAGGAGTACCTGTTATTCCTATTGCCATAAAAACAGATTTTTGGAGAAACGGAAAGCTGATAAAGGATATCGGACCTATTCGTAGAAAGGAACCTGTTTGTATTTCTTTTGGTGAGCCTATATACATTTCGGGAAATGGTAAAGCTGAACATAAGCAGGTTATAGAATTTATCTCTGGAAAAGTAGAAGAGTTTCAGAAAGTAAAGGTTTAACTTTACAAACTTTTAGTCTTGTCAAATTGATATCTTAGTACTAAAATATATTAATGTAATGTTTCGGGAATTAGCGCAGTTTGGTAGCGCGCTTGGTTCGGGACCAAGAGGCCGGGAGTTCGAGTCTCCCATTTCCGACCATAGATAACAGCGAGTTTGAAGTATTTCAAATTTGCTGTTTTTTTGTGTTGCACCACCTTAAAACCAACTTAGCTTGATTTTGCTTTCCGGCGAGATGAAAAATCAATAATTTTAAATTCTCTGTTTTCCATGTTTGCTTTTTCTTTCTCAATTTGATTTTCAATTTGTGAAAATACCTCGTCTATCTGAGTAGCAGTACTATCAATTGTATCATTTATCATATCACCATATATGTCCAGCGTAGTTGTGGATTCATCATGACCTAATATCTCTTGAAGTTCTTTAAGTGACAATTTTTTTCTCATATTGAATACAAACGTGTGTCTAAAGCAATGGGGGTGAACTTTTAGCCCTGATTTAGCTGCAAACCTGGTTATTGTATGATAGTATGTGTTTGGCTTAATCATTGTTCCTTTTTCAGTCGGGAAAATTAACAAGTCTGTTGTTTTAAGATCGGTTTTTCGAGTATTATCATCGTTAATAATAATGGGGTTATTCTCTTCTTTTAACATTTCCATTTGTTTAATAAGGTACTGTTTAGCCATTGTCGACAACGGGACATAGTGCACTTTACTATTTTTAGTGTCGCCTAGTCCTGTGCGACTGTTGGATTTACTAATGACTATTCGGTTGTTATCCCAATCAACATCAGTCCATTTTAAAGCTAATAATTCCCCACGCCTAACTCCTGTTACAAGTGCAAATTTAACTGACCATATCCAACGTGAGTTTCTTAAAGCATCGAACAAAACAGAAACATCGCTAATTGACAGGGTCTTTTTAGGCTTTGTTTGCTTCATTGGGATAATGATGTTTTTTACCGGGTTTTCAGGGATTATTTTATCAATTGAATAAGCCTTTATAAAAGCAACACTCATGACAGTTTTAGCATGCTTCATTGATTTTGTGGACAACCCGTTTTTGTTCATTTCTTTTATTACTTTTTGGATATCCTCTTGCTTAATTGACACCATTTTATAATCGCCAATAATTGGTTTGATGTGTCCTTTGTACATATAAAAGTATTGCTCGTAAGTGGCAGGTTTTTTTAGTTCCTTAATATCATTTTCAAGGAAGTTATCGAAATACTCAGAAACCTTTGTTTTGTCGTTTGATACAGTGAGCCCGATTATTTTCCTAACTTTTTCCTGAAGACCTTTTTCAGTCTTTGATGATCTATAAACCGATTTCCCGTCTCTGACATATTTCCAACAAAATAAGCCATCTTTTTTATAGTAATGGCCTAACCCTTTTGGATTTCTACTCTTTGCCATAATCATCACTTCCTTTCATCTGATAATCCTAAGAGATAGTCGCCAGAAACACCAAAGAACTTAGCAAAAAGTCTACATGTTTCAATATCTGGAGTACGTTTGCAACTTTCATACATCGATATAGCCGAATGTGAAATTCCTAATATCACAGCTAATTCTCTTATTCCAAGGTTTCTTTCCTCTCTTAATTGTTTTATCCTTTGTGAAAAAATTTCTAAAGTATTCATCTTTATGTCCAGCCCTCTTATGCGTTGTTATTTATTTACTATTGTAAACGATTGTAACCATTTTGTAAATAATTTTTTATTTTTGATATTGACATTAATACTTGAAGTGATATAATGGTGACAAACGTAACCAAAGGAGGTGTAAGAATGAATATTAACCATTATCCAAACCTAATAAGTTTCATGAAGCGACATGGATTAACAATTGGTGATATTGCAAAAGCAATAAACAAGAGTTATCCTCCAGCACTACAAAAAATTAATAGAAAGACGACAAAAAAAGGAAAGGTGGCTCTTTTTGACATTGAAGAAGCTAGAGCGATTATATCTTTCGTTAAGTCAACTGAAGAAACAGCACTGAAACAAAAATATGATGAACATTGGGAGACTGAATGGAACAAAAGATGGGGCCATATTTCAGATTGGTTTGAGTACATTTTTTTTGATGAAGTGGTAACAAATGTAACCAGTTCCGTACAGAAAGGAGCATAGCATGAACCAATTAACAACCTTTAATAAAATAAGCAAAATACCAGAAAGAGGGTACGAACATTGGAAAATAAATATTTAGACAAAGCAGATTTTCGCCGAATTTACAGGGTTATCAATATACCTTGCGGTATAAGGGGACGAATTTCATCCTTTCGTTGTCAAACAATCCTTGTATCTTAGCAGCGCGGGTAGATTCCTCCATATATTCTGATGCTAAAGCTTGTTTTCTAAGTAAATCGGTATCGGTCATCGAATTTGCCAATTTGTAGGCTTGCTTCATGGAATCACTTCAAGGTTGTTACTCTGCAAAATGCAGGAGCCGGTCATTTCTGCCGACTTCTCATAGTTGCCTATGAGTTCAGACTGTGCCATCAACCTACGGCAATAGGTTGCCCTGTGTCCAGTCGTTACACCTTCAATTAAGCACGGCTCGGCGTTGTCTGCTTTGTCTAATTAGAATATTTTACCATGAAGTACAAAGTTCAACAATATTAAAAAGGAGGACGAACAGTGAACCAATTAACAACTTTTAATCAAATGACTTCAATGCAGATTGCGGAAGTCACAGGAAAATTACACCACCACATCATAAGGGACATCAAAGATGAAATAGAAAAGCTTGAAAATGCAGGAGTCCCTACTGAAACCAAATTTGGTTTGAGTGAAAGACAAGATTCTACCGGGAGAAAAATTCCCTACTACATATTAACCAAAGAAGGAGTCCTACAGTTAGCTGCCCGATATGATGCAGTAGTTAGAGCAAAATTAATCGAGCTGACCATGAGACAAGACCAACAAATTCAATTACATAATCTATCCCCACAACTCCAGTTATTAATCAACATTGAAACTGAGCAAAGAGTCATGAAACAGCAGTTATCAGAGTATAGCGAAAAAGCAAAGGCGGCAGACATTAAGGCTACAGAAGTAAAGCAAGAACTCCAAGGCATGAGAGATATCATCACTCTGGACACCCGAAGCTGGAGGGAGGATACCAGTCGGATCATAAACAAAATTGCTCAGAAGCTCGGTGGCAATGAACATATCCGGGACGTAAGAACAGAGGCGTATAAACTGCTGGACAAGCGTTTCGGAGTTTCAATTGAAACAAGGCTAACAAACCTTGTTAGGCGTATGGCTGAACAGGGAGTATGTAAATCACGGAGAGATAAAGCGAACCATTTAGATGTAATAGCCGAGGACAAGAAGCTGATAGAGGGTTTTGTGGCAATAGTCAAGGAAATGGCTGTTAAGCACGGAGTGGGGAAAGGGGCATAGTATGGAAGATAAAGAAATAGCGAATTTCACTAAATTCATTAAAGCGGAAACAGAAGCTTTTAAGTCGGCTGGGCTTGAAGTTGGAAGAGTAGAGTTTACTTGTCCTATATGTGGCGGTAAAGCAGTTGGAAACAGGTACTGGCATGGCGGAAGAATACACGGGTTGGGCAGTGGTTGTCAAGGGTGCGGAATAAGCCATACATAATAAATTAACAGTCACCGAGTGACAGAGAGGATGGAAAGAATGAAAAAAGTAATAACAATAATTTTGGTAGTTTTAACAATTGGAGTACTGTTTGCAGGATGCCAAAGGCAAGCGGATGAGGTAAGTTATAACCTGTCTCTTGAAGCTGACAATTTTAATGTAACAAGGAAATTAACTGTTATTAACGCAAGGGCCGAAGATGGAAATACCTCAGTTCTTTTTCAAATGACCGGGAATTTCTCCATTGAAAAAGAAGCTGACGGAGACTTGGCAGTCATTGGTGAGAATGATGATGGTACATACTATAAACATTTTGTATATCTTTCAAGAGATATCACCTACATTGTAGAGGATATCGGGAAAACGTCTGTAAATAAGCACAAATATCAAATTAACTTCAATCCTAAAATGATTATTCCAGTAGAAGTGACCACGATCGATTAATTTTGACCGTTCAGGGGCAGAAAGGAGCCTAACAATGAACCAAATTATCAAAAATATGGTCCGGGATGATATCAATTTTAACTATGGTGGACATGCTCCATACTCGGTAGTTAAGCAGGTAATACAGATCAGTAAGATAGTTTATAAGAGGGCTGGAGGTGATACATAATGTTTGGAATCAAAAAGCTTAAAAAACGCATTGAAACACTGGAAAAGAAAATAGCCGATCTGGAGCTGCAACTCCGAGAACGGCCTACAGTTATAAATAATTACATAAATTCATCAGAAAAGCAGCATAGTGAAAATACGTTATCTGATGAAAAGAAAGCTTGGCTTAAAGAAATAGGAGCAAAAGAACTGAAAAGGCCATACAAATATCACATTCTGCAAAGTCATTCTTATTATTCAGAAGAGTATTTAATAGAAACTCCGCTTGAAAAACTTAAACTAGGCTTCTTGCGATGTGTTAAATGTTTTGGAAAGGCCACACAATAAAACAATAAAATTAAAAAGGCAAAAAATTACTTAATGTATCAAGATATTTTCGAATATCTTCCAGTCCTCTTTTAAAACGGGTTTCCATAAACAAAATACCGGTACGAGTGAATGTTATATCGTTGACCATATCATCACCAGGATCACCGTCAATAAGATCAGCGGTACAGAGTTCAGAACAAATATCAAAAGTATAGTCATGTGACCATTTTGGGGCAAGAGTTCTTTGAATTTCCTCAGAATCGCTAAAATAGTTTGCTTTTTCTTTGGCAATACCTGATTTTACTTTTTGACAATATTCCTTATACATTAAGCAGATAAGAGTATGTGCATCTTTTGTAAGTTCTATATCCAAGGTTAATCACCTCCCTCCTATGGGAGATTATACCACAAATTTTTACAGGAAAGGAGAAAACAAGTTGAAACATGGCAAAAAACCAACGGTAAAGCAGAGTAAGATAATAGCCAGTTATAAATATAAAAGTGTAAATCTTAACTCCGCTAACTGGTTAGTATTTAAAGACCTTCCTGACATACTCTGGATAAGGCATAGAAGTAATAATACCGAAATACCTATTCCGAAGGGAGGGCAAAATGAAACAGTCTAAAGAGGAATTTGTTACCGAAATGCAAAGACGGATCACCTACAAGAAACGTAAAGCTCAGTATGATGCTGATGGTTACAGGTGCGATTCAATTCTGAGAATGCGAAAGGCACGTAACCGCAGGAATATAAGGTCAAGGGGGTGTTACGAATGATATGCCCTTACTATAAGGCACATGGTAGGCATTTTATTAGTTGCCAGCGAGGGATACAGTCCAGCAAATTCAAGGGTGATCTAAAGATACATATTAAAATGGCGTGCAATAGTAAGTACCGAGACTGCAAGACTTATAAATATCTCGAAAGGAGTTGGGGACATGAAAAAGCGAAAACGGCTGACCAGAGGTAAAAAAATAGCTTTGTATGTAGGTGGTTTTATATTATCCTGCTTGCTGGTCCCTGTAGTAGCTAAATATGCAGATAATGTTAGGGGGTATGACGGTACAGGAGGCGAGGTATTATTACCATTGCTGTATTTGATAGCAATAACATTTATTAATACAATATCGGACTATAAAAAAGAAAACGCCCATGATTAACGGCGTTAAGAAAATATCTCAATCAAAATATAACACGAAAGGGGTCAGATGTAAAGTGAGTAGCGAGAAAATCTGTGACTGGGAACGCTCACGAATTGATGAAGATGATTTCCCTGGTATAATGGACGATTACTTTCGTTGGGTGGATAAGCTTAAAGCTAGAAATAAAGAACTGGAAGAACAACACGAAATGGACATAGAGCTATTTATCGGCTATCAGAACAAAATAAGAGAACTTACAGCCGACATTACAGTACTAAAAGATTTGATACCTCACAAAGTTGATGAAAGGAGTTAAAAGTTAATTATGAATAAAAGTGAATCTATTAAAAATCTTTCAATTGCGCTGTCAAAATTTCAGGGAGAAGTAAAAAACCCAAAAAATACAGCAAATAACCCATACTTTAAAAGTAAGTATGCTCCTCTCGAAGAAGTCCTTTCAACGGCACGACCGGTACTACAAAAATATGGCCTTTCTTTTATACAGCTGCCTGGAAGTGACGGAGAAAACGTTAGTTGTCAGACTATCCTTATGTATGAGGATGAATATATCGAGAGTGACATTATTACTTTCAAACTACCGAAAGTAGATATTCAGAGTATGGGAGCTGCCATTACATACATAAAAAGATATCAATTAAGTGCAATGCTGGGACTTGCTTCGGAAGAAGATAAAGACGGAATAGAACCAAATCAAAAGAAGAAGTCTGAAGAAGAAATTGAGAAAGAAAAAGCTGACAAGTCTGCGAAAGAATCAATTGACCCTATAAAGGTTAGTACGATTAAGGGGATGCTTAAGGCAACCCACACTGATGAAACGCAATTCTGCGAGTATTATGGGGTTAAAAATATAGAGAGTATTACAAACAGCTTATTCCCTAGGGTTATGTCAGCTCTTACGAAAAAGAAGGACAGTACCCCAAGCCAAAATCAAGAACTTGATATATAAGGAGGACTTATGAAAGAATTAATTATTTTAAATAAAACATTGCCAGTAATAGATATTAATTTTGAGGAAGTTAAGAAGGATCTAGCAGATCAGCTTGAGCAATACAAGAACCTTGTTGTAACCGAGGATACACTGAGTGTTTGCAAATCAAATCAAAAGGCTCTTGCTGGATTAAAGGGTAAGGTTGATACATACAGGAAAGACATAAAGCGTGTCATGTCAGAGCCTATCACGGCGTTTGAAAATAAGTGTAAGGAACTTATTGCTTTAATTGAATATGCTGAACAACCCCTCAAAGACGGGATAAAAGTTTTTGATGATAAGAAACGTGAAGAAAAGAGAAATCTTGCACTTAGTATCATTTCTGAAATCATCATAAAACATGGTATTTCTCCAAAGTATGCTAATCAGTTAACAGTATTGGACAAGTATACAAATCTGACGGCAAAAGAAAGTGAGGTCAAGGAGGATATTGAACAGCGGGCCTTTATATTACTCGGCGAGCAGAAGAAAGAAATAGAGTTACTTGAGTTGATTCAGGATGCTATTGATACTGCTAATAAGCGTATTAAACGCCAATTAACCTTATCTGAGTTCCAGAGATACATAGACAACGGCATGAGCGCAAAAGATGTTATCCAAGCGATTAACGCCAATGCAGAGCGCATATATGAAGCAGAGAATCCGAAACCAGTTGAGGAGCCAAAGAGTGAACCAGTAATAGAAGTTTCTACTCCTGCGCCTATTCAGCCTACAAATGAGCATACGCCCACCGCTGATCCAATGTGGTTTGTAGATATAAGAATAACCGCAACAGCTTCAAAAATTATGGCATTAAAACAGTTTTTACTTGATAATGGCATAATTTATAAAGTTAATGATAAGGGGACTATCGTATGATGTACCCAAAGCCTAAAAAGAGGCGAAAACTCCGTGCTAAAAACAATCCAAAACCAACAGAGAATAGCATCTGTGAGGTATGTGGTAAGACTTATGCTGAAACACATGAAATATTCTTCGGCAAACACAGGCAGCTATCTATTAAATATCATATCCAAGCTTTATTGTGCGCAGAGCATCACAGGGGGCCGTTTGGCCCTCACCTCTGCAAACAACGTGATTTGGAACTTAAACGTAGGGGGCAGAAATTCTTTGAACAGTATTTCGGACATGATGAGTTTATGAGGTTATTCGGCCGGAATTATTTGTAGGAGGCATTATGAAACTTGTATCAAATAAAATCAGACTACAGTATACCGAAAACCAGGAACCGGAAATTGTTATTACCGCAAAAGGATATATAAAGCCAGAGGTTGAGGAATTGAAAGCAATTACTTTAAACGGCAAACATTTATCAGTTGAAATCAAACAATACAGACATAAACGCAGCCTCGACTCTAACGCTTATTTTTGGCTTTTGCTTGGAGAAATGGCTGCTATCCTCAAAACTACAAAGGACGAACTATATTTAATCATGCTGGAGCGATATGGAGTGTATACGCACGTAATTGTCAAACCGGAAGTAGTTGACAAGGTAAAACAGGAGTGGCGAACGGTCCGGGAGCTTGGAGAAGTAACGGTTAATGGTAAGACAGGAATACAGCTTCAATGCTTCTTTGGCAGCTCAACCTATGACACGAAAGAAATGTCTCGTCTGATAGACGGGGTAGTTGCAGAGGCTAAGGATCTTGGTATTGAGACAATGACACCGCAGGAATTAGCAAAAATGAAAAATGAATGGGGGAAGTGATATGAATAAATCAATCTTGATGGGCCGTCTGACTAAGGAGCCTGAGATACGATATACCAGCGGCAACAATACAGCTGTAGCAAGTTTTACTCTTGCAGTAAACAGGCGAGGAGCAAAGGAAGGACAACCGCAGGCCGACTTCATAAACATTGTAGCCTGGAACAAAACAGCTGAATTTGTTGCTAAGTATTTCTCGAAAGGGTTACAGGTTGCTATAGTCGGCAGACTTCAGACAAGAACCTGGGATGATAACGAAGGTAAGCGGCATTACATAACAGAGGTAGTGGCAGACGAAACGTATTTTGCGGACAGCAAAAGAAACGGAACTGAGTCAGTAAGTGGCAGAACATTCAATCCTGACAGCGAACCGCCGGGAAGTAATGATGGCTTCTACCCAATGGACGAGGATGACGAATTACCTTTTAACCCAGGGTTAGGCTTCCCGGGATAAAAAGCCACTCGGAATTAAGGGGGTGGTTAAATATTGGCTGGTTACATTAAAGCGTATAGAGATATTCAAGAACATTGGGTATGGGCAGATAAACCATTTTCTAAAGGCCAGGCATGGATTGATATTGTATTTCGATGTAATCATGTCTGCCGAAAAGTTGTAGGTTATGGTGACATTAAATGGGTGCTAAGGGGGCAGTTTGTATCAAGCAATTATAAACTTGCGGAGGCGTGGGGATGGTCAGAGAGCTCAGTAAGGAAGTTCATAAAGTTGTTAGTGAAAGACTCAATGATAACTGCAACTGCAAATAAAAATTATACACTTTACGAGGTGGTAAATTATTGCGTATATCAAAGTATTGATATTACTGAATTACAGCAAAAGTCAAACGCACAAAAAACGCACAGTAAACGCACTCCGCACGCACAGCGCACGCCAAACAATAATGATAATAACTATAAAACACTAAAAGAAATAATAAATATATATGCAACTGATCCAAAGTTAAACTCCACTCTACTAAATTTTCTTGATATGAGAATCCAGAAGAAGAAAGTACCAACTGACAAAGCAATGGAATTAATTATTAATACTCTTAAGCCTTTCGATATTGAAACTCAAATACAAATGCTTGAAAAGTCGATAAAAAGTGGTTGGACCGATGTTTATCCGCCGAATGAACCTAAAAAAATGGAAGCCAAGAAGTCTAACAGAGACAATTTTGAACAGCGAGACAATGAATATTCAGGCGAGAATTTTTTCAGCAATGTTGGGAGGGGTTAGATTGATAAATAAGGCAATAAAGGCATGTAACGAGGAAATTAAGTTTTATAAAAATGAATTGAAGCAACCATACATGAAAAAATATTTACCACCGGAAGAAGATTATATCAGAGGACATAGCGCAACATACTGTAGAATGCAAGATGGAATTAAAACTTTTGAATTTATTAAATCCGTTCTTGAAGAAAAACAGCAGAGTGAGCAGGGGTGTGATTACTGCAACAATAATAAAACTATTCTAGAGAGAGCAGAACCATTACTTCAAGTTTCTATAGAGTTAAGCCATTTAGTAATGATAGATGTATTCGGAGTAAAAGGCACTGAGATAACGTACTGCCCAATGTGCGGAAGGAGGCTAATCCATGAGTGACACAGTTCAAATAGTTTTAACTATAGCATTAATCGGTTTTATTCTTAATGGGTTATATTGGGCAAGAAAACAAAATGTATCAGCTACGGTGTATGTAATGAGTCTAGCTTTAATCTTGGGGGTGATGTTGTTTTGATACTTGCAATTGATCCTGGATGTATTGAAAGTGCTTATGTTCTATTAAACGAGGATGATCTATCAATAGTCGAACATGGCAAGATAGACAATGAAAAATTACTTTTATTCATTACATATTTAAATAGCAAAGTTAATCATATAGCCATTGAAATGATAGCTTCATACGGAATGGCAGTTGGTGCTGAAGTATTTGAAACAGTATTTTGGATAGGCCGGTTTTGGGAAGCTTCGCTAAAACATAAGCACTGCAAGAGATTAAGAATATACCGCAAAGAGGAAAAAATTAACCTGTGTGGCTCTATGAAAGCCAAGGATGCAAACATACGGCAGGCATTAATAGACAGGTTCGGGATAGTAGGCACTAAGAAACAACCAGGCTGGTTCTATGGGTTTAAGGCTGATATATGGCAGGCGTATGCTGTAGGAGTTACATACCACGACTTATATATAAAGCAAGAGGTGAGAACATGATAACTGAGCAGCAGAAAACGGACCTGATTCTATTTGCAAGTATATGCGGATATCTAACTGAGGGAGTAATGCAGTTGGGACTTAAGGGAGAGGAAGCTGAGACCGCCCGGAAAATGGGAGAAAAGGGAATTGAGCTGTTTCAGAAAATTGTTGACAGACTGCCGGTGGAAGATTGCAAGAGAATACTAAAAGCTACTAAGACCTGCGAGATTGCGGTAATTCCTCCGGACAAAGTCAAGAAGAAAGTGGGAGAGAAGGAACTGACAGTCAAGCGTGAATGGCTCGATGAATTAACTGAGCAAGCATTATCATTTTGCGAGACCTGCAGCCGGAATTATAAACACTGTGGACTAAGAAAAACATTGAAGAAACTTGAAGTAGCAGCCTGCCATGATGAAAAGGGCAGATGCGAGTTTAAGGCTTAAGGAGGTTAATATGCAAATAATTATTAATATTTTGGCTGGTATAGGGGCTATAACACTTATTTGTACTGGATTTGTAGTTGCAATTTGCATCAGATCCGGCAAACAAGAAGCACATGAAGTTAGCCTGGGAGAATACAGGTTTGATAAACGAGTTTAGTCGCTATAGCAAAAGATAGCGAGGTAAAAAATTAGCCCAGTAAGGGCAGAAAGGCAAAGAATAATTCTAGATAAAAGATAGGCCTATCGTTCAGACGTGAGCGAATATGAAAAAAATATTAATCGGTGGTAGTCCATGTACACATTGGAGTATCGCCCAAAAGAACAATCGAGAAACAACAGCCGAGGGAATAGGCTGGGAGTTGTTCAAAAACTATCTGATAGCAAAAGAAAAGTTTCAGCCAGATTACTTCCTGTACGAAAACAACAAATCAGCAGCACAGCCAATTAAAGACCAAATCAGTATTGAACTAGGAGTGCCACTACAGTATATAAACAGTGCTTTAGTATCAGCCCAAAACAGACAAAGGTTTTATGCTCATAATATGCCTGATGTGCCACAACCGGAGGACCGGGGGATATTACTAAGGGATATCCTTGAAACGGGCGAAGCATGGAGAGAAAAAGCATATACACTTGATGCAAACTATTACAAGACCGGCGGCACATACAATCCTAAAAAGCAACATTCATACTCACGGCACATGGTTGCAGAGCCAATAAAACATTTATCTGAAAAAGAAATGGAATACATGGTCAGACAGACCAAAGACGGACGAAACCATTTTGATTTTGGGCACTATAGTAACTCAATAGATGATAAGTCTCACGCAGTAACAGCAAATATATCAAAGGGTGTGCCGTACAATGTACTAACTGAACCTGTAAGGATTGGTTCGATAGGAAGCAATAGTCAAACACACAGAGTATATAGCAGTGATGGCAAATCTGTAAATTTGGTTGCCAATGGTGGTGGGCAGGGAGCAAAAACAGGACTTTATGCTTGCCCTGTAGAGAAAAGCGGCAAACAACACCCGGTATATGAAGTTAAAAATGGTCTAATCACAATCAAGGACAAGCAGTACCCAATAAAGCTTGCAGATGGCTTCTACATAATCCGTAAGCTGACAGTAACAGAGTGTTGCCGGTTGCAGACTATGCCAGACGAGTATTGCAGAGCAGTGTCAGCGAGCCAGGCATACAAAGGGTTGGGCAACGGATGGACCGCAGAGGTAATAATCCATATCCTTCGACACATGAATATTCCACTAGACGAAGAAATTATAGTCCTCAGTATGTATGACGGTATCGGGACCGGGCGTTATTGCTTTGACAAGCTGGGTTACAAGAACATTCAGTATTGCGCCTATGAGATAGACAAATACGCTATGCAAGTGGCAATGAGCAATTACCCGGATATTATACAGTGCGGTGATGCGTTCCAGGTTAGGGAAGATGGTTGGGGGATAGGAAGAAGGTGAAAAATGAACACAGTATTAAAGTATCCGGGAAGCAAGTGGAGCATAGCAGATTGGATAATATCAAAATTCCCAAAACATCACTCATATGTAGAACCGTACTTTGGTAGTGGAGCCGTGTTCTTCTCAAAGGTACCTAGTAAAATTGAGACTATAAATGACCTTGACGATGATGTAATAAATCTTTTCAAATGTATTCGAGATAATGCTGCAGAGTTGGCCAGAGTAGTAACAATGACACCGTACAGTCGGAAAACATATGATTTGAGTTTTGATACGGTACCTACAGACCCTATTGAAAAAGCTAGACAGTTTTTAATACGCTGCTGGCAGGGACACGGATTTAGAACGAACGGTTACAAGGTAGGATGGAAAAATGATGTACAAGGCCGTGAAAATATGTACGCAGTTAGTAATTGGTATCGTCTGCCGGAATGGATTCTTCAAATAGTTGATAGGCTAAAGCAAGTACAGATTGAGAACCACCCAGCACTCGAAGTAATAAAAAGATTTAACTATTCAAACGTCTTAATATATGCGGACCCACCTTACTTACTAAATACTAGGACAGCAAAACAATATAAACATGAAATGTCGGAACAGGATCACGTTGAACTTCTTGAAACACTTTTACAGCACAAAGGAAAGGTTATTCTGTCAGGGTACCCAAGCGAATTGTACGACAGGACTTTGAAAGGCTGGTACCAAATGAGTACCGCCGGACGTGCCGAGTATTACGGAACTGACAGGAAAGAAGTAATTTGGCTGAACTTTGAACCACCACAGCAGCAACTTACCTTAATTGAAGGAGGAGAGATAATTTGAACACAGCGGTAATGTTTAGCAGTGCAACAGATTTATGGAGTACGCCACAATGGCTGTTTGACCAGCTTAACCAAGAATTTAAATTTGAAGTAGATGTATGCGCTGACAGCACAAATAATAAGTGCAATATATATTTCAGTAAGGAAGAAGATGGATTAAAACAGGTATGGCACCAATTTAAAGCTTGTTGGATGAATCCTCCATATGGGCGTGAAATAGGCAAGTGGGTTGAAAAGGCCTATAAATCCAGTAGGGGGGGGGTACTACAGTAGTTTGCTTATTACCTGCTCGAACAGATACAAAATGGTTTAATGACTACATATTGGACAAAGCTGAGATAAGATTTTTAAAAGGTCGCTTAAAGTTCGGGGACAGTAAGAATTCTGCTCCGTTTCCAAGCATGATTGTAATTTATAGATAGTTCGCAATATAGCGGGAAGGCGAGGGAAGCAGATGGATAAATACACAGTTTGGTATAACGGTTGGGGAATCAACGTTGATGCAAATAGCATTAAGCAGGCCAGACATAGAGCCTATGTAAAATTTAATGAAACATATCCAACAAATTACGGAATTTTTATGGCTGGTATTGAGGATGTAACTTTGGAATAGGCGAAAGCCGGAAAGAGAGGGGTTATGGCAGCGTTACTTAAAGACGGAATTGTAATTACCCGCAAAGTACATAAATGTCATGGGTGCCTGGAGGAAATACCAAAGGGCACTCCAACCTATAACCAGTCAGTAGCAGACGAGGGGACAGTCTTTAATATTTATATGTGCCCAAATTGCTTGGATTGGTGTAGGCAGAAAGGTTGTAGAGATTGCATTAATATGGAATCAGCCCATGAAGGATATATAAAAGAGTGTAAAGCAGATCAAAGGAGTGAGGGCGTTGAGTAGAGAGTTGAAATTTAGAGTTTACAGTAAGCAATACGGAATGTCACCACCTTGTAGCATATTTGATATACAGATCATGGATGCCGAAGGGCTTACAGATATGCCCCAAGTCGAAATCATGCAATACACCGGACTTAAAGACAAGAACGGCATGGAGATTTACGAGGGGGATATACTCTGGGACTCAGGTGAATATTATAGCCCTGTTATATGGTCGGAAGATTACTCTGGGTGGTTTATTCAGACTTATGATGGTCCAGAGCCATTATGGGAGATGGCAAAAGAAAGTGTTATTGCTGGCAACATCTATGATAACCCCGAGCTGCTAAAGGAGGGTGATTGATTTGTACGTCTGGACAAAGAAAGCCGAGGAAGTATCCGCAGCATATGGAATTACCCGAAAAGAAGGTGAACCAGCTACAGTTGGATATGAACCGATTGAGAATTGCGGGCCAATCAGAATTGCTTGGCTAGAAGCTGGTTATATAGTTGAAGTTGAGAGGGGGGTGTGAGGGATGATTTATAATAATGAATCGGTTGAAATGGAATTTGGTACTGGGGATATATGCGTAGTTGAAGGCTATATTCCAGATGAAAAAATAATTTCATTTGTTGGATTTAATAATCAGTCTGCAAGGGAAATTGGAAGCGTTGGAGATATTAAAGCAGGAGAATACGATAATCTTAAGCTTGATGTAATTATGAGGTTTACAAATAAAGCCAGTATTGATGTTGTTATAAGAGCATTGCAAAGAGCGAAGGAATATATAAAAGAATAGCTCAGTAAATAAGTCTATTACGACGAAAGGAGAGTTTTTATGGGTAAAGTACCTAAGTGTATCGAGTGTGAATATCATACATATGAAACTACAGATCACGGAAGATTTGGTAGTCAGGATGGTCGCCAAAAGTTTCATTGGTGTCGACTTCATGAAATTAAGGATAGTAATACCTTTATATGTGGCTCTAATAGATTTATAAAAGCTTCAGAGTCAAAAACAAGTCCTAAATGGTGCCCAAAAAGAGAAAAAGATGAATCGTAAAATGAATAGATTCCGTAGGAAAGAAGGTGTTAATGTGAAGTATCCAATGACAAAAAATACAGACAGACCTATGTTTGAATACATAGTAATGATTAATGGCGAGTTTGATTATTATTTATATTCCGATTTTGATGAAGCCTTAAAGAAAGCAATGGTTTTAGGCATGGGAACAGAAATAGGGTTATTGTATGAACTAGCTTTTAATTGTGAAACAAGAGAATATCGTGTTCAAAACACATTCAAGGTATTTGATGGAGATATTCATTACGATAAACATGCTAGGGTTGGGCTTCATGTCGAATTCTATGTTAATGCAGGGGAATGGTTGAACCCAAACGAAGAATGGTTGAACATTCTGAATAATAAAGCGTGATATAAGAAGATAGCGACAGATAAAAACAGATGAAGAGGGAGGATTCAATATGGCTGTAAGCGAAGAGGTTTTAAATATCATAGAAACAACGATAGAAAAATCATTGTCAGCTGCTAATAAATATGTGCAGCCTGAAGAGGGTAAGAATTATTTTAAAGAGACTGAAATACTATTATACAATTATCCAGCATTAAAGCTAAAAATAGAGCAAGATGAAAGTTTTCTTTATGATCCTGATGCATCAGCAGAGCCAGAACAGCGCAAGTCAAAAGATATAATTAGATTCTCTGGAACTGGTGGAGGGCATGGCCTTGATATAGACAGATATACAATAAGTATTAAATCATCCATGATGCGAACTAGACAGGAAGTGAAGAGGATTGAACGGGCGCTTGATACAATCAAAAGTGATAAGTACTATGAAATTATTACTATGAAGTACTTTGAAGAAATGACCATGGAAGCAATTGCAGCACATTTTGATTGTGAAGATAAGACAGTCAGAAGAAATAAAAATAGGCTTATAAACAAATTAAAGATTATGTTATTTGGTGCTGATGCACTGAGCTCTTGACAAAATGTCCGATTGATGACCGATTTCATGTCCTGTACAAGTCATTTTACATATGATATTATTTTTACAATGTAATACTTACAATTAAATCACGAAAGCAGCGTATATATAGCGTGTAAGGAGAGTTGGAATATACTTTCCTTTTTGCTGCTCATTTTAAAGGAGTTTAATAGTATGGCGCAAGCGTGGGCCAAGAGATTTTATAACAGCAAGAAGTGGATAAAATGCAGGGAACTATACAAGCAAGAGAAGAATGGATTATGCGAACGGTGTCTAAAGAAAGGCATATATAACATAGGAGAGGAAGTCCACCATAAAATATGGCTGACACCTGAGAACATAAATAACCCTGAGATAACATTGTCATTAGATAACCTTGAATTACTCTGTGCATCATGTCATACATATGAGCACGTAGGTAAGTTTAGTCCAGTGAGAGAGGGATTGATGTTCAATGACAAAGGAGAGTTAGTTGAGTGCTGCCTAGCCCCCCCCAGTTCCGACTAGTAAGTTTGCTGTGTCAATACCAAATGTGAACCTTCACGTAACACACAGGTTCATGCGTGACCCCCCTACCCCAAAATCGACATAGAAAAAGAGGTGATATATGTGGCGAAAAATCAAGATATGACAAGAGATGAACGGATTAAGAAAGAGGAAAACAGACTAAAGAGGATTTACAAGGATATAGGAAAAGAAAACAAGGGTATCATAGAGGGCCTTATTCAGAGAGCTGCATATATGCGTATCACTCTTGAAGATTGGGAAAAAGACATAATGGAAAATGGTTACATAGAGATGTTTTCGCAGTCAGAGAAAACAGAGCCATATGAGAGAGAGCGACCGGTTGCAAGATTATATAACACAATGAATAAAAACTATCAAAGCATTATAAAACAACTCAGCGATTTAGTCCCGAAAGAAACAAAGGTGGTGGAGGACGATGGCTTTGACGACTTCGTTAATACTAGAGCCGACTAAATATCCTCGTACCGATCCAGATATTATATTTGGGAAAATTAAGCCTATTTTAAACAAAAAAGGGCTTAAAAAGTACCCAAAAGATTACAATCCTATACTTGAATACTGGGAACAGATACAAAACGACCAAGTGCTGGTAAGCAAAAAGGTGTACCAGCAATATGAAGAAATTGTACGCTGGATAAATGACGGCGGCTACAAAGAATGGTACTATTCATCTGAAAGAGCAAACCACGTTATAGAATTCGCGGAAAATTTCTGCTGCCATTCTAAGGGGAAGCTGGCAGGGAAGAAGGTTATTCTAGAGCTTTGGGAAAAAGCATACCTAGCTAGTGTATATGGATTTATTGACATAGAGGGCAATAGAAAACATCAAAGAGTAGTTTTAATTGTCGGTAAAAAGAACGGTAAATCCTTACTCGATTCAATAATGGGTAATTACGGTTTGTTGGCGGACAATGAAGGTGGTCCTGAAATTTATGCAGTAGCAACCAAGCGTGACCAAGCAAAAATTGTTTGGCAAGAAGCCAAGCGAATGATAAATAAATCTCCAAAGTTAAAGAAAAGAGCTAAGACGCTTGTAAATGAAATAACTACAGAATTTAACGATGGAGTATTTAAAGCCCTTGCATCTGATAGTGATAGCCTCGACGGGTTAAATATCCATGTAGTAATCATGGACGAATGGCATCAATGGAAGAATGGTAGAGCCTTATATGACATAATGGCCGATGGTATCACAGCAAGAGAGCAGCCGTTAATTGCTATGACTTCTACCGCAGGAACTATCCGGGAAGACATATTCGACGAGATATACGAAGAATCAGAAATCCAATTTAATAACATGAAACTAGGGAACGAGGTCGATGATAGGACCTTGTTTTTTATTTATGAATTAGATAAAAAATCAGAATGGCGAGATGCAAATAATTGGATAAAAGCCAATCCTGGACTCGGCACAATCAAAAAGTTGAGAGCCTTGCAAGACAAAGCAAAAAGAGTAGCTGAAAACATGAGGCTGGAGAAAAATTTTGTCTGTAAGGAATTTAATATAAGAGAAACATCAGTTGAAGCATGGCTCTCGTTTGAAGAATTAAACAATACCAACAAGTTCTATCTTGACAAAGAGAAAAAGGTACTTATTAAGGAATTCCATAATGAGGAAAAGCAAGAGAATGAGGTTATAGAACTACCATATCCACGCTACGGCATTGGAGGGTCTGACCTATCCAGTACCACTGACTTAACATGTGGAACAGTAATATTTATAGTACCGGGCGATGATACGATTTACGTTAAACAAATGTACTTTCTCCCTGAAGATTTGCTAGAGAAAAGGACGAAAGAGGATAAAATTCCTTATGATACATGGCTAGAACAAGGATTATTACGAACGACACCAGGAAACAAGGTGCACTACAAATATGTAACTGAGTGGTTTTTAGAAATTCAAAATGATTGTGACATATACATCCCGTGGCATGGCTATGATGGTTGGTCTGCTGAATATTATGTTGAAGAAATGAAAGGCCAATTTGGGAAAGAAACTATGGAACCAGTAATCCAAGGGAAGAAAACTCTATCAGGACCAATGAAATCATTGGGCGCAGACTTAGCCAATAAGAGAATAAACTACAACAACAATCCAATTTTGAAGTGGTGTTTATCCAATACCACTGTTGACGTAGACAAAAATGATAATATACAGCCAGTTAAGACTAGCAATCAAAGGCGGAGAATAGACGGGATGGCGAGTTTACTAGATGCGTACGTAACACTAGAAAAGCACTATGAAGATTACACCAATGTTATTTAAGAGGGAGGTGAGAATTTGAAGCTATTTGATAGGTTTAGAAATGTAGGTAGGACAGCAAGGTTTCAGATGGTGACTGAAAGGGGTAACGGGTTTTATTCTTGGAATGGTAAGTTATATCAAAGCGATATCGTTAGAAGTTGCATAAGACCCAGGGCTAAAGCAATGGGAAAACTAGTAGCAAAACATATCCGTAGAGATAAAAACGGGATTCAGGTCAATCCAGAACCTTACATAAGGTTTTTGCTTGAAGAGCCTAATCCGTTTATGAGTGGACAAGTCCTTCAAGAGAAAGTTACTAACCAGCTTGCGCTAAATAACAATGCTTTCATTCTAATTGTGCGAGATGAATACGGGCTTCCTGTTGAACTGTACCCGATACCATGTTCCGGGGTAGAAGCTATATTCAGGAACAACGAATTATACCTTAAATTTTATTTTTTGAACGGGAATATCAATACATTTCCGTACACTGAAATAATCCATTTAAGAGACGACTTTTGTGATAACGATATTTTTGGCGAAAGCCCGGCAAAAGCATTAACTTCGCTGATGGAGATAGTTAATACCACAGACCAAGGTATCATAAAGGCAATAAAAAATAGTGGTGTAATCAGATGGTTGTTAAAGTACACCAATTCTTTAAGACCAGAGGACCTTAAAAAAAATGTTGAGGACTTTGTAAATAACTACTTGTCGATTGAGTCAACTACATTTGGTGCGGCTGGAGTTGATGCAAAGGCTGACGCAATACGTATCGAACCAAAGGATTTCGTTCCTAACGCCGCTCAAACAGATAGAACTACTCAAAGAATATACGCCTTTTTCAATACTAATGAGAAAATAGTCCACTCAAATTATACAGAAGATGAATGGATTAGTTATTACGAGGCGAGAATTGAGCCTGATGCAATACAAATGAGTAATGAGTACACAAGAAAGTTGTTCACCAGGCGAGAAAGAGGCTTTGGAAATCAGATAATCTTTGAAGCAAGTTCATTACAATACGCATCTATGCAAACTAAGCTAAATTTAATGCAGATGGTTGACAGGGGAGCAATGACACCAAATGAGTGGAGATGGGTATTTAACATGGCACCAGTAGAGGGTGGAGATAAACCTATTAGAAGGTTAGATACAGCGCCAGTAGCGGAAGGTGGTGAGAATGGTGAAGACGATACCAATCAAGGGAACAATAGTTAGTAATGATGATAAATGGATTTATGACTGGTTTGAAATTGAAGCTGTCTGCCCTAAAGATATATCAAAATTATTGAGTGAAGCTAATGGAGAGGAAATCACAGTTGAGATAAACTCCGGCGGCGGTGATGTATTTGCAGGAAACGAGATATATTATCTATTATCCCAATACAAAGGCAATATGACGATTGATATTGTAGGGTTTGCTGGTAGTGCAGCATCTATCATAGCTATGGCTGGTAAATGCAGAATTGTCCCAAGCGGATTAATGATGATACATAATGTTTCTGGCGGTGCTCGAGGAGATTACCGCGCTATGAACAAAACATCAGAAGTACTTAAAACAGCCAATAAGGCTATATCTAATGCTTACATTACTAAAACGGGACTATCACAGGAACGGCTATTGGCACTAATGGACGAAGAAAAATGGATGGAGGCAAAAGAGGCATTTGAATTAGGGTTTGTTGATGAAATCATAAATGATAATGGGAAAATCACTAAACCTATTAAAAACCTATACAACGCGACATTTGCCAATATTTTAAGTCCGGAAGTAATTGAAAAAGTGAGAAATACGGTTAAGAATCCGATCGGTAACCAAGAAGGTACTGAATCGGATTTTTTAATACAAAAAATGCAGTCACAATTAAATCTTTTAAAATTGAAAGGAGAAAGAAGAAATGAAATTTAAAAACTACAATGAGTACATCGATCTAAGAAGCACAATGATTGAAGAAGCGAACAGCCTGCTTGCTGATGGTAATATAGAAGCATCTAACGCAAAGCAGGAAGAAGTCAAACAACTGGACAATGATTGGGACAGCTACGCAAAAGCACAGGCTAACCTTAACGCCTTGAACAATGTAAAGCCTCCAGTAAATGTCCTGAAAAATGGAGTAGTCGATACCTTAAATACCAAAACCGATGATGATATGTACAACTCCGACGAGTATAAAAGGGCATTTATGAACTATGTGGCAAAGGGAGAATCAATCCCAGCACAGTTTAAAAATGCGGATGCCAACACCAAAACAACTGATGTTGGAGAAATGATTCCAACTACAACCATGCAGAAAATCGTAGAGAAGATGGAATCCACAGGCATGATATTGCCTCTTGTAACAAGAACTTCCTACAAGGGTGGTGTTACCCTTCCTACTTCCAATGTTAAGCCTGTTGCAACATGGGTTGCCGAAGGTGCAGGATCCGATAAACAGAAAAAGACCACAGGCTCAATTATCTTTGGATACCACAAGTTGAGATGTGCAATTTCCTCCAGCCTCGAAGTCGACGTTATGGCATATCCGATATTTGAAACTACATTTGTTAACAATGTAGTTGAAGCAATGGTAAAAGCACAGGAACAGGCAATTATTAGCGGAACTGGTTCAGGACAGCCCAAAGGAATTCTGACTGAAACTGCTCCTTCGGGGCAGAATATTGACATTGCAGCAGACAAGGACTTTACATACCAAACCCTTGTAAATGCAGAAGCTGCTTTGCCTTTAGCTTATGAAAATGGCGCTGTATGGTTTATGACCAAAAAGACATTTATGGCCTTTGTTGGAATGGTTGATGGAAACGGACACCCCATTGCTCGTGTTAACTACGGTATTAATGGCAAACCTGAAAGAAGCCTGTTGGGCAGACAAGTAGTCCTTAACGACTATATGGCTAGCATTGGGACTACTCTCACAGATGACACCGTTGTAGCGTTTCTGTTTAATCCTAAAGACTATATCCTCAATACCAACCTTAATATGACTATTAAGAGGTATGAGGACAACGACACTGACGATCAGGTAACAAAGGCAATTATGTTGGTTGACGGTAAAGTAATTGACAAGAATTCCCTTGTTACCATCACAAAAAAGGTGGCTGAGGGCTAATGAAAGTATTGATACCATTTAGGGATAAATACAACCCGGAGCGTATTTATGTTCCGGGTGAGGATTTTAACTCTGACGAGCAGGACCGTATAGATAACCTTGTAAAACGTGGACTAATAGAGGGTGTAGAAGATGCACCCTTTAAAGGTCCCAAAAAGAATACTGTAAAGAAAGGCCAAAGGGCGTGATTAAATGGCATTGCTTGATGATGTAACAAATGCTTTGAGGGAAGATGGAAGCAATACTGAAATATCAGATTTAATCGAAGCAGCAAAAGCAGACTTAAGTCTTAGTGGTGTGTTGGAAAGCAAAATAGTTGAGGGTGATTCGCTTATAAAAAGGGCAATTATTCTATATTGCAAAGCGCATTATGCTTATGATGATCCAAAGATATCTGAACGCTTTGAGAATGCCTACCTAAGTTTAAAAAATCATCTATGCTTATCCTCTGAATACACGGAGGTACAGCCATGATTGTTAAACTCAGAAACAAAATACTTATACAACACCGTATTACCGGGACAGATGAAAACGGATATCCTTACGAAGAATGGAAGGAATTAACCAAAGTGTGGGCGGCCAAACGAGGACTATCCGGTAGGGAATTTTACGCTGCTGCAGCTGTACAATCTGAAACTGATGTTGTGTTTACGGTCCGGAATAACAGCCTTACAAGCCAGATAACTCCAGAAATGCGAATTATAGAGGGTGCTGATACAGAGAATTTTTACAATATAAAATCAGTAGTCGACAAAGACGGTATGAGGCGATGGCTTGAAATAAGGGCTAGTAGGTGATAAGTATGAATGGGTTTGACTTAACTGAATTTAATGAACTCATAGGACAGCTTGAAAATCTGGGGGCAGATATGAACCAGGTGGCTGAAAGAGTCCTCGATGCAGGAAGTGAACCAGCACGGAAAGCATTTGAAAAGAATGTGCCCTTTGATGAAGTAACTCCGGAAGATAGAAGGTATTATGAACATGCCCGAAATACGGTAAAAGTATCTAAAACAAAAACTGCAAGAAAGACAAAGAACAGATACCGTCTTATAGAAGCTAAAACCGTGAAAAGAGATGCGCAGGGCAAACTTGTACCATATCTTTACTATGTTGAGTATGGCAGTATACAGGCACCAGCTAAACCGTGGATTGAAAAAGCATATAGGGATGCACAGGCGGCAGCAAGCGAACCCATGAAGGAAGCTTTTGTAAAGGAATTTGATAGGCATATGGAGGGATAATCACATGCAGGATGCAACAGCATTAGTATATAAAGCATTAAACTCAGATACAGAGCTTATTACTTTACTAGGCGGGAAAGTATCGACTAAAGGCTGGCAAAGGATTTATAACAGTCCTGTTGCACCAAAAGCAGATGAATTTGCCCGTATAACCATGTTTGAAGTAATTAATGATGATTCGGACCCTGCTGACGATGAACCTCAATTTTCCGATGTCAATATCCGGATTGACGTATGGCTAAAAGAAATAAAAAATCTATTTTCTATTTGTAAACGTATAAAACAGGTATTAAAAAGTAACTTTTCAATGTGTGCTGTACAGTTAGAAAGCACAATGTATGAAAAGTCGGAAACAGGTGAGGTAATTTACCACAAACCCATAAATGTATATTTATTATTAGAACAGGAGTGATAATATGGCAGTAAAAATAGGTTTAAGGAGAGCGTATTACGCGCTACTAACAAAGGATGTTGAGGGAGAAGTAACCTATAGCGTACCAGTAGCATTGCCGAAAATTCAACAGGCGCAAGTTAATCCTAAGGTTAACAGGGTGCAAGTTGTGGCAGATGACTTGATAGATGAAGATATATCCCAATGTCTTGGAGCAGATGTTACCATACAAAGAAAAGACTGCTCACCTGAGGAAGAATCTATTCTTCTTGGTAGACCAAAGGATTCTAACGGTGGAGTATACGGCGGAACATTCGACAATCCTCCTTACTTAGCATTTGGATATGAAAGAACATTTAGCGATGGCTCAAGCCTTTATGTCTGGTTACTAAAAACAAGGTTTGCACCATCAAACTCTACTGCTGATACAAAACCAGCGGAAAGTGTAACACCACAATTTGATACCATGACAGCAACCTCAATCACTAGGGCGGCAGATGGAGCTTGGATATATTCTAGGAAATCGTCGGATCCTAATTTTGCATCAACATTTTTCAGCAAAGCAACATTAGAGGCTCTTGCTAATGTTACAAATCAGGTATATGGGCAACCAGCTGAAATAACCGCTGTTGAAGAACTACCCACAACTGGAACTCCTGGAGTAATATATCACCTTAATGATACATATTACTACTGGAACGGTAGCGAATTTGTAGAAATCGAATAATTAAGGGGCGGCGAAAGCTGCCCTTTATATTTTATGGAGGATAATTATGGCACAGAGGACAATTGTTTTAGAATATAACGGGCAAAAAATAGTGTCACAGCCTTTTAAATTCCAACATGCCTGTATTATAGATGATGAAATGTATAAATCACGGCAAAAAGACTTTGAATTAACAGATGGACTCATGAACCTTTGGGCATTAGCCGCAATACAAAAAATGTTTGAAGGTACAATTTTGACTGATGAAATTATTGAAACAGAGATCAACCATAAAGAACTAAAGGCAGAATGTAGAAAAGTTCTTGATTGGTATTTCGGGATTAATGAAGAAATAAAAAACTTATAAAGCCCACTGAAGGGAACGCAGACCCAAAGAGTGGGCGGTTAAGAAATTTATATAAAAGTTTTCTAAAAATAAATATTATGCCCTCAGAGGTAGACAAACAGGACTTGGAAACTTTACTTTGGATAATGTTAAGTCAGAATGAAGAAGAAACAAATCAAAATACAGATGCTCCAATAATGGGCTTATTATAAGGCAGGTGAGAACGTGGCAAAGAATCCTAATATATCATTAAGCGTTTCGACCAGTAAAGCACAGCAAGAGGTTAAAGCTTTAACCGATAATCTAAAAACAGTAAAAAAAGAGTTTGAAATAGCAAACCTTTCAATACAGGCTTCTGGTACCCAGTTAGATGTACTTACGCATAAAATACAAGGGTACAGCAAACAAGCAGAAGCACAAAAAGCTATAACTAGCAGAATTAGCGAAGTAGTTAGCCAGGCTACCGCTGCATATCAAGCTGCAGGGCAAAAGGTTGAATCTGCAAGAGCTGCCTATGATAGAGCTGCAAAGTCTGAAAACGCATCAAAAGAGGAAATCCAAAAACTTAAGAATGAACTTGACAAAGCCAATAATACATATGAAAAACTTGGGAAACAAGTATCACAGTGGAATGATAAGCTGTTAAGTAGCCGTAAGGCCGAGGCGCAGCTATCACTTGCCGTAAAGCAAACTACAGCAGAAGTTGAAAAACATAACAAGTCGCTATCTGAGAATGTAAAAAAAACTCAGAATGTCACAACAGCATCAGGACAACTTTTGAACGTATACTCTCTTATAAAAGGACTTGCCCTAGGTTATGCAGGTAAAACGCTTTTTGATGCTCTTATAGGTGGCAACGCTCAGTTTGAACAGTATATGGCAAGCTTTGAGGTCCTACTTGGTGGTGCTGACAAGGCACAAAAGAGAATGGATGAATTAACTGTATTCGCTGCTAAGACTCCATTTGAATTACCTCAGGTTGTAGAAGCTGAAAAGAGATTATTGGCATATGGAGTGGCTGCAGAAGATACCGCCGAAGTAATGCAAATACTTGGAGATATATCCATGGGTAATGCTGAAAAGCTTAACATGATATCTCTGGCATATGGACAGGTAGTGACAAATGCAAAGCTGTACGGTACCGAATTAAGGCAATTTGCCGAAAATGGAGTGCCTTTGCTGGCTGCACTTGCGGAAATGTACGGTAAGACCGAATCAGAAATGCGTAAAATGATTGAGGGTGGGCAAATAAGCTCACAAGCAGTTACCGAAGCATTACGCCGCATGACTGCTGAGGGCGGTAAATTCTACGGAATGATGGAAAAACAGTCTCAAACCATGGAAGGATTGTGGGCAACCCTCAAAGATAATGTAGGTATGTTCGCCCGTGAGGTCGGTGAGGATAGCTTTAACTATCTCAAGGATGAACTAACCTCATTTATGGACACGCTGAACCAAATGGCCGAGTCTGGCGAACTCAACGAAATTGCCAGTGAGATGGGGCGTAATATCGCTAAGTTTACAGAGTTTGTAGTCGATGCAGTTAAAATCCTTTGGGAATTGAAGGATGTATTAATAGCTGTTGGCTCTGCCATGGCAATAACATCAATAATTAATGCAGCCGTACAAGCCTTTAATGCGTTAAGGGCAACAGTATTGGCAGTAAAAGCCGGGTTTGATGCTGCAAAGGCATCAAATGACGTATTAAATGCATCATTAATAAAATCACCTTGGGGATTAGTTGCGGTAGCAATAGGACTTGTTGGTGGTGCGTTAGTTACATATGCACTAAATGCTGGCATAGCACAAACCGAGACAGATAAGCTTGTTGCATCTACCCAGGAACTTACCGAGGAATATGAACGAAACATAAAAGCAGCAGACCGTCAAACTAATGCTACACTTGGACAAGTAACAATATCAGAAAAACTTGCAAAGGAACTTGAAAACCTCAGCACAAAGACTAATAAAACAACTGCTGAAAAAGACAGGATGAAGCAGCTTGTTGACCAGCTGAACAATAATATACCTAATTTGGTATTGGCAATAAATTCTGAAACCGGGGAGCTCAATAAGCAAATAGGTGTAGTATACAATGCAATTGAAGCCTACAAAGAACTCATATTTGTAAAAGCATCTGAAAAAAGAGCAAGCGCAGCAGCAGAGAGCATATTAGGGTTTCAGGAACAGAAAACAGCCCTTGAAAAGCAATTAGGAGAACTGCAAAAAGTTAATAATCAGTACCAGAAAGAAATAGACCGTACCAACTCAGCAAATCCATATGTAAGATATGATTTTGCTGACAATAACAAGCAAATACAGCAGGTCAAAGAAAGTATTGCAAGTATAGACCAGGCTATGTCTGATGCTAATAAGCAAATAGACGAATCTATAAAAAAATCGCAAGAATATGCTCAAAAATATGGTAATCAGAAGACAAGTAATGAGCAGAAAGTTTCAACACCGCCTCCTTTATTACCGAGTACAAGCAAAAAAACTTCAAAAAGCGCAGAAGATGCAATAAAAAAGGAATTCAGCGACCTTAAATACTACCTAGACATGGAGTATATTACTGAGGCTGAATACTATAAAAGGCTTGCAGCTCTCAGGGATAAATATTATAAAGCTGGTTCAACTGAATACCAACAATATACACTTGAAATTAAGAAGTATAATGACAAGCTGAAAGAAGATGCAATAGAAGCGGAAAAAGATAAATTCGATGCACGCAGAGCTAATTCAGACCGCTGGATAAATGAACAAAAGTTTTATGGACAGCTATCTGTTGAACAGGAAATTAAAGCCTATGAAGCTATCAGAAAGTATGTAAAAGAATACTACGACAAAGGCATAATTGACAATAAAGAGTATCTGGCACAAATAAGACAACTGAATCAAAATGAGTTTACAGTCCGTAAAAAGGCATTAGAGGATGAAATTTCAAAGACTATTGAGGCCCAGAAGAAAATCCTAGATGCGCGTAAAGAATCCATAGAGGATGAAGCTGAAGCTGATAAAAAGCGTTTTGATGCTCGTAAAAAGGCAATCGAAGAAGAATATGAACTAATCGAAAGGCAAGAAAAACAGGCAGACCGTAGCGAGCAACTATCAGAATTACAGAGTAAGGAAGAAATATATCAACATGCTGCCACTAAAGAAGGTAAGGAACGCCTTAAAGCTATTCGGGAGGAAATAGAAAAACTAAATAAAGAAGCAGCTAAAGAGGAGAGGGATATTGAGAAGAATAATCGTCTTGATGCTCTCGAACAGGAACAGGTCCAGGCAGAAGAAAACCGAAAGAGAAGGTTAGAAGAAATAAGCAAGGAATACGAGAACCTTGAGCAAACACAAAAGAACTTACTGGATAGCATTACCGATTACGCTTCGGCCGCAGCGGGGACACTGGAAGAAGTTACTGCAAAAGTAAGAGCCTTAATTGAAGCGGTAAATCAAGCAACATCAACAGCAGCACAGGCAACACAAACTGTTAATAACAAAAATGTAACGATAAATCAGACGAATAAAAATTATATTACAGATCCTGTAAGCGCCAATATATTAGGACAATCACTAAACTCGGGATTATCAAGGATAAGTTAGGAGGGAATAAGTTGAATGGTATATCTTTAAATGGCATACATAGTAGCACAATACCGGTTACATGGAAAACAAATAAGAGAGCTATAGTGCCTACGCCAAAAACATATTCCCAAGCGGCTCCTGAGTCGGACAGTGAATATGATTTCTCAGAATTTAACGATGATGGCAGGCAGCATTATTTTGACCGGACTTTTGAAGGCACAATTACCCTAGTTGCCAGAGATATGACAAAGTTAAATATACTTCAGACAAAGCTTGCACGATGGTTGTTCGGTGGGTGGAAAACCCTTGAATTTGACGATATGCCCGGTACACTCTGGACAGTAAAGGTAGAAAACCCGGAACAGGTTAACTATGAGTTGGGCATGGTCGGCTCGGCAGTGGTATTTTTCCGGGTTAAGCCGTTTGCAAAGTGGTTTTTAAACTCGTTGTCCGGTGGGGTACCTATTGACAGCAAGGTGCTACTGGAGAGTGACATACCTATTGACCTAGTGTTGGATGATACAATTAATTTTACTGCCGGTAATCATACTTATGAAGTAAATAACCTAGGAGATTGCCCGACCAAGCCAGTAATAACCATTACAGGAGCATTTACAACTCTGACAATCGGTATTGGCTCCAATACATATACCTATACCGGCAATATTCAGCAGGGAGATACCCTGGTCGTTGATTGTGTAGAGCAGATGGTAAAAAAGAACGGTGTAAATGTAATGCCCAATGTGAGCGGGTACCATTTCGAATTGTCCCCCGGTATAAATGCTTTAAAAATCAATACCAACGGTACCGGGCAAGCAAAGGTATTGTTTGATTATAAATTTATATATATGGCGGTGATATGATGTTAAAAGTATATGATAAAAATGCAACGGATTTTACGAATAACGGGTTCGGCCCGCTCCAGAATGCACAGAATGTAAAAATATCAAGAGAGATAAACGGAGAATATACCCTTTCCTTTAGCCTCCCTGGAGATGATTCTAAGTGGGAATACATCCAGCAGCGAAATATAGTACTGTGTGAAGGCCAGCGATTTAGAATATACAGGTATGGGCAGACAATAGACGGCAATATAAATAAGACCGTTGATTGTCTGCACGTAATAACGGATGCGGCACAGAAGGGAGAGAAATTCATCCCTGATTTCCCAGACTGCATAGGATTTACACCGAGAGCAATTTTATTGACGGCCTTTGCCGGGACCTCATTTCATGTTATGACGGAGACAGAAGTTTCGGCTTTAGGTATGTCTTGGGTTACAGACCTGACGGATATATTTGAGTGTTCAAAAACCTATCCCCTTGAGATAGTTAAAAAAGTTATTGAATCAATAGGCAAAGGTGAGCTCTATATAGATAATTACAATATAGCCCTGGTAAACCGTATAGGTAAAGACACCGGGTTACAATGTACACTGTCAAACAACTTACAATCGATAGGACAAACTTGCGACGGAGAGAGTATTGTGACACGATTATATGCCTTAGGGAAAGATGGATTACCGCTACCTGCTGATGTAGCACCGAACGGGTATATAGACAGCCCAGAAGTATCAAAATATGGTGTATGTTCTGACTATATGGACTTTGATACTGAGGACCCGGAAGAATTATTAGAACAAGCGTTGTGGCAGTTTAGTCCTGATAATCCTAAGCGTATAGACATGCAGGATGATTCATACACTATAAAACTTATTGAATTGTATAAGCTGTTTGGTAATGCACACAGGGTAAATTTAGGCGACTCAATTAAAATCATTAATAAAAGGTCAGGCATAGAAACGACACAACGGATAATTAAATATACCTATTATCCATATAGTGCAAATGAGTCTGAGATTACTTTAGGTCGCCCTCCTAAAACCTATATGGACGTCCTGAAAGAGAGTTATCAAACAACACGTAAGTTCAATCAAATGGTTAACCAAAGCGGAGAGGTTAAGGCAGAGTGGTTAGAAACACTCATAGGAAACTTACAGCAGACTGTCAATTCAGCGTTAAAAGACGTTTCCCTACACAAAAAAGGCGATCTGTGGGAGTTCGGAAACCAGACAGCTATTGCAATAGTTGATGGGATACTGGCGATTGCAAACGAGCGAAACCCTGATGGAACCTGGAACTTTAGGACTTTTGGAGACGGAAGCGGGTTTACAGCTGACTTGATTAATGTTGGAAAGCTAAAAGCTATTGAAATAGAAGGGTGTACTATTACTGGTGGGACCTTAATTGGTGCAATAATAAAGACAGCTGAAGGGAGAAGCCGCACAGAAATTCAACCTAGTGGGTGGTATACAGAAATAAATCAATATGATGATAGTAATGTTCGGAGAATGAAAATCGGCACAAATTTTGATGGAGGCAGCATTACTTTTTATGACGATGTAGGCGATCCAGCTGGGGTTATACGTCAATTTTCTTACGGATTGAACATTGATAGTGGCAGCGAGAATTTATCACTTGTTTTTGGGTCTCAAGGGACAAGCAATTACTTGTATGGGGATTGGTTTATTGGTAATAACTCATCGATAAATTTAGGGGGAGCAACAGATACATTTGAAAGTGCGGATGGTAAAATTATTAATGTTGCAAATGGTATCATAACAAATATTGAATAAAAAAAAGAGGGATTACAACCCCTCTTCAATAAATGGTTTGATTTTACTTATCCAATCTTCATATGTAAAAAATAAATCATTATATATCCCTTTAGTTCCCAAGGTTACTTGATTGATTTTTATTTGTCTGAGCTTAGCTTGATTGATATTACTTTCACCGTCCCAAGACCAATCAATTAATGTGGCAATATGCGTATTAGGATTTGATGATAATTTCATATTCGTATTTTTTATTATGAACCCGATATCTCCGAAAAATACATACTTTTCATTGTTGAACTTATAAACGCTAATACGGTTTATAACAGTATTTTTATCTGTACCAATTAAGTCTTTATCAGGGTCAAAAAGAATTGAGCCATCAGTATCAATCGTAGGTTGGCGTGAAGTTGATTTTTCCGACTTCTGTTCTATTTCAGTTGATTTTTGCGCAGATGCAGAGGGTGTTGTTATTTCAATTTGTTTTGTATCTTTATTGAAATTAACACCTAAACCGGCTTGTATAAAATCAGTTGCTTTTAAATAAGTACCACCATTTATGTTATACCCCTGAACGTCTGCTGGTTTGCCATCAATTAAGACAGTGTATGGGTTCGGGATAATATTTAATTCAACGGCTGCATATGTCGAAATTGATAAAGTTACTAATATACCAATAATGAGTCCCGAAACGAATTTTTTCATAATGTACCTCCAATTTACAAATGTATTCTTATATATACATTATATACCAATAACTAAATAATTCCAATCATAAAATGAGCCTGTTTTTAGGTTCTTTTTTATTTCTAAGAAGGGAGAAATAGAAATGCTAAATCTCAATTTAAACTGGGTAAGCGAAGCAATTAAGTATTTACATCAGTGGCAGGCCGTAGTAAAAACAAATTTTCAAGCTGTTCAGACTGCTTTTAATAATCACCTGTCCGGGATAGGTGAAAAACACAATGCACAGGATATTAACTATTCAGGGAATATGCCAGGAGGCAATGTTAAAAGTACTCTGGATAATCATATTAATGCGGTAGCAGGTTCCAAGCACAACGCGCAGGACATAGAGTATTCTGGCAATGTTGCAGGAAATAACGTAAAGGCAGCTATTGACAACGTTCAGGGGGAAATAATAAATTTATCGTTTACAGGTTCGGAGCATGATGCCCTTGTTACTGCAGCATTGATTGACCAGGAGGGAACTGATTTTGGACCGGATGGAGAGGGTACTTACTTAAATGGTCGTTTACTTAAATGGGAACAGAAACAATTGTCGCATTTGTCGGACAGTCCGATAAATGTAAAGCATCCACCTGCTGGACTTTCTGCTGCCATAGGGGGAGGGACAATTGACAGCTACGCTGCATTGCAAGCTATTTTGGATTACGCAGGCACTTACGGAAGATCAGTTGAAATACCATCTGACATATATTTAATTAATAAACCTTTAGCAATACCAGCTGGAGTAAAAATATTTGGTGAAGGTGCTGGAACGATTATTAGAAAAACTAGTACAACAACAATAACTATTAATTCGACTGATATTAACTCAGTGGTTGTGCTACAAGGTAGTAAAATATCCATTACGAATATGGTTTTAGAGGGTTCAATAGAAAACAACGTAAATGGTATTACTTTTGGTGAAAACACCTCAATATTTTCGTTTAATAGCTTAACCATACGGACTTGTAAACGGGCATTCCATGATTTTATAAGCTGCTGGATTGGTGAGTTCAATAAAGTACATTGTAATAGATGTGAAGAAGCTTTTGTACTACGAGAAAACATTAGTAAAACCTCATTAACTTTTAAGAATTGTTGGGCTGAAAATTGTGGACAAGCATATGATTTCTATAGAGTATATTATAGTAGTGCAATAAATTGCGCTGCGGATTGGTGTAACAATAGAACTGGGAATCCGTACGGAGATGGAGGACATGGTTCAGAGGAAGAAGGAAGAGGTATATATAATTTAAACCTGTGCAGAAGTTTCACGCTTCTATGTTGTGGCGCAGAGAATTCCTATGGCAATGGAGTAGTAAACATACGTGCTTCATTTGTAAACATAATAGGATTAGTATTCGTCAACATTAAAAGTAAATTTCAGCCTAACTATACAGACTATCCTAATTATGCGGTCGCTGCTATTAACATCGGACAGGAGAAGTCAACTGTAATAATAAACGGTATTTATTACGGACAGTTTGAAAATACTTATGTAGCATCATTGACCCCGGCAAAACCTCCTCAACCGGCAATTGCTTATAATTACTTAAGTGGCACATATGGTGCAAACAATAAAAAGATGATTATTGTTACAGGAGTATCAACCACTATTACTCCAATGTTTGGGGGACAAGGCCCAATTGAAGATTGTCTGTTTATTGACGAAATGACAAACAATCTGTTAATTAAAGACTATGTTGATGTTGGAGGTGTTCGTCAATTCAAAACAATCGACTTAACTGGTTCATCGGCTACAAAATTAAGAATTCCTATAACTCCAAATGCCACGGCTAACCGCGTTCACTTGCTAAGAATTAGAGGATTTGATAATACAAACAATAATACTACTCCAAAAGGATTCATATGTGAAGTTCAGTGTTGTAGTTTTGCAAATGTCCAGAGTGTTACTGTATTGTCGGCTACTCCAGGAGTGACAGCTGCTGCTAACGGTGCAAACCTTGAAATTACGTTAGGTAATACATATAACAATTTAAAGGTAGAATGCTCAGCTATAAGCCAAAACATGGATTTAATAGGTTTTTTATCTTCAACCTTAGTATAGTAGTGACAATAGGATAAAATCACGAGCAAATAGGGCTATTAATTTGCTCTTTTTGTAAAAAAAACAATCTTAATAAATTAATTTGGAGGAAAAAGGTATTTTCACTCTTTTATAGAATAAATCTTCTAAGGGGTGATTAAATGGATTCACAAACATATATTTTAAGTAAGGTAGTTGAAAAATTTTGTAAGGACTTTTTAAAGGAGATAGAAGATTTAAGTAACACACTTAGTAAATTAGGCATAAATAATATTAAGAGTAGTTTGCCATCTCCATTTAGAGGAGAAGCAAAAACAAAGATTGTGGCTAATTATTCATTTGATAAAAAACAACTATTTTTAATGTTTAATAAGAGTGAAAACGATAGTTTTTCTTTTTTACCAGTTAGGGGGAATCCTATACCCTTTGATATCTTTATTTTTGAAGGAACTGGGGTAGGTTCTTCGTCTTTTCAAGACATAACATTGGGAGATGGTATTGGTGCAATAAATATTGAGTTTGCTTTTATTCTTTCTCATGCCGGCTTTATTTATAGGTTAAATAATGTACGAGAATTTACTATAAATTTCATTAATGCACATAGTGACCATTATATATACAATAAGCAACATACAAATGAATCATATTCGAGCTACCTAGAACACTTAAAGTTACAATTATCTGAATTATTTTTTGATGAAAAAGTTCCAGAACTAGCAATTGATAAATTCCTTGAAAATAATCCAATTGTATTAAAAAGAGGTTTGCAGTTAGAAAATCTAAATCATCAAGTAGTACTTAAAAATCTGCTTAATAAATATGAACATGATTTAAAGCCGGATTTGATTGCGTTTAATACTCTCAATAAATGTTGGGTAATAGTTGATTATAAGAGAGCAAAGAGGTCAATTATAAAAAATCTTGGTAAGGTAAGAATGGGTTTTACCTCTGATGTTAATAATTTGGAGAATCAACTGTTGGACTATAAGGAGTACTTTGAAGAAAAGGAACACAGGGAGTACGTCGTGAAAAATTACAAGTTAGATATACAGTTACCTAGTGCTATTGGGATAATTGGTAATGTTAGTATCGAAGAACAAATTGCTTTCACTCGCTTAATGAGAAATAAGCCGCAATGGTTCAGTGTAATTCCATATAATTATTTATACGACAACTTTTGTAGATATGTAGAAGAGGTAAAAGAATTAACTAGGAGGTGAGCATGTTGGAGGATAATCCAATTTTCATCACTGAAGCTCAAAAAGATTCATTAAGAGAAGCTTATTCATTAATTGAATCTATAAAAGCAAATATAACTTGGGATTACGAAGAGTATTCCGCAATAAACACGTCATTAGAATATCTTAAAAATGCAATTAATTTTAAGCAAAAGTTTTTTTAATCATTGGATAAACTGCGACCTTGTAAGAAAATACTATTGCATCAAGACTCACTCCGGGCATATAATAAAAGCAAACGTATGTTCGGAAGGTGATTTTTTGATAAAGGTCTACGTTGATGTTATGGCAAAGTACCAGACAAGCGGATATGTAAAACCGTTATGGGTGGTATGGCCGGATGGCAGGAAATTTCAGGTTGATAAAATACTTGATGTTCGGAAGGCCGCTTCGCTCAATGTCGGCGGCACCGGTATTCGGTTCACTTGTCGAATACATGGGAAGGTGACGTATCTTTTTCTTGAGGAAAACAAGTGGTTTATGGAAGGTAAAGACTAAATAAATCGTGATTTAAGGATTACTCAGCAATGGGTAGTCCTTTTTATTTATAAAAATACAACTTAAGGGAGGACAAGGGGATGGAGACTAATGTTTTAATAGCCTGTGTAGCCGCAATAGCTGGGGTGGTATTTGGGTATCTCACAATGCTCTCGAGGATAAAAGGGGATACCCGTCAGGACGGAATGCAATCGGGACAGTTGAGAGCTGATATCGATTACATTAAACGCCGGAGTGACGAAACACTGATTACATTAAAAGAGCTTAATATAAAAGTCAGTGACCATGAAAGCCGGATTGTAAAGGTTGAAGAATCTGCAAAACAGGCACACCTGCGAATTAATGAAATACGAGAGGAGTTGAGGAAAGATGCCTAACGTAAAATTTAAGTATCCGGATGAAGCCTGCGTATATCCCAAACTTGTACAAGCTGTAAATGCTCTGTGCGTTGCAAAGGGTAAAGATACACTATGTACTTCCGGCTACCGGAGCCTAGAGAAACAAAAAATAATCAATAAGCAGGCTTTAAATGCTGGCCCTGGAAGAATCCAACGTGCGGACGGGTCTGTTTATGATAAAGCGGGTAAGTGCTGGGCAGCTGCATACGGCAAATCAAACCACTGTTATTGTATAGCCATGGACATAACAGACGAATGGTTTAAAAAGCTGACTAATTCAGATTTATACAAATATAGCTTATTCAAGCCAATGTCACATGAACCATGGCATGTACAGCTGTTAGAACTCAGCAGCATTACTCAGGAACAAAAAGAAACTATCAGAGATTCGTGCACGAAAGGAGTTAGCATGGAAATGGATATAAAAGATTTTCAAGTTTTGGCCGGACTGCAGGCTGATGGAGTGAATGGTCCTAAAACTCGGGCAGCAGCCAAACAAGTACTCCAAATTTGCCAAGAGATATTGGGAAATAAATTTTATTCTCCAGAAGAGGTTGTTAAAGCAACTCAGAATTCACCTAATTATTGGATGGATAAATTGAAAACCGTAAAATACTTAGATGGCTTCGTAATGAACATAGTTAAAAAGATGGGAGGACAAGCGTAATGAAAGAAAAATTTGCTAAGTTAATTGATGTAAAGACAATAGTAACTTTTGCCCTTGTAGGAGCTCTAATAGGTTTTGTTGCTGCAGGTAAATTGGAGGCTAGAGAAGTTGTCCCCCTTGTAACTATGGCAGTATCTTTTTTCTTTGCTGTAAAACTAAATAAGCCTCAGTAATTAATTACGGAGCCCTCGGGAATATATTTGTTGGGGGCTTCTTTGGTATTTCCATTGTGGATAAATCTGTGGATAAAAATAGTTATGCACAGATTTGTGGAAAAGTGTTGCTGAAAATAGTAACAATTGGTAAAATTACATTAAAAATTAACATTTTTTATGCAATTTGCACCGCAGGAAATACCGATATTTATGTCTTATTTGTAGTATACTATTTTTAAGATTATATCAGGAGATTTTGTTATGGGCAGATTGCTTATGTTTAAAAAAAATAACGAGGTGGAAGATATGCCTTCTATTTTTGATGTAGCAGAAGCATTTTTGTGGCACGAATCAATGTCACACAAAAAACTTCAGAAACTATGCTATTATGCTCAAGCGTGGCATTGCGCGCTTTATTATGGGAAGCCTATGTTTACCGATGATGATTTCGAAGCATGGGTACACGGTCCAGTTTCTCCTAGACTTTATAATAAGTATAGAGATTACGGTTGGATACATATTGAATCTCCTAAAGAGTATCCGGAGAATATTGATGAGGATAACAAAGCATTAATAAGTGAGATATTCCGTATTTATGGCGGATTAACGGGCGACCAATTGGAAGCATTAACCCATAGTGAAGACCCTTGGAAAGAAAAGAGAGCAGGGCTGAAAGAATGGCAGCCATCAACCAGGATAATATCTACCGACAGTATGCGTGATTATTATTTAGCTGAGTATCAAAGGAGTCAGAACGATTAATGAGTCCGCAAATATCAACTAACGTTACATCAAGTGTCCTTTCAAGAGTAAAAGCGAAGACTTCACTAGACATTAACAGTAGATTGCCAAGCTTCACTGTTGATAATAAAGCCAAATTAGTAGACCGAAGTTCTGAAGATCTAGTTTTTTCATTTATATTACTAGATATTAACCATGAGGCTTTTAATTTAGGGAATGTTTGTCCCCATTGGTGTATCACTCTTTTCGAGGTACTTAAAGAAGTATCAAGTTTAAAATGGTCAGATATTATGCTATCGACACATTATGATGGGCATGAACACAATTGGGCCAAAACAAATTATAGATTTAACTTTAATGAAGAGACTTTAAAACAGTTTGATGGAGTTCAGTTCAGATTAAATAAATCAAAGGGAAGAGTACACGGTTTTATTGTTGGAAATACCTTTTATGCCTATTGGCTAGATCCCCATCATAACATGTCTGATTCAGAAAAATACGGGGGAGTAGTTTTCAAAAAACCCGAGATTTCATGTTATGAAAAATTGAATCAGGAAAACATTAGACTGCTTCAACAAAAATCTATTTTTGATCAACAATTATCACAAAAGGAAAATGATTTTGAGGCTCTTTTAGAAGAACATCAAACAGTCATTGAAGAAAATGAACGGTTAAAAGGTAAGCTTGTTATATATGAAAACAAAGATTATCAGAAACAGCAAAACAAGAAAAAGTATACTGAAAATTTTAAAAAACATAAAAAGAAATGAGCCCAATTAAGGGCTTTATTTTTTTACCCAAAAACAGCCGTAATCTGCTTGAAGTACGACAAAACAAAAAGCGGTAGCCGTAGCTCCGCTCTTTGCTCCTCCACTCAAATACTTATTTGTGTCTGTACCCAAGAGAGGATTATTTAGTTGATTTGGGATATTCATATTATACCATAATATGTAAAATAGACAAGGATTAATCAACAGTAACTATGTTTTTGTCAAACCAAAATTTTTCGGCAACTTGTGATAGCCCTTTCATGGTAACGGTATCCCATTTTATTTTTTTAAAGTCTTTCTTATTTATTGTTATAATACAACACACTGGCTGAGATACATTACCATATTTATCAACTACATCAACCGCATAATTATAGGATATACCATCACAATTTACATTTAAAAATTCGGCATCATTGGTTAATTCATTCATAATACTAATAACATCATATAAATATGTCCGTGACGAGGCAGAGTCATTGTTTAAAAAAACATTTATATAATTATCTTTAACATCTATACTTCTAAAAGTATCTTCTCCTGATATATCCTTTGAAAATTTATGCGAAGATATGTATGCGATATATTGATCTATGTTCATATTTTCCCTTTTGGTAATTTGGCTATTTTTAGCAGCAACAATTATGATTACTATAATCATAATTAATGCGGTAAAGCCCCCGATCATTAACGTTAATCTCTGAATTTTTTTATGCTTATTAGCTTTTGCTTGAGCCTCCACTGTAATATACCTCCTTTTATCAAAAATTATACCATTAATTAACAAAACAAAACAACTCCTCTGGTATGAACCAGGGGAGTTTATTCTTCATCAGGAATATGTTCCATTATATCATTTAGTGTACAGTTTAAAGCATTACATAAGGCGTTTAAATCATCAATATTAACCCTTTTGGCATATCCATGATAAATAGCATTTATTGTATTCGGCCCGACTTTTGATTTTCTACTAAGTTCAGCCTGTGTCCAATCGTGTTCAAATAATAGTTTTCTTAGATTATATTTAAACATCACATCACCCAAGTAAAATCTTAACAGTTACCAACCTGTAGAAGTTAAAAAATACCTACAGGACGCACAAAATACCTATAGTAGGTATAAATAAATTTCCAATTGACAACATAACATTTTGACATTATCCCTATAAAATCGACACAAATCTTAAATAGACATGTCATAAATTATACCATGTATTTGGATATAAGGTACACATAATGTATTAATAACCAGTAATTGGGGTTTCCAGTTGCGAATATTAGAGGTTGAATTGGAAAGGGCATATGCTTATTATGTTAAGTGTATAATAAATATTCATTGAAATGATTTCCGAACAGGTATATAATAGAAATCGAACATATGTTCGAAAATGTCTATGCATAGAAAAAAACTATATATTATACCACGGATTTACTGAAATAGTTTAAAAAAATAATAATTTTATTTCTTTTATCATGCAGTAGATTCTTGTTTTATAATATTACCAGAAGGGAGGTAATGGGAAATATGAACGGAATAATACATAAAAATAAAAGAGAGCACTATTCTTCACCGACCAAAGATTAGAATAGGACTCCCAAAAAGCTGTAATACCAAAAAGGTATCACTTACATACAGTGTTGACATTGTATGCCTACATAGATATGATATATTTTTTGTTGCCAATAGTCAATAAAATTATATTAATATTTTATTGTGATGCCTCTTTATAATCATTTTAAATAAGGAGGATAAGATATATGTTAGACTTGAGCAATGTATTTGATATTTGTGAGAAACAACTATCTTATGATGAGGAGTATATTAAAAGAAATAATGAATATATAGCTGCAGAGAGAGCTTTTAAGAAATCATTAAGTGAGGAACAACTAAAAGAATATCTGAAACTTGAAAGTATGTCTGTTAATCTTTCCATTATTGAAAAAATACATATGTATTCCATACTAACTAAGTAACAGTATAAATATAAGTAAGGTGGTGCAATTAGAATTTACACCACCTTAAAACCTACTTAAGTATAATAAATTTAGTATTTTACGATATAAATAATCCTTTATAATGAAAATGGCGAAAGTGCCGATAATAGTGGGTTTTATTAATGATTTTTTACATTGTATAAATAACACATTATAGAATGTAACTTGGTTCGGGACCAAGAGGCCGGGAGTTCGAGTCTCCCATTTCCGACCATAGACATAAAGATCGGTTGTTTTTGTAGTTATTACAGAAATCAACCGATCTTTTTTTAAATGAAAATGCAATTTGGAATATGGCACAACGGAGTCATATTTAACAGTGTATAATTAGAAACAGTTGATAAATTATTTGTTAGGGGGATAAATAGTGAAGGATTTTACATGGTGTTCTGCTTTAAAACTCTCTCAGTTCTTATTTAGAAATTCTAAAGCATGTATATTAAATCTATCGGCAGCTTCCTCGTGAGCAAGGTGGCCTACAGAATTAAATATAAGAAGTTCAGAGTTACTTAATCTTTTATTCATTTCATCCATCATCCATTTCTGATGAACTTTGTCAGAGGAACCCCAGATCAATAACACAGGGACATTAATCTTTTCCAGATTGTTTTCAACAAAACTGAAATCATCGCTTCTGGCCGACCTTGTAGTAGAATAAATACATCCTTTAGTGTAGAAAGGAAGATAAACGGCATTTACCAGTTCCTTGTCAACAAAACTCCTGTCATGAAATGACTTATTAAGCTCGTTTCTTACAAGAGCCTTCATATTAAATAGTAATACCAGGCTTCCAAGGAGGGGAATGGATAATAAATTATACGACGAAAGCATTTCATGTTTAAACCCGCAGGGTGAGGACATTACTATTTTGTTTACCTTTTGCGGATATATGAGAGCAAAATGATATACATGGCCACCGCCCCAGGAACTTGCGATAAATGATGCTTTCTCGATACTATAATGTAGCATTATACTATTAATGAAGTCTGCAAAATATTCCGGTGTGTATTCTCCTTTGGGTTTATCTGTAAAACCGCAGCCAACCATGTCGAAGGCGTAAACTCTAAAGTACTTTGAGAAAAAGTTAATGTTATTTCTGAAGTCGTATATATTCATTTGACTTCCGTGAACGAGCAGTAACGGTTCTCCACTACCTTTTACAACAATATGAGTTTTAATACCGTTTATTTCTATAAGGTTTTTGGGATTGAACCAGGGTACATATGTATTCTTTGCTATTAACCTCCGGATGAGGTAGTTTACTAGGCCAATGAGAATAATTCCTAATAGAATATAAAGTACTATCATACCGATCCTCCAGTAAAAAAAACGATTTAATATATGAATATATGCTCATATATTACAATATAATTATAGTAATTTAGGATATTATTGTCAATAGATATTTTGAAAGATAGGATGTTCAAGGTGAACCTGCATTTGAGTCTATTTGACTTTTTAGGTCTTACATGCTAAAATACAAGACAAATTAGGCATATATGAGTTTCGAGATCAACGTATTTTATCACATATTCCTGATAAAAATTTTCCAACTGATGCAAAGGCGCATAGGGGGTTTTCCCTTATGCGCCTTAATTTCGTTGTGAGCTATTATCCAGGAAAATATACTTACAATAAGGGCATTGAATTTTTTTCTTGATGTTGCAGGTTTATTGCAGTAAATGAATAGGGGTGAAATTTATGGCTATTACTCTGGCAAAGTTATGTGCAAATGTAGAAAGTACATATGGTATGAAACTACTGGCAGGGGCTTCGGGTCTTGATAATCTTGTAAGATGGGTTCATATGATTGAAGACAGAGAGGTTCCAAGCTTCCTGCATGGCAATGAACTGGTTTTTACAACAGGAATAGCTCAGATTGGCAAGGAGTGGATGCTGGACTTTGTCTCCTCCATGCTTACAAAAAAAGCCTGTGGGCTGGTATTGAACCTTGGGCCATATATAGAAACTGTTCCAGATAATATAATTCAATTCTGTGAAACCCATAAACTGCCATTGTTTACTGTACCCTGGTCAGTCAGGCTTATTGATTTAACCTATGACTTCTGCCATAGAATAATTGCCAGTGAAGAACTTGAAATGGGCCTTGCTACTGCAGTGCGGAATCTCATTTTCATGCCTCAGGAGGAAAAGGTTTATAAGCCTGCCCTCGAAAAAAATGGTTTTTATCCTGATTCCCACTATACAGTTGTTGCTGTGGAACCCATAAATGAAAACGGAACATATCCCACCGAAGATGAATCAGAAGAGTTGAAGCATCTGACCCAGAGTGTATTGAGTAAATCGGGCCGGCTATCCAGTTTTTTCTTTTATGATAGAAAAATTATTGCCATTTTACAAGAATTCTCAGAAAGGCAAGTTGATGAATTCCTCGATATCCTTCAAAAAAAATGTGAACTTCAAGGCTTAAGGTATAAATTGCATGCTGGAGTAAGCCCAACCGGCAAGGGATATCTTTTTATTTCAGATGGTTACAACAAGGCTGTTATGGGGCTTCGAATAGCAAGGCTTCATAACCGGAAAAGTGTCAGATACCAGACAATGGGGCTATATAAGCTTATAGTATCAGTGAAAGACAATAATATTCTTTCAGAATTATACAAAGAAAGCCTTGGGGTACTTGAGGAGTTTGACGAGAAAAACAGAACCGATTATATGACGACTCTGAGATGTTACCTTGAGAATAATTCAAGTGTTCAGGAGGTAGCTAAAATGACCTATGTACACAGAAATACCGTTAACTATAAAATCAAAAGGATCAGGGAGATTCTTAAGTGTGATTTTGATTATGAAAATAAGCTTAAGCTAATGCTGGCATTCTTTATAAAGGATCTATTATAGACCAATGATGTCTCTTTGTAGACTGATAATGTCTCTTTTTCTTGACAGACGCAAAAAATAAGTTGATAATTACATACGTATAGCCTTTCTCATAGGTAATTAATTAATAAAAAACAGGGAATATTATAGATACAGTTTTATATCTTATTGTTCTATCGTAAAATTGTATTACCATATTGCATGTGTTCTGCTATAATAATTTTGTAAAAATATATGGCAGGAAATTAAAAGAATTAAGATTATTCTTTTTTTTTGGCTTTTTTGTTTATAACGAGGCGATTTTAGAATGGAGTACTATTTGTATACGCACTCTGTGCGTAGATAGGAGCTAATATGGGGATTAAACTCTCGGATAAAATGTTAAAAAGTGTTGAAAAACCATCAAGATATACCGGAAATGAATGGAACAGTGTTAAAAAGGACCCTAATAATGTTAAGATAAGGTTTGCTTTCTGTTTTCCTGACACCTATGAAATAGGGATGTCTCATTTGGGTATGAAAATACTCTACCACTTATTGAATGAAAGACAGGACTGCTATTGTGAAAGGGTTTTTGCTCCCTGGACGGATATGGAAAGTAAGATGAGGGAAAATAATATCCCACTATACTCCCTTGAGAGCAAGGACCCTATAAAGAGCTTTGATTTTGTAGGCTTTACACTGCAGTATGAAATGAGTTTTTCAAATATAGTAAACATGCTTGATCTTGCGGGAATTCCAATTCTGGCGGAGGATAGAGAGCATGAGGCCCCCTTTGTATGTGCGGGAGGACCTTGTGCGTATAATCCTGAGCCACTGGCTGATATTGTAGACTTCTTCATGATGGGAGAAGGCGAGGAGATTATCAATGAGGTCATGGATGCATACAGCAGCTGGAAAGGAACGGGCAGACCAAGACAGGCCTTTCTTGAGGATATTGTTAAAATAGAAGGTATTTATGTACCGTCATTTTATGAGTTTACCTATAATGAAGATGGCACTATAAAAGAATTTATTCCACTGAAGCCCGAATATCCGGTAAAAATAAAAAAGCGAATTATTAAGGATATGGATCAGGCATACTTCCCGGAGAAAATAATTGTTCCTTATACCGACATAGTTCATGACAGAATAATGCTGGAGATATTCAGAGGGTGCACAAGAGGCTGCCGTTTTTGTCAGGCAGGCTTTGTTTACAGACCGGTGAGGGAGAAAAGCCCTAAAAGACTGCTGGAACTTGCACGGAAACTTGAGGAAAGCACCGGATATGAAGAAATATCACTCACTTCCCTTAGCACAAGTGATTATACAGGACTGGAACCATTGACAACAGGACTTCTTGAAGATATGGAGGAAAGAAAGGTCAATTTGTCCCTTCCTTCCTTGAGAATAGATTCCTTTTCACTAGATCTGATGCAAAAGGCACAAAAGGTTCGAAAGAGCGGACTTACTTTTGCACCTGAGGCCGGTACCCAAAGATTAAGAGATGTAATTAACAAAGGGGTTACAGAAGAGGACCTTCTGAAAGCTGTTACACTGGCCTTTAACGGAGGCTGGAGCGGCGTAAAGCTGTACTTTATGCTCGGTCTGCCCACAGAAACCCTTGAAGATGTAGAAGGTATAGCTGACCTGGCTCTCAAGGTAGTTGACGTATATAGAAATGTTCCTAGGGAAAATAGAGGTAAGAACCTGAACGTTACCGTCAGCACAGCTACCTTTGTTCCAAAGGCCTTCACACCCTTCCAGTGGGAGCCCCAGGACAGCATTGAGAATGTACATCAGAAACAGATGCACTTAAAGGATAAAATCCGTTCAAAGCAAATCACATATAACTATCATGAGAATAAACTGAGCTTTATGGAAGCTGTTTTTGCGCGGGGTGACAGAAGAGTGTGCAAGGTTCTAATAAAAGCCTGGCAGATGGGTTGTAAATTCGACGGCTGGGGAGAACATTTCAAGTACGAGGTTTGGATGAAGGCTTTTGAAGAATGTGGTGTTGACCCATATTTTTATGTTACCCGACAGCGAGCTTACGAGGAGATTTTACCCTGGGATCATGTCGATGTTGGAGTAACCAAGAAATATCTTATAAGTGAAAGTAAAAAAGCACGTGAAGGAAAGGTAACACCAAATTGTCGGGTTGACTGCGGTGGCTGTGGTGCTACAGTCTTTAAAAGCGGAATTTGTTAAATAATATATATGTAATTATTTGTGACCTGCATGTCAGAACATGCGGTTTGGGAGGTTTAAATTGGTTAATATACGAGTAAAATTTAAACGTGGTGAAGAGGTTAAATTCATATCGCATTTGGATTTAATGAAGGTTTTTGAACGTGCAATAAGAAGAGCCAGACTTCCAATTGCTTACTCTCAGGGCTTCAACCCCCATCCGGGCATGGTTTTTGGACTACCACTGAGTGTTGGAGTGACCAGCGATGCTGAATATGGTGATTTTGAAATTACTGATGACAGTCTTCCAGTAAATGATTTTATTGAAAGACTTAATGCCCAGCTACCTGTAGGCCTCGAAGTATTGGCTGCAAAGCCGAGAGAATCAAAGCAAAACATAATGGCTACAATTGCGGCCTCGGAATATGTTGTGGTAGTGGGAACAGAGTTAGAATGCGATGAGAAAAGCCTTAGAAACAGTATAAAAGAATATCTTTCTCAAAAAGAGATAATAGTAAAAAAGAAGACCAAGAGCGGAATTAAAGATACTGATATCAGAAGTATGATATATGATTTAGACTTTGAACTTCAGCCCTTGGGAGCTTTTAATATAATTAAGTTATCCATGTTGGTCAGTGCCGGAAGCAAAGCAAACCTCAAACCCGAGCTGCTTGTGGATTCTTTTTTTGAAATGCTTGGAGAAAGCTTCGAAATAGACCGGATTCATAGATCCAAATTGTTTGTTAAAGCTGGTGAGGAGCTGCTGGACCCTATGGATGGATCGGTTTTATAATATCCTGCCAGTTTGGATGAATTTGAGTTAAAAGCGTAGAATTACCTTGAAATGCGACGGAAATGGAGATTGTGAATGATTAACGAGATAATTGTGGACGTCAATGTTGGCGAAATCAGAGTCGGAATCCTGGAAGACAAAGAGCTAGCCGAAATTCACATTGAAAGAACGAATCATCAGGGACTTGTAGGTAATATATACAGAGGCAAGGTCAGCAGTGTACTGCCCGGAATGCAGGCCGCCTTTATTGATATAGGCTACGAGAAAAATGCATTTCTTTATGTGGGTGATGCCATACCTCAGAAAGAGTATTCCGATGATGAAATAGAAGTATATCGTGACTATACAGACTATAATATAGCAGACCTGCTGAAAGTCGGTCAGGAGATTACCGTTCAGGTTATTAAGGAGCCTATTGGTACAAAGGGGCCAAGAGTTTCAACTCATATTACTCTCCCAGGACGAAATCTGGTGTTGCTTCCTAATGCCGATTATGTGGGAATTTCACGCAGAATTGAAAATGACAATGAAAGACAGAAGCTAAAAAAAATAGCAGAAAATCTAAAGCCTGAGAATATGGGACTTATAGTTCGTACAGTATCCGAAGGTAAGGAAGAGTCTGATTTTGTTGAAGATGTCTCCTTTTTGACAAGACTCTGGGCCAAAATAAAGCAGTCGGAAAGTAGCGGACCTGTTCCCAGATGTATTCACAAAGATATTAACCTGATATACAGGTCTGTCAGGGATTTATTTACCTGGAATATTGATAAGTTCATAATAAATGATGAAAAGGAATATTACAAAGTACTTGAACTGGTTGAGATGATATCTCCGGTACTCAAAAACAGGGTTGAACTATTTCAGAAGGACTATGCAATTTTTGACTATTATCAGATTGAAACCAAAATTGAAAGAGCACTTGCAAGAAAAGTGTGGCTCAAATGCGGAGGCTATATAATTATTGACAAAACTGAAGCTCTTACGGTAATAGATGTCAATACAGGTAAGTTTGTAGGAAATAACAATCTGGAAGATACAGTGCTGATAACAAATATAGAGGCTTCAAAGGAAATAGCGAAACAGTTGAGGCTAAGAGATATCGGAGGTATAGTAATAATCGATTTTATCGATATGAACGATCCTGAGCATCAGCAGATGGTTCTGGATTCACTGAGACAAAGTCTAAAAAATGACAGGACAAAAACAATTGTACTGGGGATGACAGCCCTTGGTCTTGTTGAAATGACCAGAAAAAAAATCCGTCAGGAGCTTGCTACAGTTATGAACTATGATTGTCCATGCTGTGACGGCAATGGCAGGGTCTTTACGACCGATACCCATGCAATGAATATTCTAAGGGAAATCCGGGAATATCTTAAAACAGCAGAGGCAAAAGCGATAAAAGTTGAGGTACATACGTCGGTAGCCCCAATAATTGAGAGTTATTCTGAAAAGCTCATACAGGAATACTCAGATATTACTGGTGTAGAAATAACGATATGTCCCGTCAATGATTTGAAGGTGGGAGGATTCAGAATAGTATCTGATAAATAGGATTTACTAAATCTCATAGATCTAAATTTCTCTTGGAAAAGGAGGCTCCGGCTTTGGGTAATACAACAAAAAAAATAGGTTTAGTTTTGGTTACATGTTTTTTTCTATCCATTTTTTTCACAGGGTGTTCTAACAAATCAGAGGGTGTTAAAGTGGCCGAGACTTCATCGGAAAATGTTTCTGAAGATATAGAAGTGACAGAGAACTTTTATCGAAGTGCTTCTGATACATCCGATAGTGTGGAATTGACAAAGATAAATGATAATATTTGGGTACATACTACATACACTGACTATAATGGAAGCAGGACTCCCTCAAATGGGGTTATTGCCCTTTCTTCGAAAGGATTAATCTTAATTGATACTCCGTGGAATAATGCTCAGACGGAGGAACTGATAAAGCTGACGAAAAGTGTATTTAAGAAGGACATTGCACTGGCTGTTATTACTCACGCTCATGCAGATAGAATAGGTGGAATTGATACCTTACTTAATAATAAAATTGATGTAAGAAGTACAAAATTAACTGTAACAGAAGCAGAAAAAAATGGATATCAGAAACCGGAGCCTACTCTGGATACACAGCCCAACATCAGTTTCGGGGATATTAATTTGGAAGTATTTTATCCTGGTGAGGGTCATACGGTTGACAATGTAACAGTATGGTTCCCTCAGTATAAGGTTCTTTTTGGAGGCTGCTTAATCAAGTCACTGGATGCAAAGGATAAAGGAAACACTTCAGAAGCCAACACTGTAATGTGGCCGGCTTCAGCGAAGAAAGTTCTGGAAAAATACCCGGATTCTGAAGTAGTAATACCGGGACACGGAGAGTGGGGTAATATAAACCTAATAAGGCATACAATAGAACTGGTCAGTAAGTAGAATTTAGAAGATTGACAAGGGTAATTGGTTGTGCTAAAATATATCGGTAACCGCTCGGCCAAGGCTTCTAAATATAGTCTTATTGAAGCAATTCAATATGATTATTGCCTGTGATGAACGCAGATTATATGTGTATACGTCATTCGGGTCGGCGAGACTGTTAGTAGGAGGTGTATCATGTACGCTATTATAATGACTGGTGGAAAACAGTATAAAGTTCAGGAAGGCGATGTAGTTTTCATAGAAAAACTCACTGCTGATGAAGGATCAGCTGTTACTTTTGACAAGGTTCTTGCAGTTTCTAAGGATGGTAAGGTTTCTTTTGGAGCTCCAGTATTGGATGCTGCTACTGTTAGTGGTAAGGTTCTTGGCCATGGTAAGGGTGAAAAGATCATAGTTTTCAAATACAAGGCAAAGAAGAACTACAGAAACAAGCAAGGTCACAGACAGCCTTACACAAAAGTTCAGATTGAAAAGATTAACGCGTAAGGGTTAATGATTGATGGTTAATGTAAATATATGCAGGGATAAAGCAGGAAATATTAAAAGGTTCGTTGTTAAAGGACATGCAGGCTTCGCAAGAGAAGGCAGAGATATAGTATGTGCAGCAGTATCTGCTGTTGCCTATACAGCAGCCGGAGCTATTGGAGACCTCATCGGTATCAAGGACTTTTTTGAAGAGAGACATGGCTTTATGACATGCTCAATAGACGTTGATATTTCGCCTGAACTGAAGCACGATGCCGGAATAATAATGGCTACTGCTGAGATAGGGTTCAAACAGATAGAGCTTGCTTACCCCAAACATGTAAAGGTAATGGATGAGGAGGTGTAATCTCATGTTAAAGATTAATTTACAACTTTTTGCTCATAAAAAAGGTGTTGGTAGTTCAAGAAACGGTCGTGACAGTGCGGCTAAGAGACTTGGTGTTAAAAGAGCTGACGGTCAATTCGTTTTAGCCGGTAACATTCTTGTTCGTCAAAGAGGTACAAAGATTCATCCTGGCGTAAACGTTGGAATAGGTTCTGATGATACCTTGTTTGCACTGAAGGATGGAAAGGTTAAGTTTGCAAGACTTGGCAGAGATAAGAAGCAGGTTATGATAGTTGCCGAGTAAAAAATTTATCGCATTAAAATTATTAAAGTAGGAAATGTGATATGCATTTTCTACTTTTTTAATTATATTTATTTGTTAACAGCATATACTTCCAGGTTATTTTATTAAATATTCAGTTACTTGGGTATAATAAATTCAGTTTAATAAACTGATAAGGAGAATGGAGCATAAGATGTTTATTGATAGTGCTAAAATATATGTTAAAGCTGGTAATGGCGGAAATGGAATGGTTTCCTTTCACCGTGAAAAATACATAGCGGCCGGGGGACCGGACGGCGGTGACGGTGGTAAAGGCGGAGATGTTATATTTCAGGTGGATCAAGGCTTAAATACATTGATTGACTTCAGATATAAAAAGCATTTCAAGGCTGAACCTGGTCAGGATGGCGGACCATCCAACTGTTCGGGAAAAAACGGAGAAGACATGATAATAAAGGTTCCTTTGGGTACTATGGTTAAGGATGAGGAGACAGGAATTACCCTTGTTGACCTTGTCAAGCCCGACCAGACATATATAATAGCCAGAGGTGGTAAGGGAGGTAAAGGTAATCAGCATTTTGCTACTCCCACCAGACAGGTACCTAACTTTGCCAAAAGCGGTGACCTGGGAGAAGAAAGAAATCTCATATTGGAAATGAAAATGATCGCAGATGTGGGTTTGCTCGGCTTCCCCAATGTAGGTAAGTCAACAATATTGTCCATGGTTTCTGCAGCCAAGCCTAAAATAGCCAACTATCATTTTACAACTTTAGTTCCAAATCTTGGTGTTGTACAGATTGAACAGGGTAAGAGCTTTGTAATTGCTGATATACCTGGTCTTATTGAAGGAGCACATGAGGGTGTAGGACTGGGACATGAATTTTTAAGACATGTGGAAAGAACAAAACTTCTGGTTCATGTTGTGGATGTTTCAGGAATTGAAGGCCGTGATGCAATTGAAGATTTCGATACAATAAATGCAGAGCTTGAAAAATATAATGCTTTACTTGCTTCCAGACCGCAGATAGTTGCTGCCAATAAGATGGACATCCCTGGTTCCGAAGATAATTATGAGCGCTTTAAGAAAGAGCTTGAAGGCAGGGGCTATAAGGTTTTTGGAATTTCTGCAGCTACAAACAAAGGCTTGAAAGAGCTGATGTACTACGTTTCCAACACTTTAAGTACGCTTCCGGATACTATCCTTCTGGACGAGAGCAAAGAGGAAGTGGTTGTATATACTGCTGAGGAAGAAAAACCCTTCGATATCCGTATTGAAGATGGTGTTTACGTGGTAGAGGGAAATTGGGTCAGAAAGGTTCTGGGCTCAACTAACATAACCAATTATGAATCTCTGCAATATTTCCAGAGAGCGCTAAAGAGAAAGGGTGTTATTGCTGCTCTTGAGGCTATGGGAATAGAAGAGGGAGACACCGTACGTATATTGGATACCGAGTTTGATTATACGAAATAAATGAGTTGAAAGTTAGTACGGGAGCAATATACCATACTTATATTTTTCGAACTTATTTCAGGAGGATAATATGTTAACAGGAAAACAAAGAAGCTATCTCAGAGCTTTGGCAAATGATCTTCAACCAATTTTTCAGGTTGGAAAAGGCGGAGTCAGTGATAATATGATTAAACAGTTTGACGATGCCCTGGAGGCAAGAGAGCTTATAAAAGCAACAGTACTCCGGAATGCTGAATGCGACACACGAACCGTTGCTGAAGAACTAGCTGAAGCTGTCGATGCCCAGTTGGTTCAGGTAATCGGTAATAAATTTGTACTATACAGAGAGTCAGAGAAAAGTCCCGCCATTGAATTGCCATAATGTTTTTGAGTCATTTTCATCGGAACTTACATATTCTGGGAATGAAATGCTTGTTTGGTGAATATACTATAAGTATTTCAGTTAATATCCCATTTCCGGAGGTAAGTTATGCAAGAGGGAATTGATCTAAATAAGTACGAATACGAATATATCGATAACGAAGATATTAAAAGAATCAGTGATAAGACTCTTTTACAAAGAGTAGAAAAAACCTATGAATTCTTGAAGCTTTGCGAAATATATCTTCAGGACATAAGAGATGATTATGGAAAAAAGAAAATAGCCAGTCTGAGAGTTGACATAGTCAGCTACCAGCTGGAGCTTTTGATAAGGGAGTGTTTTGCAAGAGGGTTGAAACATGGCATAAAAATGGCGTGAAAAAAGTGAAAATGGTGTGAAAAAAGCAATACTTGCTGTGTAATGGGAAGGGTTGCTTTTTTTATTTAAGGACATCTTGAACTACAATATTCAGTTCGTTTCTCAAATCAATTAATCTGCTGGTATTTATATGCTTTACTAAAGGTCTTAAAGGATAACTGGGATAGGTTTCCTCCACAGTGCATATGAATCCATTGCTCAATTGCACTGCCATTCCTCTGGTATATGGTATATTCAAGGTTTATTCCCTGAAGAAGTGCTATTGCAGATACTTTTATGCTGTGGTTAAAGGTATAGTCATCTACATCTCTGATAAGCATGAGATAATTAAGAATATTTTCATTCGACAGAACATATTCACTGACATCTTCCAGAACATTTTCAACAGGTTTATGTATTTTTCTGTTGCTGTTGTCAGAGGTAAATTCCTGTAAAATGCTGCTTGAAAAGGAGTTATTCGAAAAATTCATTAAAATATTTTTAGCTATTGCTTTTATTTCAAGCATAATTTTTTTACGATCTGCTTTACTGGTTGACTTTCTATATTTGCTTCCTTCCTTATCTTCGAACCCGTGTTCATATTCAGCATCATGTATATATATATTATGTATAGCCCGGGCTTTTAATATATCTATGACGGGTTGGGTAAAAATGAATTTGATAGGGAAAAGTAATGAGGGCTGATGGAAAAACATTTCTATATTTGAAAATCCTCAGCCTGGCTACGAATAAGAAAATTCGCTGTATCATTTAATAATAGAGCGAATTTTCTTTTAAGAGTACATATGGATGCTATTCTTCTGTTACAGATTCTAATATTTTTCTGTAAAGCTTTTCAGAATTTAAAGACCAGTTATTACATATTTTCCTTGCATCATTTCTGCTGCCCACAGTCAATTTTAAATCAATATAAGTAAGACTACCTTCACATATCTTTAGGTTTGTAATATACTCATTCTCATTTACTGCTACAAAATCAGCTATTATACTGGTCTCATTTATGATTCGCTTTTTATAGTCCGATAAAGCCTCATCAATTCTTGATTTTGTACCGGCAGGTATCAGTGATATAAAGTAATCCAGACCCTGCTTTCCGGCTGCGGATATTTTATATGCCTTTTTATCATCTGCGTCCAACTTTTCTAAAAACTTACCATCACAAAGCTCATCCAGATATTGTTGTAAGAAAATGTAGTTCATTAATTTATTCTCAAGTATGATTTTAGTTATAAGCAGATTGGATACCGGGGCTTCAATATTATTGATAATATAGAGTAATATGAGTTTGTTTTCAGCAAGTTCTCTATTGCTTTCTACTGAATTCATAATACCTCCTGGATCGTTTGTAGTTAGAATATACTGTAATATATCAGGGTTACATTTTGTGCTATAATATATTAACAGTATAAAAATATTTTATTATTATAGCATAGTAAAGTGGAAGCCGCAACATATTACCGGAATCGGGGGTTTCAGTGATTAAAGACATAGTTGATAAAAACATATATAATGATGACGTTATTAAAGAAATACAGACTCTTATAAACACCATGGGAGGCTCTTTTTCGGGATTTTCAAATATTCGGGATTTTCTTCCTAAGCAGCTTAAAAATTATCCCTATGCAATAACCTTCGGGATAAGACTCTCGGATGCCATAATTGATGAAATTGACAACAAGCCTACCTTTACTTATTTCAATCATTATCGTTCGGTTAACACCTTAATTGACCAGATTTCCCTGAGAATAGTCCTTCTGCTATGCCGTGAGGGCTATAATGCCTATTCCATAGCAGCTTCCCAGAGCATTCCGACTTCAACTGTGCCCTACAGCGGAGTTATCCCTCATAAGACCGGAGCGGTGCATTCAGGTTTGGGCTGGATTGGTAAGAACGGCCTGTTTATTCATAAAGAATATGGCCCCCGCCTAAGATTGGGAACTGTTCTGACTGACCTGGAGCTGCCGTGTGAAAACAAACCAATGCAAAGTCAGTGTTCTGGATGTAATAGATGTGTTACTGCCTGCCCGGCAATGGCTTTAACAGGAAACGAATGGAGCATGGGAGTAGAAAGGGAGCACATTGTTGATGCCAAGGCATGCTCGGAATATATGAATCAGAACTATAAAAATATTGGCCGCGGCTCTGTTTGTGGTATTTGTGTCAAAGTGTGTCCGTATGCTAAAGGAAATAAAAGTGCTAACTATGAATGAGTTTTATAATATGATATATAAAGTAAGAATAAATAATAATATACATTGAAAGGCATACTATGAACAAAACAGGTCTGATACACATATATACCGGTGACGGTAAAGGTAAAACCACTGCTGCTCTGGGGCTGGGCATAAGAGCTTGCGGAAGCGGTATGAAGGTACTTCTGGTGCAATTTTTAAAGAATATACATTCAAGTGAACTTGAAATAATAAAAAAGCTGGAGCCAGATTTTGAATTTATTCGGGGGTTCAGCTGTGCAAAATTTACGTGGGATATGAATAGTGAAGAGCTGGAGCAAAGTTCCAGAGAAGCGGCAGAAATGCTGGAACAAGTAAAAGCCACAGTACAAAAAGGGGAATATGATCTTGTAATCCTTGATGAGATACTTGGGGTTGTTTCAGTGAAGCTTTTGCCTGTTGAGGCTGTTTTGGACTTTTTAAGAACTAAACCTGAAAAGGTTGAGTTGGTATTAACCGGGAGAGATGCTCATGAGGATCTGATTAAAGCAGCTGATTATGTATCAGAGATAAGGGCAGTGAAACATCCCTTTGAAAAGGGCATAACGTCACGAAAAGGAATAGAATATTAGGGTTAATTGAAGGGGCCGTTGCAAAACTAAATTAGTTTTGTAGCGACCCCTTTGCTATCTTAAAAATGTAAAATGCGGGTCCCGAAGGGCCCGCAAGTGTTGTATAATTATGTGGTGAACAAAAAATTAATCCAAC
>JAEWMS010000051.1 GCA_023393115.1 Bacillota bacterium
ACCCAATTTTTGTGAGGGCAACTAATGTTGCTCTATTTGTCATGCAGTTTTCAATGTACAAAAAAAACATATAAAGCTTTGAACGTTTTAATCCTTTTCTATTGACTTCATATAGTTAGTCTAAGCCACTTTAGTGGCTTTGACACTTTAGTGGCTTTGACACTTTAGTGGCTTTGACACTTTAGTGGCTTTGACACTTTAGTGGCTTTGAAATGCTATGGCTTAAGCCGATATAGCGGCAAAAAATCACAAAATAGTAATTAAAATATATATCCAAATCATTTTTCAACAATAGATTTACCCGAATATTTGCCTTAGGACCAAAAGTAATGTTAATATTTTTAACAGAATAGAAATTATAATACTAAAAAACCGAAAACAAATACTAGATTAAATTATGAAATAGAGGGTATAACAAAATTAACAAAAATTTTTATGTTCGATACAGTAGACAATCTGCTTAAAATAAAATATCATATTAAATGTTTTAAGGCTTAAATAATTACAATTTAATCTTCAATTATTGCAATGGCGCTTATAGGAGATTTCAAATTATATATTACTTATCAACATCAACAGTTATATTGCTTTTGGAGGGCAAATTTATGAGAAAAACAAAAATTATATGTACACTGGGACCTGCATCTGACGATGAGAATATCCTTAGAAACATGTTGCTTGGCGGTATGAATGTAGCCAGAATGAATTTTTCCCATGGAACACATGAGCAGCATAAAAAAAGAGCCGACTTATTCAAGAAAGTACGAGACGAATTGAAACTTCCGATTCCTTTACTGCTTGATACAAAGGGACCTGAAATCAGGACAGGTGACTTTAACGGAGGTCAGGTTACATTAAAAGAAAACAACCAATTTATTTTAGTTAATAAAGATATTGTTGGTGATGAAAACTGCTGTACTATTACCTATAAGGATTTATACAGGGATGTAACAAAAGGCAGCAGAATCCTTATAAACGACGGTCTTGTCGAACTTGAAGTTATTGAGGTTAAAAATAAGGATATTTACTGTAATGTTAAAAACGGTGGTGTTGTAGGAGATCGAAAGGGAATAAATGTTCCAGGAGCTGATATCCGACTGCCTTCTTTAACAAGCCAGGACATTGCTGATATAAAATTCGGAATTGAGAATGATTTTGACATAATTGCGGCTTCCTTTGTAAGAAAGGCCTCCGATGTGGTTGAAATCAGAAAGGTTTTGGAAAAGAATGGTGGAAGTGATATACTGGTTATATCAAAAATTGAAAACAGAGAAGGGATCAGGAATTTTGATGAGATACTTAAGGTATCTGACGGAATAATGGTTGCCAGAGGAGATCTCGGTGTTGAAATCCCTGTTGAAGAAGTGCCTATTGTTCAAAAGAACATAATAGAGAAGTGCTACAGAAATGGAAAACCAGTTATAACCGCAACGCAAATGCTCGACTCCATGATACGAAATCCAAGACCAACCCGAGCCGAAGCTAGTGACGTTGCAAATGCCATATATGACGGGACAAGCGGTGTTATGCTTTCTGGAGAGACTGCAGCCGGTAAATATCCCTTGGAGACCATTGCAGTAATGGCCAAAATAGCTGAAAAAGCAGAAAGTTCAATGGACTACTGGAAAAGATTTACCACACAGCAGACTGAAATCAATACAAGTGTAACAAATGCTATCAGTCATGCTACCTGTACAACAGCTCTTGACCTGAAAGCAACAGCAATTATATCTGTTACCCAATCAGGTCACACTGCCAGAATGATTTCCAGATTCCGTCCTGCGTGTCCGATTATAGCTACGACGGTAAATCCAAAGGTTCAGAGGCAGCTTAACCTTTCCTGGGGAGTTATACCCTACCTTGTTCCGGTTGCCAATACTACAGATGAGATGTTTGATATGGGCATTGAAAAAGCTCTGGAATCGGGCTTGGTCAAAAATGGCGAATTGGCTGTAATAACTGCCGGAGTACCTGCTGGGATCAGTGGTACTACAAATACATTAAAAGTTCATATAGTGGGTAAAGTATTAGTGCAGGGAGTCGGGATTGGAGAAGTCTCCGTTACAGGAGAATTGTGTGTAGCACAAACTGTAAAAGAAGCTCTTGATAATTTCTGTGATGGAAATATTCTGGTTACACCTTCCACAAATAATGAAATGCTCCCAATACTAAAAAGAGCCTCAGCAATTATTGTTGAGGAAGGTGGTCAGGCTTGTCATGCAGCAACTGTTGGTCTGGCTCTGGATATTCCTGTAATTGTGGGAGCCAATAATGCAACAAGAATACTAAAAACAGGATCTGTAGTTACAGTTGATGCTGAAAGAGGCCTTGTACTAAGGTGCGATTGATTTTTTACAGGTATACTACTTAAGTTTATTATTTAATGAGAGGATAAATATGGTTAAAACATTACCACTATTACCTTTAAGAGGATTGACGGTATTTCCGTTTATGACCCTGTACTTTGACGTGGGAAGAGAAAAGTCCATAAAAGCTCTTGAAGAAGCCATGATAAACGATCAGTTAATTTTCCTGGTCGCTCAGAAGGATGCTTCTACCGACTCGCCGGCAGAAGAGGATATTTACAATATAGGCACAATTTCAAAGGTTAAGCAGCTGCTTAAGCTTCAGGGTGATACCATCAGGGTGCTTGTAGAGGGTATCAGCAGGGCCGAAATAAAAAACATAATACAGAAGGAACCTTTTTTCGTTGTCGAAGTGGTTGAAGGACATGTGGAGGAAGAGTTCGAACCCAATGAGGTTGAGGCACTAAAAAGGCGTTTGGTTTCAGTTTTTGAGGACTATGTAAAACTAAGCGGAAAAGTATCTCCTGATACAGCTTTGTCTGTTGCTGAATTGGATAACATTAGTCAGGTATCTGATATTATTGCTAACAATATCCCGCTAAAAGTGGAGCAAAAGCAGGAGATATTGTCTGAATTCCACCCGCTAAGAAGAATCGAACGACTGCTGGCAATTATAAGTCAGGAGACAGAAATACTTGAGATCGAAAAAGACATAAACACAAAAGTCAGAAAACAGATTGATAAAGTTCAAAAGGAGTATTACCTTAGAGAACAGATGAAGGCTATTCAAACTGAACTGGGTGACAGGGACGGTGTAGCCGGAGAGGTTGAAGAGTATAAAGCAAAACTTGAAAAGGCCGGTTTGCCTGAGGAAGTTGAAAAGAAGGTTCTGAAAGAACTTGACAGATTACTAAAGATGCCATCTGGTTCAGCAGAAGGCAGCGTAATCAGGACATATGTCGATTGGATATTTGACCTTCCCTGGAACAAATCCACCGTGGAAGATGTGGATCTTGCCAAAGCTGAAGATATTCTGGAACAGGATCATTATGGGCTTACAAAAGTCAAGGAACGTATTGTGGAATACCTGGCAGTTCATAAGCTTAAAAATGACCTTCGAGGACCGATACTATGTCTTGTAGGTCCGCCAGGTGTTGGAAAGACGTCGATAGCCAAATCGATAGCAAAGGCACTTAACCGTAACTATGTAAGAATTTCTCTTGGCGGTGTCAAGGACGAATCTGAAATAAGAGGACACAGACGCACCTACGTGGGCTCAATGCCCGGAAGAATAATATCCGGTCTAAAGCAGGCCGGTTCAAATAATCCACTGATACTACTGGATGAAATAGATAAAATGAGCAGTGATTTCAGAGGTGACCCGGCTTCAGCCATGCTGGAAGTGTTGGATGCCGAACAGAATTTTGCATTCAGGGATCATTATTTGGAATTACCCTTTAATCTATCAAATGCACTGTTCCTGACCACTGCAAACAGTCTTGAAACCATTCCAAGGCCGTTGCTGGACAGAATGGAGGTAATAACACTTACAAGTTATACCGAAGAGGATAAAACCAATATTGCCATGAAGTACCTGCTTCCGAAGCAAATTGCCCTCAATGGTCTGACTCGTAAAAATATAAAGATAGACGAGGAAACAATCCGCGATATTATTAATTACTACACAAGGGAAGCCGGTGTCAGAAACCTTGAAAGGGAGATAGGCTCGGTTTGTAGAAAGGTTGCAAAGACCATAGTGTCTGATAACAAGCGTGTAGTTACTGTTTCAAGGAACAACCTTGAAAAGAATCTTGGAGTTAAGAAATACCGGTTTGATTTTGCAAATGAGAAGGATGAGGTTGGTATAGCTACAGGTCTGGCATGGACCCCGGTAGGCGGAGATACCTTATCCATAGAAGTGAATTTAATGAATGGCAAAGGAAAGCTTGAGCTGACAGGTCATCTGGGCGATGTTATGAAGGAATCTGCAAGAGCTGCAATGAGCTATATAAGATCCCAGTGCAAGGAACTGAAAATTGATGAAAGCTTCTACGAAAACAAAGATATTCATATTCATGTTCCCGAGGGAGCGATACCAAAAGATGGTCCATCTGCAGGTATTACTTTGGCAACAGCAATGGTTTCAGCACTCTCAGGTATACCTGTAAACCGGAAGGTAGCCATGACCGGAGAGATCACACTGAGAGGAAGGGTACTTCCCATAGGCGGCTTAAAGGAAAAAGTGCTGGCAGCTCATAGAGCGGGCATAGAAACAATAATCCTGCCAATTGATAATAAAAAGGATATTGACGAAATACCTGAGAATGTAAGAAACTCTCTAAAGTTTATCTGTGCATCGGATATGAAAACTGTCCTTAAAAATGCATTGGTAAAAGATTAGTTAATAAAGAATTTACTGGTTATGGGCTGTCTACAACACCATATTGTTAATCACAAAAAAAGTGCGTTTACCGCACTTTTTTTCTTACTGCAAGGAGAAACAGAACCATTGGAGTAAACTTATCAGCTCTAAAAAATAACCACATAAATCCAAGAAAAAAAGCAGGAATTTTGTTATTTTATATCGAATATACACTATTAGTCCAAAACTGGATTGAATGCTCACATATGATATTAAGACATAATAATCTGGAGGGGTTTATGACCTACTATGGGATTTCAGTTATTGCTACAATTTTGGTAACCTCTGTGATTGCCTTTTATCTGCTGTATAAGGCAAAAGAACTAAATCTTGGTATATTGCTTTCTATAACTTCAGGTTCCATAGTTTTAGGTTTTTCATTTAGTCCGGCTTTTAAGTTTATAATGGAGCTACTTAGTGACAGCGCCAATTTCGATAAAAAAGTCGCCCTAATATTATCTCTGATTGTAGAATTACTTATTTTCTTGTTTTTTATCTGCATTTTGTCTTTGGTGATATCTATAGTAATACCCAGAAAGTTCTCCACAATAGATTGCGGAATTTATGTTGATAAGTTTTTTGGAAGTATAAAAAATACTACATTAAACACATTCAAAAAAACGTCTGTTATACCTGAGAAATCAATAACATTATTGAGAGAAAATGTAAAAAATACATATAATCTAAAAAATAAGTTGAAAAAACCAGTTGACACTAATCAAATAATTGATACAATGGGATTAGAAAAAAATGAGAATGGAGTAGCTACGCAAGATACTTCTGACTCATTTACTAACCTAATTGCGTTTATTGAACCAAATGGACAGGAAGTATCTGATAAGACAGAGGCTATTCACACATCAGAGGAGATTCAAGCAGCAGATACAGTGGCAGCTGCTGTCGAAACTGATGTTGTCGATATTTTTAATGTGTCTGTAGATAATGAACATAGTCCTGTTGAGTTTGAAGGATCTGAAACTGAAAGTGAAGAGCTTTCAGATGAACCTGAGGCCGATGTTGAAAGCCTTACAGTGGAATTTGAACCTCATAATGAAGAGAAATCAGTTGAACATGGCTCTTATGGAGAGGTTGATATAATTGAATCTCAAACTGCTGAGATATTTGATATAGCTGATGAAAAGAAACCTGATGCCGATGTTATACCTGAAGTTCACATGGAAAATGATAAAATTGAAGATACTAATGGTATGACCGAGGATAATATCAACAACACTGAGAATAATGCTCAGTCACTTGTTGCTAAGGCCTTTGAATCTAAAGATAAGGGTAGAAGAGCCGAGGCAGTGGAATACTATATGAAAGCACTACAGCATGATCCTGATAGAGAAATGCTATTCTGGATAGTGCTGGATGTATGTACACTGTATAAACAATTGGGTCTTGCACCTTTGGCTCAAAGTATACTTGAAGGAATTGTCGAGAAATATGAGGCAGTGATTAAGCCTGAAATAAAAGAGGAAATTATTAAAAACCTAAAATAAATTTACTTTGCAGTATAGATTTTTTGGAATTTGAGGGGGTACTTTTTAATGAAAAAGACGAAGGAAATAGTGGGCTTACCTATAATCAGCATATCAGACGGTATTGAGGTTGGCAAAGTTAAAACTGTTATAATCAATGCTGAAAAAGGTGCTATTGATTATGTGGTGGTTGATAGCGGTATTCAGATATTAAGTGCTAAAGTTATTCCTACAGAGTATGTACTTGGTATTGGTGAGTATGCTTTGACAATCGAGAATGAAGATGCCATAAATGACATAAGTAAAATACCGGCTGCTATTGATCTTCTTCAAAAAAATATCCAGGTTAAGGGTACAAAAGTACTTACCAAAAAGGGTCGCTTAATAGGTGAAATCGGTGACATATATATAGATGAAGAAGATAACTGCACAATTATCGGACTTGAGTATATAGCCGATATTACTCAAAAGAGTATCAGAATAATACCAAGAGATAGCATTATTACATTTGGTAAGAATCTTGTAGTTGTTAAGGAAGATGTAGAATCCAGTCTATTGGACAGAGCATCCGAACTTGCGACAGAAGATACTTCTGATTCAGAAAAAAAAAATTCTGAATCAACAAGTTTAAGTGATATTGCAGATGGTATTCCTTCAGAAGATGATGTTCAACCCGGAGCTGTTTCTGACATGATGGAAATGAAGCACCGTGAGTATTTAAACGGAAAAGTTTCCACTAAAACAATATATGACAACGATGGAAACACACTGATTGAAGAAAATACAGTTATTGATGACGTTGTCTTTGACATCGCAAAATCCAATGGCAAAGTAATTGAACTAGTTATGAATAATAGATAAAATAAACAAGGGCTCTCTCATATACGAGAAAGCCCTTAAATATTTATTATGAATTTTTGCTTCAAAATACTAAGTAAAAGTAAATCTATTAAAAGTAAGTATTTAAAGTCTCAATTGCGTTATCCTGTATGATCCTCTCTCCATACTCATTCAGGTAGCCTTCGAAAAAGCCTGGATTTCCAACAGAAACCGAGTATTCACACATAGTAATTTCTAGTGACTTCGAGTTCACAGAACTTCCGCTAAGCAGCAGGTAATAACTGTCTCGACATCTAAACAAGGTGCTTTCGCCATGATAAACCGGAGAGATGCGTCTTGAGAGATTACATACATCTTCAAGACTGTTGAAACAATATATTTTTATGGTTGAGCAAACCTTACTCTTCTTTTTCTTTTGCTTTAATTCGGAATTTTTATATTTACTCTTTATATACTTTTGGATTGACTCAAATTCTCCATCAGCATCAACTTTAGTTATAGTAACTACAAAACCATCTTCGTTTTCCGGCGAGGCTTCAAATATCAATTGGGATTCACCGGAGGCAAAGCCATACTCTTCCTCGGCCTTTTCCATCATATCCCAAAATAGTTCCTGAGCAGCAGGCGAATTATAATTTAAAGAGCCTAGATCAATATTTCTTTCTTCAAGATCATTCATTGTAATTGTGACTCTCAAAACATTATCATTAATTTTTTCTATTCTCATATAATCACCAACTCTCCATTAACTCTTCAAACCATATAGTTTTACTATATTATACTTCTAAAAACATAAATTGAGAAGTGATATTTATTAATATTATTCATAATAAATTATGTAATATTTAGGATATTGGCCATATTTATCTTTCTTATTGTTTAATATTCCTGTACTAATAAATATAGGTATTTTACAAACAATAATGTATATATTTTTTTAACTTGCTTTTTATTTGAAAAATTAGCTATAAAAATATATAATAATTATGGTTGCATTTGTCGCTTGGTGCAAATATATAAACGAATTAGATTGGTGATGACATGGAAAGAATTATACTAGCATCAGCGTCTCCTAGAAGGCAGCAGTTAATGACGCAGATGGGACTCACTTTTACAGTTTCTCCTTCAAATGTAGACGAAATCATGGATCATAATTTAGAATCCCATGAAGTGGCAGTCTCTTTAGCAAGACAGAAATGTACCGACATTGCTACACAGACCAAACACGACTGTTTTGTAATTGGAGCAGATACTATTGTTGTAAAGGATAAGAAGCTTTTAGGCAAACCGACCAGTGAGCAAGATGCCTTGGAAATGCTCAAAAATCTAAATGGCCAATGGCATGAGGTAGTTACCGGGGTATGCCTATGCAGAACCAGTGATATGAAAATTCTAAGCGGTTTTGAAATCACCAAAGTAAAAATTGCTGAAAAATCTGAAGAGTTTCTAAAAGCGTATATTTCTACAAAGGAACCCTTTGATAAAGCTGGAGCATACGGTATTCAAGGATATGGATCACTGTTGGTGGAAAAAATAGATGGAGACTATTTCAATGTAATGGGTTTGCCGATATACAGGTTGTCCTGTATGCTTGAGGAACTGGGGTATAGTATTAATTTGACAAATATAGGCATATAGCAGCCTAGCAGTGTGTAGTTAACAATATTAGTAGTTATGAAGTATATCAGTTTTACAGCAGGTAGAGGTATGTAATGGAGAGAATTAAAATCAAGGAACTTCCCATAGGAGAAAGACCGTATGAAAAGCTTGAGGCAATTGGTTCAGAGCATCTGTCAAATGCTGAGCTTCTGGCTGTAATAATAAAGACAGGTACTAAGGCATATACTGCCGTAGAGCTTGCCCAACATGTATTGTGTCTTTCCCATGACGGACGGATTTCTTCCTTGAACAACCTGTCCATTGAGCAATTAAGAAAAATTAAAGGAATAGGCAGAGTTAAAGCTATTCAGATAAAAGCCGCTCTCGAATTATCAAAACGGGTGGCTACAAGTGATGGAGTATTTCATCATTCTGTGAAAAGTGCTAATGATGTAGTCAATCTCATGATGGAAGAGCTAAGGTACATGAAAAAAGAGATATTTAAAGCGCTATTGCTCGATACAAAAAACCAAATAATTAAAATAACAGACATATCAATGGGGAGTCTTAATTCTTCAATAGTTCATCCGAGGGAAGTATTCAGTGAAGCAATAAAGTACGGTACCAACAGTATAATTTTTGTTCATAATCACCCCAGCGGTGACCCTACAGCCAGTACCGAAGACATTCAAACCACACAGAGACTTGAAAACGCAGGTAATATTCTGGGAATCAAGGTGTTGGATCATATAATTATTGGGGACGGCAGGTTTTTCAGCTTTAAGGAAAAGGGATTGATACAGTAATTTTTTATAACAAACGCAGTAAATTTTATTAACATAGGATATGGGTGTGCCAGGCACGCAGATAGGAGACAGGAATGAGTTTTTTTGCAAAGGATATTGGGATAGATTTAGGAACAGCAAATACACTTGTGCATGTTAAGGGTAAGGGTATAGTGGTTAGAGAACCGTCGGTTGTTGCCGTTAATGTAAAAACCAACGAAGTTCTTGCAGTTGGAGAAGCTGCTAAGGAAATGATAGGGCGTACCCCTGGAAACATAGTTGCCATAAGGCCAATGAAAGACGGCGTTATAGCCGACTTTGACATTACTCAAAGCATGATCAAATATTTCATAAAAAGAGCTCTTTCAAACGGCGCGTTTAGTAAGCCAAGAGTTGTTATATGTGTACCGTCAGGAGTTACAGAGGTTGAAAAGAGAGCCGTTGAAGATGCAACACTTCAAGCAGGTGCAAAGGAGGCATACCTTATTGAGGAACCTATGGCTGCTGCAATCGGTGCTGAGTTACCGGTAGAAGAACCTTCAGGCAGTATGGTTGTTGATATCGGCGGAGGTACCAGTGAAGTTGCTGTTATTTCTCTTGGTGGAATTGTAACCAGCAAGTCTTTAAGAGTTGCCGGAGACGAACTGGATGAATCAATCGTCCATTATATCAAGAAGGAATACAGTCTCATGATAGGTGAAAGAACAGCTGAAGAGATAAAAGTAACTATCGGAGGGGCTTATCCTAAAACAAAGGAAGAAAGAATGAATATAAGGGGAAGAGATCTTATTACCGGACTTCCAAAAAATATTGAGATAACATCCTCTGAAATAAATGAAGCGTTAAAAGAGCCTGTGAATGCAATTATCGATTCTATTAAATATACCCTCGAAAAGACTCCTCCAGAACTGGCTTCTGACATAATGGACAGAGGTATTATGTTGACAGGTGGCGGTGCGTTGCTGGACGGGCTTGATAAATTGATCATTCAAGAAACCGGTATGCCTGTTTCTATTGCCGAAAGACCATTGGATTGCGTGGCTTTGGGAACCGGTAAAGTTCTGGATGAAATTGAAACCTTGAAAAAGGTATTACTCACACCAAAAAGGCTGAAATAGCTTATTGTTAGTTAAAAGGGGTTAGAGAGGAGAAGTATTCCTTGAAGTATTTTAAAAGCAAGGCATTAATAGTGCTAATAGTGACATTGGTGCTTATAGTTACAATTGGTCTGACAATTAATCCGCTTAACAATGTAAACTGGATAGGTAACCTTATATCTGTTCCGTTTACGTCTATTGAGAAGGTTTTTACTTATGCGGGACAGGAAGTTGAAGCCGGTGTAAGCCTTTTTAGTGATGTTGAAAGGCTTAGGAGTGAAAATAAGGCCTTAAAAGAGGAAATTGACAAGCTGATTAATGAGCGGACTGAATATGTAAGACTAAAAACTGAAAACGAAGATTTAAAGAAGGTACTTTCGATGAAAGATCAGCTGGATGGAATAGAAATGGCTGGTGCTGATGTTATTGCTAAGGATTCTGGAAATCTATTCAATATTTTTCTTATAGATAAGGGAGCTGCAAACGGTATATCATATAACATGCCTGTAATAACCAGTAAGGGACTAGTGGGAAAAGTGTATTCCTCACAGCCTTTTTCCTCTAAAATCATAAGTATTATAGAGGACGGCAGTTCAGTGAGTGCAGTTGTCTCTAAAAGCCGGGATCTTGTTGTGGTAAAAGGCGATTTGAAGCTGGCAAAAGAAGGTCTTTGTAAGCTTGTGTACATTCCCAACGATCTTGATCTTGCTCAGGGAGATGTTATAGAAACCTCGGGAAAGGGCGGTATATATCCTAAGGGAATAATAATCGGAACTGTTAAGGAAGTAAGAACAGGTGAGAGTGATTTGGACAGATATGCAATAATACAACCAGCAGCAGATTTGAAAAGACTTAGCCAGGTGGTGGTTCTGAAGAAGGAATTGCTTGATATACCTTCAGAAATGGAGATTACAGATAAATGAGAGGTAGAGTAATCTTATATATTATCATAATTTTCATTTTTGTTACCACTCAGGTTACCTTCTTAAATTTCATTGATATATTCGGCGTCAGACCAAACCTTATTATTATTCTGATAGTAAGTATTTCACTGCTGGAGGGGAGAAATTACGGTGCCGCGGTTGGATTTACCGCTGGTCTTTGTCTTGATTCGGTGGCAGGGGTGGCACTTGGATATCAGGCGTTGATAGGTATGCTGCTGGGAGTATTGCTAGGTAACATAAATAAGAGATTTTTCAAAGAAAACATTTTTGTAATGATTATATGTACTTTTATCTCCACAATTTTATTTGAGTCAGCAATAATTTTTGTGTCACATACCATTGGTCTTAAGATAAATTACATAGAAACGCTTGAGAGTTTAATCCTACCCGAAGCTGTAATCAACAGTTTAGTAGGAGCGGTTATTTTTCTCCTGCTTGTTGTAATAAACAGAAAGCTCGCAAGCATGGATGTTAAGAACAGATATTAGATCTAAAGGTTAATATGGGAGAAAAATGTGACATTTTGAGAGGTGGTTCGGGTGAAACAGTTTTTTAAAGACAGACATACAATTGTAAGTATAATACTGGTAATTATATTTGCGGTTATCACATATCAATTGGCAAATATTCAGCTTGTTCAGGGAGAAAATTACTTAACTCAGTCACAGGTCTATAACCTCAGATCTCGTACTATTCTGGCTGAAAGAGGTAACATATTGGATAGGTATGGTGTTCCTATTGCTGTTAATTCCACCAGTTACTATCTGATGTTAATGGATACCGGTAAACCCTCGGAAGAGCTTAACGATATGATGTATAAGCTTGCTGGTATACTGGAGAAGAATGGTGAAAAATATAATAGTACCTTCTCCAAGTATTTAAGTGAAAAACCTGTAAAATTCGGCTCTCTCCTTGAAAACAGTAAAGATAGGATAAAAGTATTAAAAAATGCCACGGGCTATAAATTTACTGGGCTTTCTCAGGATTCAGACCCTGAAGAATTCTATGAATATTTCAGGGACAAGGTATTCAAGATAGATACCGAAAAGTATATGGAACCGGATATATATAAAATAATGACACTTAGGTTTGAAGCGTTAAGCTATAACCCTATTATAGCCGAGAATATAAGTGATAAAACTGTCGCCGAGATTGAAGAGAGAACCGATGAATTCCCCGGGGCAGTAATTGATTTAAAGCCAAGCAGGAAGTATGTAGATGCCCAGTATGCCGCTCATTTGATTGGATATGTCAGGACCATAAATGAGGAAGAGCTTGCAAATAGAGCCGATGAAGGTTACAAAGCCGATGATATTATTGGAAAATCCGGTATTGAACTAACAGCTGAAGGTTATTTGCGGGGAACAAACGGATATAGAAGAGTGGAAATTGACGAGAATGGCAGACTAAGAACTATAAGTGAAGAGCCTGTAAAACCTGGTAGTGATGTAGTACTCACTATTGATATGCGATTACAGAAAGTTGCAATGGAGTCTCTTGAAAATAATATCAAGCGCATTAGGGAAATAAAGCATTCCAGAAATTTTAAGGATGCAAATGCAGGGGCAGTTGTAGCAATAGATGTTAACACCGGAGAAGTATTGGCTTTAGCCAGCTATCCAAGTTATGACCCGTCAATATTCCTGGCGGGACCCGAGGATAAAGCAGCTCAGAAAGCTATTGCGGCTCTCAGTGATCCCGATAACACAAGCACGTCTGAATTCAATCGTGCAATTGCCGGTACTTATACTCCCGGATCGACTTTCAAACCCCTAGTGGGGATAGCAGGTTTGGAGGAGGGGAAAATTGGTCCGAAGGATAAGTATTTTGATAAGGGCTATGAAATTTATGACGGACTACTGTTGGGTTCCATAGAATACAGGTCCTATAAAGCCGGTCTGGGATGGGTTGACATGGTATCAGCCATTCAAAAGTCCTGTAACCCCTATTTTTACAACCTAGGTGTAAAAGTCGGAATAGATAATATCGGCAAATGGGCAACAAAATTCGGTCTGGGACAAAAGACAGGAATTGACCTTTTGGGAGAAAAAAAGGGAATACTAGCTTCAAAAGCATATAAAAAGACTTATAATCCTTACCCGTGGGGAAGTGCAGATACGGCTCAGTCATCCATAGGCCAGTTTGATAATAGCTTTACTCCCATACAGCTTGCCAATTATGTTGCAACCATAGCAAATAGCGGAAAGCATTTTAAGCCTCATATAATAAAAAGAGTAGTAAAATATGACGGTTCTATAGTTACAGAAACAAAACCAGAATATGAGATATTACCTGTAAAAAAGAGCACAATGTCAGTTATTCAGCAAGGAATGATTGCCGTTGCTAATTATGAGGATCGTGGCGGTACTGCTTCAGATGCCTTCAAAAGCCTTGCTCCTATAAAGGTGGCAGGTAAAACAGGTACCGCTGAAACAGAGTCAAATCAGACTCGCTCCTCAAATGCGCTGTTCATTTGCTATGCACCGGCTGACAAGCCTGAAATAGCTGTTGCCTGCGTGGTTGAGAGAGGTGTGTTGGGTGCGTATACAGCACCTATTGCCAACGATGTTCTGAAGGCATACTTTGATAATAAAGGGGCAAATGTTGAGAATTTATCAACCAGAGTGGATATAGTAGAATTGACTAAATAGAATATTATTTTCATATTTTGTGGCCGCGATGGTGGCTCAAAGCTATAAATGACTTCGGAGGTTAATATGTCTGAAAATATAGTTACATTTAAGGGGACTGTTAATGGTCTTACAATAATTATAAAACCGGAGGCCGGATTTGAAGAAATCGTTGACAGTATGCGGCTTAAGATAGAAAACGCCGGAAAGTTTTTCAGAGGTGCAAAGCTGGCTGTGAAATATAGAGGCCGCGCGTTTAATGAAGCTGAAAAAAGCCAGCTTTTTGATTTATTAAAAAAGGAAAGTGGTGCAACAATATTATCCTTTGATGAGGAGATAATTGACAATACTAAGACCTCGGTGCAAGGTACCAATACTGGTTCTGAAAGAAATAATCAGATAAAAAAATATATGTATTTTAAAGGTATAGATGAAGGCCAGACAAAGTTTTACCGTGGAACTGTGAGATCAGGTCAACTTATTACTTTTGACGGCAATCTGGTAATCCTTGGAGACGTAAACCCCGGAGCAATTATCGAAGCTACCGGAAATATCGTGGTAATGGGTCTGCTCAGAGGTGTTGTGCATGCAGGCAGCGATGGTAATAAGGATGCAATTGTTGCCGCCCTGGGTCTCAATCCGACACAGCTTAGAATAGCCGATATAATAACGAGACCCCCCGATGAAAAAGGAGCAGGTGCAAACCAGGTTCCTGAACTGGCCTATGTTAAAGGTGATATGCTTTATGTAGAGCGATTTTTGCCAACATCAATCCGAAATACATAAGTAATACAGATAATTGACAAAACTATAAAACAAATATATAGTTTAAATGTATGACTTAATATTTATAAAAGTAAATATATGTAAAATATAATGTTTCTTGGACAAGAATTGGAGGCAAGCTGTATGGGCGAGGTAATTGTAATTACATCTGGGAAAGGCGGTGTTGGTAAAACTACAACAACTGCCAATATTGGTACAGGCCTGGCACTGGCAGGTAATAAGGTTGTACTGATAGACACTGATATTGGACTTCGAAATCTCGACGTGGTTATGGGGCTGGAAAACAGGATAGTATATGATCTGGTTGATGTTGTGGAAGGTGTATGCAGGGTAAAACAAGCGTTAATTAAGGATAAAAGATTTGAAGGTCTTTACCTGCTTCCTGCAGCTCAGACAAGGGACAAGTCAGCTGTAACTCCAGAACAGATGATAAATTTGGTTAATGAATTAAAGTCAGAATTCAATTACATAATTATTGACTGCCCGGCGGGTATCGAACAGGGCTTCAAGAATGCCATAGCCGGTGCTAACAGAGCTATAGTAGTAACAACTCCCGAAGTGTCTGCGGTAAGAGATGCAGATCGTATAGTGGGCCTACTGGAAGCAAACGAGTTAAGAAACCCCAAACTGCTGATCAACAGGGTCAGACCTGAAATGGTAAAACGCGGTGATATGATGAGTATCGACGATATAATAGATATATTGGCTATTGATCTGATAGGTGTTATTCCTGATGATGAGAAAATAGTAATATCTACCAATAGAGGAGAGCCTGCGGTTACTGACGAAAAATCCTTAGCGGGACAAGCTTATAGAAACGTTACAAAAAGGATTCAGGGAGAAGAGGTTCCCATACTAAACCTTGAGACTAATGATGGATTCATGGATAAATTTAAAAAACTGTTTGGTTTTAAAACTACATAAGGAGGAATAGGGTATGCTGATTGATTTTTCCAAGATCTTTGGCAGAGCTAAACCATCAAAGGATGTAGCCAAAGAAAGATTGCAACTGGTATTAATACATGACAGGGCAAATGTTTCTCCTGAGTTTCTGGAAATGGTAAAAGGGGAGATAATCAAGGTTATCCAGCATTATATGGAGATTGATGAGAGTGCACTTGATATCCAGCTTACCAGAACTAAAAGCGAAGAAGGGGATAGAATCGTTCCCGCACTAGTAGCTAATATACCTATTAAAAATGTAAGAAATGCAGGTAAATAAATTAAAGGTATGTGATATTAAACCATGAATATAGCGTTTATAGCTCATGATAATAAAAAGGAATTAATGGCAAGTTTTTGCATAGCTTATAAGTATATACTGCAGGACCACCATCTGGTTGCTACCCGCTCAACAGGTATTGTTATTAATAAGGCCACAGGATTAAATATTAACCTGCTGGCGTATGGGAGCTTGGGTGCGCAACAGTTGGGAGCAAGGATAGCATGTGATGAAATAGATTTGCTTATCTATTTCAGAGATCCTAATTTTGAGAATGACACAAATACATTCCTGCTTTTTAAGCATTGTGATGCCAACAATATACCTTACGCTACAAATATTGCGACAGCCGAGGTTCTTATAAAGGGTCTGGAGCGAGAAGACCTTGCATGGAGAGACTTACTAAGATAAGTACAATAGTATATTGCTACCTGAGGATTATACAAAATAGTTACTATCAGGATATTATTCGGCGGAATAAGTATCTTTACAGCCCGGGCATTGGCCCGGGCCTTTTTGTTTTTTTAGAATACTCAATAACCTGTTCTAGAACCTTTCAAAAAGCTGTTCAAAACTTACAACCCGAAGTGTAATAATATTCGTCCATATTAAATATAATTTAATAAAAGTATGGCCAACAAGGACAAGAATATGGGAGATAGTGTATGGATGAAATGATTGTAAGACCAAAGTACCAACGCCAGACAGGTCCTCAAAGAAAAAAGAAGAGCACAAATGAAAATGAAATGATGTCAACAGTTTTGGCTGTAAAAATGCTGGCTGTGGTAGTATTTTTGTCGGTATTTGCCTTGTGCAAGGCTGCTGATACTACAGCCACCAACTATTTCATATCCAGGGTTAAAATCATCACATCCCGGAACTTTGATACAAATAAGTATTTGTTGAGTACTGCAACGGCACTGGGTATTAAACTGCCTGAGAAGAACTCAACAGCACAAGGGAATGCATCAGGTAATAATGCTGGTCTTGACATAAATTCAGATAAGAGTGTACAGACTTTGTCACAGTCGAGCAGCAACTTGAGTCAAATAACAGATGAGAGCATTCCTGGTACTGATAACATAAATGAAAACAGTGAGGATATCCATATAAATCAGAACAGTGCCAATCAGAACATTATAACTCAGGACAGCTTAAATCAGAATAGCCCCTTAAAGAAGGATACCGACATGAATAACCCGGTAAAAGACGCTGTTCCCGAAGCCCGCAGCAGTTCAATAAGTGACAACCTGCAGGCACTGACACAGGTTCCCGTACTTGAAGAGGCTGAGATCAAGACTCTTGCAGATAAATATTCCTTCGTAATTCCCATCAAAGGGCAGATAGATTCACCCTTTGGGATTAGGACTGATCCTTTAAGCGGAAAAACATCTTTTCACAGCGGTATAGATATAAAAGCAAATATGGGTACCTCAATAAAGGCTGCCCTTGACGGTGAAGTGGCTGAAGTCGGCTCCAGCCCCGAGTATGATAACTATGTAAAGATAAAACATAGTGATGGACTATACACAGTGTATGCTCACTGCTCAATTCTTGTAGCAAAGAAAGGACAGAAAGTAAAACAGGGGGATGTTATTGCCAAGGTGGGGGATACCGAGGGGTTATCAGGTGCCTATCTGCACTTCGAGGTATGGAAGGGTGACAAGGCTGCTGACCCTGAAAAAATTTTGAACCTGTTAAACAAGTAATATTAAGAGAAGCTTGAATCGGTTATACCGGTTCAAGCCTTTTAATTTGGTGTGTCCGGCCAGGCTGGAGCACATTAACATAGAGGTGAACCTTGAGATTTTCGTTATGGATATATAAAGACTTTGGGCAGCTAAAGATTTCAATTAATTTGCTAATCCTTGTGTTTGCTGCAGTAGCTATTATTACAGGAACCCTTGCCGAATATATGCTGTCCCTGCTATCCATTACCTTGCATGAAGCCGGGCACGCAGCAACAGTAATTCTCTCGGGAGGAAAGATATATAATATAAGGGTTATGCCGGTGGGACTAAACGCTGAAGTGGATAGCGGATACTGCAGTAAACTTAACAGGCTAATCATATATTTTGCAGGTCCCCTTGTAAGCATAAGCTTGGCTGGGATATTAAAGGTATTGCTTCTTGTGGGCGTCACAAGTCCATATGTAATTGTGGGGATATACATAAATATTTATCTTGCTGTTTTTAATATGCTTCCGGTTTTTCCTCTTGACGGTGGCAGGATATTTGTAGAACTTGCAGCAGCAAAGTTTGGATTAATCAGGGCTGGAAAGAGGATGAAGTATGTATCTGTACTTTTATCACTAATTATTATTGCAGTAGGTCTGGTAAGCCTTTTTACAGATAAAAAGAGAAGTGTAAGTCTGATAATCATAGGTATTTACATCTTTATGTATTTAGGAGCTAATAAGGAGGAGACAGCCTTAATGAATATCAAAAGCCTATTATTCAGAAAATCAAGAGTTATTAGAAAAGGTATTTATCCTGTTCGGGAGATTGTCGTCCTGAAAACTGTCAAACTGGTGGAAGTTATTAAGGCTATGGACTATGTAGACAGATTTCACATAGTAAATATAATGGATGAAAATTTGAGAGTTATAAAGGTTATGACAGAGCAGGAGATTATTGATGCAGTTGTTAGAAGCGCACCCGATACGACGTTTGAAAATTTAGTACATATAGAGTATAATGGTCATAATGAGGTCAATTAACATCTGACACAAAATGGGGGTTACTTATGTACAAGATAGTTAAAAAAGAGATTTTAAATCCTTCTGTTGTACTAATGGATATTGAAGCACCTTATGTTGCCCGAAAGGCCGAACCCGGTCAGTTCATTATTTTTAGAATAAATGAATCCGGAGAGAGAATTCCGCTTACAATAGCAGACTATAACAGAGAAAAAGGTACTGTAACAATTATATTCCAAATAGTAGGAAAGACTACCCGAGTTTTGTCTGAAATGAATGAAGGAGAATATCTTCTTGATTTTGTAGGTCCGCTGGGAGTAGCCTCACACCTTGATGGGTATAAGAAGGTCGCCGTAATTGGCGGAGGTCTGGGTACGGCAATTGCATACCCCCAGGCAAAGAAGCTTCACACACTTGGCGCAGAAGTCCATGCCATAACAGGTTTCAGGAACAAGGATCTGATTATCCTTGAAAAGGAAATGGATGCAGTCAGTGACAAATTAATCGTTGCTACCGACGATGGTTCAAACGGTAATAAGGGTTTTGTTACCAACGTTCTCAAACAGTTAATTGAGGAAGGTAATAAATATGATTTGGTAATTGCCATAGGCCCGTTGGTAATGATGAAGGCTGTGAGTAATATGACCAGAGAATACGGAATTAAGACATTGGTCAGCATGAATCCTGTCATGATAGACGGTACAGGAATGTGTGGAGGCTGCAGACTTACTGTTGGTGGAAAAACAAAGTTTGCATGTGTTGATGGACCAGATTTTGACGGACACGAAGTAGATTTTGATGAAGCAATGAGAAGGCAGGGAATGTATAAAAAACACGAAAGTCAATCTACTGAACTTCATGTGTGCAGACTCGGAGGTGTTGACAATGCCTAATATGGCTTTAACTAAAGTACAAATGCCCGAACAGGATCCTAATGTAAGAAATAAAAACTTTAAGGAAGTAGCTTTGGGCTATGAAGAGGCTATGGCTGTTGAGGAGGCACAGAGATGCCTGAACTGCAAGCATAAACCATGTGTAGCCGGATGTCCGGTAAATGTTAAAATTCCTGAATTTATTCAGCTGGTGGCTGACGGTAAATTCGAAGAGGCTTACTACAAAATTAGGGAAACAAACAGTTTACCTGCAGTATGTGGAAGAGTCTGTCCCCAGGAAACTCAGTGCGAGCAGCTCTGTGTCAGAGCAAAAAAGGGGGAATCTGTTGGCATAGGACGTCTTGAGCGCTTCGTAGCAGATTGGTACATGGCAAACTGTAAGAAAGAAGAGGTAAAGCCCGGTAGTAATGGAATAAAGGTTGCAGTTGTAGGCTCAGGTCCGGCTGGACTTACCTGTGCAGGAGATTTGGCAAAGAAGGGTTATGATGTTACTATATTTGAGGCATTTCATGTACCTGGAGGTGTCCTTATGTATGGAATTCCGGAATTCCGTCTCCCCAAAAAACTTGTACAGCAAGAAATACAAACTGTAAAAGACCTGGGTGTTAAAATTCAGACAAATATGGTTATTGGTAAGGTGCTTTCAATAGAGGATCTCAGGGCAGAGGGCTTTAAAGCCGTATTTATCGGTTCTGGTGCAGGCTTGCCAAGCTTTATGGGCATTCCTGGAGAAAACTTGAACGGTGTATATTCTGCAAATGAATTCCTTACAAGAATAAATCTTATGAGTGCTTACCAGTTCCCCAATACCGATACCCCTGTATTTGTAGGTAAAAATGTAGCAGTTGTAGGCGGCGGAAACGTTGCAATGGATGCAGCCAGAAGCGCTAAAAGACTTGGGGCTGAAAATGTTTATATAATTTATCGACGTTCTGAAGCAGAGCTTCCTGCTAGACTTGAAGAGGTTCATCATGCTAAGGAAGAGGGAATTATTTTTAAGCTATTGACAAATCCCAAGCAGATTCTTGGTACTGAGGACGGCTGGGTGAAAGGCATGGAATGCGTTGAAATGGAACTGGGTGAGCCCGACAAATCAGGCAGAAGAAGGCCTATTGAGAGGAAAGGCTCTGAGCACGTGGTTGAGCTTGAGACGGTCATCATCGCAATTGGACAATCCCCAAACCCTCTGATATCTTCAACTACACCAGGACTTGATATTCAATCCTGGGGAGGTATAATTGTTGAGGAAGAAACAGGTGCGACCAGTAAAAGCGGTGTTTACGCCGGCGGAGATGCAGTAACAGGGGCTGCTACCGTTATATTGGCTATGGGCGCAGGTAAGAAAGCCGCAGAGGCTATGGATAAATATATCATAAGTCAAAAATAAGACGCCAAGGCGTACTTGAATAAAAAAATGCTGAGAAGTAGGATACTATTCTGAAGCAAGGTAAAAAGGAGAAAGCGTAATGAAGACATGGGTATTATACCACAGTAAGGGTGGTAACACTAAAAAAATTGCTGATGCTATAACTGAGGAGCTGGAGGAAGTCATTAAATCCGAGCAGATACCTCCTGCATATCCACCGGAGAATGTAGCTCTGTTGTTTTTAGGAACCGGGGAGTACGCAGGAAAGCCTGATCCTAAGATGCTGGAATTTATAAGAACGCTGACACCTAACAGGGTTAAAAATGTAGCGGTGTTTGGTACCAGCGGAAGCGGGGTAGCCGACGGTAAAGCAATTACAGCAGTAAAAGCTCTGCTCAGGGAAAAAGGTATCAATGTTATTGATGAAAGCTTTTGCTGTAAGGGAAAGTACTTTATATTCATGAACAGAAAAAATCCGGATGCCAATGAAATTAAGAGTGCGAAAGACTATGCGAAAAGAGTATATAACAGTCTAAAAGGTAATTTATAATTAGTATAAAAACAATAAACCCGGCCGGTGGAGTGCAAACCTTGAATTGTATTCCATCGGCCGGGTATTTTTTTAAAGTTTACGTCATTCCATAATGTAACACTTCAATTAATTTTTATCAATACTGTAGAATTTTATTTCATTTTGATAATATGTGAATGTAAAATATTATTTTTTTACTAAATAGTTTGAACCTTTCTAGATGTTTTGTCTCTTATATAGATAAGGAGCTCCCAAAAAGTACGAAAGGAGATAGTGAGTGGAACATACAGAATTGGTAAGGAAATGCCAAAAGGACAATATTGAAGGCTTTAATGAGTTGTATAAGTTGTATGCACAGAAGGCTTATCGAACAGCCTGTTTTATTGCGGGGAACACTCAAGTAGCCGAAGACATTGTTCAAGAGGCTTTTACACAATGCTTTTTCGAAATTAAAAATCTCAAAAATCCTGATCATTTTAGTAGCTGGTTTTACAGTATACTGGTGCGATTGGGATGGAAGATATCTGGTAAGTGTAAAAAGGTACATTCAAATGAAACCAGTATTTTTGAAATGGAGTTTTTTAGATCATATGAAAATACTGAAGATTTACTCCTGCGGAAAGAGACTCATGAGAAAGTCAATGAAGCTCTGCTGAAATTAAATATTACACTTAAAACTACCGTAATTCTTTACTATTACAATCAGCTTTCCATTAAGGAAATTTCAGAGATAATGAATTGCTTTCAAGGTACAGTAAAATCAAGATTACACACTGCCAGAAAGCTTATTGGAAAAGCTTTAGACAGTTATATGTCTCCCGATATTTCGGTATCTGGAATTTTGAAAAGGGGTGTTTAGAAATGAATAATAATAACATAGATAATGTGATTAAAGATTCTTTAACAATGAGGTTAGATAGCATTGAGCTCAGGGAAGAAGTCTATACCAGGATACAAGCTAACTTAAGCAATCCTGAAATGAGGAACCAGTATAGAAATCATAAACGTTACAATACTATTAATTATTTTAAACCCATAGCTGGCTTTATGTGTGTAATAATTATACTATGCAGTTTGTCGCTTATGGTTTTTCCTCAGGCAAGAGTTCTAGCATCTAATACTATTAATACAATAAAAACCATCTTTGTTTTTAATGGTGATGAAATTGTTAATGTTGGGCAGGAGGACCCAATACTCAATGATGGATACACAAATGGTATGTCGTCAAATTTAAGTGATAGTGAGATATCGGAAAAAATCGGGTATCAAGTTGTTATTCCATCTTCTTTATCTGACGAATTTCATTTATTCAGTAAACAAATAGTGCTGCACTTAGGAGAGCCTGTCAGCTATGAGACAAACGAAAGGATTCGACCAATTTGTGAAAAGGCGACGGTTGATGATATTGAGTTAGAAAAGCTTAAAGAGTTTAATCCTTCAAGAAGCATAAGTGGATTCTATTCTAATCCTGATGGAGTAATATATGTAAATGTAAGGAAAGCAGTAGATGAATATAATGAATATATTGAATATCTGAGAAAATCTGATATGCATTATAAAGAAATAAAAATTGGCGATTCAAATGGCTACTGGGTGCAGAGAGAGAAGGCTGTATATCCTGATGGGAATATGACTCAGAATCCCCTTGAAATCATAAATACATTTAATGTTTATTGGGTAAATAATGACTTATTGTATTATATGGGTACAGATATTCATATGAATACAAATAGACTCAATTTGGATCCTGAGATGGCGGTAAGAATTGCAGAATCCTTTATGGCAGGCCAAAAGCAGGATTAAATTGTTTGATATATAATATGAGCAGGGGGCCATTTGTGGCAGTCCCTGCTTATTTTTTCTATTTTAACTTGTAGGATCAATGTGTTTAGTTATTGCACCTTATTTTTATCCATGCATTTCTCAATATCGATTTGAACAGGCATCCATTCACCTTTTATTTTTACAAGGGAGTTAATCAGCAGGTCGGTTCCATTTGTCAGTTTGGCAAATTCAAACATATATTTCTTATTATCTACTCCATCAACAAATATTTTTTTTCTATACTCATCCTGCTCAGGGGCGTACTGTTTCATAATAAGACCGCACCAGTTCCCATAAACTGTTTCCACATACGATTCAGCATTATGAGCCCAGCCATGGTAGGCAGCACAAAAGAAATCCTCCGGGGATAAGGTCAGTGCATCTATATAATATGAGTTGTTCACTTTTATTACATCTAATTCGCCGGTGTAATAATTAAATGTAGTTGCACCAACACTACTGCCCTCCAGAAACTCAAGTTCCAGAAAGTATTTGTTCATATTCTTTGATTCAATTTTTATAGGCAGCAGCTTGATTAGATTTATATGACCTATTCCTTCAAAGGATTTGACAAACTCTTCATAATTCATTGATCTTTTATTGTTTTCGGATAGGAAAGAGTATGCAATTGGAAAGGGTTCCAGTCCATAGCCCACAGTTCCGCAACCTCCGTTTTTTTCTTCAGTAAGTAGGGAGGCCTGTTGTAGTACACTGAAATAATTGATGGCGGAGTTTTCAGGAGTATTTATCAATTCTGAAGGAACTTTTCCATCCTTAAAGCTTTCAAGAAAGTAATCACGTTCCATGAAGCAACTGTTTAATGCTTTGAGATTTGAGGGCCTGAAATATGTTTCATTAAGATTTGACATCCTCTTATTCATTATTTGTATGGTTTGCCGTGACAAGCCCGAAGCAGCCAGATCAATTTTCCCATTGTGTGCTTTTTTGGTATAGCTGCCGCCAATGACATAATTCCTTTGTCCATTATCCTCATTACCTACTCTTAAACAAATTGCCGTAATAAAAAAGGTCAGCAGAATTAATGAAATTATAAGTAAACGTCTTGTTATAATTTTCATTATAGCCCTCCATCTACGCGTAGAGCGCGTATACAAATAGTAATAAAAAGCCGCTTAGCGGGTCTTTGCTGCAGTCCATGTATTAAAATAAACACCCGGACTTTGAACTAATACCTGTCCGAAAGCGGCCCACGAAAATAGGACGACTTCCTTTATATTATATTCACGTTAGTTAAGGATAATTAATAAAATTAATGTAACAAAAATATAATTCCCTATTCAAACTTTATTCATTAATAAATCACCGTAACAACATATTCCATATAAATTATTAAAAAGAGTAATTGAATAGTCGCTTATTGTAAGTGCATGCGTATTTATGGTATATTTTCTATAATCGAGTGAATTAAATTAAAAAAATGGGTAAGTATTTTATATAGAATAAAGCAGGTAAATTACATGAGCAAAAGGGGTTACGTAATGCAATTTGTTTTTGTTGGCGTTTTTTTAATTATTTACGCATTATTAAATTACTATATAGGAATAAGAGGGCTAAAGAGTATAAATGCACAAATTCCAATTAATAAGATTATTTATTGGTTTATAGTTATACTTTTTGCGTCCTCCTACATTATCGCAATGGCTGGGAGGAAACATCTGCCTGAAGTAGCAGAGCGGATTTTCAGTACATTAGGTGGCTATTGGGTAGCGGCTTTTGTATATCTTTTGGGATTTGTTATAATAATTGACATATTCGGATTTCTAGCTAAAAAGCTGAATATTATGCCTACCATTGTGAAAAACAACACATGGTTCATAGCATTTTCTGTAATAGCTGCGGTAGCTATCCTGCTTGCAGTAGGGACCTATAATGCTATGGTGCCAAAGATTTCGGAATATAGTATAAAAATTGATAAAAAAGCAGGCACAATGAAACAGCTTAAGTGTGCTATGATATCGGACATACATCTTGGAGATATTATTGGAAGAGACAGGCTAAAAAATGCTGTGGAGCTAATCAACAGTATGGAACCGGATATTGTAGTTATAGCAGGAGATTTATTTGATAGCGCTATTGAACCTGTTAAGAAAGATAATATGCTGGAGGAACTCAAGGGTATCAGATCAAAATTCGGTACCTACGCAATCATGGGAAATCATGAGTACTACTCAAATTCAGTTGATGAAATAACTAAGATGATTGAGGAAACAGGAGTAACTGTTTTAAGAGATAATACAGTAAAAATTAATGAAAGCTTTTATATTGTTGGAAGAGAGGACAAGGGTGGACAACGGTTTGGTTATAACCGGGCCAGCATATCGGATTTACTCAATGGAGTTGATACCGACTTGCCGATCATTGTACTTGACCACCAGCCCTCTGAATTGGATGAACCCAGAAAGGGAAAGGTTGATCTTCAACTCTCAGGACATACTCATGCCGGGCAGTTTTTCCCGGCAAGTCTGGTTACAAATATGATATTTGAAGAGGATCACGGGTATTTAAAGGATGGCAGTTTTAATCTTCTGGTTTCCTGCGGCTATGGAACCTGGGGGCCCACGGTCAGAATAGGTAGTCAGTCGGAAATAGTAGAACTAAATATTTCATTTGCCAAATAAATCAAAGAGGCTGTTTTGTGTCCAACACATTTATATGAGCTGTTTGGGAGTACAATGGTACGGGTGCTTTCTAACTACATAAATCTTATAGTTATGAGACACCCCCTTTTTAGAATTCATTATTTTTTCTTATTGAAATTGAATTTACTCAAATCAAATTTCCAGGACTTCTTCTTATTCTCAGGTTGGTTAGTGTCCTTGAGGTCAAGTGTCGCAGCGTACTTTGGATAATACATCTCCACAATGTTCCTGAGAGTGATCTTGATTGCGGAATAAAGAGGAATTACTATTATCAATCCGATAAAACCCAGTATTGGAATTATACCCATCAATAGAAGTATAACGGTGAGGGGGTGTATATCCATACTTTTCTTCATAACCTGAGGTGATATAAAGTTATTGTCAATCTGCTGGACCACAATCATTACTATAAATATTTTAACCGCCATAAAGGGGTTGTCGGCCAGTGAAAGCAGAATAGCAGGTATTATACCTAACCAGGGCCCAAAGAAGGGGATTATACAGGTTATCATAGCAAAAATGGCCAGTATGAGCGAATATTTGAGACCGATAATTAAATACCCTATATACATCAGTAAGCCTATAAAGAAGGCTACCAGAAGCTGACCTGCAATGTAATTTGATAGTACATAATCTATATCGGTCAGAATTTTTCTGATATTATCCTTATGGGGTGCCGGTACAAATCTTACAACGCCGGGCATGAATTTTCTGCCATCCTTAAGAAAATAGAACAGTACCACTGGAATTATTATGATTATAGAGCCTACGTTGGTAATAGCACCAATAAAATTAATTGTGCCCCTTCCAACACTTGATCCAATGTTCTGAACGAATTCCGATATCTTGCTTGTAATATCAGATGTGACCAGATCGGAGCGGTTGAAATAGGCCAGTAAGTTGCTATTCAGAAGGTTAGTAACAGTATTTTGAGCCTTTTCGTACAGGGAAGGAAGACTATGATAGAATTCCGTAAACTGTGTCTTTATTAGTGAACCGGTATAAGAGCTAAAAAGAATTATCGCTGACAGTACAATAATAAAAGCCAGTACAATTGCCCAGATGTGAGGGATTTTCCCCTTCTCAAGCAACTGAACCAGAGGTCTTAATATATAAAATAACAGTCCTCCGAAAAGAAGCGGAAAGATTATTGAATAAATGAAACTGAGAATTGGGGAAAAGAAGAAGTCTATTTTCCCGAACATAAATATTACCAGAAGTGTAAGCAGTAAATAACAGCCATACCTGAAAAATTTACCTCTGAATAAATAAACATTATTCATATCCGGTTTCGTTTTGGTGTTGTTTTCCATAAATACCTCTTTAAAAAATTTTGATTACATTAAGCATTTATTTTAGACCAGTCATACTGTTTATCATAATTATAGGATTAAATGAAAAAATATACAAACAGAATTTCATTTTTCCTCCTAATACTTAATAATTTCAGATAGGGGACCCATTAAAATCATTGGAGACTTCTCTTTGTCAAGCCACTTTGCTATGGAGACCACGTCTTTACGCTCTGCTGCAACACCACCATTGGTATATTTTATCACCATATTTTGCTTTACAATGTGGAAAAACACTGCGCTCCCTTTATCCTTTATATTCTGAGGATTATATTCAATGGTGAAAAAGAGGTCGTATATTCCATCCTTCATTTTACTAAAATTATCTACCGATTTGTAATAATTTAGCCCTGTGTCTGCATTGGGGTTTTTACCGAAACAGGTGCCAATATTGAAAGCACCTACGGGGGTTTTTTTGTCTCCTTCTTTCTTATCGGTTGTAAAACCCTTTAATCCAATCCAGCCCTTCATATTATTATGTATATTGGCCCAACCGTTTATGTTTTTTTCATATGTATTAATAACTACATTTGAAGAATTGCTTAAGCTGGATGTAACCACAATTAACTGGGAGGAATTGTTTTCTTTAATAAATTTAAGATCTGTAATAGCTTTACTGCTTAGACCATATTCAGTTTTGTCAAACTTACTTAAAGGCACATCCTGTATCTTATAATTGTTATAATCAACATCCTCAAAATGCCACCATTCATGGCTGAGAGCCCTAAAACCGGATGACTTCATGGCTTTTGACAATATAGTAAGATTTTTTCTCTGCTCGGCTGTCATCCCTTTATAATTGGGCGAGGCTTTTTCAGTGAAATTGTCAAACTCGGTAGGCATTTTTAGTTCTCTTCCGCTTTTATCCACCAGTGTAACATCAACGGCTGCGCCTCTGTTATGTTTTGAGCCCGAACGGTATGGGTTTGCCACGTAGTTTTTATTTGGTGTAGCCTCCCACATGATTTTCTGTACACTTAGGGGTCTGTAAGCATCCCAGATTTTTATGGAATAGCCCTGCTGCTTAACAATTCTATTTGCTTTTATCAACTTATCAAGCGTGCCTTTTGTAAGAACACAGGTAGGAGAGGGGTAAAGAGTCTTCCCGACAAAGTTATCACAGGTAGCATATTTCATATCAATTACAAATTCCTTACTGTAATCCTCCACCAGAACAAGGTCTGATTTTTTTACTTCTAAATTGACCGCTTCTGCCAAATTGAAGTGCTGGAAGAATACTAATACAGTAATTATAAGTAAAGCTACAATAAATCTTATGCGAAGATGCTTTATTTTAGTCATATAAAGGCCCCCAAAGCTTTTCTATAATTTTATCATACTTGTTGGTTACATAAAACAAAGGGCCGGGTTATTAGTCAAGTCTCTTCCTGAAACGCTTGGTTGCAATAAACAGGATGACTACCGTAAAACCGAGAAGTGCCAGTGATTCCTGCCACAGGTACTCAAGGCCGATACCTTTAAGTGTAATCCCCCTGATTATATCTAGGAAATAAGTAAGCGGAATAATGTATCCGATATAGCTTATTACAGATGGCATAGCTTCTCTCGGAAAAATAAAACCTGACAGCAGAATGCTGGGAAGGAGAAAGAATACCATCACAATCATTGCCTGCATCTGATTTTTTGCAAAGGTGGATATAAGCATACCGATAGAAAGGGAGCAATAGACAAAGAGAAATCCTAGTAATAATAAAAGCCCCACAGACCCGGCAATATTTACCTTGAATATCCATATACACATGGCCAGTGAAAATAGAAAACCCGAATAGCCTATGATGATATAGGGTATGAGCTTTCCGAGAATAAGCTCTGAGGGCTTAATGGGGGTTACTATAAGCTGTTCGATGGTACTCCGTTCTTTTTCCCTAACCAAAGCGAAGGCGGTTAACATGATAGTGATATTTTGCAGAATCAGTCCAACTAATCCGGGAATAGTGAATTTTGTACCCTCCATGTCGGGGTTGAAAAGGACATTTGTTTCCAGTGAAATACCGGACAGTTTATCAGGGGTAATGCCCAGCTTAATCAGCTTTTCAGATGTAAGCTTCTGGGAAAAGGTTCTTGAAATTAATTGGCCGCTGGCTAGGGCCGTTCTGGCAGTAGTGGGTTCGGTACCGTCTATAATTAGCTGAAGTTCCGCTTCTTTGCCGGTCTTCAGCTTTTCTGAATAATCCTTCGGGATAATAAGTCCTGCCTTTACCTCGCCGTTTTTTATCAGTTCATTGATTTTGTCCTCTGATTGGACAGTTTCGTGTATAACAAAGTAATCCGACTCGGTAAACTTATCCAGGAAGGTTTTACTTTCTTCAGATTTACTCAGGTCATAAACCGCCGTGGGTATCTTATCGACTTCAGTATTTACGGCATAGCCAAACAGCAGCATCATTACAATGGGCATGATAAAGGGAAGTTTTAAGCTTATAGGGTCACGTTTTACCTGTATAAATTCTTTTTTTATAATAGATACAAATCGTTTATAGCTGAAACGATACCTGTTTTTATTCATCATATAACCTCCTACTTTAAAAACTTCAGATTGTTAAAAGTACCGGCCACCTTTTGATTTGTTAGCCGCTCAACATACTTTATAAAGATATCCTCCAGGTTTTTAGCACCTTCCTGTTCAATGAGCTGCTGCGGAGAGGCAATGTTTATAAGGTCGCCGTTTAAAATAAAACCAACGGTGTTGCAGCTTTCAGCTTCATCCATATAGTGAGTTGTGACCAGGATTGTGATTCCCTGCCCGGCAAGTGCGTGTATTATTTCCCAAAAAACTCTTCTGGAAACAGGGTCAACCCCTGCTGTTGGTTCATCCAGGATAAGCAGCTTTGGCTTGTGAATCAATGCACAGCCCAAAGCAAGACGCTGTTTCCAGCCTCCGGATAGGGTTCCTGCAAGGCTTTTTTCCTTGCCTGTAAGGTTGGCCATTGCTATGAGTTCTTTTTTCCTTTCAGACGTGATCTTTTTTGGCAAACCATATACCCCTGCATAAAAATCCAGATTTTCCTCTACAGTAAGGTCCTCATAGAGACCGAAACGCTGGCTCATGTAGCCCAGACTCTGTTTTACGGCTTCTGTTTCGGTAGAAACATCCTTTCCCATAACAAGGGCTTTGCCGGAAGTGGGGTTAAGAACACCGCAAAGCATTCGTATTGTGGTTGATTTACCTGAACCATTCGGGCCGAGAAAGCCAAAAATAGTTCCCTGGGGAATTGAAAAACTAATGTTATTGACGGCAGTATAGTCGCCGAATCTCTTTGTAAGGTTTTCAACCTTAATAGCATACTCCATACTAATCTCTCCCAACTACGCATAGCGCGTACACAAATAGTAATGAAAAGATATGTGACATTACCCTTTAGCTTTGAGGTGAAATTCCATCAATTATCAACGTAATCATGTCATCGATTTCCTTATCAGCTTCAGAGAGTATAAAGTTTTCGGTAAACAGCATTTTCTGAGCGATGAAAGCCATAAAGTTTCCTATGATATTTCTCATTATCAACATAGGATCAATATCAGTACGAATCTGACCCCTTGCAGCCATCATTTTATATAATTCCATGATTTCCTGTTCCATTTTCTTTACAAAATTATTATAGATAACCTCCCGCATGTCTTGATGATAAAGGACTTCGTTTAAAAGAACTCTGAACATTGGGAAAAACTTCTGTACTAATCCAAGTCTATCAACAAGAATGTCTTTAAGAATGTCTTTCAAATCCTTTTGTTCCTGATTTTTAAATATAGTACTGAGTGAGTTAAGAAGGATTTTATCTGATGAAACTTTTAGTGCCTGCAGCATTATACCGTGAATTATATCCTTCTTTGTTTTAAAATATCTAAAAATTGTTCCTTCAGCAATTCCTGCCCTCTTAGCTATTTCGCTGGTAGTTGTTGAGGAAAACCCTTTTTCGTTGGATATTTGAATTGCCGCTTCAAGAATTCTTTTTTCCTTATCAGCCAGTTCCAGTTCTGATAAATCAATGTTATTGTTCATGTTTTGGGTGCACCCTTTCTTTTTGTTATGATTCATTTTCCTGCGATACAGCAGGCAATATTATTATGTTGAATATCAAACAGTAGAGTTAGAATGTTCAAAAAAAATGAGTGAGTACTCACTCTAATTTCTATATTATGCCATTATCTTTTGATTGTCAATAAAGAACTCATATGTTAATGGAATACTTGTATGTAAATATAAAGCATGATGGTATAATAAAATACTTTTTTTAGACAATATCAATAAAGACAAGTTTAAATACTGGAGTAAACTATGAAAAAATCATCTCGTTTGGTCAGAATACTCAAATATTTAGGTATTGGCATGGCTGCAGGAATAGCAAACGGGTTGTTCGGGTCAGGTGGGGGTACAATTGCGGTGCCTGCAATGGTGTTCCTCCTCGGGGAGGAAGAACACGATGCCCATGCAACTGCGCTGCTCATAATTTTACCATTGTCACTGGTAAGTTGTTATTTCTATCTTTCAAACAATTTTGTAGATTGGGATATAACCTGGAAAGCCATGGTTGGTGGAGTTGTCGGAGGAATAGTGGGGGCGTTTCTTCTTAACAAATGTCCCTCTGGGATGCTGAGGAAAATATTCGGCCTATTCATGATAGCTGCGGCCGTCAGGATGATTTTCTGATCCTGTGTAAATACTAATGGATGTAGATGATGAATGATGTATTACTGAACTGTGTAAATATTATACAATGTAAATAATAATCTTTGTGCAAGCAAAAGACATTACAGAAAGGTTTAATAATGATAGTAATCCTGATCGGTTTTGCAGCTGGAATAATAAGTGGAATGGGGATAGGGGGCGGTGCCATACTTATACCGGCACTGGTACTGTTTATGAAGCCTGAACAGCATGTAGCCCAGAGCACTAATTTGCTATTCTTTATTCCCACTGCCATAGTAGCATTAGCAATACATATCAAACACAAAAATGTCGATTTCAAAACCGGAATTCCCATAATGCTTTTCGGTCTGGCAGGGGCAATACTGGGCTCAAAAATTGCCTTATCCATCGACGGGCTGCTGCTGAGGAAAAGCTTCGGGATATTCCTGCTGGCCATGGGCATATATGAGTTTTTCGGGAAGAAAAAAGCGAAGAAGTTGTAAACTTTTAATTAGTTTTGGGTAATTAAGAGGTTCATCATTCAACATACCTAATATATACACAAAACTATTAATTTGTTTTATGGGGTTGTAAAAGATTCGCTCAATTTTACTAATTAATATAACGAAAATTTGAGTAATCTTGGAGTGAGCAAAATGTATTATACTAGAGTAGCCCCGGAAAAGAAACCTGATCAAATCTATGGAGGAATAAATACTTCCAGAAATAAACCTCCTGCTCCAGTGAAGAGTGCCCGTAGACCGAATTTAAGAAGTAAAGACTATAGAATGCTTGTATATCTGATTTCAAAAAATCCTTATTACATATCACAGGATGAATTTGCACTTCTGCAAAGAACCATTGGAAATCAGGCAACGATGAAACTTATAAATGAAGCAAAAGAGTGCATACGGCTTGAAAAGCTGGGAGAGACATCTATGTCAGATAATGCTCGACCGGTAAGGAATATAATCAATGAGATAATCAAAAAGGCAAATAAAAAGATAAATAAAGAGACAAACAAAGAGAAACATCAAGAGGAAAACAAAGGGACAAATAATAA
>JAEWMS010000036.1 GCA_023393115.1 Bacillota bacterium
TCCAGTCTCCCATATTCAATTTTCAAAATGCATCTGTAGATGCTTTGTTTGCTATACTCTTTTTACCCAACTAAAATTCTAAATAATATTTACATTTTCTATTGACTATTCATAGTTGGTCTCCTTAACATTTTAGTTTGCTGCAGCTCCTGTCTGACTGAATTAATCCAACTGAGTTCATTTTTATACGAGGAAATAATGTTTTCAGACATTTAAAGCGGGAAATGAGGATTAATTTGAATACATTTTTACTTCAGAAAGAAAGCCCCTCTGTTGAAAGCAACTATGTACAATATATTGATGTTCTGAGAGTATTGTCAATGTTCTCTGTTATGTTTCTACACACTGCTGCCGGGTCCCTCAGGGTTAATCTCAACTCTAACCTATGGCATTTTTCCAATATTTTAACATCTATTATGAGCACCAGTGTACCCATCTTCTTTATGGTGTCCGGTGCAATGCTGTTGAGACAAGGTAAAACAGTATCAATTTCATATACATATAAAAAGCGACTTCCAAAGGCATTTGTCCCTTTCCTTGTTTGGTCTATTGTCGCTGTTGCATATTATGGAATTATAGGAATTTATCTAAACGGAAACTTACATGATACCAAATCAAGGCTTATAAATATTATGAGTACTCCAACTACAGTACATTTATGGTTTATGTATGCTCTTATTCCTCTTTATCTGATCTCTCCCATTTTAAAGACTCTTGTAGACACAATGTCATCTAAACTATTTAAGTATTGACTTGTGTTATGGTTTGTTTTCAGTTCCGTTTTTCCAACCTTGGCAGCATTAGTACCTGGAACTGTACGACCTCTTTTTGTTTTGTCAAAGAAATTCTCCCTTAATTTTATTAACGGGTACATAGGTTACTTCCTTCTCGGTTATTATCTGCTTAATTACAATAAGAAAATATCCATCAAGCTTTTGTCCTTGATAATAGTGCTGGATACTGCTGGTATTTCTATTTGTCCTTGTGTTATCTGTAGCAATTTTCTTATTGGTAAAAGAGATTGTCTTATAGTAATGCATGTAAAATATGGTAAAACCCCTGGAGTTGATGTCCAGGGGTTTTGTAATAAAATGTTTTATATTCAAATATCAATTATTTAGTTTCGCAGATGTACTGGTTCAAAAGTGATTCCAGCATTTCCTGACGTCCTGACTTATTCTGGATCTTAGCATTGAGAGCGTGCTGTTCCAATTCTTTAAAGCCAACCTTACCGTCAACGATATCCTTACCGATTCCGGTTGTGTAGCTTGAATATCTGTCAGCAACAAATGCATCAAACTTACCATCTGTTATCATCTTGTTAGCTATGATAAGACCCTTTGCAAAGGTATCCATACCGGCAATGTGACCATAGAACAAATCTGCTGGTTCAAAGGATCCTCTTCTAACCTTTGAGTCAAAGTTCAAACCGCCTTTACCCAAACCGCCTGCTTTTATTACTTCATACATAGCTAGAGTTGCATCGTAGATGTTAGTTGGGAATTGGTCTGTATCCCATCCGAGCATTACATCACCCTGGTTAGCATCAATGCTTCCCAGCATATTGTTAATTCTTGAAACAGCAAGTTCATGCTGGAAGGTATGTCCAGCCAAGGTTGCATGGTTTGCTTCTATGTTGAGCTTAAAGTATGGATCCAAGCCGTAAGTCTTTAAGAATCCGATAACTGTACCTGCATCAAAATCATACTGGTGCTTTGTTGGTTCCTTTGGCTTTGGTTCGATAAGGAACTGTCCGTTAAAGCCTATTTCCTTAGCATAATCAACAGCCATCTTGAGGAATCTTGCCAGGTTGTCTAATTCTAATTTCATGTCTGTATTCAACAGTGTTTCATAACCTTCTCTACCACCCCAGAATACATAGTTTTCTCCACCTAATTCCTTTGTGATTTCCATTGCCTTCTTAACCTGTGCAGCAGCGAATGCGAAGATATCAGCATTTGGTGAAGTTGAAGCACCGTGCATGAATCTTGGGTTACCAAATGCATTTGTAGTTCCCCAGAGAAGCTTAACATCACTGGATTTCATTCTATCTTTTATAGCTGCAACTATAACGTCGAGGTTCTTATTTGTTTCTGCAAGTGTATCTCCTTCGGGAGCTATATCTCTATCGTGGAAGCAGAAAAATGGAACTCCGATTTTTTCAGCAAATTCGAAATTTGCTTCAACCTTGAACTTCGCACCGTCCATAGCTGACATTGTGTTCCAAGGTCTTACCCATGAACCGGCACCGAACATATCTGCTCCGGCTGCTGCAAAAGTATGCCAGTATGCAACTGCAAATCTTAAATGATCCTTCATTGTCTTTCCGCCTATAACCGCATCTGGATTATAGTACTTGAATGCTAATGGATTATCAGATCCACTGCCTTCATACTTGATTTTTGAAATTCCGCTAAAAATTTCTGACATAATACCCTCCATCCGCGTGCCATTGCACGCATTTTAATAAATTTTTTATCAACGTGTATATAATGCACTCTACAGCTTATAGCCAAAGAGTTTTTTTAATGGTATAATTGCTGCTCCAAGTGCCGAGGTATCCTCCCCTAATTCGGAAATGAGTATCTCAACCCTTGAGGCCGGATATTTCAAGGCCTTAGCTAACGCAATACTCCTAAGGTGCTCAATAATATCCTCCGGTAATTTTGCAAGTTCCTTTCCAAGCACTATCCTGGAAGGGTTTACTGTATTGACGAGATTTGCCAGTGCAAGTCCGAGATATCCGGCTGCTTCAACAAGAATGACCCTAGCAGATTCGTTTCCTGTATTTACGGCACTTATAATATCATCAATAGAATTTACCTCATTAACATCCAGAACCTCAGGGAAATCGGTTATCAACCCTTGTCTCACAAGCCTTTGGGCCTTTTCGACCATTGACCTGGGCGAAACAAGTGTTTCAAGACAACCATAATTACCACAGGCACATTTGGGTCCATTGTGATCCACCATAATGTGGCCGATTTCACCGGCACTTCCACTGCAACCCCTGTAAATACTGCCTCCTGCAAATATGCTTGAGCCAATACCAGACTTCATGTTTATACATACGAAATCCTTTAGTTCTGTACAGCAGCCAATCCAGTTTTCACATGTAGCCGAACACATTGCCTCGTTATCAACATATACGGGGAAGCTCCCTACGGTTGACAGCATATTCTTCAGATCAACTTGTTCCCAACCCAGATTGGGAGCATATATAATTTCGTAAGTTAAACTATCCACCATGCCGGGAACCGAAACTCCAACTCCCAGTAGTCTATCCTCGGCAATATGGTTCACCGCTATAATCTGGCTGACTTTTTCCTCAATAAGCTTTACTGCATCTGAAACTGATTGTATAGACCCACTTGAGATTTTATCCCTGAATTCAACATTCCCGGTAATATCCATAAGTATGAATCGGATATAGTCTACATCAATATCTACTCCTATGGAGTAATAGCTTTTAGGATTAAGCTCATAAAGGTTGGGCCTTCTTCCGCCTTTTGAGACTCCTATACCAGCTTCACGAATATAACCCTTTTCCAGAAGATTTGATACAATAATTCCACAAGCAGTTGGAGACAGTCCCGTGAGCTGGGCCAGATCCGCCTTTGATAACTGCTTGTTGGTTCTTATCAATTTCAATAGGGAAGTTTCGTTAAATTGCTTCAGGAACTTGTTATTTCCTGTCTTACCCGGTTTCATGTTCCTGCCCCCTTCCCCACATTAGTACATTTCGAAGCTTCTACCGGCATAAACATCATATCGGTTTATCAATTACTTTAGAATGTTATTAAGTTGTGTAAAGTCGTCCTTCAATGACTTATACAACTTTGCATACAATTTATAGAATCCATCGTATTTACTGATGTTTTCCTGAATTGGTGCCAAAGTATCCTTAACCTGAATAATTGCTTCACAAGCTTCAGGAACACTCTTGTATATTCCTGCACCTACTCCGGCCAGTATTGCAACACCAAGTGCTCCGCCTTCGTCAGACTTGATTCTGTTGATATTTGTTCCGAATATATCTGCCTGCATCTGTCTCCAGATATCACTCTTTCCGCCGCCGCCCGAAGCTCTAACCTCGGATACGTTAACACCCATACCTCTGATAATTTCCATACAATCTCTAAGGCTGAAAGTTACACCTTCCATTATTGAGCGGACAAAATGGGGTTTTGTGTGTGAAGCTGTCAACCCAAAGAATACTCCTCTTGCATTTGGATCAAGGTGAGGTGTTCTTTCGCCCATCAGATATGGCAGATAAACAAGTCCATCACTGCAAGGCTTGATTGTTTCAGCCTCGGCATCAAGGAGTTTATAAATATAAATATCTGATAATTTCGATGTCATAACTTCTTCAGCACAGAAGTTATCTCTGAACCAGCTCAGTGAAAGACCTGCTCCCTGTGTAACACCCATTATGTGATAGGTATTTGGCACTGCATGACAGAACGTATGAACTCTTCCCAATGGGTCGATAGTCAATTTGTCTGTATATGCAAAAACAACACCTGAAGTTCCAATTGTAGATGATACTACTCCCGGTTTAACGATACCGTTACCTACAGCGCCGGCAGCCTGATCACCGGCTCCGCCTACAACAATTGTTCCTTCATTGAGTCCTGTTGCTGCAGCAGCAGAAGCGGTAACCTTTCCTGTTACTTCCTGTGATTCATACATCTTACCAAGCATTGAAGTGGATAATCCTAATTTGCTAACAACCTCGTCACTCCACTTTCTTTCGGCTATATTCATCAACTGCATACCGCTGGCATCTGAAACTTCTGTTGCATATTCTCCGGTCAGTCTTAATCGGATATAATCCTTCGGCAGCAATATCTTTGCAATTTTTTCAAATACCTGGGGCTCATTATTTTTAACCCACATGATCTTTGATGCAGTAAACCCTGTAAGTGCCGGATTAGCTGTAATTTCAATCAATCTTTCCTTCCCGATGATCTCTGTAATCTGATCACATTCAGCAGCGCTTCTCTGATCGCACCAGATAATAGCTTTCCTGAGTACCTTGTCATCCTTATCAAGAAGTACGGCTCCATGCATTTGGCCCGATAAGCCTATACCCTTTATTTCTCGCTTATCAACACCACTTTTTAATAAAACATTATTTATACTTTCACATGTGCCCCTCCACCATTCTTCAGGTTCTTGCTCTGCCCATCCGAGATTTGGCTGATAAAGTGGGTACTCCACGGTGGAACTTGCTACAGGTTTTCCAGTTTCATTAAACAATACAGTCTTTACACCTGAGGTTCCAAGATCGATACCAATTAGAAAAGACAATGTATAGTCCCCCTTTCCAAAGTTTACTTTGTAATATTATATTATAAAGTATATCAATTATTCGCTGTATCATCAAGATGTTTTATAAAAAAAGCTAAAGTTTTTATTTTAACTTTATTAAGATTATCCCGTATTACAGCAAAAAACACGTATGGTCACAAAGCCATACGTGTTTAGAATTTACATTCTTATTATTAAAAATACATTATTTTAGTTATTCAATTTGAAAATAAATTAATATAGTACAATCTCAAACCTGTCAAATGTTATTGATTCACCGAAATGATCACTGTTAAAGCTGGTTTTTCTATATATTCCAAACTCGGTTGTGTTTTTCTTCAGCCATATGGGAACCTCAATGTCCAGCTGTTTACAAACTGAAATGAGACATTCCTCCAATTGATCATGGAAGATTCCGTTTTCGTTATCCGGAACTGCCCAGGCTTCCTTTAATAACTTTCCGCTTTTGATTAATCTGCCATATAGTTTCAAAATATTGATCCCCTTAACTTAATTATTTGTACTATTATACAAAGATACGGTTATTATATACCATTTCATTAAATAATAGTAGCAAAAAAATAGTCAGGTGTACTGATATGTAACAGTATGGTCAGAGGCTTAACCCTTTCATCTACCGGTTCCCTTCATAAGCTTGTGCTCCACAGAATCCACCAATGCTCTCCAGCTGGCTTCAATTATGTCAGTTGAAACCCCCACTGTTGTCCATACATCTTGCCCGTCGGTTGTCTCAATTAAAACTCTAACTTTTGAAGCTGTCGCAAAGTTGGAATCCAATACTCTAACCTTATAGTCGGTCAGTTTCATTTCAGCTATTTCCGGATAGAAACGTTCCAGGGCTTTTCTCAAGGCCATGTCAAGAGCATTAACCGGACCGTCGCCTTCTGCAGCTGTTATCTCAGTCTGTCCATCTACCAGTATTTTTATCATTGCAGATGAATTAACACTGTTTACAGTGGGTTCGTTTACTATAACCTTGAATTCCTTCAGTTCAAAAAAAGGCTTGTATTTACCCAGCATTTTACGGATTACAAGTTCGAAGGAACTCTCTGCACCTTCATACTGGTACCCTTCGTACTCCAGTTCTTTAAGTCGTTCTATGATCTTTCTGGTTTCAGGAGAATCCTTGGTTATTGAGTTATCCACCATATTTATCATGCTCATTACTGCGCTTCTGCCTGCCACCTCGGACATAAGTATATTTCTCTGGTTCCCAACCACCTCAGGGTCAAACATCTCATAGGCAGATGTATTTTTATTTACGGCATCGGCATGCATACCCGCCTTGTGGGCAAAGGCACAGCTTCCAACAAAAGGAGCCCTTTCATCATGAATTATGTTAGCTACCTCACTGACATACCTTGCTGTAGAGGTAAGCTTCTCCATGTTTTCGGTGGGAATACAGTGGTAATTCATCAGTATCTGCAAATTTGGAATTATTGTACACAAATTGGCATTACCGCATCTTTCCCCAAAGCCGTTTATGGTACCCTGAATCTGAACAGCTCCAGCCTCGACAGCAGCTATGGAGCCTGCAACTGCCATTCCGTTATCATTATGACAGTGGATTCCTATTGCGCAATCTACCTCATTACGCACAAGACCTGTTATTTTTGCAATATGTGACGGGAGACTTGCCCCTTTTGTATCGCAAAGGCAGATAGTATCTGCACCTGCCTTGCAGGCTACTCTCAAAGTTTCCATGGCATAATCGGGGTTGGCATTATATCCGTCAAAAAAATGTTCAGCATCATAAACCACTGTTCTACCGTTCTCTTTAAGAAATTTTATGGTATCGGATATCATTCTAAGATTTTCTTCCAATGTGGTTTTTAATATATCAGTAACCTGGAAATCCCACGCCTTTCCAAACACAGCAATTGCCTGGGTTCCCGCCTTCAGAAGAGATTTTAAGTTAGCATCCTCCTCAGGTTTTATGTTAGCCCTCCTGGTGGCACCAAAGGCTATTATCTTCGAGGTTGTCAGCTTCAGTTTAAGAACCTTCTCAAAGAACTCCAGATCTTTTGGATTTGAGCCGGGATTTCCCGCTTCAATATAATCTATTCCTAATTTATCCAGCTTTTTTACTATTTTAAGTTTATCCTCCACAGTAAAGGATATTCCCAACGCCTGCGCTCCGTCTCTAAGTGTTGAATCATATATAATTAGCTTGTTTGACATATTTTTCTTCTCCTTTCATTAATGTTATAGCCCTCTAAAGTTATAGTCCTTTAAAGACCAATGTATAGGCAGCTACTGAAAATACAACGCTCACTAGTGTTCCAATTAAATAATACTCTGCAAACTTTCGGTCTTTCGCTATGGCATCATATCTGGCTATTGACTTGGCTGTCAATATAAAACCAAGGGCCGAATATTGATTAATACTTATAAAAAATACTATTAATATTCGTTCGAGACTGCCAATTATTGCTCCGGCTCTCTGCTGTTTCTCATTCCTTGCCCCTTCGTCCTCCGGCTTAAAGGTTGAAAAGAACAAACTGAAGATTATGTTTGCCGGCTTTAATATTAGTAGTATAAGCAACAGCCATTTAATTACTGAAACAGGGAGCAGATTTATCATAAGTAACAGATCGTTCCACATTTCATAGAAATATACCAGTCCTCCCGGCAAATTACTTTTTATATATAGCAGAGCTATAAATATCAGCAATACTGCGTGTAAAAGCTGGTCGGCTGTAAATACAATGGCCTGTCTGGTAAAAAAGTAACTGTTGGCAGCCTTTCTACTGAGCCAGTATTTCAGAGAATCAACCGCGAAATGAGCAAGAACTGCAAGTACAAGACAAATTATGAGCAGTATATTAATTCTTATAAAAATTAATGCCAGCAAATATGGAATACCATATTGCATTGCGTGTATTATCACACCGCGGTAACTTGTTTTCTTATTATTTGCTATTTTTTCAGTTTGTAAATAAAAATCCCCTATTACATGCAGAACCAATAGTAATGAAATAAGTGAAAAACCCAAAATCCTATCCATAGCTGCCCCCCGATAACTTGTTGTATTTACTCTACAGTATTTATCCAGCTGCATTTTACACTTTTGTATTTTTGCCTGCCGGTATTAGCCCTTTCAACCTTATACTAACCCCAAATCCTTACAAAAACCTCTTCCAGGGTTCTTTTTGTATGCATGTAAGAATAATATCCCGAGCTCTTCAAGCCCCGCTGTACAGATGACTGAACTATTCCCAGCCTACGAGCGGCCTCCCTCTGGTTATTATCACATTCTATTGTTTCAAGAATCAGTCGTACCTGTTTTGGAGTCCACTTTCCCTGTATAAAGGACCAGAGACTGAAAGTATTGTTTGCTAATTCCACAATGCTTTGATTATCAGAAGCTGAAATTCCGATTGATGTCTGGTCACTCATTCTGCTGCTCTGATTTTTTTTGATCTTGTTTATCATATGCCTGGCATGATGATAGGCAGCCCCATCGGCACCAATAGCCATATCTCTGTTAATTTTGGTTGAAATCTCACCACAGCCTATCCCAAATCTTAGCCTCACGGGATAAATTTTAAGAGTTATTTTTTCAATTATCTTTATTATTGGTTGAGTTGAATTTAACAGCCCCTGAAACTCATCTCCAAGGGTTATTATAAATTTTGCTGCAATATATTCATCGAATTCGGAATTTATCTCCTCCAATATTTGTCGAAGCTGTTCCTGTATCTGAAAACGCTCCTTCATTTTACGTGAATTTTTGATATCCCCGATTACGGCAAAATACATATTTGACCTCCGTGTCCAATTTATTACTATAATATACAGTATCATATTCGGGTATTGATCTCAACAGTTTTGATGCATTTATTAATGCATCAATTGGTTAATTGCATCTTCAAATGCATCAAATAGGTTATTGCATCTGTATATGCATTAAGCAAAGTACCTTGTGAAATATTCGTGAAGTAAAAAAGCAGCCCCGATAGGGGCTGCTTCAACTTAAGCGCCCCTAATGGTTAATTATTGCTGCTTCTCCGATTTCACTGATAGATCTGTTTATAGCACTGAGGTATGCCTTAACGCTGGCCTCAATAATGTCGGTACTGACACCCTTACCCATGTAAACAGAATCCTCGGTAGATATCTTGACAGTTACCTCACCAAGGGCATCCTTACCTTCAGTTACAGCTTTTATACTGTAATGCACCAACTCGGCACTGACTCCGGTTGCACGTTCGATGGCTTTAAAGGCAGCATCAACAGGACCATCTCCTGTGGCAGCTTCGGTTATTATTTGATCTTCTCTTCTTATGCTCACAGTTGAGGTTGATATCATCTTATTACCGCTGTTGATCTGGAAGCTGTCGATAACAAAAATCTCAGGGACTGCGATATTTTCATCCACCAGTGCTTCAATATCCTTATCAGTTACGACTTTCTTTTTATCGGCCAGATCCTTGAACTTTTCAAAAGCAACCTTAATCTCCTCAGCCGTTAAAACATATCCCATTTCCTTCAACCGATCCTCAAAGGCATGATGTCCCGAAAGTTTTCCCAGAACCATCCTGTTTTTGCCCACGCCTACAGACTCTGGTGTCATTATCTCATATGTGGATTTTTCGGAAAGAACTCCATGCTGATGTATTCCTGACTCATGAGCAAAGGCATTAGCGCCTACAATTGCTTTATTAGGCTGCACACTCACACCTGTAAGGCTCGATACAAGTCTGCTGGTTCTGTATATTTGAGTCGTATCTATTTTATGTGTAATATCATAATAGTCTTTTCTTGTGTTTATGCCCATTATAATCTCTTCGACAGCGGCATTTCCGGCTCTTTCTCCGAGACCGTTAACGGTACACTCCACCTGTGCAGCTCCGTTTTCAATTGCTGCAAGTGAATTTGCAACAGCCAGACCCAGGTCATTATGGCAGTGTACGCTTATTTCGGCCTTATCAATGTTCGGAACATTATTACGTAAGGTACGTATCAGTCTTCCAAATTCCACAGGAGTGGTATAGCCTACTGTGTCGGGTATATTTACCACCGTAGCTCCGGCAGCGATGACAGCTTCTACAATTCTAACAAGAAACTCTTCACGGGTTCTGCTGGCATCTTCGGCTGAAAATTCCACATCAGAGCAATAGCTTTTAGCTCTTTTAACCATGGCAACAGCACGTTCAAAAACTTCTTCCTCTGTCATCTTAAGCTTATATTTCATATGTATGTCTGATGTTGCAATAAATGTATGGATTCTGGGACTTTCAGCGTATTGTACAGCTTCCCATGCTCTGTCTATATCCTTTTCGGTAGCACGGCAGAGGCTGGCGATGGAAACGTCCCTTATATTTTTTGAAAGTGTCATTATTGATTCGAAATCACCTGGAGAAGCTATTGCAAAGCCTCCCTCTATAACGTCTACTCCCAGTCTCGCAAGTTGTTTTGCAATTTCCATTTTCTCCTGGAGATTCAGATTAACCCCCGGTGTCTGTTCTCCGTCTCTAAGTGTTGTATCGAATATCTTAATTCTTCTCGCCATAGAATTAACCTCCTTCCGAGGGCATAAAACCCTCATTCTAATATTCATAAACGTCTAAATTAATTGAAATTTTTATTAGGACCGGATTAGCTGAAAAACAATTAACATTGTAAGAACTTTTTATGTAATATGATTTATAGTACTTCCGTACATGCTTATGCCATGTGTTGCACACGAAATAATAACTTTGCCGTACCTATGAGCCGTCAAAGTTACTATTCCTAACCGTGCGGCCACATTGCCATAAGCAGTACTCGCGTACTTATAAATAATGTCTAAAAAAATGTTTTTTGATAGCTAACCGGATATAATAAAAATTTGATGGGATTTTTCCACCTTTATATGTCTAATTATTTCTTCAGCCAGCTCATCATCTTTCTGAGTTCTGCGCCTACTTTTTCTACCTGGTGTTCTGCTTCATTTCTTCTCATTGCAAGGAAGTTTGCTCTTCCTCCTGCGTTGTTTTCTGTAATCCAGTTGGAAGCAAATTTTCCATCTTGTATTTCCTTAAGTACTTTTTTCATTTCTTTTCTGGTTTCTTCTGTGATTATTCTCTTACCTGTAACATAATCACCATACTCAGCTGTATCACTGATCGAGTATCTCATTTCGGCGAAGCCTCCCTGATTTATGAGGTCTACTATCAGTTTCATCTCATGTACACACTCAAAGTATGCAATTTCAGGCTGGTAACCTGCATTTACCAGTGTTTCGAAGCCTGCCTTCATTAGTTCGGTAACACCGCCGCAGAGTACAGCCTGTTCGCCGAACAAATCAGTTTCAGTTTCTTCTCTGAAGGTAGTTTCAAGTATTCCTGCCCTTCCAGCTCCGATACCGGCAGCATAAGCAAGAGCGTAATCCTTTGCCTTACCTGATGCGTCCTGAGCTATAGCTATCAATGCAGGAACTCCTCTTCCCTCTTTGTACTGGCTTCTAACTGTGTGTCCAGGTCCCTTTGGAGCAGCCATTATAACGTCAACATCAGCTGGTGGCACAATCTGGTTATAGATTATGTTAAAGCCATGAGCAAACATAAGTATATTTCCTGCTTCCAGGTTTGGAGCAATACTTTCATCGTACATTGCCTTCTGTGACTGGTCAGGTGTTAGAATCATTATGATATCGGCCATTTTTGCTGCAACCGCTGTGTCATAAACCTTTAACCCATCAGCCTCAACCTGTTTTCTTCTTGAGGAATTTGGAGTTAATCCTACTATTACATTAACACCGCTATCCTTAAGATTCTGTGCGTGTGCGTGCCCCTGACTTCCGTATCCTATTACCGCTACTGTTTTTCCTTCCAGTAACTTCAGATTACAATCACTATCGTAGTACATTTTTGCCATTTTGATTTTACCTCCTAGATTTTTGATTACAATTTTATTTGCTTGTATTTATATTGAACCTCTATACCGGGGAATTGCACTTGGCTAAATTCATCCGTAACGGCATATTGAGGAGTCTTACTATTCTTCAGTGCCTCCAGCTTTTATATATTTATTTCCTCTCTCGATTGCGATAGTTCCCGTTCGGACTATTTCCTTTATTCCGAATTGCTTGAGCATATCCTCCAGTGCTTCGACCTTGTCGGTAGCTCCTGAAATTTCAACAGTTAAAGTGTTCTTCGAAACATCAACTATCTTTGCTCTGAATATTTCAACTATTTGAATTATTTCCGATCTGGTAGCAGCCGTGGCATTAACTTTGATCAAAGCAAGTTCTCTGCTGACCGAATCGGAATTTTCAAGTGCTCTGATTTTTATAACATCTATAAGCTTGTTGAGCTGCTTACTGACCTGTTCAACAGTATATTCATCACCGTTTACTACAATTGTCATTCTGGAAACATCGGGGTTTTCTGTCACTCCAACCGCAAGGCTATCAATGTTGAAGCCTCTTCTGCTGAATAATCCGGCTACTCTGGACAAAACACCCGAGCGGTTTTCAACCAGAACCGATAGTGTATACTTTGCCATATGATTTCCTCCCTCGTCCTGTACTATAATAATCTGCTATTCGATAACTAACCGAAACCTATCGATTTCAGTTTAGATTGTTGACTCTTCAGGATCAATAACACATTCCAGCAGGTATGTGCCGTCATCTGCCAAAAATCTATCCAGGGCCGCACCAATCTGAGAATCGGCTGTTATTCTTTCGGCCCGGAAGCCGTATGCTTCTGCCAGCTTCACAAAATCCGGATTGTCATTCATATAAACCTGTGAATATCTCTTGTTATACCTGGTTTTCTGTATTTCACGAACCATACCAAGCCTTGAATTATTTAAAATAAGTATTTTAATTCCTATGCCACACTGTTTTATTGTACCAAGTTCGGGCATTGACATTTGAAAACTGCCATCCCCTCCGACTACAACTACAGTACTGTCCGGGCTGCCTAGCTTTGCCCCTATTGCGGCCGGTAAGCCGTAACCCATTGTCCCAAGCCCTCCGGAGGTTATAAAGGCTCCGGGCCGCTTGGCGACGAAGCTGTTGGCAGCCCATATCTGATTCTGCCCTACTTCAGTTGCCATAATAGAAGTTTCATTAAGCCTTTTTGAAAGGAGGCTTATTACAAGTTTGGGATTTACGGTATTCCTGTCACTATATTGTTCCGTTTTAGCCTTTTCCTGTTTAATTCTTTTGATTTCCTTCACCCATTCGAAGGTGTCTCCCGGTTGAATGACACTGTCAAGCTCCTCCAAAATGAGTCCGGCGTCCCCAACTACCGGTATAGTGGTGCTTACATTTTTTCCTATCTCAGCAGGGTCAATATCTATATGAATAATTTTAGCGCGTTCTGCAATCTTCTCTGCTGTTCCCAGAGCACGGTCTCCTACTCGTGCACCTATCAGAATAAGTAGATCAGTTCTGTTTACAGCGTAATTGGCTGCATAGACGCCATGGGACCCCAACATTCCAAGATTCAGAGGATGATCCCCCTCAATTGCACCTATTCCCATTAATGTGGTTACAACAGGTATACCGCACTTTTCGGCAAAGGAGGTCATTACATCCGAAGCCTTTGCTGTTACAACGCCTCCGCCGGCACAAATCACAGGGGCCTTTGCTTTGGATACTGCATCCGCGATTTTTTTGATCTGTTGAGGATGCCCCTTATAATTCGGTTTGTAGCCTTTTATTTCAACTGTTGACGGATAACTGAAGTTCAACTCCTGTGTTTGGATATCCACCGGTACATCTATGACTACCGGTCCGGATCTCCCTGTGGCTGCTATATGAAAAGCTTCTTTAATAATTCTGGGAAGCTCCTGAACATGCTTTACAAGGTAATTGTGCTTACAAAAAGGTGCTGTGGCACCGGTGGTATCGACTTCCTGAAAAACATCTCTTCCGATTAGTTCCAGAGACACCTGCCCTGTAATAGCAACCATAGGAATGGAATCCATATAGGCAGTTGCTATTCCTGTAATTAGATTTGTAGCTCCGGGCCCGGAGGTTGCAACACATACACCGGGTTTGCCTGTAACTCTTGCATATCCGCTGGCCGAATGAGCCGCACCCTGTTCATTTCTTGTCAGCACGTGTGTTATATTGGAATCCAGAAGAGCATCGTAAAATGGACAGATTGCTGCGCCCGGATATCCGAATATAGTTTTTATTCCTTCAAGTTCCAATGCCTTGACCATGGCTTGTGCACCTGTCATTTTCATAACCAGCCCTCCTCTAAAAGTTAGTATGTATTTCGTAATCTACGTGGATTTTTGTATCTGTTTTAAGCAATTTCTAAAGTATTCTATCAATTTTATAGATTAATCAGGTACGAATTGGGTATAAAAAAACCCTCGACTCTGCGATATGCAGGGACGAGGGATAATTCCTCCGTGGTACCACCCTGATTTAATGCATCCCGCTAATAAAGCAGCAGCATTCTCAGTGAGCAACCAGACGCGCGTCTGTGCTCGGGCTATATCGTCGCCACCGCTGCTACCTACTTTGACAGAATCCTTTTGGCAGCAGTCCTCCGGAATGAGTTATACATGTATCTACCGTGTCAACTCGCACCCCCCGTTGACTCTCTGAAACGAACTCAATACATCTTACTTCCTTCATCGATTAAATATCCGATTGTCTCAACACAGCTTATAATAACTTGAAAAAGCTGTAAATCCGAGATTTGAAATTATTATAGCATCTATTTTTTTAACCGTCAACAACTGACCATTAATGTTTTCTGACCAGTTTGAAGCCGGTTTTTCATGTTTTATATTTTTATTAATATAAGTATGATTATTAGTTACTACTTAATAAAAAATATGTCTTATATATGCCTTTGCCCAATTTTACACTAATAAATTTACTAAATATTACCGATATAAGTAAGGTAAATAATAGCATTTTTACAATTTACAAAAGAGTAATTCTTAAAAGGAGATTAATACATAATGAAACGAGTCATATCAATTCTTTTAGTTTTTCTTATTATACTCGCTAACACAGCTCTAGATGTTCAAAGTGTATTTGCCGCCCAATCTTCAGCCATAGATTCGGGTAATGTGATTATAACCAATAATACTACAGGGAAATCCGATACTATTTATGTTTTCGGACTTGAGCCTGGTTCACTTGTCAAGGTATATACCTCCTCTACAGGAAGTAAAATACTTACCTACGGGACAGTGCCCAAAGGCAAATCCGAAATAAAATTTACTTTACCTCAAGTCGGTACAGGTGAAGGAAGCCTATATATATCGGTAATAGAAAAAGGCAGTACTGAAAGTTCAAGAACAAAGGTTGATTTTGATTCAGAGCCAATATCTAATCCTATTTCAGCTGATTCGGTGTCAATTACAAATAATGCACAGAAAGCTGATGTCATATATGTTTCAGGACTTAGCCCGAAAGATGTGGTTAAAGTCTACAGCGCAGCAGTGGGAGGAACGCTGTTAGGCAACAAAACTGTAGCCTCCTCAGGGTCCGATGTTACCATAACCGTAAAACAGGTCGGAAGCGGTGCAGGAAGCGTACATATTTCAGTAACCAGCAAAGGCTACCTGGAAAGCAAAAGAATAGAGGTTCCATTTGATGCCGAGCCCCAATCAGCTCAGTTGGACCCTGATAACATAGTAATAAACAACAATGTTAGAAGTGCTGATACTATTTATATCCCCGGTCTCAGCGGTGGTGATATAATAAAAGTATATAGTGAACAAGGTAAAGTTCTGGCAACCAAAGCAGTAGGTTCTACAGCCTACGATGCAACAATATCCGTACCTCAACTTGGCGTTGAGGCAGGCAATGTGTATATCACCGTCACAAGCAAGGATCTTGCTGAAAGTGCAGCAGTTCAGGTGGAATTTGAAGGCGAGCTTGCCTCTGATAAGCCTAATTCAGGATTTATTACCGTTACAAACAATTCTGGCAAGGCAGATACAGTGTACGTTACCGGCTTGTCACCAAGCGATGTCGTTAAGGTATACAACAAGGAAGCCAAAGGAAGTCTACTTGGTTCGGCAACAGTTTCCTCGACAGGTAATGAAGCGACTGTGTCAATTCCTCAATTAGGCTCTGCTCCAGGTGCTGTTTATATATCTATAACCAATGCCGGACGAAATGAAAGCCAAAGGGTTAAAGTTGAGTATTTTTCAGAAGGTTCTTCAAGTGATCTAACCGGATCCAACATAACTGTAACCAACAATGTAGGCAAAGCCGACACTGTATATGTCTCCGGCCTCACAGAAGGTGATACAGTCAAGGTATATAATAAAGAACAATCAGGTAATCTGCTGGGCAGTGCAACTGTTGCCAAGTCAGGAACAGATGTCACAATATCTATTTCCCAGTTGGGAATTAGCAGCGGATCAGTCTATGTCTCAGTTACTACCTCAGGGAAAATGGAGAGTTCCAGAGTTAAAGCAGACTATCCTGCAGAGTCAAAGTCCAGCACGCTTGATACTAATTCTGTAACAGTAGTCAACAATTCCGGAGCAGCAGACACCATATATGTCACCGGATTAACAGAAGGTACTTTGGTCAGGGTATACAGCTCGGCTACTTCAGGCTCTCTTCTGGGTTCTGCAACTGTAGCTACCTCAAAAACTGATGCAACAGTGACCATAGCTCAGCTAGGAACTGGCGCAGGATCGGTTTATTTGACAATCACCCAGCCCGGTGCCCAGGAAAGCGGCAAGACTAAAATTGATTATAGTGCTGAAGGCACCTCCTCAGGGCCGAATATAAACAACATTTCAATATCAAACAATGTTGGAAAGGCAGATACTATTTATATAAGTAACCTTACACCTGGAGATATTGTAAGAATTTATAGTGCACCTGTACAGGGTAATATAATTGGAACCGCCACTGTGGCAAGCTCGGCAACCGATATTACAGTAAACATCGCCCAGTTGGGTACCACCTCAGGCAGTATATATGTAACCATAACCAGCTCCGGTAAAGCTGAAAGTCCGAGAACGAAAGCTGAATATAAGGCTGAGAGTGTATATGACGGTGTAGATTCCTCCAATATCACTGTAACAAATAACGCTGGAAAGCCTGACACAGTTTACTTTACAAGTTTATCAGCAGGAGACATCGTTAAAGTATATGATTCACTGCAGGGAGGTACACTCCTTGGGTCAGCTACGGTAGCTGCCGGCTCCACCGATACTACCGTCAGTATTTCACAGTTGGGTAAGGGTTCCGGCAGTGTATATGTAACTGTATCAAGTACTGACAGATCCGAAAGTGAAAGAAAAGAGGTAAGCTATGAGGCCGAAGCAACGTCAGTTGAACTGAGTCCTTCCCAAATTGTGGTCACAAACAATATTGTCGGTACTCAGGATACCATTTATGTATCAGGTTTAAATCCCGACGATATTATCAAGGCTTACAGTGCTGAAAAACAGGGAGTTCTTCTTGGAAGCGCCACAGTTCCTTCAACAGGTGTGGATGCCACAATAGCTGTTACCCAGCTTGGTACTGCTAAAGGCTCGGTATATGTATCAGTTACAAACTCCGGTAAGCTTGAGAGCAAGAGAACCAAATCGGATTATTCTGATGAAGGAAAGTCAGAAGCACCCGATGATAAAAATATTACAATAAATAATAACTCTGGTTCTGCGGATACCGTTAAAGTAACCGGACTTACAGCTGGAGATGTGATCAGGGTTTACTCCTCTGAAACAGGAGGAAAGCTATTGGGTTCGGCAACCGTATCAACCTATAGTTCTGAAGCCACAGTATCAATAGATCAATTGGGCACCACAGCCGGTAAAGTATTTGTTACAGTTTCCGGTATAAACAAGACTGAAAGCAAGAGAATTTCTGCTGACTACGCTGCTGAGCCTGTTTCAGGCAAGCTGGACAGTACGAGGATTACCGTAATAAATAATTCGGGTATAGCCGATACTGTAAGGGTTATGGGTCTCACACCGGGCGACGTTGTCAAAGTGTACTCCCAGGAAGCAGGAGGTAACCTGTTAGGCTCAGCCACAGTAGCAGCTTCAAGTACTGAAGCAACTGTTGAAATAGCACAGCTGGGCACTGTTGAGGGTAAAGTATATGTGACCGTAACAAGTATAAATAGATCTGAAGGTGAAAGAGCAGATGCCTCATACAAGGCCGAGGAAGCCTCAACTAATCCAAACCCGGCAAAAGTGTTGGTTGCCAACAATTATGGTATAGCCAGCACCATAACGGTAGGTGGCTTGAAAGATAATGATGTAGTAAGCATATATAGTGCAGAAGTTGGTGGAACCCTGTTGGGCAAAGGAACTGTAGCCACCTATAGCTCCGAGGTTACCATATCTGTTTCACAATTGAGCGACGCCGGAGGAGATGTATATATCACAGTAACCACTCCAGGAAAACTGGAGAGTACCAGAGTCAAGTTCACTTATGGGGAAAAGACTTCTTCAACTCCTCCTGATGCATCCAATGTGGAAATCTATAACAACGTTGGCTTTGCGGATACCATAACCGTTTTCGGTATGGAACCCAATACATTAATCAAAGTATATTCACAGCCAACAGGAGGTAATCCTATAGGTACTGCTACAGTCCCGGCAGACAGTACTGAAGCCACTATTTCAGTAACACAACTGGGAGTTAATGAAGGAACTGTATATATTACAGTAACAACAACAGGTAAGACCGAGAGCAGCAGAGCAGCAATTCCTTATGCAAAAGAAAGTATCTCTGATGCAATTGCTTCTGGAAACGTGAAGGTGGTTAATAATTCAGGTAAGTCTGACATAATCACCGTTACAGGACTTATGGAATACGATACCGTTAAGATATACAATGCAGCAACCGGCGGCACAAGGCTTGCAATGGCAGTTGCCGATAAAAATCTTGCAGTTACGCTCAATGTCTCTCAGCTTGGTATTGATTCAGGCAAAATTTATGTAACAGTTACAAACTACGGTAAAATCGAGAGCGCCAGAACCGAAGTGGAATTCTCAGCCGAATCGTTGGCTCCATCGGAGTCCAATATCGTCATTGTAAATAATGCCGGTATATCGGACACTATATCAGTGAAGGGTTTAAATGAAAACGATGTTGTCAAAGTTTACGATGCTGCATCCAACGGCAATCTCATAGGCACCGCAATCGTTCCTGTGGGAAGCAATATGGCAACAGTCTCGGTTACACAGCTTACCTCAACAGCCGGAAAGGTGTATGTTTCAGTAACAAATTACGGAAGAGCCGAAAGCAGCCTGACAAAAGCCGAATATATATCCGAATCAAGCACTATGGCACCATATATCGGAGATATTTACATAGTTAATAACGTAGATATAAATGATACTATTACCGTGTATAATCTACAGACCGGTGATGTTATAAAAGTTTATGACAGTGCTACAGGTGGAAACCTTCTGGGTTATGCATCGGTTGCCAATAACAAGACAGAAGCAACGGTATCCATTGAGGACCTTGGCTCGGCTGCCGGAAATGTATATGTTTCCGTTATTACAAAAGGTAAGACTGAAAGTGCAAGAACAGCAGTAAGCTATGTTGCAGAAAGTAAATCAACCGCACCTTATTCCGGGAATATTTACATATCCAACAACGTTACGCTTTCAGACACTGTATTGGTAACTGGTTTGACTGCCGGGGACAAGGTTAAGGTTTACGATTCAGCCACCGGAGGAGAATTACTTGGATATCAAACTGCAGCTTCGGGCAGTACACAGGTTACAATTACAATAAAGCAGCTTGGCGTAGAAGCAGGTAGCGTCTTTATTTCAATAACTTCAAAGGGAAAAACCGAAAGTAAGAGAACCGAAGCTGAATATGTATCTGAACAGACTACCAATGAACCTTATACAGGGTTTATTACCGTAGTAAACAACAAAACCGGCACGTCGGATACAGTGACAGTTTCAGGGTTGACGGCCGGTGATATAATCAATATATATTCCGCAGAAGCCGGCGGTAGCCTTCTTGGGTCGGCAACAGTGGCCTCCGGCAGTACCGTGGGAATTGTAACCATATCCCAGTTGGGAACCGCAGCCGGTAGCGTATATGTCTCTGTGACCAGTGCGGGTAAAGCTGAAAGCAGGAGAACAAAAGCCGATTACGTAGCAGAGTAGTTACAATAAACAAAACTCATAAATCATACAAAAACAGGGAGAACTTAAAGTGTCTATAAAGATGCGATTACTTTAAGTCCTCCCTGTTCATTTTCACAATCTTTCCGCAGTTATACACAGAAATTTGATTTGAACTACATTCCCAAAATCTCGATAACCTGGCCTTCACTTATATAGTTGGATTCGCTGTACAGAGTTCCCTGCTTGTAGAATCTGAGATACGGAACACTATGATTGCCAAATGTATTTTCCTTAAAGCTTCTGAAATCCTCAAAGAAGTCTGCTTTATTGTATTCCAGCTCATATATATCTACGTCCTCTTCAATATCAAGCCTGTAAATCCAGCCTTTCAGATCATGCCATTGGGGACACCAGTCCTGAGTCAGAATCACTATCACCCTTTGCTTTGAATTCAGCAGGTCACCCCCAAACTCCCCGTTTGACATTGCCTTCATCGCTTGGTCCCGCTGTATTAGCTTCCTGTTAATCATAGAATAACACCCCGAATGTTTTTTGTAATTTAGTTTTATTTTTTCCTGTAATACTTAAAATACCCATACAATTGAACAGCTATTCTTTTTTTCTCAGATCAGTAAAAAACCTTTTCAATAAATCAGAGCACTGCTCATGAAGAAGACCCATAACCACATCAACTCTGTGGTTAAACTGTGGGATTCTGAACAAATCTACAACCGACCCTGCAGCTCCTGCCCGGTTATCCATTGCTCCTATATAGAGCGTTTTTATTCTTGATTGAATAATTGCTCCGGCACACATGGGACAGGGTTCAAGGGTCACATACATGTCGCAGCCATCAAGTCTCCAGGTCCCAAGCTTTTTCGCAGCTCTTTTTATGGCCTCAATTTCAGCGTGTGAGGTGATATCAAGCTTGGCCTCCTTGCGGTTATGTCCCCTGGCTATAATTTTTCCATCCTTGACTATTACTGCACCAACAGCCGCCTCTCCTTTAGAAAAAGCCAGTTCGGCCTGTCTTAGGGCCTTTATCATAATCTGTTCATTTCTGGTGTACATAAAGTATAAACCTCATCTAAAGTTATTACTCATATACTAATATAGTATATTCTTATACTTCCCTCTCCAAAAAGCTCTCCAGCTCTTCCAGCTTGACCTTCTCTTTTATGGTTTTATCTCTTGAAACCACTTCTATCTCACCCTGCTCAAGGTTCCTGCTGCTGACAATCAGTCTCATTGGTATACCCAGAAGGTCAGCATCGGCAAATTGAATTCCGGCCTGTACATCTCTGTCATCCATAATAACTTCATACTTCTTTGACAGCCTTTCATACAGGTCAAAGCCTGTTTTCCTGACCTCCTCATTTTTCTTATTGATGATACAGATGTGTATTTGCCAGGGCGCAACACTCTTTGGCCAGATAGGGCCGTACTCATCATGGTTTGATTCAATAATACAGGCTAAAAGTCTTCCCACTCCTATACCGTAACAGCCCATAATAGGGTGTTTCTGTTTACCATCATTGTCGGTGTAGGTCATATTCATGCTTTCAGTGTATTTTGTACCTAGCTGGAAGATATTGCCCACTTCTATGCCGCGCTTGATTATAAGCTTACCTCCGCATTTGGTACAGGTATCTCCATCGTTAACCTTGGCAACCTCAACATAACCGACAGGCTTAATATCCCTGTCAACATTGATACCCCTGACATGGTAATCCACTTTGTTGGCTCCTGATACCATGTTAAGCTCACCCTTAAGTGACTCATCAAAAAGGATAGTATTATTTTGGGCATCTATTCCCTGCGCACCAATAAAGCCAAAGCATATGCCGCTGTTGTCATCTTCCCTTTCATCATAGGGGAATACATTAGCTTTTATTACCCTTTTAAGCTTTGCCTCATTTACCTGCAAATCGCCACGGATGAATACTATTAATGGTTTTTTGCTGTTTTCCACAGAGAATACTGTTGCTTTTATGAGCTTTGACGCGTCCACCTTAAGAAACTGACAAACATCCTCTATGCTTTTCATTCCGGGTGTATGGACTTCCTCTATTTGCTGAATATCGTCACTACTTGCACAATCACTGACATTCTTTTCACTTCCACGGTTAATCTTCGAAGTGGCTACCTCCATATTTGCTTTGTAGTCACAGCTGTCACAGACAATTATGGAATCCTCCCCTGATTCAGCTAAAAGCATATATTCATGAGCAACCTTTCCTCCCATCATTCCAGTATCGGAGGCTACTGATACTACCTGGGGCAATCCTGCTCTTTCAAATATTCTATGGTAGGAGTCAAATACCTTCTTATAATACAGCTCAAGGTCCTCCTGGGAGGTGTGGAAAGAATAGGCATCCTTCATGGTAAACTCCCTGACACGGATCAGCCCTCCTCTGGATCTGGGTTCGTCGCGAAATTTTGTCTGTATCTGATAAATCATGAAGGGGTATTTTGCATAAGACATTGCTTCACTTCTGGCCAGATGCACTGCTGCTTCCTCATGGGTCATCCCCAGCAACATATCTCGTCCAGATCTGTCCTTCATTCTCATGAGCTCACTTCCGACGCTCTCAAACCGTCCGGATTCCTGCCACAGTTCAGCCGGCAATACCACAGGAAGAAGTACTTCCTGACCGTCTATCCTGTCCATTTCCTCCCTTATTATGTTTTCAATTTTCATAGCTATTCTTTTAGCCGGCATAAGCATTGAATATATTCCGTTTGCCACCTGCCGTACATAACCGCCTCTTAAAAGGTAGATATGGCTTGTTATACTTGCCTCACCGGGTTTTTCCTTAAGTCTCTCTCCTAAAAGCCTGCTTATTAACATAAATCATCAAGTCCTTTCTATATATTTACTGGCAAGTGTGCTTCAGCTTTGCTGGACACACGACACACCATAAACTAAAAAAGCCGCTGTACACGAGCTGTACAACGACCTTTAATTAACTGGTCAAGCGCTTTACGGCCCGGACTCAAATTCTCCTTCAATACAAGAATTGACATCGTGATTAAGCACTTGCACCTTCAGAGGCTTTAGACCTCCTGTATTTCAAGATGCAAATGCTATATTGGGCACGGGTAGCTATTTTTATTTAAGTTTTTGCTTAAGTCCTTCCTCAAGACCATTAATCCTGTATTTAGAACCATTGCTTCCTCCAAATTGTTGGAATACATATTATAGGCTTTTTACCTATGCTATAATTTTATACCAGTTTATCACTGGTATAAAATTATAGCAAGTCCAAATTAAATTATTGACAATACGCATTTAAACTCTGATGATTATCACTTCTTAACATGTCACTCTCCTGATAGAATATAAATGCATGATACACGTGTTGAGCAGCAAAAAACTTGAAAGAGGAGCTTCAAATGAAAAGAAAAATAAAAAATAGTATTGGCTTGCTTATTATTATCTCGGTATTGATTACCATGTTTGTACCCTCTTGGGCGCAACCGGCAGCAGAGACAAAAAAGTCTGCCCCCGCCAAAAAGGTTTTGATGGTCATTGCACCAAAGGACTATGAGGACGTCGAACTCTTTACCCCAAAGGCAATACTTGAAACCAATGGTGCTAAAGTAAGTGTTGCAAGTACAGAGGCTTCAGCTGTTGGAGCACAGGGAAGAGTCATTAAGACAGATTTATTGATATCACAGGCTAAGGTATCTGATTATGATGCCATTGTGGTTGTAGGCGGAACAGGAGTTATTGGTACCTTGTGGGATAATCCAGAGCTTCGGACTCTGCTTCAGGAGGCCGATAAGCAGAAAAAAATAATTGGCGCCATATGCGCTGCACCTCCAACACTATCAAAAGCAGGATTATTAAAAGACAAAAAAGCTACTATGTTCCCCTGGGATGATGGAATAAAAGAACTTACAGCACATGGTGCAATTTATGTTAACGAGGAGACTGTGGTGTCGGATAATATTGTTACCGGAAAAAATCCTGACGCATCGAAGGCTTTTGGTTTAGAGCTTTGTGATGTACTTGGAATAAGAAAGTTTGAGAAAAAAGTTCTTATGATTATAGCTCAGAAGGATTTTGAAGATGTTGAACTCTTTGATCCTAAAACAATCCTTGAGGTAAACGGAGCAAAAATTACCGTAGCAAGTACAACGACAGATACTGCTACAGGATCCAACGGTTCGAGAGTTACGCCGGATATAAAAATATCTGCTGCAAAAGCATCTGACTTCGACGCGATTGTTGTTGTCGGAGGAACAGGAGTAATAGGTTCTCTCTGGGAGGATACCTCGTTGAGAAAGTTATTACAGGACGCAAACAAAAATAATAAAGTCATTGCTGCTATTTGTGCAGCTCCGCCTGTTTTATCCAAGGCAGGACTTTTGAAGAACAAAAAAGCTACCATGTTCCCCTGGGATGACGGAATCAAGGAACTAACTAAATATGGTGCAAAGTATGTTAATGAAGAAGTGGTGGTCTCAGGAAATATTGTTACGGGAAGAAACCCCGATGCGTCTCAGGCTTTTGGTCTAAAGTTATGTGAAGTGTTAAAAATTCTTCACGCATAATAAATACTCCTCTTTATAGCTATTGGGGGACAGCTTATAGCTCGCTAAATGATCTATTTATATACCCCAAAATATAAACATACCCCTCGATGGAAGCAATATCTTTCGAAGGGTATGTTTATATTTAAATTAAGATATTTTGATTGTATAATAATACCATAAAATAATAATTATCGAGTATTTCTCTTCGGGGGTCAAAAACAATGATATCTCTGGAAACTGTGGGCAAAAAATATTTTCCAAATTACGGCTTGAAGGTTTTCCTTAAGGAAGATGATTTGCTTAACTCTGATTTAGGCTATGGGGAGCGATTTAAAATAGTTTTTGCGGAAGAAGGCTCCGGTATTTTGAACATTGAAGGTAAACGACTGATTTTTGTAAGTCCTGCACTTTTTTGCTTCAATGAAAATGAACACTATTTTCTTGAGAGCCACAGTAAGCTTAAAGCACTGACCGTCTGGTTTCATCCAAGCATTATAAACAACGCCTTTAGCTTTAATAGAATAAGAAATCCTGAAGGTTTATCTCCTACTGAAAATCAAGATTTGTTCTGGCTTGAAGTATTTATAGACCGAAACAGTACCTTCAGGGGACAGCTTAGTATTGGCCCTGGAACCTGCAAACAGGTAAAGGCTTTATTCGATTGTATAAAGCTTGAGCTTGATGTGCAGAGTGATAATTATTGGCCCTGCAGATCCCGAAGTTATCTGATAGAACTGCTTTTTCTCATACAGAGGCTTGCTTCAACACCGGAGGCAAACTACAGTATAGAAATCAACAGGGAGCAAAGTGGTATTGGAGACATACTGTTATACCTCTATTCCAACTATTCTAAAAAAATAACTATAGAGGACCTGACTGAGAAATTTCATATTAACAGAACCTCTTTAAACAAACTATTTAATGATGTAACAGGAATGTCTGTTGTGAATTTTCTGATAAAATACAGAGCCTGCCTGTCAGCACAGCTGCTTAGAGATACAACTCTTCCGGTAGCTGAAATCATCGGCCGTACAGGGTTTAATGACCCCTCCCATTTCGGCAGAATGTTTAAGAAATATTATGGACTCTCAGCTACCGAGTATCGGGAAAAAAACAACTGGATGCTTAAGTAAAATATGATTGTTCAAGGTCTCTATCAGATTCCTTTTAGTTGTTTCCTTTTGCTGAGGACAAGGGTAATTGAAATTATTGCTACTGCAAATCCAAGCTCTATGAGCATATAGGAAACTATAGGACTTAAATTATCCAAATTGAATACCGTCAAATCACCTATGGCTTTGTTAGCTTTAATATACCAGTAGGTTGGCAAAAACCTTGCCATTGCGAGAACATTTTCACCCAGCATTTCCTGTGGTACGAATACACCCGTCAAAAAACACATTCCGAGAGACAGTATATTTGAAATACCAGATTGAGCGTTTCTGCTCTTAATAAGTATTCCAACCAGGAAGCTGATACTAAGGATAGTTATTGTTATAATCAATGAATTTATACAGAAATATAAAGTATTCAGCTTAAATACATCATCCCTGTAAAGGATAAAACTTAATATAATCAGTATTGCCCAACAAGCTAATGAGTAGATAATGTTGCCAAGTAAAATTTGAATATTAAGAGAAGTATTACTTACAGGAGAGCACAGATTCCGTCTCCTCAGCTTTAGGTCATTGAATACCATCATAATGGAACTGACACCTAGGATGATAATGTTAAGCATTATATAAGGAGAATAGTTATAGAAGTACTCCAGTGAACTGGTTTCCTCAACTTTTCCTTCCGAGGTCTTCATTTTTACGTCTGTTTCGATATCCAGGTCCTTCTTGATATTTTTAACCAACTCTTCCTGTGATATATTTTTCAGGTTTTTAACATAAAGATCCGCAGAATTCAGGTATTTGTTTATAAGTATATCTGTATAAATACCACTTACGGAGCCTGAAACAACCGTCTTGTCTAAAACTACCGTTTTTCCTGACATAAAGTCTTCTGTGAAGCCGGCAGGTATTTTTGCTATATACTCAACCTCTCTGAAAAACAGTGCATCCTGCAAATCCTCGGTATTATTGTCAAGCTCAACAAAATTTGAATGGTCTGCCAGGTAATCCTTAAGTCCTTCTGTTAATACAGTATCCTGGCCTTCATTTATAAAAGCCACCTTTGCTTTGGATTGGGTAAAAGTATCAACATTATTGTCATTGCCCATATAAGTGAATAATATGGCAAGGGCCAGAAATACTATTACATATATTGATAATTGCAAGCTTTGTTTCTTTATTATTCTAAAGTATGTTTTAAATATAATCATATCTCTGCCTCCTCATTACTAAATAGGTTACAAGGCAGAACAAGACAGTAAATCCGCTCAGCAAACCTATGTTAACGAAAAATCTTGTGTGCGTGTCATAGTAGTATAATGCATAGAACGCATCTGTTACCAGCGACACCGGGTTAATATAGGCCAGTATCGGAACATGTTTCTGAACAATGTATTTCATCTTGTCAAACATCATTCCTGACAGAAACGAGGCCGTCATGGTAGAAACAATAAGGATAGCTGTCTTTAATCCCTCTCCCTTTTTATTTATTACACTAATTAAAGCTCCAAAGCTTATTCCGCATGCGCATCCTATAAAACAGGTCAATAATATTAACGCCGTTTGATTTCCGAAATCTATTTTTAGTCCAAAAATAAGATAGATCATCAAAAGTATAATTTCAGTAAAAGAAATCAACAGACCCGCCAGCATTCCTGCAGTCAGAACTTTTAGCTTATGCACCGGAGCAACATTGAGTCTTGCAGCTCTTTTTGATAAATTAGCCTGAGTGTCGGTTACCTCTTTTAGTCCAAAGAAGGCACCGTAAAAGCAGGCCATGGCTATTAAGGTATAGAAATAATTTACTGTGATATCAGGTTTATCCTGTGTTCCAATCAGAACTTCTCTTGTAAACACGGAATTACTTTGCAGATCTTCTGCAAGCCCGTTTTGAAGAGCTGTAGGCTTCTGTTGTACAATACTGAAAACTGTACTTCCAGTTTGACTGTACTGATCGAATATCTCTTTTATGATGGTTTGATCAAACCCGGACTTCTTTACTGTTAGACCAACTGGATTGCCATAGGTGATATATCCCACAACCTCGTTGTTATCAAGCATCTTTTCAGCTTGCTCTTTGGTTACCACTTTTGCGTTAAAAAGCTGTTTACCGCTGTTATTGTCGGCAATCTCTCCGGAATGCTGTTCAATAAAATCTCTGAATTCTTTATTTTTTTGGTACTGTTCATCATTTACTACTGCTATACTTACAACATTAAAATTCTCCGATTTAGTAAGGTTGGAAAACGCCATATTGAAAAAGGTGGCTAGAATCAACGGAAATATTAATGTCCAGAACACTAATGACTTATCACGTACTATACATTTCAATCTGTTAAAAAATATATTAATAAACATTATACGTCCCCCCTCCTCAGTCTCGGAGATCCTTCCCTGTTATTTCGAGGAAGACATCATTAAGTGTCGGCATTTCAGAGTATACCCTCCCGAAGGACATATTGTTATCTTTAAAATAGTCCAGAAGGGTGGTAAGGTTGTGTTTTCCCTTGTTGTATTTGATTGAAAGAACTCTGTTATTGTATTCCAAACTGTTAATGTTGGGTAGCTGTTTTATTTCATCTATCTTATTGTTATCCAGTCCGAATATCTCAACTGAGATTGTCTCTCCCAGCTTTATCATCGCTTTAAGCTCATCCTTGCTGCCCATGGCAATTACCTTGCCCTTATCCATGATCATAATCCTGCTGCAGAGCTGCTCAACTTCCTCCATGTAGTGGGAGGTGTATATTATGGTGGCTCCCTCTTCATTCAGTTTTTTTATTCCGTCAAGGATGTTGTTTCTGCTTTGAGGGTCGACTGCAACTGTTGGTTCATCAAGTATAACAAGCTTAGGCTTATGGGCTATACCACAGGCGATATTTAAACGTCTCAGCAAGCCACCGCTGAGTTTCTTCGGGTAAAATTTCCGGAATTCATTTAGGGCTACAAAGTCAATGGCTTCTTCAACTAACTTTTTACGTTTCTCCTTGTCATTAACATATAGACTGCAGAAGTAGTTTATATTCTCGTATACAGTCAGTTCTTCAAAAACTGCAACGTCCTGCATTATAATCCCAATATCGCGCTTGATATCATAGGCATCAGGTGCCATAGGCTTTTCGAAAAGTTTTATTTCTCCCTTGTCATAACCCAGAAGCGAAAGAATGCAGTTTATTGCTGTGGTCTTTCCGGAACCATTTGGTCCAAGAAGTCCGAATATTTCGCCTTCTTTTACATCGAAGGATAGGTGGTCCAGAGCTACCAACTCTCCGTATCTCTTCACTAAATTTTTTACACTTAAAATCATAATCCAAACCTCCATATATAGCCGACGCCTGATATAAATACCTTCGTCGGAAATTTTTCAAGAATTACCTTACAATAATATTCTACATATTCCGGCTGTCATACTTAAGTGTCTGGAATCAGAAGTCAATGTGACAATTGTCATATTTTTATACTAAAAAAGTGAAGCCATACTTTTCAAAAACAGCTTTAGCTTCACTGCCATAGAGAAACTCCGTAAACCCTTTAGCCTGTTCCGGATTTCTGCTTCCTTTTATGACTGTGGCAGGATAGTAAATGGGTTTATGAGATCCTTCGGGTGCAGCTGCAGCAACTTTTACCTTATCAGAAATGTTTGCATCTGTTAAATAGACTATACCGGCATCTACATTACCAGTTTCCACCCAGGTTAAAACTTCCTTTACATTATTTCCGTACACAGCCTTTTCCTTCACTTGCTTTAAGATGTCGAGATTTGTTAAAACCTCTTCAGCATATTGGCCTACCGGTACACCCTTGGGTTCACCAAGACCAATTTGCTTCACCTTCTCCGACGCAAGGTCCTTAAAGTCAATATTTAGGGCTGAATCCTTCGGAACAATCAAAACAACCTGATTTTCCAAAAAGTTTTTTCGTGTTTCCTGTATAATCAGCCCTTTTTCCTCCAGTGCATCCATTTGCTTGACAGCAGCAGAAATAAATACGTCTACATCAGCTCCATTTTCTATTTGCTGCTGAAGTGTTCCCGAGGCTCCGAAGGAAAATGTCAACTTAACGTTTTTGTTTGACTCTTGGTAAGCTGTTTTTATTTCTTCCAGTGCATCCTTTAAGCTGGATGCGGCAGCCACAGTTAATTCAACTGTCTTAGCCTCCTTTTGGGTATCCTCTGTACTTTTTACTGAGGTCTGCTCTGAAGCCTCTCCACAGCCCGAAAATAGACTTATCGATAATAGAATTATCCCTAATAAAATTATAACCAGTAGTTTGTTTGTAGTTTTTTCTAATCTTTCCATATTAGCCTCCTGTCTCATATTCTATTTTTTAAGTACTTAAATTGTCTTGCTCCAGGTGTTGGCTTGTGTAAATGGCATCCTTTCTTGGATTAACATAAAAGATGAGTCTATAACCCGTAGGTTATAAGCTCATCTTTGAGACCGGCCAGTCATTTTAACATTAATTACCTTTTATTTTGACCTGAAAGCACTTAAATTTTATTTCTCTAATTGTACCACCAAAACTTTATATTTAATATCAAGTATTTTTACAGTTATTCATTTGTGGTAAACCTTTTTGCTGTACATATTTTACAACTACTATAAAAGTTTTGTAATTGACTTGGTCCATAATCTTAAATATAAACATATTATGTTACTAGCCTCAGTCTTTCAGAAGCCATCATAAGTAATCACCAACCATTTACTTGCAACACTACTTTCAATAAAAATAAAACATTCAAGGAGTTGTATACATGAAAAAAGCTTTAATAACAGGAATAACCGGTCAGGATGGTTCATACCTCTCTGAGTTTTTGCTGGATAAAGGTTACGAAGTACACGGTATTATCCGACGGAGTAGTACAGAAAATACAGGAAGAATTGATCATCTACTGCAGAGCGCAGACAATAGCAACCGCTTCTTTGTACATTATGGCGATTTAACCGACACCGGAAGTGTAACCAAATTAATATATCAGCTTCAGCCTGATGAAGTTTACAATCTTGGTGCTCAGAGCCATGTCAAGGTATCCTTTGACGTACCTGAATATACCTCTGACGCTAACGGTCTGGGTACACTTAGACTGCTGGACTGTATAAGGGAAATTAAGCCTGACATCAAATTTTACCAAGCCTCCTCCAGCGAATTATTCGGTAAGGTACAGGAGGTGCCACAAAAGGAAAGCACACCCTTTTATCCTCGAAGCCCCTATGCCGCTGCAAAGCTCTACGCTTACTGGATAACTGTAAACTACAGAGAAGCCTACGGTCTGTTTGCATGTAACGGTATTCTTTTCAACCATGAATCCCCCAGAAGAGGAGAAAATTTTGTAACCAGAAAAATTACCCTTGGAATTTCTAATATTTTAAAGGGAAAACAGGATAAGCTTGTGCTGGGCAACCTTGATGCCAAAAGAGATTGGGGTTACGCCGGAGATTATGTTGAAGCGATGTGGCTAATATTGCAGCAGCCTTTACCCGAGGATTTTGTAATAGCTACAGGTGAGACGCATACTGTAAGGGAATTTTGTGAGTTGGCCTTTAAACATGTAGGGATCAACCTAAAATGGGAAGGGCAGGGTGTCACCGAGAGAGCTATAGACACGAGTACGGGCAAAGAATTGATTAGTGTGAGCGGCCAGTTTTTCCGCCCCACAGAAGTAGATCTTTTGCTGGGTGACCCAACAAAGGCAAAAAGCCGGCTCAACTGGACTCAAAAGGTATCCTTTGAGGATTTGGTTAAATTGATGGTGGAAAGCGACCTCAAAGGTTAACAGAGTCAGATTTATGTCATTACAGGGGGGTTAATATGAATAAGGACAGTAAAATATATGTTGCCGGACATACGGGTATGGTGGGATCAGCCCTGATCCGGTGTCTGGAACGCAACGCTTATGATAATCTTTTATATAGAACACATACTGAATTGGATCTGACAGACCAAACTTCCACTGAAGACTTTTTCAGAGCCGAAAAACCCGAATATGTATTTATAGCTGCGGCAAAGGTTGGAGGTATATATGCCAACAACACTTTTCCCGCAGACTTTATAATGGAAAATATGTTAATGGAGTGCAACCTTATAAAAAGCTCCTATAAATATGGTGTTAAAAAACTGATGTTTCTGGGAAGTTCCTGCATCTACCCTAAAACCTGCCCGCAACCAATTAAAGAGGAATATTTGCTTACAGGGCCCCTTGAACCCACAAATGAAGCCTATGCTTTAGCAAAAATATCAGGTATAAAAATGTGTCAGTCCTACAATAGACAATATGGCACAAGCTTTATATGTGCAATGCCGGCAAGCCTGTACGGAATAAACGACAGATTTGATTTATACAACGCTCATGTAATTCCATCCATGATTATTAAGCTGCACAAGGCAAAACTTGATAATAGTCCCAACGTTGAACTCTGGGGAACAGGTACTCCTTTGAGAGAATTTCTTTACGTTGATGATATGGCCGAAGCCTGCCTGAATTTAATGCTGACCTATGAAGGCAATGACTTTGTAAATATCGGTTCGGGTAAAGAAATAAGCATCAGGGAATTGGCAGAAACCCTTAAAAAGGTCATCGGTTATAATGGCGAGCTTATTTTTGATACAACAAAGCCCGACGGTACTCCCAGAAGGGTGCTTGATAATACAAAAATTCAGGAGACCGGCTGGAGGCCCAAAATTGAAATAGAGGAAGGTTTGCGCCGGGAATATGATTACTATTTAAAGATTTCACACTAATATATGATAACAATAAAAAGGCAGAGGGCAGTTCCCGAAAGGGGACTGCCCAATATTAAACCTTTAACATTACCAGTTTAATCTTTTTGACGTTTCTAAGTAAAAAATCAATTAACTAATCAATGGATATCTGGTTAAGAACATCCATCTGAGCCTGAAGAAGCACCTCGGTTTTCTTTTTAAACGTAAATATCTCTGTCTTTATCTCCTCAAGCTTGCCTTTAGCTCTTACAATCTCCTGATTAGCCGTTTCCAAAAGCTTGCTGGCATTTACCTCGGCTTCATTCGTGATAAGTCTTGCTTTTTCACATGCATTTACTTTTATTTGTTCACTTGTATGCTGAGCAACCAAAATTGAGTGTTGGAGTGATTCTTCAAGCATTTTATAGTGCTGTATTGCTTCATTCAGACTGTTTATCCTGACCTTCATTTCTTCATTTTCTTTTACAACTCTTGAGTAATCTTCATTAATTAAAGTGAGTAAATTATCAACCTGTTTTTTGTTATAGCCATCCAGAATCGATCTTTTGAGACAAATACTTCTTAATTCCTCAGGGGTATAATTCATACGTCCCACTCCTAATCTTCTCTCATACTAAATATATATTCTTAAATAATAAATATATTCTGAAAACCAGTTTATATGACTCAAAGTATTTCTTAAATCCATTTTGTTCCTATAGGCATAATGTCTCTGTCCTTCACCGGAATTCTGAAGTTACTGAAATCTCTTGTGGCAAGCATGTCGGATAAGGCTTTAGCCCATAACGCATAATTTATGTAAGCATAAAATCTTGCCCTATCAAGGTACGGAACAATATTTTTGTAGAATCTGCTCATTCTTTTTATAAAGGACTCTCCATAATTATCCAGGAGAATTGCTATATCATAGGCAGGATCGCCTATACCTGACAAACCAAAATCGATAATTCCACTGATCCGGTTTATATTTTTATTATAAATAATATGGTATGGAGATAAATCTCCATGAATAAGTGCCGGTTTAAAATCTATAAACTTCTCATTTTCATGCAGGGGTTTAAAAATCTGCCTGAAGTATTCCTTTGAGTAGCTATCACAATACGGGAATACCTTTCTTTCAATTTCCTCACATTTTATCAGCCACTCTTCCTGTGTTGTAGGCAACTGGCATTCTGCTATTTTATTGGAGCTATCTCCCTTTATGGGTATGGAATGCAGCTGATTCAAAAAATCTGCCAATTGTTCTGCAATCATATCCTGTGCCCTGCTTCCCAGCTGCAACAGAGCATTTCTGTACAAAGGCTCTCCTCTTATATAACTGAATCGGCCAATCCCTTTTTCAATAAGTTCAGCCCTCGGTACAGTAATCAAAAATTTTCTTCCAATGGTATTGATTACATTGACTTCATTATCTATATATCCGACACTCCAATCATACCGTGCAAACTTGAAAACATCCTTTTCATTAACAATAACAATATCCCCATGCTTTCCATCGGTAAAATTGCATTCCATCTTGTCAATTGCAAATTGAGGATATTTACTTTTAATATAGCTAAAATACTTTGTTTCCTTGGTATCCATTATACTCCTCCAAAATAATGAATTATTACTGGGTACTTATACCAATGATATATAGTACGAAATTCCTTGGAAAAGTGGAACAATAATTAAAAAAAAAGGCACCCCCCTCATTTTGTCTTTCTCTGTCGAAATATATGTTAGAAAGGGAGGTTATACTATGAGAAAAAAATCACATAAAGCATTGGCACTTATCACCGCAATAGCTCTAATATCATCAATGCCCTTTGCAGTATCTGCAAAAAATCAAAATGCTACCGGCAAAAATGATATCAAGCTAGAAGCCAAAACCGAGAAAAACAACGTAATTAAGGCTGATAAAAAGGTCGAGAAAAGGGATAACATAAAGCCTGAGAAAAAACCCGAAAAGAAAGCTGTGAAGGACCCCAATATTGAAAAGCTTAATAATATTAATAAAAAAGTAGTAAGTATTGAAGTTGATTATAATAAGTTGTCTAAAGAAATGAATTCCTATATAACTGCCAATATTACAACCGGTTCGGCAATCACCACAACAAACTCGGCTGCAACAACCTCCGGTACTGCGGTTTCAACTACGGGTTCCGCAAAAAAAATTGGTGGACCAAAAATTAAAGAGTCAAGCCTTAAAGGCTTTGTAAATAGTTACAAAGGTAAATTGAACGCATTATCCAATAGGATAAAAGCAGCTGAAAAGAGTTTAGCTTCATTAAAAGCAGATAAAACGAACGAGAATTATAACCAAATTATAAGCCAAATTAACGATCTAAAAAAGAAAATACAGGCAGACACAAAATTGCTAAACAGTTTTATCCCTAAAAAGTAAGCAATCCTATTTAATCAAATCCTTAACCAAAGGTGGTAAATCCTATTTGGTCGGGCCCAGTATGACATTATTCGTCACGCTGGGCCTTTCCTTCTTCTGAGCAATTTCAATATAAAAGTTTTATATTAGTTTCCGGCCAGTCTTTAAGTCTCATCACAGTATTTGAAAGGTTTGAATATCCATTCCCAATAAAAAAATCACATTGTGCCGCAAGGTAAGTGTCCTTTATTACCTCAATAGTATCCTTTACCAGTTCTACTCCCTTATGTCGTTTGTTCGGGTAGTCCAGCAGGCAGGTTGCAATTCTCTCCTTAAGGGGCTCTTTTTTACTGTCTGTATACATAAGCAAATCATTCTTACCGTAAAGCTTTTTATATTGTGAAAGTACTTTCTTTGAGTCGGTGATTAAGAACAGATGCCTGGCATTATACCTTACAATAAACTGCCATAAGTTTGGTTTGTAATATTCATTAAGGTCATATAACTGGGCAACTTCCTTTACAATTGCATCTCCTTTTACATGAATACCGATTACAGGCTTTTCATCCCTGAAATTAGGATTGGTATTGATAAATTTCCTTATTTCCTTTAAAATTTCAGGCTTAGGTTTAAGATAGGTGTCGAAAAGCCTTCGATATATCTGGTGGGAAGTTTTACCGTATGCCCAATGATCATTTCTTACCCAAGGCAGCATAGCCCTTATGGGGTAATAGACATCGCTGACCACCACATTGGCGTCACTCTTCATAAGGCTTTTAAGATCACGGTTTTCCATTTTCAATCGGTCTGTATCTTCAGCCAGTACATTCTCAAATTTCCATACTGAGGGATAATAAGTATACTCAACTCTTACAACGTCCTGAAAGCTGAATTGCGAAATAGGCTCAAAGAAAAACTCAAATGCATTTGTAGTAAGGGATTCACTGTAAAGACTCTCCATCCCCCAATAAACCACCGGAATCCTGTTTGTCAGCTCGGCCGCCAGAATTTGACACATTACATGATCAACCTCACCCCAGAGGCTGTTACCTAAAGCTTTAATCAGAAGAAATCTATTAGTCGACATAAGTATTAACACCTCCGTAAAATTCAGGATACTCCAACCGGTGGTTCTCTGACTCCAACATTCTCCTCTTACCCTCAGCCTTGACCCTCTTTTTAGCTAACTTTATCTCTCCCTTCAAATCCCTGTAAAAGAGAACCATATTCTCTTCAGGCCAATCCTTCAGGCGCTTTACGGTATAGGATACGTTTGAATATCCATTACCTATAAAGAAATCGCATTTAGCTGCGAGATAAGTATCCTTAATTATTTCTATTCCTTTGCGCCGCTTTATAGTGTAATCCTGCAAGTGCGGCGCATCACCCGTAGCGTTGATAAATCCTCTTCTGCAATCAGTATAAACTACCCTGGAACCGTAACGCTCAAGAAAATCATCCACCATTTCCTTGCAATCTGTAAGCAGCAGAAGCTTTTCTATTTTGTATCTGGAGATAAACTCTTTAATTTTCATGTGGTATTGCTTGTTCAGATGTGAGAGATTTTCAACTTCCCGGACCTTATCTCCGCCCCTTATATGAATACCCAGAAGCGGTCTCCCATCTTTCATCTCCTTTGCATAGAATTCATCTATTTCCTGGAGAATATCAGGCTTTAACCTAAGGTATTTATCAAACAAAAACCGGTAAATCTGATGAGCGTTCATCCCGTAGGCCCAGTGCTCACTTGGAATGAAGTTTATTATTGGGCGTATAAAGTAGTGAACATCACTTACAACAACATTTGCATCACTGTTTATCATTTCACCCAAATTTCTGTGGGCCCAGGCCACCTTATCCAGATCTTCAATCATAACGTTGCTGAAATTCCATATAGGTGGGTAATAGGTATATTCCGGCCTTACAATATCATGAACCGTATAGTTGGCTACCGGCTCAAAATAAAGTTCAAAAGCATTTGTTTTGAAGGATTCCCCGTAGAGGCTATTAGTTCCCCAATAAATAACCGGAATTCTGTTTGTAATCTCAGCCACTAAAAGCTGTCCCATAACATGGTCAACATCCGACCAGAACCCACAGCCCCAGGATTTTATTAGCAAAAACCTATCACTTGGCATCTTCAGCACCTCCCTTCCCGGGCACCAGCTTACCGAAAATCTTTTTTATTATGCCAAGTAATCTACTTGCATCTCTTCTTATAACTAACTTTACATTGACCGGATACTTTCTTCTTTTATGAACCCAGTAAAGCAGCTTAATGTTCTTGGAAGGCCATTCCTTTATACGGGTAATACCATGTGACAGGTGAGAAAAATCATTTCCTATAAAGAAATCACATTTGGCTGCAATAAATGCATCTTTTATTACTTCAATACCCCGTCTCCTTTTAATCATTGCATTTTCCATATATGAGATTTCCTGATCTGACGATAATCTCTTACAATCTGTAACAACCACTATAGAACCGTACATTTTAATATATTCCTCAACAGTTTTCTGACAATCAGTTAGGAGGAACATTTTCTTGATGTTGTATTTTTCTATAATCTTTCGGATTTCCTTGTGGTAAACCTTGTTCGGTTCCTTGTACCTACCTTTCCTAAGATACCTGTAAACCTTATTATCGGGATTATCGGGTTTACCATTCTCCTTCCCGTCTTTTCTGTACACCTTGTTCCAGTATTGATTGTCAAACTTATCTGCATCCCTTGTATCAAATATTGTCTCCTCATCAACCCTTCGTACATGGACTGCAAGAACCGGATGACAATCCTTCAGCCAGGAGTTGTAATAACCCTGAATCTCCATATCAATATCAGGTTTTATCCTGATATATTTATTAAAAAGATATCGATATACCTGCTCAACGGTCATTCCATAGACGCTGTGATTTTTCTTTATAAAAGGTATGAGTTCAAAGACATTATAGTAAACATCACCTACAACTACATTGGCCTTGCTTCCTAAAATATTTCCCACATTTCGGTATGTCCAGGTATCCTTTGCACGATCGTCGACCAGCAGATTATCGGAATCCCATATAGGCGGATAGTATGTGTATATCGGATTGCTAAGATTAAATATTGTGTAGCTGTTGATGGGTTCAAAATATAGTTCAAAGCCATTTGTCTGTACAAATCCATTGTTCAGGCAGTGGGTAGGCCAGTATACCACAGGTATTCTGCCTGTGAGCTCGGCTATAAGCAGCTGTCCCAGTACATGATCTATGTCAGCCCAGAGCATGTAATTATATGCCTTGATAAGAAGAAATCTGTCATTTGTCATTCTTGTTTTCACCTCAAATTATGGTATTCATGATATTTTATGTAATCCATAATTAATATGTGAAAACAAAATATTATTTTTGCAAACTAAAAAAACGACTGCTGATTATCCGGGTTTTATCAAACAACCTTCCGAAATAATAGAGTATTAGAATTACTGCATAGCTTACCGGAAAAGTAAACTGAAGGCCTGACATAATGCATATCAGAAATCCCCCGACTATACCAATTAATAAAGAAAGTAAAAGAATTGTCAGACTCTTTACATTTGAATGACCACCTGCTAGCATGTACAGCTTTATAGTAGACTTGACAGCAATAAAGCTAATAAAAATACATATTGTAAGGGCATAAGAAAAAGTCAAATTGATATTAAACCGTAATTCATGCTGAGTCGGCATATAGCCTGTGAATCGGTTGACTTTAACTATGCCTGTTTTTATTAAGTTACAGTAGAAATTAAAATCAAAAATATTTTCTGAAGGTATATATTGGTAGGGTATAGTGCCTTTGAACCTGACTGCGTAATATATAGCACCCATACTGACCAACAGCACAACAGCTCCTAAAAAAAACACAATAAGTCGGAGCCTGGCTCCGGCTATAACTTCAACCAGATACCCTCCTTCCATCCTGTTCCTGAAAAATAACAAACCATCTTTAATGTACCTGATGAAGTAGCTTAACAGCATAAGAATTATTAGTACCCCAACAAACAGGATAAATGCTGAAAGGGGCTGTGAAACATAGACATTACTATTGTAGAAGTCATTTATTTCATAATTGCTGCTGTCAACACCTGTTTTTTTCAGAAATTCCATTGCTTTGTCAGTACCGAAGGTAGCCTCCTGAAACTTTCTATCACTAATAAAAACTGTGTTTATTGTTCGGCTATTATAGCCGGCAACACTTTCAAAAGGAATATATATTCTTTCAGCACCGTCTGAATAGAGAATTGAGAAGGGAGTAGCTTCTTTCTTATATACACCTACAATATTGTATGTGACTCCTGCAATGGATACCTTATTTCCTAAAACCTTATTTGTCATAAAAAGCTTAATTGCAAGACTATCACTGATTACAACAACTTTTTTTCCTAATTCATGCTGTTCTTTACTCAGAAACGAACCCTGAAGCATACGTACATCTATAAAATCTATAAGATTCTCTCCGCAAAGTACCGTAGCTACTGCATACCCGGAATTTTCAGTCTTTAAATAGGCCTCCGTTTCATTCAAATAGGAGACCCTTTCAAGGGGATAGTTTACCATGCTCTGAATTTGTTTATACTTTATCGTCCTATCGCCATCAGCTTTTACACTATCTTTATTAATCTCAAGCCTTCCACCGTATCTCTTTTCATAATCAGCCTGGAATCCCGCAGCCATACTGTTTAGTAAAAAGACCAAACAAAATAAAATCGACATAGTAGTAATCAGCTTTTTAAAGGAGTATCGCCTTAATTCATTTGACACATTTGTCTCGTTCAATCCACTCACCTCAATTTAACCTGAAGCCCGTTTGATAGAGCTTTAGTACTGAACTTAACTATTTTTTCGTCCCCATTGAGCCCTACTCCCGTTATTGCGCTATAGAAATCGTCCTCCTCAGCAACGGTAACCTCCTGCTTTGCAACATACATTTCCTTCCCCAAAACTCCATCTCTCTCTTTCAGAATAAATATGTACTTTTTCCCGCCCTCATCAATAACACTGCTTTTAGGTACAAGAGTATTGTACTGTTTGCTTTCTTTTCGTACTGATACATTCAACGTCTGTCCTATTTCCAGCTTATCTTCCTTGTCGTTTATATAGGCAGTAAATTCATATAGATTTTCTTTCGGGAGGTACTTTTTCTCTTTAACTCTTTCATTAATACTTAATTTTACTTCGTTTGATGTATATAACTCCACAGAATCTCCAACTTTTACTTTATTTGCGGGTTTTATATCCATGGTCCACCTGGCTGCAACTCCTGACTGCTTTTTGACTATTTCAAAAAGGATCTGTCCGTTGCTCGCAGTGGCCCCACTCTTGAGTGGGATACTTTTTACTGTGCCATCTACAGCAGCTTTTAGTACTCCATCTGAAGGTACATTCTTTTTCATTTTTTGCAGCTCCAGTCTGCTTACTTCCAGCTCTGCTTCCTTTTCGGCCAGATCTATACTGTAATTATCTCCGGCTTTAACGCTTTCGTCCTCTTTCTGCTCTAACATACGCTGTTTTTTTTCATAATCTGCTTTTGCCTCTTCCAGCCGTTCTTGTGCCTCATTCACACTTACCATGGCAACTGCATCCATGGTATATAGCTCCTTTTGGTCCTCAAGCTCCTTTTCAGCTTTTTGGACAGCCTTATATGCTGCATCACAATCAGCTCTGTACTGTTCAATATCTATAGTCTGAAACCCGTTTTTATATCTCTTCAGGCTATTTTCCAGCTTTATGATGTTAAGTTCAGCTTTCTTCATCTCAAGCTGAATATCCTGTGCGTCAACAATAGCCAGTGTTGTTCCGGAAGTGACCTCCTGCCCCTCTTGAACCTCAACACTTTTCAGCTTCCAATTGCCATATGAATAAACAGTCTCAACACTTACCGGAAGAACTTCTCCCTCAGCAGTAATTTCGTTTGCAAGTACCCCTGCAGAGGGAGTGTCACATTCCACCTCCGGCAACAAAAAATTATTTATAGTGCTTGAAAAGAACGTCAGCAGAACAATAATGCAAATGAAAATTACTGCAGCCTTCCGGATTAACTTTTTTCTATTTATTAACTGCTTTTCTGTTTGAATGTTTTCCATTTTATTCCACCACTCCAAACTGTATCAAATTAATTTACTATTTCACTTTTTACTTGATTCCCGACAATTCTATTCCCTCTATTAAGTAATTTTCTCCGTATAAAAATATAAGCAATGTCGGAACCATGTACAGTATCCCACAGGCAAAGGCAATCCCTATTTCCTGGCTGTTTATTCTGGACAGGAATATGGAAAGAGGGTGCATGGTCTCATCCTTCAAAAAAATAAGGGGCTGCTCAACCATGTTCCAGTTGTCTATGAATACTAATATGGCCAGCGAAGCTGTTGCACCCTTGCATTGCGGCAGCAATATTGAGGAAAAGGCTCTCCAATACCCTGCACCGTCTATTTTGGCGGCTTCACAATAATCATCCGGTATATTTATCATAAACTGTCTCAGCAGGAATACCCCAAAGGTGGAAAAGATCCCCGGGAAAATTATAGCCCAATAAGTTCCCATCAAATTTATCTTATCCAGAATGATATAGTTGGGTACGAGAGTTACCTGAAAGGGCATCATCATTACTATTATGTAAATAAAAAATATTTTATCGCTGAAGGGGAATTTCAGCTTTGCAAAAGCGTAGGCTGCCATAGTTGCCACAATAATCTGTCCAAGCATAATGGGTAAAGTGACTGCAACAGAATTCCAGAACATAAAAAGGAATTTTGGCTTTCTTAGCAGCACGTTGTAGTATTGCATAAAGCTGACCTTATCGGGGATTAACGAAAAAGTTATTTCGGGTTTTTCACCCTCCTCTACAGCTGTCTCACTTATAGCACTATAGTTCTGCATTACTTCATGGCTTGACATAAACGAGTTGGAAAGCATATATATTACAGGAAACAGAAGTGCTCCCGAAACACAAATTATTATCAGGTATTTTGTCAACCCTTTGATTTTATCAGTAATTTTGTCAGACGGTTTAACCAAAACAGTATTGAATCTGTCCATGTTACATGCTCCTTCCGAATCTGGCTTCTATTTTGAAAAGTATCAGTACCAGCAGGGCTATTACTATGGCCATAATAAAAGCAGCTGTTGTCAGTCTCTCATAGGACAGATTTAAAAAGTTATTATTCATAAAGTGTTGGAGCATGTAGATTTTAAGACTTGGATAGCTGCCACCCAGAAGATAGGCTTCCCTGAACACCTTAAAGGAATTTACAATTGACATCATAAAGACGAAAAAGCCTGTAGGGATCATAAACGGAATTGTTATGGCTTTCATACATGCAAGGTTACCTGCCCCGTCAATCCTGGCTGATTCGTAATATTCCTTTGGTATGTTGTTTAAACCTGCCAGAAACAATATTACATTATAGCCGCAATTCTTCCAGAGATATAGCAGAACCAGCACCCACATTGACTTGTCGCTTCTTATCCAGTCAATGTTTACTTCAGCTCCAAGTTTAATTAAGATACTATTAATGACACCATACTCATTAAACAGGATATTCCACACCAGTATCACAGATGCAACAGGTATTACCAGGGGAAGTATGAAAAAGCTTCTGAATATGGGCAGACCTTTAATTTGGCTGTTAAGTAGTATTGACAGAGAAAAGGACAAAAGCATAATAAGTGGAACACTTATTGTATTAAATATAACGGTGTTCCATGATGCCAGCCTAAAGGAATTACTGTTAAAAAGATCTATAAAATTTTTAAATCCTACAAATTCGGCCCCACCTATTCCCTGCGTAAAGCAGTAGTATAGGCTGATTAGAAAGGGTACTGCCAGGAAAATAGCAAATCCGGCCAGACTGGGAAAGGCAAATAAAAAACCGGCTAGGGCTTGTCTTGTTTTGAGTTTTGTATGTAACACTTTCATTTCTTTTCCTCTTCATTCGCAAACAGGCAAAAAATGTATGCCGTTGTAGCATTATATCTGTAATTCCTGAATCTGTTAAAGTTAGCTCCATGTTTATACCACAATAATTATATAATACTATTATAGGGATATCTATTCTTTTATGTGAATAATTGTTAATAAACAGTAAACTTTACTAAAAAATAAAAGTCACATACCAGAGAAATCAACCCCCTGATATGTAACCTTATTTTATGTACTTTATTTAACTAATTAAAATGAGTAGGGCTATCCAATAATGTAACTCCGACATTACCTTTTAATATTTAACATTAATTCATATATCGCATACCCTGCAAACCCTAGAATAAGTAAGAAAATACCCGCAGCATAAAGCCCCCATGCAGTATGACTGTTAAAGGGATTTACTTTTTGCTTCTCCTCATCAAACATCCTTTTGTATTTTTCTCTTCGATCCCACCAATTATATACGCAAAAACACAGTAATAGCACTGCAGCAAACAAACCAAAAACAATTTTCCCCATAAAATACTCCCCACCTCAAAAAATATCTTCGCTATCCCGACGGTTAAATAAAATAAACCTCCGGGATATTTTTCCAATACTATGATATCATATATACTTAACTATGTCTTATAAAGTCTTATAAACTCTTATAAAACCTCTTTTAAAAATCTCCCTGTTAGGGAGGCTTTCACCTTTGTCACCTGCTCAGGTGTGCCTTCGGCTACAACAAAACCCCCACCGCTGCCACCTTCCGGCCCCATATCAATAATGTAGTCTGCAGACTTTATCACATCCAGATGATGCTCGATAACCAGAACCGTATGTCCGTTGTCTACAAGCTTAACCATGCAGTGTATAAGTTTTTGAATATCCGACAGATGTAGCCCGGTGGTGGGCTCATCAAGTATATACAGATTATGGGCACCTCTCTTTATCTTGGATAATTCATAGGCCAGCTTGACTCTTTGCGCCTCCCCACCGGATAGGGTTGTGGAGCTCTGACCTAGTGTCATATATCCCAGACCTAACTCATTAATTATTTGCAGCTTATGTCTCAGGTATTTGTTATCCTTAAAGAAGTCCAGCGCCTCTTCTGCTGTCATTTCCAGGACATCAGCTATACTTTTTTGTTTGTATTTTATTTCTAAGCCTTCATCTGAGAAACGCCTTCCTTTACAGACAGGACAAATAGTTTCTATATCAGCCATGAATTGAAGGTTTGTAACTATTATTCCATCTCCTGCACAATGCTCACACCGTGTACCATTTGCATGAGTGAGGCTGAAATCAATTTCACTATACCCACGGCTTATAGCCTCGGGCTGCATGGCGAAAATTTCACGTATTTTATCGTAAATGCCTATGTAAGTGGCCGGATTTGATTTACTGTTCCTTCCAATGGGGGATTGATCGATGTTTATAACATTGTTAAGCAATTCGGCTCCAAAAAGGAAATCATGCTCTCCCGATACAATTCTTGCTCCTGTTTTATTCACCTTTAGCTGCTTATACAGTATTTCATTAATCAAAGAACTCTTTCCGGAGCCTGAAACACCTGTAACGCAGATAAATACACCAAGGGGGATATCAATGTCTACATTTTTAAGATTATTTTCACGAGCTCCCTGAATAGATAGAAAATGGTCTCCCAGATTCCTTCTTGTTTCAGGTACTGGTATGGAAGCAGCGCCGGATAGATACTTACCGGTTACAGATACCTCCGAATTCATTATATCCTCCAGTGTGCCGCTGGCTACTATATTACCTCCATGAACACCCGGACCCGGTCCGATTTCAATAATATGATCAGCACTTCTTATGGTATCCACATCATGTTCCACAACAATAACGGTATTTCCAATATCCCGCAGCTTTTTCATGGTATCTATAACCTTTTGGGTATCCCTGGGGTGAAGACCAATACTGGGCTCATCCATTACATACAGCATGCCCATGAGCTCACTGCTGATCTGTGTGGACATTTTTATTCTCTGCATCTCTCCGCCCGATATACTGTCGCTTCTTCTGGATAAGTTTATATAGTGCAGTCCTATATTTATCAACAGCTCTAATCTTGAGCTTATTTCCCGGATTACCGATTCACCTACCTCCCTTATATCCTCCTCAAAGGTCAACGACTTAAGAAAGTCCAGAAGTTCAGGAAGCTGCATTCTGCTCATTTCATCAATATTCTTTCCTCCCACGGTAACTTGAAGCCTTTGTTTCTTAAGTCTGGCACCGTTACATTCCGGACAGACCTTTTCTATCATACATTCCTTGATAAAGTTCGGTTCAAAGGCTTCGCTTGTGGAAGTTTTCCTGATATAGTGCTTATACCAGCTTTCCAGCTCGTTTACAAAACCTGCAAAAGGTCTGGCCCTCCCGGTTATCCAGTTTTTCTTTGTTGAGAAGGGCGGCTGCAGCATCTCCACCAGTTCACCTTTTGAACCATAGAATAAAAGCTCATGAATCTCCTTTGGTAAATCTCTGAAAGGAGTGTCCAGACTAAAATTATACTTCTGGGATAAGCTATACATAATAACCGACCTATAGCTATCCTTGCTGTTGGGACTGAAAACTGTATTTTTTAGAGCCCCCTTATTTATACTTTTTTCAGGGGAAACAATCAAAAATCTAGGCTCCACTACATATGACATTCCCACCCCCAGACAGGTGTGACATCCACTGGCAGGTGTATTGAAGGAAAAATGGAAGGGCTGCATTTCACATAAGCTGAAATGGTGCTCCGGGCAACCGAAGCCGTCATAAAATTTCTGATCGACGCCTCCGATAACCTCGGCCTTTATCATGATGTCCTCATCAAGTGCAAGCATGGCAGCTTCAATTGATTTTGACAGCTGAATGTATGTATCATTTTTCAGAGTGAACCTGTCAATTATAAGCTCAATCTTATAATTTTTAGTTTCATCAAGTTCTCTCTTTTCGGCCAATGAAAAGGGTTCACCATCAACAAGCAGCTTTTTAAAACCTTTCTCCCTCAGTTGATGAAAAGTGTAATCATAATCCTCACCAAAAATCTTATAAACCGGTGCTCTAAGTTCAACCACTGTCCCTGCTGGGAGAGTAGAAATATGCTCGGCCATCTGTGCTGCCGACAATTGCTTAAGGGGGTGACCACACTCGGGGCATCTTCCAACCCCCGCAGTAGAAAACAGAAGTCTTAAATAGTCGTGAATATCTGTAACAGTACCAACTGTTGACCTTGGGTTGTTATTACCCTTTTTTTGTTCTATGGCTATAACAGGAGATAAGCCCCTCACATAATCGACCTTTGCCTTTTTCAACTGGCTTATACGGCTTTTTGCAAAGTTTGATATAGAGTCCAGAAATCTTCTCTGACCCTCACCGTAAATAACATCAAAAGCCAAAGAGGATTTACCTGACCCGGATACTCCCGTTATTACGGTCAGCTTATCTCTTGGTATTTCAACCGATATATTCTTTAAGTTATTCTGCTTTGCCCCGGATATTTCAATATGTGTTCTGATAGACATATTTTTCTTTCCTTTCTTTTTCACCCGTCTTTTTGAAATTACATATTAATATTGTCTTATTGTACTTCTTTCTAATTAAGACGTTATAAGCAGGTACCCCAGTTCCTCAACCGCCAGCTTGCTTTTTGGAGTTATTCGAATTGTTTGGGATACTCTTTCAATAACACCCTTGTCGGCAAGGTAGTCAAACATGTTATGCAGGAAATGACTATCATTACGAAAATGTTTGGCAATAAGTGTTGTGGTTTTTATCTCATTGTCACTCATAAATTCAATGACCGGCTTTTTAAGAACATCAAGCTTGCTTTCAAGATAGTTGTCTATTTTTATGATGGCAGCTTCGAGCTCTTCCCGGTTGAGATGGTGGGACATGGCCTCCTGATAAAAAGTTTTTATTAGTTCCGGATTAAGAGCCTGCGCCTTTTGTATGGACTCCCGGGAAGCAGTCTCACCTGCCAGGCAGAGCTCCATGTTGGCAATAACTTCTGCGGCTTTCAATACATAGTACTGTGTATAAAGCAGATCTTCCTTCACAGTTAGCCATTTCTGGCACTTTTCATAAATACCTACCAGTTGACAGCCCATGAAAAATGCAGAAAGAGCTATATCATCACTACCCATGATTTTCATATCCTCAAAAAATTCATGCAAGCTGTCATCTGTGGTGTATACGATTTTTCCCTTTGAAAAATATGCCTGTGAGAATGATCCACCGATGTCTTTTTCCAGGTATCTTCTGAAGGAACTCCGGGTAGATATACCAACATTTATAAGTATATCGTTTTCAATTATAGAGTAGCTATAATTCTTTAGGTTTTGATCCCGCACCACCAAAGTCATATCAATATCACTTTTTTCCCAGACCATATCGTAAGCAACACTTCCGCACACAATTACGGCAATTATGTTGGGGTCATCCTTCATCTTGTCAACAAAGCTGTCAACCGCATCATCAAACTTTTTCTTTAACTGGGCCTGCCTTTTTTCGTCCATTTTCATATCCCTTCCCTTCGAAGCATTTACTACTCATGTTTAGTGCTTATTTAAAATTTCTCAATAAAAGGATTGTTATTAACCTATGGGTTATTGTATGATTATACTTAAACTATTTGGTAAAAACAGGACAAAAATTGCGAACATCAGTTTTATTATTTCAAGACAGGAGCGTTGTCTAATATGGATAATTATCTTCTACAGATAATAAACGAAACTACCGAATTCATAGAAAGTAATTTGTTGGAGCCGTTAAATCTTGATAATATTTCTGAAAACGTCAATATTTCAAAGTTTCATCTTCTAAGGATATGGAAGGGTGCTACCTCCACAGGCTTAATGGAATATGTCAGGAGGAGAAGAATAGCCGAATCGCTGAGCGATCTGATCCATGAGCGGAACAGTATAGAATTTATATCCTCAAAATACTCCTTCGGCAGTGAACGAACCTATAACAGAGTTTTCAAGGAGGAGTTCGGCATTACTCCTGCAAAATGGAGAAGAACTCCCCGCCCTCTTGAGATACTTGACAGGTTTAATGCAGACTTTATGAATTGTGCCGGAGAAGGGCTTGTCTTCTTACGATCAATAACCGTACTGCCGTCTTTTACAATAGCCGGACTTGAATATAATGTCGACATTAAAGACAACTTGGAAAATCAGACTTCCAGCAAACTTGGAGTTGATTTCTTCTACAACCATAGGCTCAGGGTTTTCAACCCGGTGGAAAAAGATGTTTACATCGGTTTGACAACATGTCCTCCCAATGATGAGAAATATACAATTTATCAGCCCTCTGTCCAGATTGATCTGAACAGTATAGTCCCGCCTGACATGACGGTTAAGAGTATTCTTCCTCATAAATACGGTGTTTTTACATATATGGGCCCCCACAGGCCTGAAGAAATATCCTCGAAAACCCTATCAGGCATATGGGAGTATATTTTTAGTACCTGGATGCCTAATGTTGAATTCAATCTTAAGCAACGGTTCAGTTTTGAGCGGATAAACTATGCAAGGTGCAATAAACAGTACAGTGAGTGCGACTTATATTACCCCATATCCTATCTATAAACACTATTGCTAAAGATTACTGGAGTTCCATTCTATGGTGCGTTTAAGTCCTTCACTCATGGGCTTGAAATTATCCAGTCCGAACTCCGAGCAAACTTTGGTAATATCAAGCTGGACTAGTTGTGGAGAAACCTTAACCTTTTCGGCCGCTGCCTGCCCGGAGTTCTCCCTCACTGAAAGCTTGCTCCCGGTGACTGCACAAATCTCTTCTGCAAGCTTTCTTATGGTGATGTTCTCCTTTCCACCCACATTATAAACCAGCTCAGTACCGTACAGCATTATATTCAGCAGCATTAGCGCACAATCCGAAATGTAGCAGAAGGTTCTTATCTTGCTGCCGCTGTCCAACATAACTATTTCTTTATTGCTTAAAGCCTGCCTGATAAATTGTGCCAGGACACGCTCATCACCTGCACTGACTCCGGGACCGTAGGTCATGGATATCCGTGCTATTTTAGCATTGACACTTTCATAGTTTCTATACGCAAAGCAAAGGGTCTCACCCATTCTCTTGGCTTCAGAGTATATGGCCCTGACATTTACCGGCGAGCATAGCCCCGGGAATTCTTCAGGGGTTGGAATATTCCCGGCATCAGGTTCTCCATATACCTCTGAGGAACTCATAAACAGGAAGTCTGCATTGTCTGCTTTGGCTTTTTGGAGCAACCTTTCAGTGACAACAGTGTTAAGATGCATGGTATCAAGGTAGTTTCTCAGGAATTTACCAGGTTGGGCATAGGTTGCCCCATGAATAATAAAATCTGCCCTCTGCAGCCTGTCAAGGGAATCAGCCAGGTTCAAATCCACCGAGTGGAAGGTGTACCTGTTACTAAATATCTCACGTAAGGCTTGATTGGGAGAGCTTCTGCTAACGGCCTCAATATTAATCTCTGTGCCCTTTTCCAGGTTTGACAGATGAAGCATGTATATGAGATAAGTTCCTATGAGACCGTTAGCACCTGTGATAAGCACAGTCTTCCCCTTAAGGGGTGATAAGTCCATTCGTCCGAGATACTCTCTGCAATCCTGTTCTATATATTTATCCAAGGTTTTACCTCCTTTATAATGAATAGTGAAGGGTGAAGGGTAAATAGTTCACTATTAACTCTTCACCCTTCACTTATTTCAAAATTTCCCTAACTGCGTTGCAGATAGTCTCCGAGTCGGGATAATATACCTTCTCCAGTACATCACTCGTAGGTGTAGGTGTATCTGGGCAACATACTCTGACTATTGGCTTTTCTAAGTAGCCAAAAGCTTTCTCTGAAACAATAGCCGCTATTTCTGAGGCGGCCCCTCCTGTCTTTGCCCCTGTATCGGTAATAATAAGCTTGCCGGTCTTGGCAAGTGACTCAAAGATGATGTCTTCATCAATAGGCTTTATTGTTCTCAGGTCAACTACCTCAACGGAAATATTTTCTGACTCCAACTTCTGAGCAGCTTTTAAGGCTTCAATAACCATATAGGATATTGCAACAATGGTTACGTCACTGCCCTTTTTTCTTACCGTCCCTATTCCGAAGGGTATGGAATACAGGGTATCGGGTACCTTGCCCATAGTTTTGTACAACCAGCGATGTTCAACAAATAAAACCGGATTGTTGTCTATTATACTTGAAACCATTAATCCTTTGGCATCGTATGGCGTCGCTGGTACAGCTATTTTTAGTCCCGGTACATTCATAAGCATACCCTGAATACACTGGGAATGCTGTGCTCCCGAACCCCACCCTCTGGCGCTGATAGTGCGTACCACCATTGGAACGCTTACTTCTCCGCCCGTCATATAGCTCCATTTGGAAGCATGATTAACCAACTGATCAAAGGACAGCAGTAAGAAGTCCATACGGGCGTGAACAAGTATAGGCCTCAAACCGGCCATTGCAGCGCCGGCAGCGATACCCGTAAGAGAGTTTTCGGCTATTGGCGTGTCGAATACTCGTTGCTTGCCGTACTTTTCATGTAAATCTTTAGTGGTGCCGAAAACTCCGGCAACGTCATCAATACCCTCTCCCATTATAAAAACCCGGGGATCTCTGGCCATTGATTGATCCAGTGCCTCGTATATAGCATCCTTATATGATATGGTCCTTCCGGACTGCGTCTCATCATCAATAATAAATTTATCCTGTTTTTCAACTTCTATAGTAGTCCAGGGCATTTTATCTACCTCCTGCTTCTTTCATAATAAAACCCTTGTGTAGCATAAAGTAAGCCTACTCAATAGTGAAGAATGAAGGGTGAATACTTCACTATTCACTCTTAAACGTATACAAACTCTGTAAGTTCATCCAGCTCCGGTTTTGGAGAGTTTACCGCAAACTTAAAGGCATCTTCTACCAAGCTGTCGATTTCACTGTTTATGGTATTCTCCACCACCTTAGTCAAAAGCCCGATATCATAAAGGTAATTTGTGTACCATCTAATAGGGCATTTTGCAAGCCAATAATCATACTCGCTCTGGGTTCTTTGCCCCTCTCCCACATCATTGACGGTTCCGATATGACCTTTCCACCTGTAAGTTATACATTCCAAGAAAGTTGGTCCTTCTCCGTTTCTACACCTATCAACAGCAGCCTCAGCATACTCTGAAACTTTAATAACATCATTTCCGTCTATTTGGAAGCTGGGAATATCATAGCTTTCAGCCCACCTGTAAATATTGTCTTTAGGGTGACGTGCACTATGGTGGGAGTTTATTGCGTAAGCATTATTTTCACAAATATAAATAACCGATAGCTTTTTCAGTGCTGCAAAGTTCAAACTTTCGTGGAATGTACCCTCATCAACTGCACCATCTCCCAAGAATACCGCTGTTACCTTTCCATTCCCTGATAACTTAGATGCAAGGGCTGTACCTGTTCCCAAAGGGATATTTCCGCCTACAATAGCTGTTGAGCCAAGTATCCCTACCTCTGGGGCCAGTAGATGCATTGAGCCGCCTCTTCCGTATGAACAGCCTGTTTTCCTCAGGTATAATTCCGCAACCATTTTTTTGATATCTCCACCCTTAGCAATATACTGAGCGTGGCTTCTATGTGTTCCGAAAACATAATCGTCATTATTCAGGTTAATGCATACCCCGGCCGAAACGGCCTCCTGTCCAATGGACAGATGTATTGGTGTTTTCATTTCATCGTTTTTATACTCATCAGCAATTTTAGTCTCTAACTTTCTTATAATGAGCATTGTTCTATATAGTTCAATTAGTCTGTCTTTGTCTAACATCAAACACCCTCCAAATCTAATACAAAAGCTTTATCTTAATGCTATCCCAATCCCTTAGCTCAGTTATAGCCTGAGATACATTGGAATAGCCGTTACCAATAAAGTAGTCACACTTGGCTGCCAGCCAGGTATCCTTTATGATCTCCAAGCCTTTTCGGGCCTTATCTTCATAATCCTGAAAATGTGATCCGATACTGGTCTCAAAGACTCTCTTACATTCGGTATTTATAACAATATCAGGGTATAGAGTTCTATATTGCTCCAAAATATCGCTGCAATCAGTCAATAGAAACAGCTTCGCGTTAGGACATATACCCCGCATTTTATCAATCTCAGCATGATACCGCCTGTTAATTTCCTGAAGATTACTTACCTCTACAACCTTATCACTTCCGCGTATATGAACTGCAATAAAAGGGTATCCCCTCATTTTTGAATTATAAAATTCATCAATCTCGTCAGCCACCAGAGGTTGAAGTCGTATATATTTTTTCAGCATTTCACTGTATAAATATCTGGAAATGAACCCGTACATGGGATGTTTTTCAATCCAATGCACCATATTCTCATGCTCAATGAAATTCTTTTGAACCAATACATCTGCATCACAATTAATTATTTCATCAAGTGTACATTCAATATCCAACTCCGTACCATCTTCTCTTAGGTTGTCACTATTCCACACCTCCGGATAGTAGGTTAATCCGGGGTTCTCCAAATCTCCAATTCCATATTGTGATACTGGTTGAAAAAACTGGCTGAAGGCTTCCGATTCCTCGTCAATACTGTATAGACAATTTTTGCCCCAATATACGATAGGTGTTCTATTGGTTATCTCGGCAAAATAAAATTGTGTTAAAACATGATGCATATCATACCAAAATCCATTCCCAGTTGATTTAATCAATAAAAATTTAACCGAATACATTTTTTCTCCCTGCTCCTTTATAAAAGGTCCTCATAGCCTTTCTCTCTAAGCGACTCTACCAGCCCTTTCACCTCCTGAGCTCTGTCACGGGGACATACAATTATTGCGTTCTTGGAGTTCACAATAATAAGGTTATCAATTCCTATTGTTGTAATAAGAGCATCGTCACTCAAAACAACTGAATTACTGGTATCCATCCCAACATGTTTCCCGTTGATGACATTTCCATTTTCATCTGCCCTATAGGTTCTAGCCAGAGCATCAAGGCTTCCTATATCGTCCCAGTCAAAAAGACCTTTTATTACATAAATGCAATTGATTTTCTCCAAAACACCATTGTCGAAGGATACACTTGGTATTTTATTATATGCTTCCTCAAGATATCTGTTACTTACTGAACGTTTTGGTTCCATTACAGCCCTTCCGATATTAGCCTCGTGCTCGGGCAGGAACCTCCTCACACTTTCTATTATTAAATCCAACCTTCCTACCAGAATACCTCCATTCCATAGAAACTCCCCGGATTCAAAGAACCTTTTTGCTGTATCAAAATCAGGCTTTTCTATGAAATTTTGTACTAAATGAAGTCTTTCATCATCTCCCTTATCCTTGTCAATCTGAATATATCCATAACCTGTTGCCGGGTAGGTAGGAGTGATACCCACAACTACAAGAGACTTTGTTTCTTCGGCAGCATCGTAAGCCATCTCTATCGCTTCATTGTATCCCTTCCTGTTTTTCACATATCCATCTGCCGGTACAAAGCAAACCACTCCCTCACCAAACCTTTTTTTTAAGGTCATGGCGGCATATTCAATACATGCTGCAGTGTTTTTCTTTTTAGGCTCAAGAATAATGTTTTGTCGTGGAATCAAGTTTTTAACAGTCGAGTAGGTTATGTTTTTCAAGCGCTTGTCAGTTACAATAAAACAATGTTCAGATGAAATTGTTTCACATAATCTCTCAATAGTTTGAACCAACATACTGTTACCGTCACCAGCTTGTATGAATTGTTTGGGCCTTGTTTCTCTGGATATGGGCCATAACCTTGTTCCTGAGCCTCCTGCCATTATTACTGCGAATCTTTCCATTTACATCATTCTCCAAAATTATAGTATTTAGCTTAATCTATTTTATGTAGAGTCCTACTGGGTTGTTCATACTACTTTGAATTTATGTAAACCTTTTTCGAGCGTTTTTTTGATCTAAAAAAAATACGCTTGTTGAGAAATAGATAAATGCTTGATAAAATATTCTTATTAATTCCAGAAATTTTCAGGGGAGGTTAGCTTGAAAGAACTAATTGATAAGACAGTTATATTTTTATCTTGTTTGATAATATATTTGTTTGATACCGGCAGTAGTTATAGTATTGTTCCGATAATTGTAAGTATTACCCTTTCGTCTCTTAACAGCTATTTTGATAAAAGGATAATAAGAATTTTATTTATTATAGGATATATTTTTTTATGCCAGTTTTACCCGGTATTTCTTATGTTCATACCTTTGATATGCTACGACATATTTGTTGAAAAAGAGCAGCTGATTGCCCTTCTTATACTTATCCCCTTTCTTACTCATATGAATTACTTGTCATATAGAAGTATGTCTGTGGTTCTTATTCTCATAGCAGTATCCTATCTACTTAAGTACCGTACACGTAGTCTGTATAACATCAGAAAGCAATACATGCTGCTAAGAGATACCACAAAAGAACGTTCAATACTTTTGGAGAAGAAAAACAGTGAACTAATGGAAAAACAGGATTATGAAATTAATATGGCTACCCTTAATGAAAGAAATAGAATAGCAATGGAAATCCACGATAATGTAGGGCACCTGCTTTCGAGATGTCTGCTCCAGCTAGGAGCTTTAATGGCAATTAATAAGGATGAAACATTTAAGGAAAGCCTTTCCTCGATAAAAAACACACTTTCCCAAGCAATGGATAGTATCAGAAGCAGTGTACACAACCTTCATGAGGAGTCCATTGATCTTAAGTCTCATATTGCCTCACTGGTGGAAAACTTTGATTTTTGTCCCATATCATTGGATTATGATATTACAGAAAGTGTTGAAAAAGGTTTAAAGTATTGCTTTATATCTATTTTAAATGAAGCACTGTCCAATACTATAAAGCATTCAAACGCCACAGAAGTTAGTGTTACCCTCAGAGAGCATCCCGCTCTTTATCAGCTGATTATTCAGGATAATGGAAAAGTGACAGAATATAGTATGGATGACGGTATCGGCCTGAATAATATAACCGAGAGGGTCAGGAAGTATAGCGGTAATATACACATTAATGTAGAAAACGGCTTTAGAATATTTATTTCAGTACCTAAAGGGAAGGAAAAGGAAACTTAATATGAATGTACTTGTAGTTGACGATGATAAACTTGTTTGCGTTTCACTAAAAACCATTTTAGAAGTTGATCCCGAGATCAGTGTTATCGGTATAGGAAATAACGGACAGCAAGCCATAGAACTATATAGCCAGCTTCAACCTGATATTCTGCTTATGGACATACGAATGGAAGTAATGACAGGATTGGAGGCCGGAGAAGTATTGCTGAAACAATACCCAAATGCCCGAATCCTATATCTTACAACCTTTTCTGATGATTCATACATTATAACAGCTCTTAAAATTGGCGCTAAAGGCTATCTGCTGAAACAAAATTTTGAAAGCATCGTTCCTGCACTAAAGGCTGTATTTATGGGGCAAAGTGTATTTGGTAATGAAATAATAACAAAGCTTCCAAGTCTGATCAATGGAAGCAGTACACCATCCTTTTCAAAATTTGATCTTACAGAGAAGGAGGTAGAACTTCTGGTACATATTTCAGAAGGCCTCAGTAACAAGGAGATTTCAGAAGTTATGTATTTAAGTGAAGGGACCATAAGAAATTATATAAGCATTCTTTTAGAAAAGCTTCAGCTTAGAGACAGGACACAGCTAGCAGTCTTTTATTACAAGAACAGGTAGCAGATATATCGGTTATTACTCTACATATGAATAACCATGTTCGGTTCAAGGGCATAATAACAAGGAAAAATTGGTTTCTTTGCTTTAGCAATATTTATGTTCTTTAAAGGTTACCAGTTACTATGTACTAAAGAGGAAATAGGTTATGTATTTAAAATATATTTTACTGTCCTTTCTGAATTCTGCTTTAACAATTTTAGGTCAGGTATTATGGAAGCTGGGGCTGATGAAACCATCAGGTTACAGTTTGAAGCTGTTATATAACCCTTTGATACTTTCAGGTGTTGTGGTTTACGGTATTTCAACTGTCCTATGGCTTTTTATTCTCTCCAAGGTACCCTTTTCAGTTGCATACCCTCTGAACAGTTTTGCTTATGTATTAAGTATATTTGTTGGCTTTTTTCTCTTTAAGGAGTCGCTTTCAACACAAAAGCTTATAGGTATTCTGCTTATTATTGGGGGAGTAGTTTTTATTACGAAAGCATAAGCATTCCAACTTGAAAAATATTTTAAGATGTGGTACTCTGTAGTATGTTGGTGCTAATATTTGTATTAGCACACATTTATATTAACAGGTTATGAAGCGGAATAGTAAAGGTTTTTGTTCCTAGGGAATGTATTCCCGACAGAGAGCTGTACATTGGGTGGAAGTACAGCAGGTGGCATACTTTGAACTCGCCGTGGAGCTGCTGCTAAAGACAGCCGTTTTCCTACGTTACAGGATATCAAGTGAGCTTTAAACACCTTTGAAGCTAACAAGAGTGGTACCGCGGATTAACCCGTCTCTTTTATTAGAGGCGGGTTTTATAAATTCTATTACTAATAAATTCTATAACATTAAAGCTATAATTATTTTAAAGGAGTTGATTAAATGCCATACTCAGCAGATATAGATAGAAAGTGGCAGAAGAAGTGGGCGGAAACGGATATTTACAAGTTTAATCCTGAAAACATTGACAAGAAGCTTTACTGTCTCGAAATGTTTTCATACCCCTCAGGTGCCAATTTACATGTGGGACATTGGTATAACTATGGTCTGACTGATTCCTGGGCCAGAATGAAGAGAATGCAGGGTTATGAAGTGTTCCATCCAATGGGCTTTGATGCTTTCGGCCTTCCCGCTGAAAACTATGCTATCAAGACAGGTATTCATCCTCAGGATTCTACCCTTAAGAATATTGAAACCATGGAAGGCCAGCTCAAGGAAATGGGAGCTACCTTTGACTGGAACTATGAAATAAAGACCTGTATGCCTGACTATTACAAGTGGACTCAGTGGCTGTTCCTGCAGCTTTACAAAGCCGGTCTGGCTTACAGAAAAAATGCACCTGTTAACTGGTGTCCAAAATGTAACACTGTTCTTGCCAATGAACAGGTTGTTGACGGCGCCTGCGAAAGATGCGATACAGAAGTAACCAAACGCGACCTGACACAGTGGTTCTTTAAGATCACCGCTTATGCTCAGGAGCTTTTGGACAAGCTTGGCACAATAGACTGGCCGGAGAAAACCAAAAAGATTCAGACCAACTGGATCGGACGTTCAGAGGGAGCCGAGATTTCCTTCAAGGTGGCCGATCAGGATATAGAGTTTCAGGTATTTACCACAAGAGCAGATACTCTCTACGGAGTAACCTATGTTGTGCTGGCGCCGGAAAATCCAATCGTGGAAAAGATCACTACCGCCGACAACAGAGCAGCTGTAGAAAACTATATTAAGGAAACGAAGAAGCAGACTGAGATCGAGAGACTATCAACTGTTAAGGAAAAGACAGGTGTGTTCACCGGCGCCTATGCTGTTCATCCCATAACAGGTGAACAGGTGCCCATATGGATAGCAGATTATGTACTTGCAAGCTATGGTACAGGCTGTGTCATGGCAGTGCCTTCACATGATGAACGTGACTTTGAATTTGCTAAAAAGTATAACCTTGCAATAAAGAGAGTTATCAAGAGTGCCGACGGTTCAGTAGATGATCTTCCATATTGTGAATACGGTGTTCTGGTAAACAGTGCCGAATTTGACGGCATGTCCTCTGCCGATGGAAAGCTTGCTATAGTGAAAAAGCTGGAGGCCGATAGTAAGGGCAGCCTGAAAATCAATTACAGATTGAGAGACTGGCTGGTTTCCAGACAGAGATACTGGGGTTCACCAATCCCTGTAGTATATTGTGACCACTGTGGAGAGGTTGCCGTACCTGAAAAGGATCTCCCGGTATTACTTCCTTATAATGTTGAGTTTGCCCCAGACGGAGAATCTCCTCTCAAGAAGAGTGAAGAGTTTATGAATACCACCTGTCCCAAGTGCGGAGGCCTTGCAAAAAGAGACCCCGACACTCTGGACACCTTCGTTTGCTCCTCCTTCTATTATTTAAGATATGCAGACAACAAGAATGAGGAAAAGGCCTTTGATACTGAATGGATAAACAAACTCCTGCCAGTTGACAAGTATGTTGGCGGTGCCGAACATGCAGCAATGCACTTACTTTATGCAAGATTTATAACAAAAGCCCTCCGTGATCTGGGACATTTGAACTTTGATGAGCCATTCCTTTCACTTGTACATCAGGGTACAATACTCGGTCCTGACGGAAACAGAATGAGTAAATCAAAAGGTAATACCATTTCACCTGACGATTACGTTAGAAAATATGGTTCAGATATATTCAGAATGTACCTTGGCTTTGGCTTTAATTATGTTGACGGTGGCCCCTGGAGTGATGACGGTATAAAAGCAATATCGCGCTTTACTGCCAGAATTGAGCGTCTTATTGAGAGTCTGGCAGAGCAAAAGTCCAATCAAGCCCGCACAGACCTTGACAAGGATGATAAGGAACTGAACTTTGTACGTCATAATGCAATAAAGGGCGCAACTCAGGATACTGAACGCTTCCAATTCAATACCTCAATTTCACGCTGTATGGAGTTGGTAAATGCGCTGTATAAATATGATGCTGAGGTTAAAACCAAGAATATCAAGCTGTTTGAAGAAACGATCACTGACTTGATAAAGCTGGTTTCTCCATTTGCTCCACACTTTGCAGAAGAAATGTGGGAACAGCTTGGTTATGAATACTCAATCTTCAACCAGAAATGGCCTGAGTTTGATGAAAAGGCACTTGTAAAAGACACTATAGAAGTGGCTGTTCAGATAAACGGTACTGTAAGAGGCAAGATAGAAATCTCAGCCAATGCTGATAACAGCGAAGCCGAAGCAGTAGCCCTTGCTGATGAGAAAATCAGGCAGTTCCTTGAGGGCAAGCAGGTTATGAAGGTTATTGTTGTTAAAGGCAGACTGGTTAACATTGTTGCAAAATAACAATTGAAACCTTTTAACTAAACTATAGAAGCTTAAAAAGCTGTGCAAATAGTTCAACACAAAAGCACGATTGCAGGAGCTAGGAGCTAAGGGAGAAACCTTTAGCTCCTTTAATTTGTGTCCACAGATTCACTTTTCAAATACCTTTAATTAATGATATAATTCATTATTATAATATATTTATACTATATAAGGAGACCAACTATGAATAGTCAATAGAAAATGTAAATATTATTTAGAATTTTAGTTGGGTAAAAAGAGTATAGCAAACAAAGCATCTACAGATGCATTTTGAAAATTGAATATGGGAGACTGGA
>JAEWMS010000016.1 GCA_023393115.1 Bacillota bacterium
AATAGAAATAAATCCCGAATCGGATATTCTGTCCGTACATGCGGAAAATTCAATGGAAAACAATATGCATGTGTTCATTATGCTGGATGGCAAACCGGGTACAAAGCCTAATTACTATCTTAATATGGTATTTTTTAAGCCGGATAATATAGTCCCTTTGAATCTGGTAATAAGCAATGGCAGCTTAAAAGCAACAAGACTCAACAAAAATTCTATTTCGGATACAAGAGGGATCGAATCGACGGTAATTGGAAAAACAATGCATATTACCATCTCCGGAGATATACTGGGAGATTATGATAAAATACTCATTAATGCAGAGTCTTCTCTTGGCTCTTTTCATATGGACAGAACAGCTTGGAAGATGCTGTATGCCGACTGATTATAAAACGAAGCCTCCGTATATTACGCTAATCCGGAGGCTTCATACTCACTTCATTCTATTTATTCTTCAAAATCGCCTTTATCCTCTCCACAATACTATTCCTCAACTCAGTGACCCCCACAAAATCCATGCTGCCTACATAGCTTTTCTCCATTTCATCATGCAGCAGCTTCGCCAGCTTGATACGCCTCACGCCTTCCTCCAGCATCTGGCTGTATATCATTCTGTCCTTTGCCAGCAGTTCTGCCTTATCCTCATATTTTGCTGAGTCTATGACAGAATCAAGGTCAATTATCTGGTATGCCCTGGATTCCATCTTGGGATTTACAGTTACGGCTATCTTCAGCTTATCGATCACAAGGGTCTGCAGCCGGTCGGGGTTCAGCGGCTGATGGTACAGCTCCACCGCATAACCCTTCTGGCTGTATTCATTTGCCAGATAAGACAGTACTTCAGTGGAAATGGTGCCAATCTCAGCCTTCAAGTAATAACAGATATAGTTGCCGAGAATAATGGTATCAATATAGTCCACCAATCCGTCAGGAGTTATTGCGCTATCAAAAAGATGCCTTATTGACGGCGCTTTATTTGTGATATTTACTCCGTCCACAAGCTCGTTCCTGAGGGACAGCTTGAGCCTGTTAAGCTTCTCCCTGTCAACTCCCTCACCGATTATGACCTCGATATCGTCCTGCATCTCCTTTGCAGACAGCAGATACCTGTAAGCGCTGTAGAACCTCATCCTGACCTGCTTGTTGTAATTAATGATATCATATTTGTCCTTTACAAGCCCGGATTCATTCCAGTAGGCGCCGAGATTCAGTATCTCGTCCACCGCACCAGGGTTTTTGGGGTCCACTACGTGAGGAGCAGTACCATCCAACAGAGCTACATTGGCTTTCTTGATCACCAGTCCGTCCAGTGATTTGTTGTCTGAGGAGCAGTAGTGAAACTCCACATCCAAGCCCTGTTTTATAAATTCCTCACCGATAGTCTTCATAAAGCTCGATTTTCCGACGCCAGGACCTCCTTTAATGACAAATATCCTCGCGGCGTCCTCAGGTATGATCTGGTCATAGAAGGAGTGGAAGCCCCTGCTTGTGTTGCCGCCAGGGAAAACCTTCTTTATGCTGCCCTTTTGAGCCATGCTAATACCTCCAAAATAAAAATCAAATTACTACATGATATGCAAATCCTTTACTATATGCCATTATTATTTGTACTTTTGAATATTTACAGCCTTGTGATTCAGGCTGATTTATTTTGTCAGGATATTACTTTGTTTAGTTCTTTTGCTATCCCCTCTATTGTATATATGGTAAAAAGGGGGTGATACAGTGAGTGAAAAGGAAATTGCAAAAGAGATACTTCTAGCCATGCTTGATAAAGGTGTAATTAGCAGAGTGGAATATCCGGAGACTAAAACCTCAGTAGACTTAATTTGTGATGTTTACAGCCAAATTCTCAAAACTGTCATAGAGGGTTAATTCCTCCAAGAGCTTTTATTGCTTCAGCCAGAGCTGCAGCTTCGGCAGGTGATATAAGCTCTTTTTCTGTCGCTTTTATGCATTATGGAACATGAAGCACAACAATCTCCTTTGTATTACCATCCTTTCATGTAGGCGGCTCTATGCCGCATTCTTAACAGATTACGAAATATGCTTGGAATGCGTCTTATTTATTACAACTCAAAGCCTCTATTTTCATGAAATTCACTCCTACGCATTTTATTCATCATGTATAACTTCCAGTAAAATAAAAAAAACAAAGGTTTTTATCCTTAAGGTTTAAGCCCTCATGTTCCGGATTTCCTCAGTCTGAAGCTTGTCGGCGGTGTCCTGGAATAAAGAAAGCGGACCGAGTTGTCTATACTCAGTCCGCTTTAAATATCTGCATAAGCTTTCTGTGAATTCTGCCTATGAGTTTATCATAATCTTCAATATCTCCTCATCAGTAACCTGCATTCCGTTCTTGGCAAGCTTGCCGACACTATCTATGGTTCCTTCTATGTTGTCCTTGACGATACCCTCTCCGGAGCCGAAGCCCCTGCCCTGCATCGTCATATAACAGGCAAGCAAGGCCGCATCCACGCTGGAGGCTATTTTAGCCGCACAGGAAGGCTTTGCTCCATCACACACTATACCGGATACATTTGCTAGTGTACTAGTAATAGTCTGGGATATCTCCTTTATACCACCTCCGTAAAGATAAGAGATACCAGCTCCTGCTCCCGTTGCAGCGCTTACTGCACCGCAATAGGCAGAAAGCCTCCCTATCTTTGTCTTCTGATGTATGGAAACCAGATTGCTTACGCATAATGCCCTGTACAGCCTTTCTGTGGTTACCGACAGCTCCTTTGCATACTCTATCACGGGGAGTGAAACGGTCATTCCCTGGTTTCCGCTGCCGGAGTTGATCACCAC
>JAEWMS010000061.1 GCA_023393115.1 Bacillota bacterium
ATTTGATGAAATATATGTAGGGCAAAAAACAGAAGATATGTTAAGAGTAGATACTAGTTTTGAATATGATGAATTTGAGGAAGTATATGTAAGTGATAAAGGTGTATTTGTTGAAACGGAGCCTGAATCAGATACTGTAAAATGGATTTCAGTATTTATTAAAGAATTAGAAACGGAGGAATTTGATAAAGCATTATGGTAAAAATATATTAATTTATATGGAGTTTATTAATTTAATTATGGTTATACTTTAGGACTTCCAACTACCTAAATCCCAGTCTCTTAATTCAGTATCATGGCTCTCACGAAGTGACGTTATCCATGATATGAATTAAGAGACTTAAGCGAAAAAATTTGCCTCGGGTATACAATCGGATTTTTAGGTATAGTTCCAATACTCTCATATAAACGTACTTTTTGTAACAAAAAAATTTGTTGCGAAAGGTGCGTTTTATTATACGAATTAGAAAAGTGGATTCAAAATCAATTATTCTTCATGAGGAGACCGAAGTAAAATTCAAAATAACTGGAAGTATATGAGAAGTCCAGTTTTCTGCAGGAGTTAACAGAAGGTGTCCGATACAGAATATCTCTAAGGACAAATACCTTGATAGAGAAACTGGAGAAATCAAGGAGAGGAAGAGATCTGAGAACCGTTACCAGTATCCAAAAAGTGTCAGAAAAAGTATCAATAAACTAATGGATTTGATTCGATGTAATGCAACAGAAACAAGCAATTGTAAGTGGCTTACGCTTACATATGCTGATGCAATGACAGACCATGAAAAAGTCTATGAAGATGGGAAAAGGTTTCTTAGGAGATTGCAACGATATCTGAATAACCAGACCGACCTATCAGATGGTCAAAAGACGTTCAAACGCATCACCGTAGCAGAGCCACAGGGCGAGAAGCATGATAATTCATGGCATCTGCATATCCTGTTGATATTTGAAGATGTAGCCCCGTATATATCAAATGAAACAATTGCAGGTCTATGGAGATATGGTATGACGGATATTCATAAAGTCTATGATTCAGATGGTCTTGCCTTGTATTTTAAAGTGTATCTTAGTGGTGTTGAATATATTGAATCCATGAGGATACCGGAGTAAAATTTAACTTCCCAGCCTATATCTTAAAAAAGTGTTTTTTGCAAAAGCAAACGGATCATCTAACTAATTAAACCACAGCCTGTACCCGCTTTAAATTAAACGATATAATGAATTCTGTCAATTCAGGTGTACTCTTAATTTCTATGCTGCCATTGCAGCGATTAATCTCATTTTGAACGATACTCAGGCCAAAGCCCCGGGTTTTGGAGGGATTGTCCTTTGTAGAATATCCTGCATTAAATATTTTGCTTTTATCCGCATCAGATATCATGGGCCCATTATTTGATATCGATATAAGATAACGATCACATTGAACATAGGTCCTAAGAAAAACAAATTTATTATCTTTTGCAATGTTGCTCATTGCTTCAAAGGCATTCTCAATAATGTTTGATAAAACGGTTACAGCAACGTCCTCCTTAATATCGGCCGAGGGTAAAGGTTCCTCAAAGTTTGCTTTCAGCTCGATACCTTTTCGAAGGCCGTTGTTATACTTGACATTTATTACTGCGTCTATCAAATCATTACCTGAATCAATGGATATGTTTTTAGTAGAGGAATTATTTGCATAATTGTTTATATAATGCTTTATTCGCTCATTCGTGTCGGGCTTGTTTAAAGTACATAGACCAAAAATAGTATTCAGATGGTTTTTGTATTCGTGGCGTTCCTTTGCAACCATTTCATTAAAGTCAATCAGCTGCTGAATGTTTTCTTTTTGCATTTCGTTGGCATACTGGAGCAGCTCAAGTTTGGAGCCTTCATGAAAAGCAGAGGCCATGGTAATAACTAACACAATATAGATAGCAAGTGAAATAATGTTAAATATATAAGTATTTTGAGGGCCGTTTGATAAATAAATATTGATGAAGGCCCAAAACACAGCGACGGTTGATGTTATGACTAATATTTGTTTATACCTTGATTGATAGGGATTACTATCATTTAGCCAAGAAAGGCTTAATGAACTTTTATATAAAATGAATATACAGCCAACTTCAATTGATTTAGTAATTGCGCTACATAATAGGACATAAAGATTATTATCTAGTAATTCATTTAACGGAGTATTTGTTATTAAGAGACTAAATATTGATACAGACATTTCAATGATAGAAATAAATGTTAAAATTAAAAATGTTTTAATTAAACTTTTAAATAACGTAGAATTAAATAGGTAACTTAAAGAAACAATAGTCAATAATAATATAAATATGGTATGAATACCGGATGGAATGAAATATGTTATTATAAATGTATATAAAGTATACAAACCTATAAAAAGGATTAGTTTGGTCTTATTTTTAGAAATCCTATGTTTATAGCCTGAGAGTATAGCAAAAAAGAAAACAACAATAGAACCTTCTAAGGCTGTAAAGAATAGTTCGCTAACTGTAAACACTTAAAACAATCCCTCCCTGAAATAAAAAACCCATAAATACGATATACCTTTATGTACCTATATCTATGGGTTTTTCATGTTATACAATTACTGAGACTGGTACTAATTCTTAGGTTCGTAGTACCATACCATTTTAGCTGCACCTGCAACTAGGCCCGTAATAAGTAAGGAACATAACCCAATTGACTTAAGTAATCTTTTCTTCAATAGAATCACTCCTTTCCTGTATATTTCGATATCCTTCTACTAAAATAATCCCTCAAATTTACAAAAAAGTCAATATAAAATTAATTTTAAATAAAATTACTTAAATTCCAAGTATTATTTTATTTTTAGAAAACTGATATAAAGTGAGGAAATAAGTGCTAATTACAGACAATTCAACGATTTGGCCGGGAATAAAAAAATAGTCGAGAAATAACGTTAGAGAGGTCAAAACCAACGCAAGAATTTTATAGTTACCTTTCTTTTCTTCTACCTTTTTCGTCCTTACTGGGGCTATAGCAATACCTGTTAAGGGTAGCAGAACGATTAATAATATTTCAATAAGGTCCGGTATCAGATTCATTCTACCCACCACAATACTTAATGTCAATGAAAGCAAGGACACAATAATGCAAACGGGTTCACTCTTTGCATGATATCCCCCTATGACAGGCCTTAGGAAAATAACCGCAATAAAAGCCAACAGGTACTCTTTCAATAATGAAAAGAGTGAAAAAACTATAAGCATCAGGAAAAACTTATACAAATCCGAAAAGATACATACCAGGCCATAATTTATTCTTTTGGCTTCAGCTTCCGAATACTCACCATTCTTTACAACTGCATCAGCTACTTTATTGGCAAGCTTTCTGTAAAAGGTAATTTCCATAAATACCTCCACCAGTACTCAGATTTTCGAGTATATACTCAAATTTTACCATAAAATGATATAAAAGTGAATTTTGGAATAAAAATAGTGGGCCCATGTAGCATGTATCGCATATAGTTATTCATGGTGCCACCTACAGATATGGAGGATGCCGTAACTAAAACAATTGGTCAAGGACCTTTTCCGGAACAGTATCAAACAAAGAACTTATGGACTGTCTCTTTTGAATTCTTATAATACTTTCTGCAAACAGAGGGGCAGCTGAAAGCATATGAATTTTTTTACAATCAGCAATAAGAGGACTATAGACCGTGTCGGTGGTAAGAAGCTTTTCAATACAGCTCTGATTTAATCTCTCAAGACCTGTGGGATTAAGAAGGGTATGGGATACACAGGCGAATATCCTCTTTGCTCCATGGGTTTTAAGCATATTGGCAAGAGCAATAAGAGTTCCGCCGCTGATAACAAAGTCATCCACAATGACAGCATCCTTACCCTGAACGTCACCTATTAATTCGAGAACTTCTGCATTCTCACTATGGTCAGAGCGGGTTTTATCACCAATTACAGTTGGTACGTTCAGATATTTGGAATATGCTCTTGCTTGCTTCGCAAACCCTGCGTCCGGTGACACTATCACATAATTGTCCAGGTTAAGCGATTTGATATATTCACAATGCATAGGCATTCCTGTGAGATTGTCCACCGGTTTCTTGAAAAAGCCCTGTACTTGGGGACTGTGAAGATCCATTGTAACAATTCTGTCTGCTCCGGCAAGTTCTATACATTCGGCACAGACCCTTGCACGGATTGATACGCGAGGTTCGTCTTTTTTATCCCCCTTTGCATACCCGAAGTATGGGATAATAGCGGTAACCGAACTTGCACTTGCTCTTTTAAAAGCATCCATCCAAAATAGTATTTCAACAAATTCAGAGTTGGGATTAAGGCCTATTGATTGAACAAGGTAAACATCCTTGCCGCGGACAGGCTCTTCTACCCGAACAAATGTGTTACCATCAGAAAAAGACAAAGCTGTTGACTTAGCAACAGAAATCCCTAAGTAACTACATATTTTATCTGCAAATTCCTTGCCTGAACTGCCACTGAATATTATAAGATTATCCATTGTAAACCTCCTGATAGTTATTATGTTACAATTCTGATTTTAATATTTGTCAGGAGTTTACGGTAATACAAATTGATTATGGATTTCATAACCAGAGGTTATTTGTGAACATAAAGTTAGTACGCAACGGATGTTAAACTATTGGAGTAATTCCATAAACCGCTTGGCTGCGGCAGTTAGATGAACATTTGTAAGTTTAATTATTCCAATTTGCCTTGGAGGAATTTTTTCTTTAAGCTTAAGCTCAAACAGACTTCCATTTTTAATATCTTCTTCGGCAAAGTTTCTTACAACGCAGGAGATGCCTAACCCGCGTCTTGCAAACTGGACCAGAAGGTCACTTGTAGCCAGTTCTATTTCAGGTATTATTGAAACTGAATGAGAAGACAAATAGCTATCTATATATTTTCTTGTACTGGTATTCTTCTCCAACATAATAACAGGATAATCGGTAAGTTCTTTAATTGATATTTCTTTTTCGCATAATGCACCAAACCTGTAATTTGACACAAAACAATCTTGAATCTCCATAGCTTCCATTATATCAAGAGAGCAGTCTGTTGAAAATGGAAGGCTTGCTGCACCAAAATCAATCAAGCCTCTTTTCAGGGAATCTATGGTTTCGGGTGTTGTACCATTTGATACCTTTATACGCACTTTAGGGTATTGCTTATGAAACTCTTCAAGATGTGGCAGGAGTAAGAGTTATTCCTTTAGGAGTTCTGTAAAACAGCTTCCCTCCAAGCTTTGCTTCAAGCTGCTTGACAGACTGACTAACCGCAGGCTGTGAAATAAAAAGCTCCTGGGATGCTTTTGAAATACTTCCGGTTTGAACCACATGATAAAAAACTTTATATAACTCCAGATTAATATCCATATAAGTACTTGTATGATGTATTTAACATCAATACATTCCTTTCTTTATATTTTTTATTTATACTTTGTTTAACACTGTGGACTTTTTATTTTGTTTCTATAGCCTAGACTATTTTAAGGAGTGTATTGCCAC
>JAEWMS010000079.1 GCA_023393115.1 Bacillota bacterium
CCAGTCTCCCATATTCAATTTTCAAAATGCATCTGTAGATGCTTTGTTTGCTATACTCTTTTTACCCAACTAAAATTCTAAATAATATTTACATTTTCTATTGACTATTCATAGTTGGTCTCCTTTCAAATTGCTAATGATAAAACTAATTACATAAGCGTTTTAACTAATTATATTAATAATATAACTAATACCTTTAGTTTTGTCAATTCTTTTTATTTAGTACTGAATAAAGCATGAAGCAGCAAATATTGATAGCTCAAGACTTAATCTACCAGATATAGGTTTGACTCCAAAAAATGCCCATGATATAATTTTGAACAAAGATAGGCAAACTTAGGAATATTTTAGCAAAATGTGCCACCAACCATTATTTTTTATATACAGTACTCACAAAATAGATAAGGAGGGTTTTTAGACATGAGAAATCTCAGAAAGTTAACTGCAGTTGTTGTAGCAATAGCATTAGTGCTTACTTCCATGACTGCAGTATTGGCGGCTGATGCAGCAACAATAGCAAACGCTGACAAAGCTGTAACATTGAAAGATCTTGGACTCTATGCAGGGCAAGATGCAAATGACCCTAAGGTAGGACTAGAAAATGCATTGACTACACAGGATTCATTAATATTTTTAGCAAAATTATTTGGTTACAACGATGCTGCTAATGCTTTAACTGCTGACCAAGTAACTGAAGCATTAGCTAAATTTGATGATGCTGCCAGTATATCAGATTATGCTAAAAATGTAGTGGCCTATTCAGCAGCAAATAGTATTTTAAGTGGTTCAACAAAGGATGGAAAATTCTTTGTTGGTGCTAAGGATACTGTTACAGCTGCAAGATTTGCTTCGTTCATGCTCAAGCAAATGGGTTATAGTGTTGCAGATTATAAGGTTTCAGTTGCCAAGCTTGCAGAAACTAGTGGAAGCAAGGTTGATGCATCAGTAACCGGCGATTTAACCAGGGACTCTGCTATTGGCATAATGTATGGTGCCCTAACAGCTGAGAAGGCTTCCGGAAAAACAGTTATCGCTGATATCGTTGGCGACAATGCTGACTTGAAAGCAAAGGCTGAAAAACTTGGTTTACTTGTAACACCAATATCACCAACCAATCCAGAAGATATAATTGATGGCGGCAGTTCAAATGAAAGTAGCTCAAATAGCAGCGGTTCAGGTAGTGGTTCCAGTGGCGGTGGTTCCAATGGCGGCGGTTCAAATGGCGGCGGTTCTCAAGACCCCGGATCTCAACCGGTTAAAGTAATTAACAATAAACAAATAGAAATCTCATTCAATGCCGAGATGGATGAAGCTTCAGTTAAAAACCAAGAAAACTATACAATCAAAGATAATGGTAATGTTGAAAAGACTCTTACTAGTACTAGCTGTAAATTAAGTGATGACAGGAAGACTGTTATTATAACTCTTGATAGCACGGTTCAAGACTGTTTGACAAACAATTCTACAGTAAAAGTCATACTTAGCAAAGAGATTAAGTCAGCACAAGGAACTAAATTAGATGTAGATAAAGTATATAATGTAAGAGTAGAAGATGGGCTAATACCAACTGTTAAAGAAGTTAGGCATGTTGGTGAGAAGAATATAGATATTACTTTTTCAGAGCCAGTTTATGAAGGTAATAATAATAGTAAAGAATTAACCCCTTCAAATTTTGCAGTAAAAAGCGGAACTAATACCTACAATGTTACAAAGGCTACATTAGACCTGGATGTTATCAATTTAGAAGTTGAAACTAAGCTTATTGAAGGACCTATCACTGTTACAGTAAATAATAATGGCCTTGCCAGCAATAGCGTTATACAAGATTACGCAGGATACAAAGTTTTTAAGAGTGATCATACATTTAATTACGTTAAAGACACTTCAGTAGCAGTGGTAACCGTTAAGTCAGCAGCTAGAAATGAAGTTGTTCTTGCTTTTTCAAAGCCAATTAAGGGTAAAAACATCAAATTATATCATTCGGCAAAAAACAGCATTTACGTGGCAGAAGCTACAACCATTGGCTTTGTAGGTGAAATTACATTTACTTTCAAAGAGGCATTACCCTCTGGAAATCTAAAACTTTACTTGGTAAATAGCGATACTGCTGGTGATAAGATTACAGATGGGTACGACGTAAAAGTACCGGACCAGACTCTTACTACTACTGTAGTAACTGATAATATAGCTCCTGTTGTTACGGCTTGCGAGCCAAACAAGAATGAGAGCATTAAGATAGTATTTGATGAAGAACTTGATGAAAACGTTGCATCCAATCCAAATAGCTACGTAGTGAAGAGGCTTTCAGACAATAAGAAAATAGATTTTGAAGTTGTACTAGAAAATTCAAGGAAATCTGTTGAACTGGTATTCTCTACTAAGTTAAAGGATAATACTGAATATAAGTTGGTAATCAAAGAATATAAGGATAAATCTGGAAACAAAAATATATCTTATCATGAATTTAATTTCACCACCGGGGATAATACACCTCCGACGGTACTCTATGATCCAGAGAGTGAAGAACGTTGTTTTGCCACAGCTGAAAAGGGTGAGATTTACATTGTATACTCCGAGCCTATGAATGAAGCCCAAATGCTTGATGAGGCTAACTACATGGTATCAATTGAAATTGATAAAGGCAACCCTTATATAGCTTTAGGTGACGATGATAAAATTACTAAGATTAGTGATAGGATGGTTAAAATTTACGTCAAGGCACTTGCGGATAAGAATGATTCAACCATCACACCTAGTGTAAAGATAGCTCCAATCATGGATCTTGCAAATAAAAGATTGAATGGTAAAGTCGATGCTGTCGAAGTTATAAAAATCAAGCCAGAAAATGTTTTTATTGTAAAAGCTCAATTAATAGCTAAGAATAAGATTAAGGTTGTATTCAACAGTAATATGGATTTTAATCAAAGTGATATAAAATTAGTAAAATATATTGGCGAAATAACAACACCAAGTTCAATTAGTGTTGAAACGTGTGATTCATGTATTACTAATGATGATGGAAAAACAGAAGCGTATTTGATTCTAAATGGTGAGTTAACTACTGATGGAAGAGAGGCGTCAGGAGATATAGTTTATATTACTACTATTGATACTCCATCTTCAAAGTCAAAGTACGGTAGTAAGTTGATATCTATATCCGGTTCACACATAGCTCTTACTGATATGTTAGCTCCTGAAATTGTCATGTGGGATGATGAAGAGAATATTCCTATGGTTGTAGGCAGACTAGATTTTGCTGATCCTCAGAGTACTACCCCCAGCGGTATAAGTATAACAATTTATTTCTCAGAGGATATTGCAGAACGTTATGGTGATTCAGCTCTTACAGTAGATACATTCAGCGTATCTGAGTTCACAGTAACTAATATAACAGCTCCTGCTGATTCTAAGACTGTAGTTCTTACCGTTGAGGCTATCGATGAGGCTATTCTTGACAATATATATAATATGACGATCACTGTAACTCAAAATGAAGATATATATGATAGAGCTGGTAACGCTTCTTCTATTCCGGATTCACCATGGGATGTTATGTGGGCTCAACCACCACAAACCAACTAGAACCCCTGAGTAGGCGGATTGCTAGTTATATGGAGCAGTAAAACGAGGCCATTTGCCAGAGGTCGGAGTCATCCTTCCTCTGGCTTTTTATTCTTGTTTTTCGGTGCTAATATTTGCCTTGACAGTGTTGGTTGTTGTTGAATTTTGTAATTAAATGTTGAAATTTGTTGTTTAATACATATTTTCTAGGGTATAATGGTTAAGTATGTTTGCGCGAATTAATATCTCCCACAACCGGGACAGCTCACTACACTATTACATTCAACAAAAAATTTATTTGATTATACTGATTTGTTTATTCTGAAAGGTTCCTAAAAAGTATTGGTCATATGGACCATACAACAAAATCGCTTGATTGTGATTAGGGCTTCTGCCTAGTATTAGTCAAACCTAAGCTTCTATTTTACCTTACCTACTTCCATGTGCTAGGTGGTTTGATAATAAAAAAGATTTTGGGGGTGGTAAGGCAAATATCCGTATCTATTATAAAGTAGTTTGTCAGATAAATCAGCTCTTCACCAAAGTAGAAACAAATATGTAATAGTGGTGGCATGCAAACTCAAAAATATAGAAATCGGAGATGATTTGATGAAATTCAAAAGTATTACAACAAGAATAACTTTATTATTTGGAATGTTAATGTTTGTAATCTGCGCAGGCTTAGGGGTTTGTTCTTACTTAAGTTCCAGTGATGCTCTACAAACAAACATTGATGAAAATCTCCTGGAAATAGCCAAAGCCGATGCCAAGATTATTTCAGAGAAAGTTAGTACTCAGCTCAATGCCTTGGAAGCACTGGCAGATAGTCCGTGGATAAAAAACAACCAGTTGACAATTGATGAAAAACTGGAACTACTTCAGAATGAAGTTCAACGAAGCGGACATAAAAGCATTATGATCGCTGAAACCAATGGTATAGCTCACCAGACCGAAGGAAATGCTGTTGATATCCATGAACGAGATTACTTTATTAAAGCATTATCCGGAGAAGGTGCTGTATCAGACCCCATGATAAGCAAGACCGACGGTAGTGTTGTTGTAGCCTTCGCAGTTCCAATTAAACAAGGTAATACAGTGACAGGCGTACTAGTTGCAAGACGTGATGGCAATGAGCTAAGTAATTATACTACTGAAATGAAATATAACCAGCAAGATGTCTTTATGATTAACAATAAAGGTACCACCATAGCCAACAGTGATCAAAGCCGTGTTCTGGAAATGTACAATATTTTTGAGCAATATGAGGCTAACCCTGAATTAGAAGGCATATATATTCTTCAAAAGAAAATGGCTGAAGGAAAATCAGGTGTTGGAGAGTATACTTTCAATGGAGTAACTAAATACATGGGATATTATCCCGTGGAAGGAACAGACTGGTCATTAGGTATAACATCGCCAAAGTCAGTGGTCATGGATAAGGTACATACTTTGTTCATTAGACTGATAGTGGTATCAGTTATCTTTCTTTTGATTGGCATAGGGCTAACCATATTGATCTCTCAAAATATCTCTCGACCAATCAAGGAGACTACCAAATATCTTAATGTTATGGCAACCGGGGACTTTACAGTAGATATATCTAAAAAGATATTAGAAAAGCAGGATGAAATCGGTAGTTTGGCTAATTCACTGGACAAAATGCAAAATTCCTTGCGTACCATGATGAAATCAGTTGTTGAGGAATCTTCTAACGTCAGTCTAATGTTGAATGACATCAATAAAGACATGTTTAGCTTGAGCGAAAGCATTGAAGAGATTTCTTCCACTACCGAACAATTGTCGGCAGGAACAGAGGAAACGGCCGCCTCGAGTGAAGAAATGAATGCCACTTCCCTGGAAGTAGAAAAAGCCATCGAGTCCATTGCTTCGAAAGCTCAAGAAGGGGCAACCACTGTGAACAGAGTAAGCATAATGAGTCAAGAAATGAAGGAAAATGCAATCACTTCTAAACAAGAAGCTCTGGATGTATACGGCAAAACAAAGGTCAACCTGCAGAGTGCAATTGAACAAGCCAAAGCAGTCGAACAAATTAATGAGTTATCTAATTCCATCTTAGAGATTACTTCTCAAACTAATTTGCTGGCTTTGAATGCAGCTATTGAGGCAGCCAGAGCAGGAGAATCCGGGAAAGGGTTTGCCGTGGTTGCTGATGAGATTAGGAAACTTGCCGAAGACTCTAAAACTTCCGTATCGAGAATTCAAGAAGTGTCAAATCAGGTACTGTCGGTAGTGAATGATCTTTCCTCAAGCTCCATGGAGATTATGGAGTTTATTGATAAGAAAGTACTCAATGATTATGAGGGCTTAGTTCAAACTAGTGAACGTTATAATGAGCTCTCTATTGTAATCAACGATATAGTTATGGATTTCAGTTCAACCTCTGAGGAGCTTCTGGCATCCATGCAAAATATGGTTCAAGCCATCACCCAGATATCCTCATCTGCCAATGAAGAGGCTATGGGAGCATCAAGTATTGCTCAGGAAGCAGAAGTTATTGTTAAAATGGCTGAAAACGTGGTAAACCTGGCAAGTAAATCAAATGAAAAATCAGAAGCACTTATTAAGATAGTTAAGCAATTTAAGATCTAGAGCATATTTTTCTGCCGCTAAGACCAAAAGGTTTTAGCGGCAGTTTTTTTTGCGCTATTTTTATTTGATATCATGCATCCTTCAAATACTGCTGGTTAAACTCTCTATATTTTTTGGGACATTGCCCGGTATTTTTCTTAAATGCAAGCGAAAAGTAGTTTGTGTCGTTGTAGCCAACAAGAAGAGCAATTTTACTGGCCTTTAGGTTTGTTGTTTCCAGAAGGAATTTGGCTTTTTCAATACGCTTTCTGACAATGTACTCATTACAGCCCTCTCCCGTTATCTTCTTAAAGAGCTTGGAAAGATAATTGGGTGTGATATATAGAAAGGATGCTATTACAGATACTGATAAATCATTAGAAAGGTTCTCATTAATATACCTTTTAGCCTTTGTAATTATTTCGTGAACGTTCTGTTCCTTCCCACTGCATAGCAGCTTCGTCAGGAATTGCCTTGTTAATTCCAGGGCCTCTTCTCCTGTAATATTGGATAAACTACTCAGATACGGTGTCAGCCTGTTATCGGCTTCCTCCCTTGTATTGATGAAATAAGCATAGTATACAAGCGATGCAATTTCAAAACAGCACCTTAGTATATATGAGTCCGAAAGATTATAGGAGTAGGTTGAGCGGCAGAAGGTTTCAAATACAGTCATAACTCTTTCATTGTTTCCAATCTCAGAATACATGGTATTCTTCAGTTCTATAAATATATCTTTAAATAGATTGTCCTTTTTCTGGGCATCCATGGTTTGTATTACTTCCTCATAATCTCTATTATTATTTTGGAGCAAATACATTGCATCCTGATAGGACATACACAAATTCTTCATTCCGCTTACAGGATCACCCACCACTATTTTTGGCTTCTGAGAGTATTCATACTTCAGTATTCCACTTAATTCCTGAAGCATCTCAAGGATACTCTTTTTTTGCCTATTTAGAAAAAAAGCTATTATGACCCTTCCTCGCTCATCCATAAAGGTTAATCCCCGATTTTGCGCATCAACCATACCCATACATATATTTTTTATTGAAAGAGAAATAAAATATTGATCCTCTTTAGGGCTTTCTATGTACAAAGGTGGAACAATAATGGCCACTTGAATATTCTGTTCCTTATCATAATTATATCTTTTACAGAAATCACTGATTTGCTGTTCGGATTGAAGTGTTTTTTTGTGCACAAGATTCCTGAGAAATTTCTCGATATTCATTTGCTCGGTTACAGCATTAGCTCTGTTTTCATTTATGTCTTCAAGCTTTTTAACTTTATTTTTTTCCAAATAATCCACCTGTTTTTTCAAAGAAGCTATCAGTTGCTTTTCATCAATAGGCTTGAGAAAAAAATCATGCACATTAAGCTTAATACACCTTCTGGCATATTCGAAGTTGTCATAACCCGTCAAAACTATAACTCTGATCTCAGGAACAAAATTTACAGCTGTATCAATAAGATCCAAACCAGTCATTCCGTTCATATGAATGTCTGTAATCAAAATTTGAGGTTTTTCTTCCCTAATGATTTCAAGGGCCTCCTTCCCAGATTTGGCAAGAAAGACCTCACTTATTCCAAGACTATTCCATGGAATGGCCCTTTTCATTCCCATTCTGATCATCTTTTCGTCGTCTACAATAAGTACCTTGTACATATCTACAGCACCTCTTCATATCTTTGTTCCTTGTTACTGGGCAAATGAACAATAACCGTTACACCACCCCAGGAGTTCTGTTGGTAATGCAGTCCGAACTCTTTTCCAAACATAAGCTCAATTCTTTTATTTACATTTCTGATACCGTAGCCGAAATCCTTGTCATATTCTGATATTGAACAATTCATCTTCTCAATTTGACTTTCTTTCATACCTGTACCATTGTCTGAGACTTCTATATACACATCATCTTCCTTTTTGCTGGCTTTTAAAATTATCCTGCCCGTCCTCCCTTCTCGAATCTTTATCCCATGATATATGGAATTTTCAATAAGGGGCTGAAGGGTTATCTTTGGAATAAGAATACTCTTGCAGTCTTCATCTACTTCAATGCTATATTCAATAATATTGTCATATCTGATATTCTGTATGTATAAGTAATTCCTTACATGGTCAATCTCCTGTTCAAGTGGAATAACATCCTTCCCTTTGCTAAGGCATAGCCTGTAATACTGTGCCAATACCTTGACAAAATCCGAAATATTCTCATAACCGTCTGCTGAAGCCTGCCAATGTATGCACTCTAGGGTATTATACAGAAAGTGGGGCTGAATCTGGGCCTGAAGAGCGTTAAACTTGATTTGGTCCATCTGCTGCTGTTCCAGCTTTACCTGCTCAACAAGTTCATTAATTTTCCCCATCATATAGTTAAAGCCGTTACCCAGATTAACAAAATCTATACCGACATTCTCAATATTAATTCTAATATCCAGGTTACCATCTGCTGCACAGTTCATACTCTTAACTATTTTGTCAAGAGGTTTATAGGTCCTGTTCAATATCCTCTTACAAATTACCATTCCGAAATAGGCTACTACTACAGATAGAACAATAAGAAGCACAATCATTAAGAGACTGTCTCTGTATATATTCATTAATGGTATCCTACTGACGATATAGTAATTCCAATTGCCTATCTTCTGGTAATTGTAAATATCAGAGATTACTGTAAAATGACCACTTGAGCCCTTCAACATATTAAAATATTCAAATTCCGTGCCAACGGATTCACCATTTGTGCAGGATACAATAGTATTTGCAGTATCCACCAACATCATTTCCGAATCGAAGCTCATTGAGCTATTTTCTGAAAGTCCCTCAAATATGCTGTCATCAATTACTATACACAAAAGGCCCATTTCATTAATCATTTTAGTCACAGAATAAACAGGCATATAAATACTAAGCATATTTTTACCTTTGCTTTGAAACAAATCATTAACACTCATTCGGAGAGTTCCCGGATTTCTACTGGGAATACTGTTGGCATAACCCTTCCTGAGAGTATCTCTGAATGAGCTCAAGGTCATATTTATATTACCCTTGAAAATAGTATCATCAAAATTATAGCTGTCTATAGCTATAATCCTTACTCCTGAATGTGAATCAAATGTACTTTGCAAGGAACTATTCAAACTACGAACTATCGAGAAAAAGTTAGGGTCATCTGGGCCCTCACATTTTAGATATCTCTGAATTGATTCGTCAATAATCATTGATTCTGCAAGTTCCTTATAGCTGTACAGTGTGTATTCGTAGCTTTTAGCTATTGTTGATAATTGCTTCTTTGCTATATTATTTGACTGCTTTATAAAGGAAGCGATATAAAAGGAGGTAAAAATGGTAATTGTGATTATTAATATCCCGTAAATCAAGCTGGTTACAAACACATAAATCTTTTTGTTTAAATTCCAACTATTAAACTTTCTTATCAGATTCTTAATCACATTGTCACCTTTCCTCGAATTTTGTCACTTTTTCTAATAATTATACCACATTTCTTTACTTAAATCCCTTGCTAATAAATATTTATCCACGCCTTGACCTATCCCTTAACAGCTCCGGCCATTAACCCTTTGACCAGCTTATCCTGCAGAATAATAAATAATATAATCATTGGTAATACAGTAAGAACAAGTACTGCCATTATTACAGGGATATTCATGGAATGCTCACCCTGGAAGGCTGATATTGCAAGTGGAAGAGTTTTGGCAACCTTTGATTGTGTAAGGGTGTTTGCAAAAATAAATTCATTCCAGATAGCAACTCCGTTATAAATGGCCAGAGTAGATATTCCCGCTTTTGACAGAGGAAGAATTATGTAAAAGAAATTTCTGAACTTTCCGCAACCGTCAATTTCGGCAGACTCCTCAACCTCCTTGGGTATAGATGCCATAAACGTTGTAAGTATATAACAGGATATAGGAATACTAAAGGCAACATTGGGCCCTATCAAGCCCCAAAGTTTATCATACATGTTCATGGAAGTTGTCATTTTAAAAACCGGTATCAGCGTTACATGGATTGGTATTGACATACAGGCAATAATTAGCCCAAAAATGATATTTCTCAACTTGAACTGCATCCTTGACAGTGGGTAGGAAGCACAAGCAGTTATAAACAGAAGTAATGCCAATGAAATCACAAGTAAAATAACACTATTCATAAAATATCTGATGAAACCTTTAGACAAAACCTCAATATAATTTTCCGGGAACCAGGATTCGGGAAGCTGAAATACGCCTTTTTGCAGCATCTCAAACTGTCCCTTAAAGGAATTCAATACCATATAAATGAAAGGAAGTCCGGTGGCGACCACCCAGATTATTGCCAGAAAAAAAGGGAATATCCATGATATCTTTACACTTGGCCTTGCTTTCTTCTCACTTTTTCCACTAAACATAATCTTCATTCCTTTCTTTTATGATAGATTGAATAATGAGTGCTATTGAGGTTACAAGAATAAACATTGCAGCAGCAGAAGTTGAGCCATAACCCATCTTAAAGTGCTGGAAGGACATCTTGTACATGTATGTAGCCATAAGCTCGGTTGCTGTTCCAGGTCCTCCGCCTGTCATAACATATATTAGATCAAAGTATTTAAGGGAGCCGATTAGACTAAGTATGCATGCAGTTTTAATAACAGGTCTTAATAATGGTAATGCCACATACCTAAAATATTGTCCTCTTGTTGCACCATCAATAATTGTAGCCTCATAAATATCGGTGCCTATATTGCTATAACCTGCAATGAAGTACACCATATAGAAAGGAGTATACTGCCATGCAATTACGCCAATAACTGTATACAATGCATGGGGTGCTCGACCAAGGAGATCCACCTTACCGCCTCCGAACCACTGTGAAATAGTGGTTATAATACCTCCTGAGGTTGCCAGCGCATACGAGAAAAGAAAACCGATTGCAACTGAGGACATTAATAGTGGAAGAAACCAAATAACCTTAAATACATTAACTCTCTTTCCAAACGCATCAATAAAAGTTGCCAGAGCAAGTCCAAGGGGTATTTGTATTAGAATTGATAATATCATTATTATGATATTGTTTTTAAATGAAAGCCAGAACTTTGTATCTGCCAAAAGCTCCTTCCAGTTATCAAGGCCTATAAAAACCTTCTTTGCTGAAATACCATTCCATTTATACAGGCTTATATCGAAGGTTTGAATAATAGGATATATTATGTAAATTATTATTATGACTAATACAGGTGCAAGAAATACACTGGCGGCTATACGCGTATTTCTCAGCCTAGTTTGGGTAAGTGTCATATTTTTCACAGGATTTACCTCCTATTTACCATTAATTTAAAGGAAGCCCACAGTAAAGTAAGTTCAAATCTTATTCACTGCGGGCCTTCCCTATATCCGCTTATGCAGCGTTATCAAAATATAAATTACTATTTGCTTGACAAGTACTTCTGCATAGCATCGTTAAGTTCTTTGTTAGCTTCTTTTCCGGTCTTTGTAAGTCCGAAGATTTCCTGTGATGTAGACTTGTGTACTTCTGCAACTTCAGGTGGTAAATATTGGTCGTACCAGAGCTGAACGTTACCTGCACTCGAGAAATCCTTCCAAATCTGTTGCATACATGGATCCTGTATGGTATCACCCATTCCTTCGATTGAAGGTATAGTTCCTCCCTCAAGCTGTTCCTTATTGTACTGATCGCCGTTGTAGTACTGAGTGGCAAGTATAAAGCAGGTATTGAGAAGATCCTTGTCATCTCCTGTGTTAAAGGAGAAACCGTTACCAATAGATGTTCCAACCACTATAGATTGATCAGCACTGCTTGATTCGAGCTTAGGGAATGCAAAGTAACCGATATTCTTTGTATACCACTCTGCATTATCACTCTTCATTGCTGCTGCCTGCCATGAACCATGAACCATCATTGCAGCTTCTTCCTTATACATTAACTGTCTATCCTGACCATCGTCAGTATTTAAACTGTTAACTCCATCTGGGAAGTATCCAGCTTTAACCCATTTCTGGATTGTATCAGCTGCATATTGGAATGCAGGTGATTCAAAGGTTCCTGTTCCTGCAGCTGCTGCGTTAAATTCATCAACACCACCGTAACGAGCTGCCAGATACATAAAGTACATTGACCCTGTCCACTTATTTTGGTTAGCAAGTGAGAAAGGTGTATAGCCCTTAGCCTTTAAGGTTTCGCAAGCTTTTTCCAACTCTGCTATTGTCTGTGGAACCTGAAGTCCGCACTTTTCAAATATTGTCTTGTTATAGAATACACCACTACCGCCTAATCCACCGTATGGAACTGAGTATATTTCACCTTTGTATGTACTCTGTGCTATGGCGGCTTTTAAGAACTTAACATTGTTGTATTTATTCATGAGTTCTGTTATTGGCACTGCGAATCCGGAATCTATGTATTCATTCATAGGTCCGCCACCCCAGTGTATGTACATAGTAGGACACTGTCCTGAACTCATTGCAACTACAAGCTTCTGTTTGTATGTATCATTTTGAATGTGAGTTGTTTCAACCTTAACATTGGGGTAATCTTTCATAAATCGGTCTACGGCACCTTGTTGAATCTCTGCTCCAGGACTATCAGTAGCTATGTCCCAAAGGGTTATCTTAATTTCCTTATCAGGTACCTTCAGGGTATCTCCTGCCGAATCGTTTGAGGTTGCAACAGTGCTTGAAGCAGCTACCTCAGTTGTAGAAGTTGCCGATGAGTCAGAGCCTGAACCCGAGCCACACCCCATTACAGACACTGACAAGAATGCAAGTGCTGTCATTAGCGACGCGATTTTTTTGAATTTCATACTCGATTCCTCCTTAAATTAATCAGTATTTTATAGTTAAATATTAACATAATAACTTTATATAAAAAATTTAAATATGTGCATATTTTCTATAATTTTCTTGACTAATTAAAAGTGCATTTTGGTCATATTCAGGTCACATTCCCCATTTATATTAGGTCTATCGATAATCATTACAGCTGTAATATAAATATTTAATAATCTTTATAATCAATTAATGAAAGAGGTAAAGTTATGAAATTGGCATGGAAAGAAATAAAGCATAGCATATCAAAATACTTGTTAATAGAGTTCATCCTTGTTCTGATGATATTTATGGTTGTATTTCTATCAGGTCTGGCGAATGGACTTGGTTGGGCCATTAGTGGGTCCATAGAAAAGACAGATGCGGAGTATTTTGTAATGAGTACAGATGCAGAAAAATTAATCTCTATATCCAATGTAGACACAGCGGTATTGGAACAAGTCGCATCTCAATCGAATGATAATGTGACAAATCTTAGTATTAAAAGATCCAATATCAATACATTATCTGATGAACAGAAATTAGTTGTTGGTAGTACCTTGCTTGATTATAATGCACTAACAGTTACGGTTTACGGGGTAACCATGGAAATGCCTCCTAAGGAATTCTATTTACTTTTTAAGCTTCTAAGTAACCCCAATAAGATATTTACAAGACAAGAATTAATGGATGAGATATGGGGGATGGATACCGATGTGGACGACCGTACCATCGATTCTCATATCAAGAAGCTTCGTCGAAAATTTGAGCATTGTGATGACTTTGAAATTGTGACCATTCGTGGCCTGGGATATAAATCGAAAATATAAGAAGGGATTCATAAAATCCATGGCTAAGAAAAAAAACAGAAAAAAAAGAGTATCTCTACGTTTTAAGCTTGCATTGGCATCCATTATAATTCTTTGCGCAGCCTGTGGAATTTCATATCTTATGGTATTTATTGGATTTTCTCTTTTGTATAATGGTCCGATTACCAGTTCGGTTGCGCTATCTATGTCTCTTGTTACTTGTGCTATAACCATGATTTTAGGTGGTGTGGCACTTTGGCATTCAGCATCTTATGTAATGAACCCTATTGCTGAAATCAGTAAAGGGGTTCAAAGGGTAGCCGATGGTGACTTTACTGTACAATTATCATCTCATAATATTCATAGAGAAAGCAAAAAGAAATCATATCCCGATGAAATTACTGAAATGGCCATGAACTTTAACAAAATGACACGGGAATTAAATGAAATGGACCATATGAGAAAGGATTTTATGAGCAATGTATCCCATGAAATTAAGACTCCCGTTGCAGCCATTGCAGGCTTCTCGGAGATGCTGTTGGACGGAGGCCTTAGCGAAAAAGAACAAAAGGAATACCTGTCCTATATCTATCAAGAATCACAAAGGCTTTCTCGAATGAGTGAAAGCATGCTTCATATGTCCAGATTAGATCATCAGAATATCGTAGATTTGAATCAGGAAGTCAAAGTAGATGAACAAATTAGGCGTTGTATTATTTTACTGGAAGAGAAATGGCATGACAGGGATATACAATATGAGCTTAAGCTTGAGAAATGCAGTATACTAAGTAACTATGACTTGCTTTTTCAATTATGGACTAACTTAATTGATAATGCTATTAAATATTCAAAGCCAAAATGTACATTGTGGATTGAAACTAAAGTTGCAGACGATTTTCTCCGGTTTTCAGTCAGAGATAACGGAATAGGAATATCAAAGGATAAATTAAGCAAAATATATGATAAATTCTACCAGTGTGATGAATCACATAAAAGGCAAGGTAATGGGCTGGGTCTGTCCATAGTAAAGAGGATTATCGAATTGCTGAAGGGCAGTATTTTATGTGAAAGTGAGTTAGGGGTAGGAACCACCATGACTGTTATACTGCCCATTAATTCAAAGAGTTAGGTGATGTATTAAAAACCTGATTTAGCTGAATAATACTGTTATAGAAATCAAATCATGGAAAGCATAATTAAAAATGGAGTGAAAACTTATGGATTTTACAGAAAGTATAAAAAACAATACTTATGCATTGCATTTAGCATCTGAAAAAAGTGGATTCATTAAGAGATTGATTGAAGGTAAAGCGAGTAAAGAAGGATATATTGAATATATAATTAATTTGTATGCTATGTATAAAGCTATAGAAGATTGTCTCGATAAGCATATTGACCATGAAGGTATTAAATATTTTGCTACGAAAGAATTGTATAGAGCCAAATTAATAAAAAAGGACTTAGAAATCCTGGTTGGAAATAAACTATCTGACATGAAATTGTTGCCTTCTACAGAAGCATGTGTAGCGAGGATACATGAAGTAAATATAGAACATCCAGAATTAATTGTAACATATGCTTATGTTAGATTTATTGCGGATTTATTTGGAGGAAAAATATTCCCGGAAATATTAACAAAAAGTTATATTATCCCTACAGATGCACTAAACTATTATATACAGCCAGACATTGGAAATATCAGAGACTATGTAATGGAATATCACAAAAATTTTGAGAAATTAAACTTATCTGAACACATGCAAAATTTATTCGCTATAGAAATAAGCAATGTTTATATATATAATATTGCTATTTCAAATGAGCTGGATGCAAAACTATATTATGCCAAGTAAAGTAGTAACAATTTTATACAAGCATAAAATGCAAGTGAATTAACTTGCATTGACAGTATCTGAATAGTATTGGGTAACTTCTCTTTTCAAACCGCAGACCCATACACCGAAAAAGTGTCTATTCGTTCAAGAGAAAATACAATCGCTGACTTTACCCTATTATCTATTTTACATCATTGTTTCTTTGCATAGCTTTTTAAGAACTTTTACTTATTTACCTTGATGTTCCCGCTTTTAAATTTGTGGGAATCTTAAAGGTATTTTTTGTCTCACCCGATATTTTAGTTCCGATTTTTACACACAAAAGTGATACTTTCCTGGACAATAAAAAACAGATCAAAGATAAATTGTTTTATATCTTTGACCTGTTATAGAGTGACCTTTAGTACAAAATAATTACTCAGTTAACCTATATTCAGCGGCATCGCCCTTTGGGAGAATTTTATATCCCCATTTCCTTATTAATAGTATCTTCACTGGCCGCCATAGCTTGAAGTGTCATGGTTAGAAGTTTATCAAGCTCCCATCCAAGCTGTTCTGCACCACGCTCGATTACTTCTCTTGAGCAGCCAGCAGCAAAGCTCTTGCTCTTGTATTTCTTCTTAAGAGATTTCAGTTCCATATCCTTAGTGCTTTTTGAAGGACGCATAAGAGCTGCCGCCCAAATAAGTCCTGTTAGCTCGTCCGCAGCAAAAAGTACTTTCTCCATCTCATGCTCAGGAGCGACATCAATTGTAACTCCACACCCTACAGTAATTCCGTATCCATGAGAAACAACGCTGTGAATAATATCTTCACCTACACCGCTTTCTCGAAGTATCTCCGGTGCCTTAATGCAGTGCTCCTCCGGATATAGCTCAAAGTCGATATCATGAAGTAATCCAACAACTCCCCAATACTCTGCATCAGCCCCATAACCCAATTCTTCAGCATACCACTTCATAACAGCCTCAACTGTCAGTGCATGCTGGATATGAAAAGGATCCTTATTATGTTTCTTTAATAAAGTAAATGCCTCATCTCTTGATATATGTTTCATCATAATAACCTTCTTTACTAAACTTTTTATCCTTGACTCATCGGTAAATGATAAGAAAGTACCTGTTACACTTTTTATCAGTGTTTTAAATCCGTATACTATGGACATATTATAACTAATTGGAAAAAGAGATGCAATCTACCCAAGGGCAGCCTCCTTTCTTCAATTATTATCAATTCTTTGAAACTTTTTACATGTTACGGTGATATATATTTATTGATTTTGCATAAACATACAACTTTTTTTGTGCAGTTTTTTGTCATAATTTGACGAGATAATGTTGTGCCATGGATATTCTTGTCATATAATGAAATGTAATAGAAGTAGTTTACTGACATAATTATTTCAATAATAGGAGGTTATCATGAAATACTATGTAGATGCAAATGCCATTAAAGACGGCAATGGTTCCATTGAGAGACCATTCCGACGGATCAACGAAGCTGCGAAGCTGGCGCTTCCCGGCGATGAAGTGTTAGTAGCACCGGGTGTTTATCGGGAATATGTAGATCCCATTCATGCCGGTACTGAAGATGCCCGTATCACATATTCCAGTACTACACCTCTTGGTGCTGTGATTACCGGAGCGGAACAGGTAAAAGGCTGGCAGCATTACAAAGAAAATGTCTGGATATGCCGGATTACAAACAGCGTTTTCGGTGAGTACAATCCTTATACCACGTTAGTATATGGAGACTGGTACTTCGCCATACCAAATAAACATACCGGCTGTGTTTATTTAAATGACAAAGCGCTATATGAAGCTACAACTTTAGAAGAGTGTATTAAGGGCGAAATATATGAGTGCAGTTGGGTACCGGAAGATTCAGTTTATAAGTGGTACACCGAACAGGACACAGATTCCGATGAAACTATCATTTATGCTAATTTCCAGGGTAAGGATCCAAATAAGGAAAATGTAGAGATTAATGTACGTCGCATGTGCTTTATGCCATCTAAAACAGGTGTCGATTATCATACAGTCAGAGGATTCAAAATCGATAAGGCTGCCACCACCTGGGCACCACCTGCAGCTTATCAGGATGGTATGATTGGTCCTCACTGGAGCAAAGGCTGGATCATCGAAGATTGCGAGATTTCAAACAGCAAGTGTTCCGGAATATCTCTGGGCAAATATCTTGATCCTGACAATAACCATTATTTCACATATAAGCAAGTAAAGAGCCCTACCCAGATGGAACGTGACGCGGCTTGCCGCGGACAGTATCACGGTTGGCTGAAAGAAAAAATCGGAAGTCATATAATTCGCCGCTGTAACATCCACCACTGTGAACAGGGCGGTATTATTGGCCGAATGGGTGGTGTGTTTAGCATTATTGAGGACAACCATATCCACCATATTAATAATATGATGGAGCTTGGTGGAGCAGAAATTTCTGGAATCAAAATGCATGCAGCCATTGATGTGCTCATACGCCGTAACCATATCCACCATTGCACCATGGGAATTTGGTGTGACTGGGAAGCTCAGGGCACTCGTATTTCCCAGAACCTGCTTCACGATAACCAGAAGCCAACGTTTGCTAAAGTTCTTAATGGAGGTATGATGTCTCAGGATATATTTGTAGAAGTTAGCCATGGTCCAACACTAATCGATAACAATATCCTGCTTTCAGACGCCAGCCTTCGCTTTGCAACCCAAGGTGTGGCTATGGTTCATAACCTTATCTGTGGTGCGTTAACCGACGTCAGTGGTGGAACAACTTGGCGCTATACACCATATCACATACCACACCGCACCGAAGTAATGGGCTTTATGACCATTCTTCATGGTGATAACCGTTTCTACAACAATATCTTTGTCCAGAAGTGGCCTTCTGAAGACTATGTTGTTTACCATGATCAAGACGCACATCCTATGAAGGAAAACAGACAAGTGGGTACACATGTTTTCGATGAATACCCAACCTATGATGAATGGATTGCCCAGTTCGATTTTACACAGCGTCCAAACATGCAAGCTTTAGAGCCTGCCCATTTTGGTCATCTGCCAGTATGGAGTGAAGGAAATGTATATATAAATGGTGCCAAACCATGGAAAAAAGAAGTGAACGGCCTGTTCGTTGAAAACAACGATCAGGAGATTAAGGTGGAACTGGTGGAAAAGGACGGTCAATATTATCTGAGCACAAATGTTTATGATTACCTGAAGGATTTCAGCAATCGGATGATTAACACAGAAGTACTCGGTAAAGCCTTCGAACCAGAACAATACTTTGAAAATACGGATGGAACACCGATACGCTTTGACGCAGACTTCTTCGGAAATCATCGCGGTATTAATGTTATCCCGGGTCCCTTTGCATCACCTTCTGATGATATTAAACTATAACCACAAACCATAAAAAGGAACAGGAGAGATATGAATGATACCTCTCCTGTTCCTTTTTATAGGAATATTTCATTTTACCTAAAACTGCTTCGCCTTTTTCATCTAAGACGTAATCATTTATTGTCCAGGAACAAATCTGGCAAGATATTGTATAAATAACGATTCACGCAGGTCCAGTTATGAGCTCCGCCTTCCAATGTTAAGTAATAGAAGTTACCCCTTCTAAGATCTGCCGAATAAACAAACGTATCAGTAAGTTTCTTCATTTCAGCAATTTGGGTATTCATTCCACCATAAGCTAAATCTGCTGTACCTGTTGCGCAGAAGATTCGTATATCATTTTTTGTGTAACCGGCTTTTTTAGCGATTTCAGCTAAATACTTAGCTTTGATCTCATCATCGGTTCCTGTGAAATTGTATCCTTCTTTCTTTATTGAGTCTACATCCTGCCAGCACCATAAACTAATTGGAACATAGTATTTAAAGTAATCTATACTATAAATGTAGTTATACCAGGTACAGGCAGAACCCATGGAGAATCCACCGACAGCTCTGTGATTTCTTGCTGCAAGCAAGTCTTTTTCACTGATAGATTGAGCATATACATTATATTTACCTTCGATTGTAGGTATGATATCCTTCACTAATTCATTATGGAAATTTTTAATACGGAATAGTCCATCTTCTTTCTGTCTCTCAGCAGTATATGGAGCTGTATTATACCAGGTAGGAGTAACGATAATCATTGGCTTCATCTTACCAGCAGCAATCAGATTATCAACTACTCTCATAAGTTCAGTATTCTGATCAACATCGCCAAAAGCAGTATGCTGACTCTCGGAATTACCATGAATCAGATATAATACATCATATTTCTTAGTTTTATCGTTGGCATCATATCCATGAGGAAGATATACAAGCATATACTTGTCTAAAGCTTTTGCTTCTTGATCGTAAGTATTTGTTTTGTAATCAACTCTTACGATAGATCCTCTTATACTCTCAGGATCTGATGTCCTGTATGCCTTCGGTATATCTCTACACTCTTTTTCATCAAAGGATAAGTCGTTATGTACCAAATTATCGATGGCAGCTTGCAATTTAATGAGCAAGTCGTCAAATTTTGCTTGTGTTGAAGCTTTATCAGCAATGGTAGCTTCTGATTCTTTAATAAGTGCGGCAACTGCATCACCGTTAGAATAGCGTTGCAGTTCGATTTCATTTGCACCTATGATTAAGGATTTCAAATCATAAAAGTTTGGTTTTGATACAGAATTGGGGCCTTTACCAGTTAAAAGCATTTGACCAAACTTACTTGTATCCTGATAAGCAGTACCCGTAGTATCAAATATATTCAAAGTAGCTATTCTTGTACTTCCTGTTGCATCATTAATCTGACCTTCCATACCCATTACCTTACCATTGGCCGGGTATTCAGATAACGCAACGCGGCCTTCAATTACATAACCGCCAGCTACTGTCTTTGCAGCTGAATACAGATTTGTTAAATCGCCATGGTCAGCAGATCTCTCATTCTTAAAATTAATTCTAAACTGACTATCATCGCCTTCATATGTCCCGGATCTCTTGTTATCCTGGTCCAGGAAAAATTCGACGCTATCTTTCTCATAAACATTACCGGAAGCATCGGAAATGTTAGCATCCTTAACTTCTGCCAGGAAATAAACAGCCTTATCATCCCACAACACCCTCATGGTTACTGTTGTATCAGTACTGCCGGAACTATTCTTTGTAAATTTTACCGGTTCAGCAAGCTTCCAATCCTCTTCAATGTCTCCATCTATACTATCCGGTGAGCCATAGTATGCAACAACTCTTCCACTGGCATCAAAACCATTCGCATCCACTGTAATCCTTGTAGTCCCCTGGTCCCCATTAGTTGCCTTATCATAACCTAGCGTCTGAGCAAGAGTCTTTGTTCCTCCGGCAACCGGCTTATCAAGAGCTTCAATAATTGCAGTTACCAAATCGGCATTACTTATCTGACCTTTTACAGTACTGATCTTGGTAAGACCCTTTTCAGCTGCAAACTTAATTGTATCTGCATACGTAAAGTCTTTACCAGTTTTGTAACCCAATGTTTCAAGCATTACCTTGTAAATCATTTGAGCGGTCACCGGACCGTTAGGATTAAATCTCCCTCCGCCTACACCAGTCCATCCCAACTGCGGATTAGCTTTGAGATATGCTAAAATACTTCTTCCTTCTTTCCATTCTAATGAATCGGCATCAGCAAAGTTCTCTTTAGATGAAAAATTCAGAGCCTCATCCTCTAATCCACACAATCTAAGAAAGACTACTGCCGCCTCAATTCTTGTAGTTCCTTTTGCAAGGTAATCGTCATTTACACCATTCCCATCGTCTTTAATTACATTAAGCTTTTCCAAATACTGTGCATCAGTCTTGGCGCTACCATCAGCAAATGCAGGTATTGAAAATGTCGCGATCACGCATATTGCTAAGACCACTGCAATTAACCTTTTGAGATTTCTCATACTCTCAAATCCTCCTGATAGAATAAGTAGGTTACCTTTTTAGCCTTGATTTTCATTGAAAATCAAAACTATAAATATATCTAACAACATAATCACTTAAATTTTATTCTTATTAGAAATTATTTACAAGTCAATATCTACCAAATATTCTCCCTTTTTTTCTACGCAAAAAGCACCTACTTTTTCAAGCAGATGCCCTTTGTTTTAGCAGTTTCAATAAAGTATTTTCATACTTGTTTTCCGTTTTTTTGTTTCCTCAGCCTCATACGCAAAGTAAAGGAGTATTAAATATCAATTTCACGATATCCAGGATACTATCTGAGATCTTTTAAAAATTCAATTGTGGCATACATTAGCCTTTCTAGCGCTTCTATGTTAATGTCTGACAGCCTTTTAACATAAATGCATGCTTTCCCCATTGTAAACTTGCCCAAGTCTTTCAGTAAATACTCATGCTCCGGGGTTCCTGAAAAAACATAAAGTGAGATTGCTGCTTTGCGCGGCGAAAATGCTACTAGCGGCCAATCTCCTTCTTGTTTGCTACGATTAGATTTATAATGATAACTACCGAACCCAATCATTGAAGGACCCCACATCCTGGGTGGATGTCCCGTAACCTTTTGCATCAACTTCACAAGTTCAAAACTATCCTCACGCTTTTGCTGGGTATTCGCGAAGGAATTGATAAATTCGAAAACATCTCCATCATGCTGCTTTGTCTTCAATTCTGCCATATAAACACATCCTTTAACTCCAAAGTTTATCATATTTTTTTTGTCCTACACCCTCAGCTTTATGAATTAATACATTAGTGATGATTTCCGGTATCGTAACACCATTTCGCTATTTCGGCTATAAGTTGGAGTGGTAAAGACTTGTTGTACGGAAATTGTACCGCGCCTTTGCTTGTATTATATTCCGTGAGCCTGTCACTGAAATGTTCAACAGCTTTATCGCCTGGGTACAGCCCAATATGTTTTTTGAATGCCGCAAAGTGGATGATATTGTGTTTGTGCCAGTAAGTTGGCATACTCCACGAGATACGCTCCTCCGCATATGGAAGTGCGGTACGAATCGTATCTCTCACTTGATTTAACAACGGCTGAACAGACTCCGGTTGTACAGTAATGTAGGCATCAATCGTTGTCGGCTTCTCACCGCAGAAATGACTTTGATTTGTGTTCTTGAACTCCCGTCTGCATTTAGGACATTGCCACAAAGTTCATTCGCCTCGCTTTCTCGGTAATATTTTATCCTACCTTTATTATGAGTATCCTCCTCGTATAAGTAGTTTTTCGTCATATGAGTAAAAAAATTAATACTTTCACAGACAAAAAAAAGTGTGTAGTATAGGTTTATTACCTTATTGCACACACTTCTCTCAATAAATTAATTTTTATTTTACTCTAACTCAAATGCACCAGTATACAGTTGATAATACTGACCCTTCTTAGCTAGCAACTCGTCATGATTACCTCGTTCAATGATATGTCCACGATCAAGTACTATAATAACATCAGAATTCTTAACAGTGGACAGACGGTGAGCAATTACGAACACTGTTCTGCCTTTCATGAGAGCATCCATTCCACGCTGAACAATAGCTTCAGTTCTTGTATCAATGGAGGATGTTGCTTCATCCATAATCATAACCGGAGGGTCTGCAACCGCTGCTCTGGTAATGGAAATTAACTGACGCTGTCCTTGAGATATATTGGCGCCATTTTCTGTAATCATCGTATGATAGCCCTCGGGTAAACGACTGATGAAATCATCTGCACCTACAAGCTTTGCGGCCCTAACACATTCCTCATCAGTGGCATCTAGTTTACCATAACGGATATTATCCATTACAGTACCAGTAAAAAGATTGGTATCCTGTAGAACCATACCAATGGCACGACGAAGATCCGATTTCTTAATTTTGTTGATATTAATATCGTCATAACGGATTTTACCATCGGCAATATCATAGAAACGATTCAGCAAATTTGTTATAGTTGTTTTTCCGGCACCGGTCGCACCAACAAAGGCTACTTTTTGTCCCGGCTTTGCGTAAAGGCTCACATCGTGTAAAATGGTTTTCTCTGGTTCATATGCAAAATCAACATTGAACAATCTCACGTCACCGGTTAATTTCGTATATGTTACAGAACCATCACTGCTATGGGGATGCTTCCAAGCCCAGATTTCAGTTCTCTCTTTACATTCAATTAGCTGTCCATTCTCCTCACGGACATTTACTAAGGTAACATATCCATTATCCTGTTCCGGTTCTTCATCAATCAAATCATAGATTCGCTGCGCACCGGCAATTCCCATAACAACAGCATTTATCTGGTGAGATACCTGATTAATATTTCCAACAAACTGTTTTGTCATGTTTAGGAATGGTACAACAATGCTAATTCCTATAGCAAGTCCTGAAATACTTAAATTCGGAACATCAGTAATCAATAAAGCACCACCGGTAATTGCAACAATAACATACAATACATTACCAATATTATTCAAAATGGGGCCCAAGATATTGGCATATCGATTTGCAGCCCTTGCATCGCTAAATAGTGATTCATTAATCTTATCAAAATCTACTTTACTTTCATTTTCGTGACAGAAGACTTTGATTACTTTTTGTCCATTCATCATTTCTTCTGCGAAACCTTCCAGATGGCCAAGAGTTTTCTGCTGCCTAATAAAGTATTTGGCAGAACCGCCTCCGACCTTTTTTGTAATAAAGTACATTATAGTTACACCAATGATTACAACAAGGGTTAGCCAAATGCTGTAATACATCATAATGCCAAAAACAGTTAAAACTGTAATAGCTGATACCAAAAGCTGCGGAAAGCTCTGAGATATCATCTGTCGCAATGTATCAATATCATTGGTATAATAGCTCATGACATCGCCATGATTATTTGTGTCTACATATTTGATTGGCAGTGTTTGCATCCTATTAAACATTTTTACACGGAATTTTTTCAAGGTTCCTTGAGTAATAATTGCCATCATCTGGTTATATACAATACCGCTTGTCAAAGATAATACATAAAATACTGCTAATATAGCAACCAGGTATAGTATTTTTCCTCCTACCCCATTCCAGTCACCAGTTTTCCAGTTCTTTTCCACAAGGGCAATAATGTTCTGCATAAATACAGCAGGAATGGAACTTATAGTAGCATTAAATATGATACACAAAATGACAACCGGGAACATTACCGGGTAAAACTCAAATATGTTTTTAAACAATCGAAAGATGATCGATTTTTTATTTTTAGTCTGATTATTTTTCACTCTGATCACCCTCCTTGTTTTGAGAATAGTATATTTCTCGATATATGGCATTTTCAGCTAATAATTGCTTATGGGTTCCAATGCCATTGATGTAACCTCCATCCATGACAATTATTCTGTCCGCATCATCAACAGAAGCTGTTCTTTGGGCGATAATTATCTTGGTTGTATCCGGAATATATTCCCGAAATGCCTTACGAATCCTGGCATCGGTCTTGGTGTCCACCGCACTGGTGGAATCGTCAAGAATTAATATTTTTGGCTTCTTAAGCAATGCTCTTGCAATACAAAGCCTTTGCTTTTGACCGCCTGATAAATTAGCTCCCCCTTGCTCAACATAAGTGTCATAGCCTATGGGAAATTGATTGATGAATTCATCGGCACAAGCAAGTTTACAAGCCTCAACTAATTCTTCGTCTGTTGCATCTTTATTCCCCCAACGGAGATTCTCCTTAATGGTTCCTGAGAATAGAATATTTTTCTGTAACACAACAGCAACCTGATTCCTGAGGGTATCCACATCGTAATTTCTTACATCCAAGTCACCTACTTTTACAATTCCTTCCGTCACATCATACAGACGTGGAATTAATTGAACAAGGGATGATTTTGAAGCTCCTGTTCCGCCGATAATTCCAATGGTTTCGCCAGAACTTATATGTAAATTTATATCTGACAAAACCATTCTCTCTGCTTTTTGGGAATATTTAAAGCTAACATTTTCAAATGAAACCGAACCATCCTTAACTGAATATATGGGCTTTTCAGGATTGGTTAATGTACTTTTCTCATTTAATACTTCAACTATACGCTTGGCAGATTCGGCTGCTATAGCAATCATAACAAAAACCATGGAGAGCATCATCAGGCTGCTAAGAATCATAAAATTATATGTTAATATGGCGGAAAACTGCCCGATATCGAAATCTAATCCCCTACTGGTAATAATGGTATAAGAACCAAAGGACAAAACAAAAATCATTACTACATACATGCAAAACTGCATTAGCGGTCCATTAAGGGCTAAAATGCGTTCAGCCCTTGTAAAATTCGCACATACATCCTGAGCTGCTGCATCAAATTTTCCCTGCTCATAATCTTCTCGAACAAAAGATTTTACCACGCGCATTCCTTTAATATTTTCTTGAATTGACTTATTCAAGGCATCGTATTTCTTAAATACCTTCTTAAACAATGGAAACGTTTTGTATATTACAATACCCAGGCCAATTGCGAGAATTGGAACAACTACGAGGAAAATCCACGCCATACGTCCACCCATTACAAATGCCATCACAAATGCAAAGATCATCATCAAAGGAGCACGTACCGCCACTCTAATCAGCATCATATAGGCATTCTGCACATTGGTAACATCGGTTGTCATACGAGTAATCAACGATGAGCCGGAAAACTTATCAATATTTTCAAAGGAATAATTCTGAATACTATAGAACATATCCTTCCGTAAATTCTTTCCATACCCGCAAGATGCAGTAGCACTGGTGGACCCTGCGATCCAACCAAAGGCCAATGATAAAAATGCCATGATAATCAGAATAATCCCATATTTAATAATTGTGTTTAAATCACATCCACCTTTAATTTCGTTAACCAAAGTTGCGGTAATAAATGGAATTATACATTCAATAACTACCTCAAGGCTAATGAGTACTGGTGTTATAATTGATAGTTTCTTGTACTCTCTTACGCTTAGTGCCAGTTCTCTAATTATATTGATCAGTCCTTTCATAAAAAAAAAGTATTGTTTATCAGCTGGATTTACATGATAAACATTACTCGCTTTTTTCATTAACATTATATTAAATAAACTTTTATAAAACAATTTAAAAATGATATCAAATTCCAGTAAAATTGTCAAATACAATCTTTACCAGTACAGCGTCATTACCGTTCAAACTTTTTCAGAACAAACATTTTCAATTTTTCGTATTTTCCTGAATACGGATGCTCTCGTAATGGCAGATTGAAATGGGTTTTACCTTTCAAAACTGTGGTCGGGTGTGTGAACTCCCTGAAGCCCCACTCTCCGTGGTATGCACCCATTCCCGAATTACCTGTCCCATTGAATGGCACGCCCTTTACCATCATATGAATGCAAACCTCATTGATACATCCTCCGCCGTATTGCTGAGTCGACATAACCGTCTTCGCCCATTTCATGTCACTGGTGAATACATACATAGCAAGAGGATGCTCTCTGCAAGCTATGATTTCCACCAGATTGTCGATTTCTTCATCCTTGAAGGGTACAATCGGCAGAAGCGGACAGAACAGCTCGTGCTGAACGATATCCTCGTCTATTTTGACAGGATAAATCATAGTCGGAGCGAATCGTCTTGTTTCTTTGTTCCCGGTCCCCCCCAAAATTATCCTATCTTTGTATTCATCCGCCAGCTTCTGGCACTTGTCATATGCCACATCGTTAATGAGCTTCGAATACTCTTCATTCTCTTCCGGCTTTTCACCGATTTGTCTGATATATTCGTTCTTTAATGCCTCGTTAAAGGAATCCACTATCTCATCGGCTACTGCAATCTGATTGATGTTAATGCAAATTTGCCCTGCGTTGCAAATCTTGAAAAACGCGATTTTGCGTGCGGCATCCTTTATGTCGGCGTCTTTTCTGACAATACACCAGTTGCCATTTTCACCGCCAAGTTCAAGGGCTACCGATGTCAGATTTTTTGACGCTGCCGCAAGTACATACTTACCGACTGCAGGAGAACCTGTATAGAATATTTTATCAAATCGCTGTGCAAGGCATATGTCAGCCACATCGTGATCGCCGTCTATAACCGTAACATAGTTTTCGGGAAATGTTTCTGCTATCAGTTTTTGCAACGCTTTGGTACTGGCCGCTGATTTTGAACTTGCCTTAATCACTGCGGTATTGCCCCCTGCAATACTTGCCGTCAATACACCCAGTGTCAGAAGAATCGGGAAGTTAAATGGGCTGATAATCAATGAAACACCGTATGGCAGTTTGTAGACCGTGGTACACGAGCTCGGAAAGCTCAAAAGGCCGCTGAAATGCTTTTCCGGCCTTGCCCATTTTTTCAGACCGTGTATGGTTTCGTTTATCTCTACGATTACTGGACCAATATCGCATAAATATGCCTCTGTTTTGCTGCGACCTAAATCTTCGTACAACGCTTTTTCAAGTTCTTCCTCATGGGCAATGACAGCTTCCTTCAGTTTTTTCAGCTGCTGTAATCTCCATTTAACATCAAGGGTAAGCCCGGAACGAAAATAGCTTCTCTGATTTGCCACAATTTTCTGTATCTTCTCTTGTGTATAAGTCATCAATGTTACCTCCCCTTTCTAATTTGGTCCAGCAGACGCACAATCTCTTTGTCGCTGAGAGTTTTTCTGTTTTGATACAGTTTTATTATATCACTGTATTAATAAAAGATTTTATGATTATGATTTTTTATAGATTCCTCAAACTTTTTATTCTCTAGCTGTAAAAAAGAGATATGGCGACTAAAGCCTCCATATCTCTTTCTTGTCTTTATTATTTTCTGAATTAATTAAGTTATTTATTACGAATGCCGCCACTTGTTTGCTTCGTCTTCAAGCCAACTACAAAGTTCATCCATTCCTTCACCCGTTTTTGCGGAGATAAGGAATATTTCTATTTTGCGTCGAGATGGCACATGCCTCCGGTATGTAGCTGTATCGAACGTGCGCCGGTGTCAGCTATGGATTTGGCATCTACATCAGAATCAATGTCTGCTTCCATTACACCGATTTTCATTTTTCCTTTTAGTCTTTCTATAATGCCCTTCAGAGTTGTTGTTTTTCCGCTTCCCGGCGAGGACATTAAATTCAAAAGAAATGTTTTTTGCTTTTTCAACTCTTTACGAAGAATATCGGCATCCGCATTATTGTCGGCAAAAACGCTTTTCTTTACTTCAATAATTCTGATCTTTTCCATATCGGTCTCCACTGGTAATACATTATTAAGAAATTGATTCAACTTGCAGAGGACAGTCATTGGTCGTCAATTGCTTCAATCTGCTTAATTATAACTTCATTTCCCGTCAGTAAATATGTATTTACGCTATTGCAATTTGGGCAAGTTTTTCCGTATTTCACTGTCGGATAGTTTTCACCGCAATTTTCACAATACGTTACAGCGTCTACTTTTTCAATTATAATAGCCGCGTCTTTTAAGCACGGTTTCTTTTTTTACAGCCCAATTCCAGCAATCTTTAAAGAAATAGGGAATAACCGTAGAAACTTCACCAAGCTCAACGACGACGGAATTGATTTTTTTTATATTGTTTTCGACGGCAATTCTGTTAACCTCGTCAATACAGTGAAATACTACTCCCAGCTCATGCATTATTTTTCATCCTTTTGGTTACAATCTTTACGGCGCGCTTTGCGGCATAAGGAAGAATATACTTAAATTTATCTTCCGCAACGACCATTTTGCTTGCTTCGGGATAATCTCTGTGAAGCTCAATAGCATCGAACTTACATTTTTTGCAAAGGATGCTTGATTTGAAAAACCTACCGAAAGTGCAATATCCTGTATTGAGAGCTTTCGGTTGCTTCTAAGAAGGAAAATCGCCTTTTCAAGGCGTAGTCGTTTGATAAAGTTATATAAGCTTTCCGATGTAAACTGCTTAAATATCCTTTGAAAATGGTACTCGGAAAAAGACGCAATTTTACAAAGCTTCCGAATAGTGATTTCTTCATCTAAATGATTTTCTATATAATCCTGAACAGCATTTATTCTTTCAATATAGACTTGTCTTGATTCATTTATAATCGGTTCCATGTTACACACTTCTTTCTTAGACATTATGTTAACAATAGAATTATAAGTTTAAAATTGATTTTTCTGCTATATCTTAGTTGAATCCATAATTAATATAACAGGCTGCCACTTCATAGAACTCGGAAGCGGCCTTCATATCTATATTAGCTTCCTTACCCAACTAAATAAATGCTCAGACATTGAATCAAATTCTATCGCAGCACCGTTTTTGATATCAATAAAGTCATTTATAATCTCTTTTTCTTCATTGCTTACCTCTTCAAACAAGTCTTTTAGGTGCTTAATATATTTGCCTGTATTTTTAAATACAATAGCCTGTATAACAAAAGATGTTAATTTATATAGTCCGCGCACTATATCATCGCTTTTTTCATATAACATATTGTGTACACATCCGTGGTAGATGTTGCAAGCACCTATTTTAATAGCACGCTCAACTGCTGCATTATCAATTCTTGTCAGCAACTCATCAAGAGTACCTATAATCGGTGTGGTATCATAATAAAACTGGAATAAATCTGAAGGTTCCCAATTTAGTAGCTCATCTTTTCCTGAAAGAAATCCACAAATCAATTCTCGATTAGGAAGTATATCAACCATATCTCTATATTTTTTTATATCATCCGCTGTTAGTTTATCTAAGATCACCACTGTATCAATGTCACTTGCTTCAGTTGCTTCCCCTCTTCCATAACTTCCTTGTAGGCCTACAAAATGAATGCGTTCACCAAATGTTTTATTAAGTAATTCTGTAAAGTGCTCCATCCATAATTTTACGTCAATCATAATATCCTCCGTACTTTTCCAATTCTTTCCTTAAAAACTTATATATATTTATAAACTTTGGTATACAAAGTGGCTTTTATATACTTAAACATGTCCTCATCCATTTTGCTACCTAAAGTCATTAGAAATAAAGGTATGGCCTTCCTTCCGCGAGAGATTGGAGGCTGTATGTATGGATATTCATTAAGAAAAAAATCGTTTCGTTCATAAAATCCAATACGCCTAATTGCTATTTCTGTTTCAGGAGGTTCAACTTCCAGGCAAACATTCTTACCAACCCGTTCTACAATTTCATTTAAAGCATATCCTCCAACCCCGCAATTTCTATATTTAGGATTTACAGCAAAATGCTCAATAAAAGCAAATTTATCAAATTTCCAAACAGCAATAAATGCCTTTATATCTTTAGGCTCATTATGTAAAACATAAATAGAATACGCAGGATTATTAAGGAGTGCTTTTTGTTCATCGTAGGGTCTATATTCATCTTTTGGAAAACTCATTTCCATTAAGTCATATATAGTATCAAAATCATCAACTCTAAGTTTTTCCAACATAGTAATATATCTCCTTAGTTAAATCATCAACCTGTGCTTGTATATGTCAATTATTTTATTCTACAACATTTAACATATGTACTAAAAGCTATTTTGCTATATTTAAAAAAATGCAGACCAATATCCACAATGTGGCTTTTGAGTCTGTATTTTTGGAATTTTTATTGTATCTGTTCCAGGAAACAGTTCATCTGAACAACAGCCAAACTGATGTTTCAGTATGAATCACGACATTGTAATATGTAATGATTAGTTATTGAATCAATTACATAGCAGACCATCCTTTATCAACGCCAACAACTTGTCCGTTGATAAAGGATGAATCATCACTGGCAAGGAAAAGAGCACATTTTGCAATATCTATAGATTCACCTGTAGCTGGCATTAGTGCATGTACACCCTTGATTCTACCAAATCCATCCATATCATCATTCTTCTTAGCCGGAGATAAATAACCTTATATCCTATAACTCCACCAGCATCTGAGCTGGATTCTCCTCCGCGTTAACTTTACCAAAGGCTTTTATAATCATCCCTTCTTCATCAATCAGATTCTCTTTTCTGTTCTTCCTCCATTGGCATATAAAGCTTATATTTCGAAGCAAAAATTTGATAATTATCTTCCGGTAATCCATCGGCAGAGGAAGGCTCTTCTTCTCTTTCATAGTTATTAAACTAATAACAGTATTTCTCCCATTCTTCCATTAAGATATATATCCTATTATCAATACCATTTAATTCACTAAGAATGTCATTTAACTTATTATAGTCAGTTTCAGAGTCAAGCTTTTTATTGCACCCTTTTTTCATTCTTTCTAGTTCTTCGATTTCCGATTCAATCTGCATTACAATATAGTTATCATTCTTAGTTTTTTTATCCTTTATATTTGCCTTATCCGTCCCGTACTCATTCTCACCGTTATAATTTTTTTGATGCTTACTTACTTTTTTATTATCAGCAGTTTTTTCTTTTGAAAAGCTCTGCTCTTTTCCTTTCAACTCATTGTAATAAGCATATCCGCCTTTATAATCATATATCCTACCGTTTTTAAATTCCAATATTCTTTCTGCAAATTTATTTATGAAATACCTGTCATGCGATACAAAAATCAAAGTCCCATCAAATTCTTCTATAGCATTTTCAAGCCATTCCCTTGCTTTAAAATCAAGATGGTTTGTTGGCTCATCAAGAAGAAGCAAATTAACATTCTTCTGCATCAAAATGCAAATTTTAAGCCTGATTTTTTCTCCACCCGATATATTACATACAGCTTTATATAACTCATCCTTACAGAATTTGAATCTTATTAAGAGTGGTATTGCCATATCTTCAGCAATTTTCAGTTCACGCTTTACAGTCTCAAGGATGCTTAACTCTTCCTTTTCAAATTTAATATGTTGGGGAAGATATGCCGCAGTTACACTGTCTCCGAGTTTAGCAGTTCCTCCATCCGGGTCTATTTCATTTATCAGAATTCTCAAAACTGTAGACTTACCCGTACCATTATCACCTATGATCCCAACAGCTTCGCCCTTTTTTATAACAAGACTTTCGTTATTTAATATACACTTACTGCCATAGGATTTCGATACATTCGTTAAAACTGCCACATCCTGACTAGAAAATTTACTTTCAGAAAAACTGCCTTTTAGTTTTTGCTCTTCTGCCCTTTTTAATGCTCTTTTTTGCTCATTTGCTTCTTCCTGGAGCTTTAGTGCGGCTGCGTGTAATACCCCTGCACTCTCTCTGCTGCCTTTTTTACCGCTCGCTTTTTCTCCCCAGTCATGCAGCATTTTAACAGTTGCCTCAATTTTTCTTATCTTTTGCTTTTGGAGTGCAGCTTCATGTTCTTTAATTCTTAATATTTCTGCCCTTTCTCTGTGATAATACGTATAATTCCCTTTAAACATTCTTGCCTTGCCGTCTTCGATTTCAATTATTTTTGAAACCACATTATCAAGGAAATATCTATCGTGTGAAACAATTAATACTGTTCCTTTATATTCTTTTATATAGCCCTCTAACCATTCAATGGAGGTCAAGTCGAGGTGATTGGTGGGTTCATCAAGAAGAAGCACTTCTGGTTCTCTTAGAATTGCTTTTGCTAATAAAACCCTTGTCTTTTCTCCTCCAGATAGGTTATTAAAATTTTTTTTAAGTTTTTCGTCATTTATATTAAGATCAGTGCAAACCCTAAAAATCTTATTCTCTATTTCATATCCTCCAGAATGCTCAAACATTTGCTGATACTCGCCATACTTAGCCAATAAATTGGGTTCTACTGTTCCGCTTACCATCAGCTGTTCGATTTTTGACATCTTTTCTTTTATTTCTAATACTTTATCAAAAGCAATATTTACTACATCTCTGGCTGTCATATTAATTGTAACATCTGGAATTTGTTCTACAAAACCAAATCTTGTGTTCTTCTCTATAAAAAGGTCTCCTTTGTCCTGGACTACATTTCCTGCCAAAACATTAAATATAGTAGTTTTTCCGCTACCATTACTGCCTACAAAAGCTACCTTCTCGCCTTTATTGATTTCCAAGCTGATTCCTTTTAACACGTGATTTGAGCCATGGTACACTTCTATATCTTTCATTTCAATCAAGTTCATAAATTCTCCTCCTTAAATTGAGATACAACATCTCCTGGAGAATTTCTCGCTCATATAAAATCATCTGAATAAATAAGAAAGTGACTCAAGCATAAAAAAACCCAGGAAACGAATAATCTCCTGAGTTTGATTTCTTATTTTCTTAGGTAATGATGATTATTCATTCTGGAAACAATATTGATTTTTGGACAGACTTCCCCCTTTAATCAACAAAAATGCTGAAATACGCGCGATATAGTGGGAATTTCTTCCAAGCATAATATTATCCAGAATATTCACGTTCATCATTACACCTCCTCAAAAAGTTATTATCTTACTATTAAATTCTAAACCCATTTGTCATTTGTGTCAATTATTCTCAAAAATCTTGCTGGAGCACGGTTTCTGTTCAGACCCCAACCTTAACACTCCAAATACCAAAGTTATAAATCTTAAATACTTAGTTTTCTCCATAAACATGACTTTAACTTCAGCATCGTATTATATTATGTGCAATTTTATGTTAGATAACTAGAGTGGTTGAGACGAGGTGAACAGGATTGTACGAATGGCAAAAACAAATTCAAGTAGTCGTTGATGAAATTGACAGATGCATATTTGCTTATTGTGATGAGGCTCCGACACTACGCTTTCTTTCTCGAAGACTGGGTTATTCAGAGTATCATACAACGAGAAAATTCAAAGAAATATCGGGTATACAATTTAGGGATTACCTACGGCTTAGAAAGTTAGCCTTTGCGTTAAAAGAGGTTAGAGATAGTGATAAAAGCCTATTGGACATTGCTTTTGATTATGGTTTTTCATCACATAAAGCCTATACCGGGGCTTTTAAGGGAACATATGGTGTATCTCCGAATGAATACCGAAAAAACCCAAAACCTATGGTTCTTCGTACAAAAATACAACCTTTCGACCGCTACTTTTTAGGATTGGAGAGATTGGATTGATTAAATCTATGGATGAAGTAAAGATTTTTTTGTAACCATTCCCGCACTCAAGTTCTTACACATTAAAAACAATGAGAGTAGATAAGCAATATTTATCAGATGTTGAATCCATATTGTCACATAGGTATGATAATGGAGCTGACTACTGGATTACACAGGACAAACAATTAATAAAAGGAGCCCCTTTCTCCACTCTGGAAAGCGTACTTTATCTATTAGAACTGGGTATGGACCCAACGGAGCCTTTACTTAAAGAATACGCCGACTTGATATTTAGTACATGGAGAGAAAATGGAAGCTTTAAGTTGTACCCACAAGGCTCTTTTTACCCATGCCATACCGCCCACGCTGCCGAGGTACTGAGCTCTATGGGATACTTTTCCGATGTCAGTCGCAAGAAACCTTTGAGCATATCTTGGATATTCAGCATACTGATGGGGGCTGGGCGCACTGTGTTCGAAGGGCACTCTGTGTTCTGAAGATATATTGTGTCCGTCGACCACAGTATAAATAAACATAGAATTATTGAAGAACAGATAGTGTTTTACAGTAATTCCATATCGGTATCTTAATGATTATGCTTCTGAGTACGGGAATATAAATAGACTTAAAGATTGGTTAATTGTCCTAATGGACTTTTTATTCGTTAAATCCTAACAGCATTAGAATCTTCAAGATACCGTGTAAATTCCTGCCCAAATATTTTCGAATATGTTATACCAATAGGCACCTCCTGTCCAGTTGTTAAAACCACACTTTTTTGCCTGATACAGGATACATAACTCAAATTAATGATATATGAGCGATGCGTCCGGATAAAGTTTCTTTTCGACAGTTGATCCTGCAAATATAGCATTGAGGATCGGAAGCTTATCTCCTTCTCTGAATAAAAAACAGATACCATGCACTTTTTCATTATAAAGTGAGAAATATCTCTTAATGGTATTGTCTTTCTTTTATTATGGGTCTTAATAGTAAAAACCTCCCGCTCTTTTTTTTGAGCCAGTGAAAACGCCCGTAAGAACACGGATTCGAATTCTTCATCCGTTATCCTATTCTTTATCAGGTACTGTACCGGTAAAGGATGAATATCATATGCCTCGTATACATATTCATCACTTGACGCGATAAATATGATTTCCGAGCAGCAACCTCTCTTTCTTATTTCCTTTGCTGTTTCAATACCATTAAGCTTTCCAACCAGCGTAACATCTATGTATATAATATCAGCAAGTTCAAAATCCTCCGATAGAAGTTCTTCACCGCTATGAAAAGTGTTTATATTGATATAAAGATGATTCTTACTTGCTATATCTTTTATAGCAGATGCTAATCCACATTTGGTGGATATGTTATTATCACAGACATAAATGTTAATCATTACATCACCTCAAGCTTTCCACCCGCTGTTTATAATTTTTGTCTGACAAAGAACACATACTTAATGTTAATTGAGAAAATCCAGTTTTAATCACTTCATATTAAACGGGAATGTCAAGATTTGCTGATGTCATAGTATTTTTATTGTGATATCGGCGGTGATTTCTCTCCATCTTCCTTTTGCCATCTACAAACAATGTCATAAGCTGGACTAAGATATGTGTTTTTTCGTCCTCCAACCACATTTCGTCAGAAGATTATAATCAAACCGTATCTTGAACGGACAAATAGATGCCGTTTGAACCTAGTATGACATCGATGGCATGTTAAAACAGTACCCCTCTTTTCATATACAATTCTTTAGCTACAATACCTTATTTAAGGTTTGAACAACAAACTCTTCCTTAAATGGTTTAACAATAAAGGATTTTGCCCCGCTTATCACCGCTTCCCTTACCATAGGCTCTTGCCCCATAGCCGAAACCATAACTACCTTAGCCTTGGGATCATACTGCTTAATAGCCTTTAATGCCTCTATGCCATCCAGCACAGGCATAGTTATGTCCATAGTCACAGCATCAGGGTTGAGCTTCTTGTACATATTAATACCTACCAAACCATTTTCCGCTTCGCCCACAACCTCAAATCCGTTTCTTTCAAGAATCATCTTAATAGAGACTCTCATAAAGGCAGCATCGTCCACTATAAGCACCTTTTTCATAAAATCCTCTCCTTATAAAATACGTTAGTTTTTGCCAACTTAACTATATAGAATTAATTTGCTTGTGATGGTTTCAGAGCTTTTTAAAAACGATGACCTCCATACGTATATTACTTAGCTGCTAAAAACTCAAATATAAGAAAAGTACCCTTTAACCATATTGCTAGAACTGCCTATCATTCCATGAATATATTTATTGTTATTACACCATGTCCATCAATTGACAATGGAATCCCAATTGTTTGTAGTTTGTTTGATATCTCAATGCCATGGCCTGACATCAGGGATGGAGGTGTAATATCAACATTAATAGATTTCTCGCCTAACAATGTACACGTTTTTCCCATAATCATATTGCCCATTTCACAAATAGCGCTCTTGCTGATTTCATCCAAATCATCAACATGTACACCACCCATCATTGCAGAAGCTATCTTCATCGCGGACTCCTTAGATAACTCAAAATAAACTTGTCCCCTTAGTTTTCCGACAACCCCAAACACTACCATTAATTGATCTACTAAAAAGTGTGAGTCTTTCAAGTAAACTTTTCCTAAAGAAGTCTCTGTACCGCAAAGCGTTTTTAGAACTGACTTTGCAGCTAGTATAAACGGATTTATATTTTCTACATCCATTTCCTTTTCCTCTCTTCTTGCTTTCTAACAGCTAAAATTCATATATATAAACGTATTCCCTGTAATCAATATCTCATTTTCATAAGCATTCAGAATCTCTATCTTGAGATCGTAAATCAATAATCAGCTTTTATATTATTTCTCGTCGGTAGAAAACCCATAAAATAGTAGTACTAATTAATGTAATAAGCATAAATAAAATATATTTTATTGGTTTTGGAAAATATCTGATTCATAATTCACTTTTACTAATATGAGTTTATTTTTCGCAAAGTCCTAACATGTAAGTCGTCTTCATCCATAATCACTTTAATAAAAAGATCTGTAATCTCCGGATCAAACTGAGTACCAGCATTTCTTTTAAGCTCATAGATTGCTTCTTCTCTAATCATGGCTTTTCTGTAAGCACGATCATTTGTCATTGCGTCAAAGGCGTCTATTACTGAAAGGATGCGACAGAGTGTAGGAATTTCATCTCCCTTCAGCCCACGCGGATAGCCATTACCGTCCCAGTGTTCATGATGTGAAAGAATCAAACCGGCATCCATTGAGAGTTCAGGAAATGCTCGAACAATCTGGTAGCCATTCTCAGTATGTCGTTTCATTTCTTCCCACTCTGCCAAGGTGAGAGAACCTGGCTTCTTCAAGGTATTCGAATTGATGCATGCTTTCCCTATATCATGCAATAGGGCGAGTATAGAAAGGTCGTTCATCTCTTTTGACGAAAGCTGAAGCATACTCCCTATGGAATGGCAGTATTTCTCCATTCTCCTTGAGTGCTCCTCTGTCTCATGACTCTTTTCATAAAGTATTAAAAGCAGTGTATTTATGATTGCATTTCGGTAGCTCTTGCCGTCCGGAAACTTTTGATTATCCAAATACTCCTTGGCTTCTTGAATAACTGCTTGGATGCTTTTATCCAGTACCTCTTTGACTACACACTCGATCGAAATACTCATATTCAGACCACTCTCTTCCGTTTTAATATTGTTAATTTGGTTTTTATCTGGCCATTTTCTCTGTTCCAGACACATTGATATACAATAAGTTCCAAGGTAGCCGATTAAATTAATGGCGTTACCAATACCGAATAGGGTGGTATTCATAACTATCTTAGATATGATATAAATATCATGAAACACTAAAATACTTCCTTAATATATAATCGGTTGGCGGCTAACTCTAACCAATCCAGTTTTCACATCCATAACTAAGGTCCTGCTTTCATAACCATGTAAATCGGCTTTATGAATTTTCAACCCTAATACATGCAGCATATATTTTACAACTTCAATGTTCCGCCTTCCTACGTTGTAAATATTATTATGGAATCTGGAATCCGCCCCTCCATAAATTTGAACATGAAGATCTTCCTTCCTGCAGCTGTATTTTGTGCACATTGTGCTTATTAGTAAAGGAATGCCTGTTTCAGCAAAATAACCCGGGCGCTCCTCTCTGTCATTATTGTTAAGCGGGGTAGGGAGGACCAAATGGATCATACCTGCCACCCTTTTCACCGGATTGTAGACAGTGACCGCTACACAGGATGCCAAAGCGAAAGTCCGTAAGATGTCGTCTTCTCTATCAGATACGATATATTCTCCCAATCTTGCAACCAACTCCATCATAATCACCTACTGATCATATTAAGTAATACTTGGGGTATGCTTCCTAATGCTGCCTGTATTTCCACAGCTCCTATATCAAAGGCTACCTTTGGCATTCCGTACACAATTGACGACGCTTCATCCTGGCCGATGGTCCTGTTACCTTTCCATCGCATGGCAAGAAGTCCTTTTGCCCCGTCATTTCCCATGCCTGTCAATAAAATCCCTATGGCACATCCGCCCGCTTCTTTCGCTACCGATTCGAACAGGACGTCCACTGAGGGGCAGTGTCCGTTGACTTTTTCTCCATGAAAGCACTCTACCTGATATCTTCTTCCGACCTTTTTTATCCGCATGTGTTTGTCTCCCGGAGCAATAAGCACCGTTCCTTGATCTGCATAATCCCCTGTCTCAGCCTCTTTGACCCTAAGAGAGGTTTGGGTGTCTAGTCTTTCAGCAAACATCCTTGAAAAAACTGGTGGAATATGCTGAGTAATCACGATTCCCGGAATAGTTGAGGGTAGATAACGTAATACATTGTAAATAGCTTCTGTGCCCCCGGTAGAGGCACCAATGGCAATAATATTGTCGGCACTTTGTATCATATTACCTGGTACTTTTATTGCTACATTTTCTATCCTGGAAGCAATCTTGACAGTCGAAGCTATCTTTATTCTCTGAACCAGATCACAGATGAATTTTTCGACACCTTTTGGCGATTGAATATCAGGTTTTACAACAAAATCGATTGCCCCCGCTTCCAACGCCTCAAAAACTGCATTACTAATTGTGCTGACCATAATAATAGGTACGAAGTATTGGGGTAGCAACCTACGTACAAATTCAATTCCATTCATCCTGGGCATTTCCACATCACAGGTAATCACATCAGGATGGAACTTAACAATTTTATCCCTAGCTTCAAACGGGTCTCCGGCTAAAGCTACGACTTCAACTAGTGGTTCAGACGAAATCCCTCTTCTTATAACCTCACGGAACATCATGCTATCATCAACTATCAATACTTTAATCTTTTTCCGGTCCTCCATACCCACCTACTCCTTTCTATAGACGGCTGGCATAATGTACTTATACCTGGTAAAATCACGGTTTAGGGACTCGGAATGCCCTAAAAACAAGTAACCACCATATTCAGTCTTGTCATACAGTTTTTCAACCAATTCATTTTTAGTCTTATTATCGAAATAGATCATTACATTCCTGCAAAAAATCACATGGAATTTCTGTCTAAATGGAAATACAGAATCCATTAAATTAAGCTTTCGATATATCACTTCATTCCTGATTTTGTCAGTCAGGATGGTATTTTCAGCATCAATCTCTTTAAAATAATTCAGCTTCCAAGATGCAGGTAAAGCCGAAATTCTCTCTTTGCTGTACACACCCTTTTTTGCAGTTTCAAGAACATTGTTGGAGATATCGGTGGCTAATATTTTTGCATCCCACCATATTTTTTCCTTCCCAAAAAACTCATCGATAATCATCGCAAGGGTATAAGATTCTTCCCCCGATGAACATGCCGCGCTCCAAATCCTTAAATCCTTGTCCTTCACCACTCTGGAAAGATAAGGAAGTATATTATCCCTAAAATAGTAAAAGTGGTCTGCCTCCCGCATGAAAAAGGTGTGGTTCGTGGTAATTTTGTCAATGAGGGTAACAACCGCTTGTCCTGTTGTGTCAGATACCACATAGTTTAAATATTCGGATAAACTTTTTATGTTCTTGCTTTGAAGAACATTGTTAAGTCTTCCGGACACCATGGTCTGCTTTTCCCCACTCAAATTGATACCATAATTGGTTTTTATGAATTCCGCAAATTGCTTAAAATCTTTTTCTGTAATGTTAACCATATCCTCACCGCCTCTCCAGATACCCATTTCAAGCCTTATCTACTTTGGGAAAATAACTTTTTTCAATCATTTTCCACTATAATTATCCATGTACGAGCCTCTGCAGCCCAATTTCATCGTACTTATTGTTCATTATTTACAAATCAGGTATAGAAGTGTTAAGTTTATCTATATCTCTATCATTGAGTAATTTATAACAGTCAAGGATAAGTTTCATATCGTTTCCAACCTTACCTATGCCCTTTATATACCTGTTGCTTATTTTATTAACCTCTGGTGGATTGACAATCTCACCTTCCGGTATCGAAAGCACTTCTGAAACACTGTCAACGATTAGCCCAATAAAGGTGTCGTCAATATCAATAACAATAATACAGGTCCTATCGTTATACTCCTTAAATGGCTTACTAAATCTAAGTCTTACATCCATAACAGGAATGATTATTCCTCTCAAGTTAATAATTCCCTTAATATACTCCGGTAGTTCCGGTACTTTAGTAATAGCCTGAATACCAATAATCTCGAGGACATATCGGATTTCGATCCCATACATCTCGCTTCCCATTGAAAACGTGAGAAACTTTCCTTTCTGTGTATCTTCATGTTCCATTGATTCCTGAACATTCATCTGTGCCATTCTAATACTCCTTTCTTGTAAGGAGGAAAGAAAGTCTCCCGCCTCCCTTTCCAGCCTCATATATTCTATATCAATTCTCTTTTACTGCCTTTTATCATCAATACTTACCGAATTCACTGTCACTCAACGCTATTTTCCTTAAACCGGTGACTGCGGCCTCTGTAGCAGCCTCTGCAGCCCCATTATCATCGAGCCTTTTATTTATGTTCATACTGTCAAGCATCCGTAAAACCTCAGGATTAATATCCTCTAATCCTCTATAAGATGGATGCTGAACTTCTTTTTTCAGTTTAAACCTGCCCACCTGCTCTTTCAGGAGTTCTGCCTGACTTGCCAATTCTTCGCTGGAAGCCGCACATTCCTCGGAAGTTGCCGAGTTGGTTTGAACTACCTGTGATATCTGCATCACTCCTTGGTTGATCTGTGCAATACCTGTCGCCTGTTCATTGGAAGATACAGCAATGCTGCTTACCAGACTTGCTACTTTTTCTACTCCTTCAACAATTCCGGCGAGTGCACTAGCCGTTTCATTTGCTATTTTAGTTCCACCTTCCGCTTTCCTTATGGAGTTCTCGATCATATCGGTTGTTTCTTTCGCTGCATTCTTTGAGGCCGCCGCAAGGTTTCTCACTTCTTCTGCAACGACTGCAAAGCCTTTCCCGTGCTGTCCCGCCCTTGCTGCTTCTACTGCGGCATTGAGTGCTAAAATGTTAGTCTGGAATGCGATTTCATCAATAACCTTGATAATCTTTGCGATACTAGATGAAGAATCATTGATATCCTGCATTGCCTTGAGCATCTCTTTCATTTGCTCATTGCCTCGTTCCGCATTTACCCTCGCAGTAGCCGCTAAACCATTCGCATTATTTGCATGTTCGGCATTACCTTTTGTTTGAGATGAAATTTCTTCAATGGAAGCAGTAAGCTGTTCAATAGCACTGGCTTGCTCTGTTGCGCCCTGTGAAAGAGCCATGCTGGAGTCAGAAATCTGCTTAGCCCCCGATGCTACCTGTTCTGATGCAGCAGTAATACTAGCTAATACTTCATTATTTTTTACAACCAGCTCATGAAGCTTTTTACCGAGCAGGTCATTTTCTGATTTAATTGTGACATCAACAGTCAAGTCTCCGGCAGCAATTTTTAAAGCCTTGTTCACGTATCACAAAAATGCTGTCATTATTTTCGATTATATCCTCAGGGAAGTAATGGAAGTCATCCACGAAATCTTTCAAATTATGAACTATGGTAAAAGCTCGGAGATTCTCCATTTCACAGCCATTCTCAAAACAGATGACCGCTTCATACCCTTTTAAGTCTGGCGCTCCACCGACTTTGTTGGCTGATGGGCAATATGGCTGTAATTCTGGAGTTTCTTCTTTCGATTTCTGGACAACCGTACTATTCCTCCCTCCCGTGATGTATGTTAAGAACCTATTGATGTTTTCAATTAGGTTTGAAGGATCTCCATCAAGGTTATCTGCATTTTTAACCTTTTCCAGCTCCAGCTTGATGAAATCCACACCTTCAAGAATAAGATCCGAAAGGATGGCGCAGTCCATATTTTCAGGTTTTTCTTCTCGTATGAAATAGAAAAGATCCTCCATGGCATGGGAAATCAACGAAATATTGCTATACATCATCATGGAAGAAGAGCCCTTGATGGTATGCATGATCCTGAAAATTTCGTTTACTATATCGGGTGTAAAGCAGCTTGACTTTTCATTGGTCAGTATTGCGGTTTCAAGCTGTTCAATGTTCTGAGTGGTTTCATATATGAATATATCCAGCATTGACTCGTATAAAAACTCTTTATCCAATCTTCTTCCTCCTTGTAAATTTCTAGATTAACTTTATGTAAAAAATGTGGCTCAGTACTACGCAGATCAATTAATTGTTGATTATTTTTGTATTAATTAAATCAATGCGCATTATTGTATATCATAGATGTAACTCTGTAATACAGGAATAAATAGCAACATACGAATGTTTATTAACTGGTATAAATATAGTCCAGTTAAGGAATGCTGTGTTTCACTATGTACCTAATTGGCGTTTTTTTGTTCCCAATAGTGTCACCTTAACACTTCTACTACTTTTAGACACTCATTTACTCTATATCGTGTAAAAGCCGCCATCGGGTATAATCCAAGTGCGGCTTTACTTTTGCTATAGAAATACCAGTGAGACTAATAAGTATATAGTTCCGATTCACAGTCTTTTGAACTAGATGTTAATTTCTAGGGATATGAAGTTTCAATGTGAATATTCTTTTTTCCTGATCAGCATCAATCAATACCATGCCACCTACGTCTTCAATAATTTTCCTTACAGCCATAAGGCCAAATCCGTGGCAGTCTTTATCCTTTTTGGTTGTAACAAATTCACCATCACGATATTTTATCTCTCCTGAAAATGAATTTGCTATTTCAATAAAAGACCAATCTGGATTTACGCTCCCTCTTATATCTATAAATCTATCAGGAGCATAAGTCACTTTTTCACATGCCTCGATTGCATTATTAAGGATATTGGTTGAAACGCGAACAACATTCAAATCAGACAATATCATGCTACCGGACATATGAAGAGTTGCAGAAAACCTAATATTATGATCTTCACAAGTATTGGCGGCGTCATGCAAGATAGCATCCAGAAGAACATTATCGGAATAGGTTTTATGAATCTGAACATTTTTTTGCATCGTATCATGAATTTCGTCAAGCAAATTAACAGCCTTTTCAATTTCATTATTTTTTATTAATGTCTTGACTGCTGACATCATATCTTTATAGTCATGCTTGAAAACTCGGTAGCTTTCTGTGAACTTTTTATATGATTTATAATGACTTAATTGCCGATCAAGCTGTTCCTTTAGTTGTCTGGTATGCAGTTCGTATTCCAACAGCTCAGACATCTGGACGTTAGTATTCCAGATGTAAGCCAGCAATCCGATAGTTACTAGGAAGGATGTTAAATAGAGAATAGAAAACCATAGAGCGTTTATATAATAAAAACGTCCGTCATTTAATAGGATCATGTAAATAAGAATTGCTAATTGATAGGACACAATAAATTTCAACTGCCGTGTGTCTGGAAATAAAGGTTTTATTTTCTCATCAGGTGCAATAAACTTTTTTACAAGCAGTGAGCTTTTCTCGATAAAATGGACACTATTAAGTTAGATTATCTTCCGTTTTCTCAAAATAACTTCATATGTCATTTATCTAACATTATTTACCATGTTGCCATCGCAAAATTGTACCTGCCTATGCAGCACAATCGGAATAATATTTTTGCTTGTAAGCGTAAGGAGTCAAGTAATTCAAAGCTTGATGCCTTCTCCTGCGATTGTAAAATGTCTCTATGTACCAGAATATATCCCTACGGGCCTGCTCACGAGTGCCATATCTATTATTGTATAGCATTTCACATTTAATGGTACTGAAAAATGTTTCTGCACAAGCATTGTCATAGCAGTTGCCTTTACGACTCATGCTACAGACCATATTGTGTTTCTTTAGCATGGCCTGATACTCATGGCTGCAATATTGCACACCTCTGTCTGAGTGGTGTATGAGTCCCTTTGAAGGCTTATTCCTCATTACTGCGTTGTTTAAAGCTTTTATACATAGTTCAGTTTTCATATTGTCAGCCGTCGCCCAACCTACAATCTCTTTTGTAAATATATCCTTAACTGTTGCTAAATAAAGCCATCCTTCATTTGTGCCAATGTAAGAGATGTCAGTCACCCAGACTGCGCCTGGCCTATCCACATTGAAGTCTTGGTTCAAGATGTTTTCTGCTACCGGAAGCTTATGATTGGAATTAGTTGTTGCCTTATATTTTCGTTTTCTCTTTGAATATAATTTATGCTCTTTTTGAATTTTATACAGTCTGTTACGACTGCATTTTGGGTATTGTTCCCTAACATCTTCAAGTATTTTATCAAGGCCACACATGCCTCTTAGTTCTTTGTAGCTTTTTATGGCAACATCAATAATCCCCTGAGTTTCTACAGCCCTTCTGCTTGTAGGTCTGTTTAACCAGTCGTAGTACCCGCTCCTTGAAATATCCAACAATTCGCACATCTTCTCAACAGGAAACTCGGAGCTGTGTTCCTTTATGAAAGCATAAACTACTTCCTGTTGTCTTGAACGAAGATGGCTACGGATTTTTTTAGTATATTTACTGTTTGCTCTAGATC
>JAEWMS010000042.1 GCA_023393115.1 Bacillota bacterium
TTGCCTCCAGCTTCCTTCAGATTCCCCGTCGCCGAGGACACCCTTGCTCTTGGCTATGTGCTTGGCACTATCAACCTGCACTCGGGACTTTCACCCGTTAGATTGCGCCCATGCTGGGCGCACCAAAGGGGCTGTTAAAAACAAATTTGTTTTCAACAACCCCTACTTACTTCATCATTTTTTTATAAACTCGCTAACAAGTTGCCATTACTTTGTCTTCGACTTAATCAGCTTGATCAACATAAGTATGTTAGTTAAGCAACTGTAAAACTGACTGTGGCTGCTGATTGGCTTGTGCTATCATGGCAGCAGCAGCTTGAATTAAAATATTATTTTTTGTATAAGTAGTCATTTCTTTAGCCATATCTAAATCACGAATACGTGATTCACTGGCAGACAGGTTTTCAGCGCTATTATCAGATATCAGTAATGCATGTTCGAGACGATTCTGCAATGCGCCAAAATTTGCTCTCGTGTGAGAAACACTATTAATTGCAGAATCAAAACTATCAATAGCTTTACTTGCATCTTTTACAACGTCGATGTCTGCTATACCTAGTGTAGTACTTCTCGTATCAGCTAATGTAATATTTAATACATCACCAGTATTAGCACCTGCTTGAATCTGTAAAGTTGATTGATAGTTCGGAGGTAAATTTGGCCATATTTCAGTAAATCCTGCAAGAGGATTATCTGTAAAATTAACAGCATCCCCAATTACACTTTCAGCAGTTAAACCTGCCCCACCATCTGCATCTGCTCCACCAATTGCTCCGGTATCGGCATTAGTTAAATTCATTGAGGCCATAAATGCAGCTCCATTTGCAGTAAAGTCAGAAGTAAAATCTGCTAAACTTGTGAAAGCTCCAGAAGATGCATTAGTTAAAGCGTCATCAAGTGTACTTGTGGGATTGCTCTTTAGATATGTCATAATATCTTTTATACCGTTTCCACCAGATGCTTTTATTTGATCATGCATATAGCGAACAGCGGCATAGCCTGCTGAATAATCGATAGAGGTGTTTTCCCAGGTAGCAAATTCATCGACCACACTTTGGAAATCAGTACCTCCAGCAGAATCACCATATAATCTTTCATCTGCACCATGGATAAACTCTGCGGTACCTTCCCTGAACCAGCTTGGCAGAGAACCAAAGTTCATATTACGTCCCATAGTGGCATGAACTAATTCATGAGCAATTATACGGTCATTGTACACAGGTGGGTTTCCACCATTTGGCAGGTTGGCAGGAATGAAATCACTAACATCCACATGAAGCTTCTGTTCAATCGCTTTTCCTGATGCATCTAATTTGTATGAGACAGCCGCCAAGTAAGTCTGTGGTGTCTTTTCTAATACAATCTGCAAATCTTGCCCATCTCCTGATATTCCGTACTGCGCAAGAATACGTGCTTCAGCTTGTTGTAGATATGCACTTTTCAATGCACTAATAATTTGATTATCTTCACTACTTGTCTGAGGCACATTCAAAAGCTTCATAGTGTTAAACTCGGTAGTGTTTGATATCCTGTCTACTTCTTTTTTTAGCTGCGATATTTCATCTTGAATCATTTGCTTATCAGCTTCGGTTAATGTTCCATTTGCTGCTTGAACAGATAGTTCTCGACCTCTTTGAAGTATAGAATGCACTTCATTTAGTGCACCATCTGCCACTTGTATCAATGAAATACCATCTTGAATATTACTGTTAGCACGGTTTAAACCTCTTATCTGACCTCGCATTTTTTCAGAAATAGCCAATCCGGCAGCATCATCAGCAGCAGAATTGATTCTTAACCCCGAGGATAACTTTGCCATTGATTTCTGGGACTGCATATTATTTATGCCATATGAACGGCATGCATTTACTGAACTGATGTTATTATTTATTCTCAAATATTCACCCCCTTTCCATGTTAACCAAATAATTTATCGGCAAAATTTTGTCGAAGTCTTACACTTATATCTCCAAAATTAATATAAATTTGTGATTCTATGGAATTTACAATACAATAGGGGGATTTAGGGTCGTGCAGGTTATACTATTTTCAATTTACACTAAATGTATATGGTAAAGACGTGGAGCCATATGTACCATCAAAAATGATATCCTTATACCTGCTTTTCAAAAGCTTTCACAAAAAATAGGAAAAGACAAAGAAAAATACCACTCAGTTAGAAATAATGATTCCAACATTGGAGCAGAAAGAAGAGCTGATGCAGAAGTTTTGCGAATAACAAAACCCTCTTAAATGCGATTGAAAAAACAATCTGAATAGTATGAAGGCTAGCTTTGGTTTATTAACCTTAACCTCCAGTTTATTCCTGGTGTACGTATTGTTCGATACTGGCGTCGGCAAAGCTCCCCATCTGAGTATAGGCGGCTATTGCTGCATCAATAAGCTGAAAGCCTAAAGCTGCTCCTGTTCCCTCTCCGAGTCTCATATCCAGATTAAGCATAGGCTCCATATTAAGCGCTTTCATAACAGCCGCAGTACCGGGCTCGGCCGATCCGTGAGATGGCAGCATGTAGTCCCTTGCCCCTGGATGTATCCGTGCTGCACATAAAGCAGCCACAGAAGAAATAAAACCATCAATAACAATAGGAATTCTGTATATGGCCGCTCCTAAAAAGCAACCGGTTAACCCTGCAATATCAAAGCCTCCAACTTTTGAAAGAACATCGATGGGATCATCGTGGTCAGGTCGATCTATTTGAATTGACCGCTTAATTACTTCGATTTTATTCCTATAAGCCTCTTTGGATAAACCCGATCCAACTCCAACTAAGGTATCAACCGGCATACCTGTTAATACAGCTGTAATTGCGCTGCTTGTAGAAGTATTTCCAATCCCCATTTCACCTGTTCCAAGAAGATTTACACCTTCAGACTTCAGATCTTTGACAATATCTATACCTACATGAATAGCTTTTATTGCTTCGTCACGAGTCATTGCAGGACCTTTGGCCATATTCCACGTGCCATTTCTTATTTTTCTATTAAGTATTGTGGAATATGGTATATCAGCATCAACTCCAATATCCACAACAACTATTCTTGCATCTGTAAGCCTTGAAAACACATTTATTCCTGTTATCCCACGAGTAAAGTTACAGGTAACAGCAGCGGTTACGCTTTTGGGGCAAGAGCTTACACCCTCCTCAACAACCCCGTTGTCTGCACACATTATAACTGTTGCTTTGTTATCTACTCCAGGAGATGTAGAACCATTTATGCCAGCTAGTCTTACCACAATCTCTTCAAGCTTGCCAAGGCTTCCAAGGGGTTTTGTCAGGCTATCCAATCGCTTTTGTGCAGCTCTCATTGATTCTATATCAAGTGATCCTATTCTACCTAATAATTCATCCAGCATTTAATCAACCTCATTTTTATGTATCTCATTAAATTCAACATTCAGAAAATTTTTCTGAATGTTGAATTATAATAAATATATCAAATTATACGTAACTAATGTACAAAAAATATAAATAAATTAATATTTTTATTGACCCTCCCTTTATATCACCTGTTATTATCTGTTTATCAAGCTTAATAATTTCTGCCATTCTTTCTTATCTTCAAAAGCTTTGAAAGCCTCTATCTTAGGTAGGTACTCAACAAACCACATCTGTCCGGTTTCTATTAATCTCATAATGTTGTTTATAGCCTCCTCCATTTTTTCTGCCTTTGCCCAGCATTCTGCCGCCAACCAGAAGTAGTTTGGCTGTATCTTATTCATCTCAGAATAATATGTCGCCCACTCACTCCATTGTTCTTTACTTAAGTCTGTATCGTTTTCAATTGGTGGATACGGGGTAAAGGAACTATATTTTTTTATTAAAGTAAATCCGACCTTCTCAGCAGTCTTTATTGAACCGATATTGGTGTCTACACAATGCCAGCCTATTTTCTGAATCCCTTTGGAAATACTGGAACTAACTGTAGCTGCTGTTGCAATGAAGCCTAATCCTCTCCTTTGGTATTCCTTTTCCGTTTTTACTCCAATTTCTATTCTGTCATCTACTATACAATCTACCATACTCATACTTACAATCTCATTATCTGTTCTTACATATGCTCCGAGGCAATAATCCTTAAATTTACCAATATCTTCGAGTTTAATCCAATCTCTGATTTTATCACTGTTATCAAAATCTATGTTGTTCAGATTATCTACGTTTACATATTCTAAAGTATACTGATGGTCCAGGTTTTTAAGAAAATGAGCAAATTTAGGTTGGTTCAATTCATAATATCTTCTGACATATTTTCTTAATGCAATATTTTTATGAATTTCATGTATTCTGTCTTCCCACCCTTCGTCATCACAGGTTACCTGGTCAAAGAAATCAAGCTCCTCCTTGACCCCCAAGTTAAAAAGCTCATTATCTGCCTTACCAGCAACTACATTACACTCTGTTGTTTTAATTAGAGCAGATAACGGTTTTTCTAAATTATCAACATAGATCTCTCCTGGCGAAGTACCATTGATTAAAGCCTTTATGGACAATTCGTGATTACTGTTCATTAATAAGCCTTGTACCTTATAAAAATCGCTTTTTTGTAATTGATAAATCATTTATTTATGCCCCCTTTGTTTCATTTTTGAAGATAATTTACTATCCCATCCTAAATCTATTAGTTTCATACAGTCCTCCTAACTAAAAAAGCATATAAAAATCCCACAGAAAATAACCTCCTGTGGGTTGCTAAAATTAGACATAACAAAGGCGACAAGCACTTTTGTTTCTAAAAGAATAGTCTTTTCAAGGCATAAAAAAAGCACGATAACCTTACCATGCCAATAGTTATGTCTTATTAATGTTTCAGGCTGAGGGGTTACTACAAGGATGACAAAGGGTATAACAAATAAATCAAACAAAAGAAAGGTTTGCTTGATAAATATACCTTTTGTCCTTTATTTAGTTATAAAAAATCACCTATGTTATTTTTATTATCTATACCCATGTTTTTTACCTCTCCTTTCGCCTGTTAAAATAAATTATATTGGTTAAATATTACATTGTCAATCAAATTCTAATAATCCAATGATATATAGTGGCGAGTATTGCAATAACAACCCCTAATAGACCAGGTATAAATATCAAAAGCATTATCCAAGTTAGTATTCTCCGCTTTTTATTATATTTATCATCTATTTCGATAATATTTTCTTCATCGGATATTTGTTTCTCAGTTTCTATTACATTCTCGGAATTGCTCTTAATAATATCTTTCGCCTTTACCAACAGTTTTGAAGGCACATATAAATCTACCCCAAAATTTGTGGTGCCCATGTAAATTTCTAAATATGCTCCGGCTTCCCTATATTTTTTGAGTACAGGAATTTCATTTGAAGTCAAAAGTGCTTCCATTACTTCGGCTTCAATGCTATTAGCTGCTGAAATTAAATAAACTTCTCTATCATATTCAGTATTGCTACTTTCCTCAATCTGTACTAATTCATCTACCAAATCCGTTTCACAATCATAACAAGTCATATAACCTTGCTCATATTCGCATCTACATTTTGGACACCACGGCATATTGCAACCTCCAGCGTAAACATCCTTTTTTAGTAATTATATACCATTACTACATTACTTGGAAGTATTTAGTGGATGTTATTGCGTCACTTGTTATAGACTGTTGCTTTTATGCTTACTGACATTGGGAATTTATCACTATTGTAATCATAATTAAATAAGCCGGTTTCACCAACTTTTTCCATCCCACCTGCATTAAAGAAGTTTTCCTTAAACTCATTGAGAAATTCAATATGTAATCCTGCAGATGTCAATGAATTTACTAATTTAGAAATGGTATGCATCCAAAAATATGCTTGTACACCATGCTTCGTTTCAGAAGCATATCCGCCTATTGAATCATCAACATCAGGAATCTTTCCGAAATATGGATACTGAATTTCTAAAACTTCTTTTGGTAGTTTTTCTGTATTAAACATCATGAAAAAAGGATGAGAATCAAACATATAAAAGTAACCATCATCCTTAAGGAGATGTCTTATTGTTTTGGCCCACTTATTTAAATCAGGCAGCCATCCGATGGCCCCTTCTGAAACAAACACAACATCATATTTCTCATTGTGTTTTTCCATAAACTCCATAATATCTGATTCTATAAATTGAACATTAGTAATATTTAAGTCTTCAGCCAGTTTTTTTGCATAAAAAACATTATCAGGTACCAAATCAACACCTACGGCACTTTCGGCCATCCTCGCCAATAAAATAGTATCTGCTCCAGTATTGCATTGCAAATGAATCACTTTCTTACCACTTAAATCCCCAATTTCGTTTTTAATATATGTATTTAATTGATGTCTTCCTTCAAGCAATGACTTCTTATATGTAAAATAGTGGTCTTCCGAAATTTGACTCCATGCATGTTTATTTGACTCAATCTCTTTCATATTGATATCCTCCTATTTGCTACATTCATCATAATTATGTGTATTTTAGAACTACTATCCAATTTAGCAAAAAGTTAACATAAAGACAACAGCCAATGTCTATTATTTTCCTCTATAATTACCTCACTTTTTTAGCCCTTGCTATTAATTTATTATATAAATTAACGTCTGTAGCATTAAAATTATCCTCAGTAAATTTTTCTATATCAAACCATTTAACATCACTATTCTCATCTTTATTTACTACAAGTGTTTCCTCTTCACTTGCAATTAGAAGATACGCTATCGAAAGATGCAAATGAGCATTAATATACTTATTTCTTCTGATATGGCTAAATACAGGCAAAATATCAATAGACACAATGTCTTTTGTAAGAGGCCAGACATTATTAATGCCTGTTTCTTCTTTTGCTTCTTTTATCGCCACATGTAAAAAATCCGTATCTCCATCAACGTGACCTCCGGTCCAGGCCCAGGTATCCCGTATATTATGATGAGCCATCAACACCTTATCAAGTGACTCATTCATTATAAACCCGGAACTTGTGAGATGTGCTATACTATTATCTCGCAGTAAAACATTTTCTGGAAATTTCTCTATATAATCCAGAATTACCCTTTTATCCTGACTCTCTTGTTCATTTGCAGGAATAAAATCATTTATTTGTCGTATATAATCCATTTGTAGCTCCTATCACATTTTTTGTTTATATTTATTATAACCACAAAAACACCCGCCGTTAAGCAGGTGTTTTTGATATATAAAATGAGTAAGTCTATAAGCCGGGTTCTGTATTAAATGATCATCTATCTAGGCACTACATTTCTGTAGTGCTCAAGCCACCTCCCCGGGACTGACGGGCAGTCATTGCGTCCCTCCACGGCGTTGCTCCAGGTGGGGTTTACATAGCCGGCAAGTCGCCATGCCGCTGGTGAGCTCTTACCTCACCTTTCCACCCTTACCTGCTGGAAGTAGGAAGTTGGATGTTGGAAGTTAGAAAACATCTAAACACTTTCCAGTTATTTTCTAACCTCTAACCTCAGACTACCAGCCGGCGGTATATCTCTGTTGCACTTTCCTTAAAGTCACCTTCACCGGGAGTTACCCGGCACCATTGCCCTATGGAGCCCGGACTTTCCTCATTCACGCCTTTTCAGACTGTGCCTGCGATCATCTGGCTTACTCATTATTCTACTATTTAATTATTCATACCAAAGTGTTTCCTTCTGCAAAGTCCAATAGGTTCTTTGCTCGAATCGCCCTTGGACAACTAATTATAGATGCTTGGGATAGATATGTCAAGCAAAAATAAATGGATCACTTTCCATTTTGCTGCAAACTACTTCAATTGAATCAAATCTCTCTGAAAGCTGCTTTTGTAGTTTTTTCAATATAATATGTTCTGAGGCAAAATGCCCCACGTCTATTAAACACAGACCCATTTCACGAGCATCTGAAGCAGTATGATACTTTAAATCACCTGTTATCAATACATCCTGCTGAAGTCCTCTCAGGTAATTCAGTTCAACATCAAAGCTGCCGCAAAAAACAGCAACGTTCTTAACATTATCAGGAGGAGAGCCTATTATCCTCAAACATGTTATATTTAATTTTTCCTTAAGAATGTTAATAAACTCATTAAAAGCTGTTTCAGTTTTTAAGCTTCCGATTTTGCCAAGACCCAAATCCTTATTGAATCCATCAGGAACATAAGATTTCAGTGGTTTCAGGCCGGAAAGCCCGATAGTTTCTGCCAGAGTGTCATTAACACCTCCAACTGCAACATCCAAATTTGTATGAGCGCTTATTACACTAATATCTTTTGTAACCAATGTCTGTATCTGTTGGCCCTTTATTGCGTCAAAATCCAGCTTTTCAAGCTTTTCAAACAGAAATGGATGATGTGACACTATAAGTTCAGCATTGGAGTCTATTGCCTCTTTAATGACTCTTGTTGTGACATCCAGACAAAGAAGTACCTTTTTCACTTCGCTGTTGCGGCTTCCAAGCATTAAGCCCACATTGTCCCAGGATTCAGCATATCCCCAGGGTGCTATCTCATTTATATAATTTAATATCTCTCCAACCTTCATAATACCTCCTCTTTTCAATCCCTTAATTTGTACTGCTATTTTCTTCTTTTATTTGCATTACAAGCTTTAAATAGTTGGCCTTTAACCCTTGATAATAGTCCAGTAACCTACTATTATCCGACATGTCCTCCAACTGACTCAATACCCTGTTTATCTGTCTTATTTTCATTTCACAATACGGCTGTAGTAATGGGTCTTTCTTTTTTATCAGGCATTCACCTACATGAAGCTCAAAGTCCTTATAGTTTCTATTCTGCCCAATAAACCTGGCTGCCATAATACAATATATCTTGTTACCTTCTCTTGAAAGCTCTTCATCATATATGTCAAATTGGTGGTCATACAGCCATTTTCTAACGATATCAAGATCATTCATTGGTTGGAGCACCAGCATTACATCTTTACAGCAAACCTTTTCTTTATCAGCCTCCAGCAGTTCCGATAGCAGTGTTCCACCCATACCGGCAATTATGATGGCATCAACTTCATTCTTTTCAATGGTTTCCAACCCGCTACCCAGTCTTGTCTCTATCATATCTTCCATTTTATATTTTGAAATATTTCTTTGGGCAATACGTACCGGACCGATTTTGACGTCAGATGCTATGGCCCTTTTACACTTTCTTTGCTGTATCAGGTATATCGGTACATAAGCATGATCTGTTCCTATATCGGCAACAATCTCGCACTCCGGTACTTTGTCCGCAATTAATTTTAGTCTACCATCAAGTTCTAACCTCAAAATTAACCTCCAAATCAAAAGTATCTCAACATGCTAGCAAACCTGTTTCATGTTCGAAATTAGTAAGTGTGTCTGTTTTTATGTTTTTTGTATTAACAAGGTAAATTATACACATAATATTAATGAATTATCAATAAAAAAGGAAGGTGTAATATAAATGTCCCCTTATAAAAAAACGAACAAGGTAAGTGATATAGAACGACCTATGTCCAGCAACATACTGGGAAGGGATATTCTGGGTGTTAATCCTAATATACAGGCAATTAATAAAACAGACATAGACCAGTACAATGAAGCACTTGATATGGACTCCATGAGAAAAATAAAGTAGTGTTATGTATACCATGTCATGGAGACCAGATTGGGCTTGATTATTTGATTTGCGAATTTATAGAATTGATCAGATAAAAGGATTTTTATTTGTTGTTACTTCCTGATGTATTACTATGGGATCTGAAATAAGTTCGTATTTGCTGTCTTCAGGATATGTAACTGCAATATCCGGACTTTTTCCAGCAAACTTTACGATATCCTCATAACTTGACCAGACAGTACAAAGGAAAAAATGAGCGTATTGGTCCTGCTCTTCTACTCGTACATATGCCCCCAGATTACCGGGTATTGAAACAGCTTCTTTAACACCTGTCTCATTTAAATATTCATAAAAAGCATCTTTTTTATTTAATGGAACTAATCCATGCCAGGTCCGCGATATCACTATATAACTCCTCCCAAATAGACTTTTAGTATAATACAAGCAGAAATAATCTATCTAGCTGACTCAGTATACATATACTTACTGTAATCCCATAGCAAATCACTCAACTCAGTATCCTTCTCATAGTAAAGATCCACAAAGACATTTTGAATCTTTACTATAGGTTTCAACGGGTTCATGGGATTAACATGCATCAGTTCACCAATTTCTCCTGTATTTAGCATAACATAATCACCTATATAATGACAAACTATCCTTTCAATAAATATATTTAGCATAATTCTATCCAAAAGGTTTGTCATTTCATTCTGCATGTATCTCAACACATCAAATACTGATCTTCTTCTGGAATATACCTTTACTGATGTCATGCATATTTTCTAACAAACGGTACCCATAGGTTGAATGTTTCTTGATTTCTTCAAACTCTTCCGGAAGCAGCTTTGACTTCTTATTCAGTATATTTGAATCAACTTTGGATTTCCCTACATCATGAAGCAGCCCGGCTATAGCAATCTCTTCTACAGTAATGTGATCATAGCCCAGCCACTTTGCAAGGGTCATTGCCAACAATGAAACATTTACACTATGGGCATATGTATATTCGTCAACAGTACGTATCGAGTCGATGCATTTTAGAACATCAAAGGTATCATGAACATTTTTTCGTATGTTATCCAGGGCATGGTCAACATTCCGGCTATCCAGACTTTTTCCTGAATTAATTGAATCCAGAACCTCTTTAACCTCTTCTTTGGCTTCAGAATAGGATTGTGAAAGTTCAGCAGACATTTCACGTTTTTTTATATCCTTTTCAAAGCCGCTTACTCTTCTACTACTAGATTATCATCATAGATTTAAGCCTAAAACGCTTGACCTTCTTTTCCAAGTCCTCTGTAATGAATGTACCTTTTGGAATGAGACAGGCACCTGCTTCAGTACAAATGTCCTCAGTTAAAAGCATCCCAGCAACACAACTTTGAGCAGTAATATATATATGCCGCATATGAGATTCCCCCGATAAGTAAGAAGAGTTAAATCTAGTTAACTTAATTATACAACATAACAAAGAGAAATACTAATCGAAATATGATCAAGCCTTATCCGAGCGACAGCGAGGAAAGGCCCGACAAACTGTCATGCAATCTGCCTTCGCTAGGGAACCCTTAGTTCCCTTTACACCCATCCTGAAACCGGCGAGGGAATTCCCCTCTGTATATAAGTTGTGGGCATTCAGACGAGAGCGTAGCAAAGAATGCCGGTGTGTATTCTTTGCAGCTCGAGAGGCCCTGTTAGGTTTGATCATCGCATTTAGACTACCGAAAAAATATTTTTGTACTGCTTGTTATTGTATAATTTTATCATGATCAAACCTTATCCGAGCGGCAGCGAGGAAAGGCCCGGCAAATTGACATGCAATTTGCCTTCGCTAGGGGGGACTACTCCCCCCTTCGACGAAACACTGCGTGTTTCTGAACACCCCCTCTAACCCGGCGAGGGGATTCCCCTCTGCATATAAGTTGTGGGCCTTCAGACGAGAGCGTAGCAAAGAATGCCGGTGTGTATTCTTTGCAGCTTGAGAGGCCCTGTTAGGTTTTATCATCGCATTTAGACTACCGAAAAAATATTTTTGTACTGCTTGTTATTATATAATTTTATCATGATCAAACCTTATCCGAGCGGCAGCGAGGAAAGGCCCGGCAAATTGACATGCAATTTGCCTTCGCTAGGGGGGACTACTCCCCCCTTCGACGAAACACTGCGTGTTTCTGAGCACCCCCTCTAACCCGGCGAGGGGATTCCCCTCTGCACACCCCGTTCCCAACACAAAAAAAACACTCGAATGAGTGTTTTTTTTGTGTTGGTGGGCCTTCAGGGACTCGAACCCCGGACCAACCGGTTATGAGCCGGTTGCTCTAACCAACTGAGCTAAAGGCCCGTTGTGGCTCCTCAAGTAGGACTTGAACCTACGACCCTGCGGTTAAC
>JAEWMS010000062.1 GCA_023393115.1 Bacillota bacterium
TCCAGCTTCCTTCAGATTCCCCGTCGCCGAGGACACCCTTGCTCTTGGCTATGTGCTTGGCACTATCAACCTGCACTCGGGACTTTCACCCGTTAGATTGCGCCCATGCTGGGCGCACCAAAAAGGGCGGAAAGTTCGCTTAAAGCGAACTTCCCACCCCAGAAGCCTAATTCATCTTGAAAGCAATGTACAACTTGTAATGCATAACGTTGCCCAACCGGATAAACAAATATGAAATTTGCCTATATTATAGCATAAGGAATATGAACCAAGCAACCAGGGGAGCTATTCAAGGTATTGACTTACTTTGTAAAAAGTTCTATTATATAATTAGTAAATCAGTAAATTACTAATTTACTAAATGAGTAACATAAAAGGAGCTAATTATGAAAATACCAACTACACTAAAACATAAACCTGTTATAGTATCTGAAAACTACGAAAACGTTGATGGCAGATATGCATATAATACTGATGCTAAAGGACTTTCACTGGGACTTGCTCAGTGGAATGACAGAGGTAAGGTGGATATATCCGCAAAGGTGTGGCGATATACTGGTGAGAAATGGTCAAGACAGTCAGAGGAACTGCCTCTTCACCGGGTGTTGGATCTTGCAATTTTGGTGGCAAGAACAAGACTTTTTTTCAGAGAAAAATCTTACAGATTTCCCAAGTTATATGACTCGGAAAAGCCTGTTGTTGACAGGGTGGGCTTGCAGGGTGACGCTATGACGGTGTCAGTTTGTACTGATAATGATAAAATTGATGAAGACATAAAACTATTCAGTCAGGCCTTAAGTGATGATGATGAACTTATTGGTGAACGCTTGAGCACTCTGGCAAAAATATTAAAGGAGATGGGGTATTAACCGATGGATAAGACTCGTAAAAAGGAGCTTCAGCAGCAATACATGAATACCAAGCACCCTATGGGGATATTTATAGTTCGCTGCAAAGTTAATAATAAATGTTATATACAGACGACCCCAGACCTGAGAGGTGTTATGAACGGAGCCTATGTCAGACTTGCCGGAGGAAAACATCCCAACAGGGAACTCCAGAAGGAATGGTATGAGTTGGGAGCAGATAATTTTACCATTGAAATACTTGAACAGCTGCAGTATGACGAAAAAGATGAGGAAAAAACAGATTATTCACAGGAACTTGATATTTTGAGGATGATTTGGGAAGAGAGACTTACGGCTGAAGGTAAAGTACTATATAAAAAAAGGCTTACTGAATAAGATTATATAAAGCAATGCTCGTACCAGCCTGAGGCAACATATGCAGTGAGCACAGGAGTTATAAGGGTATGGGTAAATACCAATAAAGGTATTTGGCGAGATCTGGCACTTATAGTATAAGCAGCAATTCGTGTAAATAGTATACATTGTTTTTATTTTTTACTTGTGTATTTTAATAGAATGTGATAAGGTTAAAGTAATGGGTTATTTATTTTCTACAATACTTCTCTAAATTATTATGGAGTGTGCTTGCTTGGGAATTTTTGAATCCAAATAATTGAAGGAGGTATATTGAATATGGCTGATAAGACTATAACATGTAAAGATTGCAACTCAACATTCATTTTTAGTGAAAATGAGCAAGCCTTTTACAAAGAAAAGGGTTTTGATAACGAACCTCAGAGATGTCCTGATTGCAGAGCAGCAAGAAAGCAGCAAAGAGGAAACAATAACAGAGGCGGAAACAGAAGCTTTGGCGGCGGAAACAGATGGTAATCAAGGGGGAGAGTGATTAACTCTCCCTTTTTATATTAAAATGATAATGATACAAATGGAAAATATTTAAAAGTGGATTTCTTTATGAATATCCGCTTTTAATGTTTTTACAAGGTTATATTATTAAATGTAATACTAATAAAAAGGGGTGTATATTATTAAGAAAAATGAATTGCAGTTAAATGAAGAAATAAGAGATAACGAAATACGAGTAATAGATAGCGATGGTTCAATGCTGGGAGTCATGCCAACTAAAGAGGCATTAAAACTAGCTTTTTCCAAGGAACTTGACCTTGTAAAAATAGTTCCAAATGCGATGCCGCCGGTTTGCAAAATAACAAACTATAGTAAAAGTGTTTTTGAGCAAGCTAAGAAAGAAAAAGAAGCTAAAAAAAATCAAAAAGTTGTTTCACTAAAGGAAGTAAGATTATCGGCCACAATTGAGGAACATGATTTTGAAGTTAAAGTAAAGAGTGCTATCAAATTTTTGCAGAATGGAGATAAAGTCAAGGTATCTATAAGATTCCGGGGAAGAGAAATGAAGTATACCATAACTGGAAAAGAAGTCCTTGAAAAATTTTCAGAAGCTATAACGGATTATGGAACTGTTGATAGATTTCCGAAGCTTGAAGGCAGAAGCATGATAATGATAGTTGTTCCGAAAAAACAGTAAATTCTAATATGAAGTAGAATTAAAAGAGCTGCGCATTGGCGGTTATTTAACGCTAATGCAACAGCTCGAGTTACTTTAGTTTGGATTATTAAAGCTTGGAGGCTGAGCATTTTCAGCGTTAAAATACTGTCCGCCGGGAGTTGATAAATTAAAGTACAGCTTGGAATCCTTAGTAATTCCCCAATCCTTAAGTGAACCTGTATCCTGAATCCTGTTAAAGGCCTCACGGAACATTGTGTTATGTGCTTCTTCACGATTCAAAAGAAAGTCTATTGTTTCCCGTACACCCTTGTCGTTTATCTGCCTGTAGAGATATTGATAAACAACCTTTGCCCGCTGTTCTGCTGCAATGTTTGATAAAATATCTGCCGCAAGATCCCCTGTCTCATTAACGTATGCCGCTGTCCATAATTGTCCTGAAGCATTAGCCAACATAGGTGTGAGGCCTGTTAAAACATGAGCTTCTATATTACCTACGGTGGCATTATTTGCGTCCAGAACATGGCCGTTGAGCAAATTAACAGTTTGAGCAACCATTTCCATATGACTTAATTCTTCAGATGCTATATCTAAAAAAAGGTCTTTTATTTCGGGGTCTTTTATGCGTGCACTCTGTGAAAAATACTGCAGAGCTGCTTTTAGTTCACCTTGGGGGCCGCCTAGCTGTTCCTGCATCATGGCTGCAAAATTCGGATTTGGCCCATCTACCCTAACCTCTTTTAATAGTGCTTTATCATGTTTAAACATATCGACATCTCCTTTTATATAGAAAGTATAGATTTATCATTAGCGTAGTATTTTAGAAATATACAACTACATATTTGGATTCTGTTGTTATATAATGGAATTTATTTAGGAGATGGGGGTTAGAGATGACTACAATAAGTGAAAGAATAAAAACAGAATTGCTCAGTATGGGTGCGGCACTTGTCGGCTATGCTGATCTATCCGATTTACCTGAAGAACAGACATTGGGCTATAAATATGGCATATCCATTGCAGTAGCAGTGCAACCACAAATTATTAATTCCATTGCTCTGGGTCCTACAAAAGAGTATTACGACGAGTACAATAGGTTAAATATCCTTCTGGACAGTCTGGATAGAAGGGCAGAGAAGCTTATTCAGGGGGAGGGTTACTCTGCCGCACCAAAGACAAGGTCAGAGGTAACGATAAATCATGCTGACCACTCAACTATTCTACCGCACAAAACTGTTGCCACCAAAGCTGGTATTGGCTGGATAGGCAAATGTGCCCTCCTGGTAACTGAAGAGTTCGGATCGGCTGTAAGAATTTCATCAGTACTCACAGATGCGCCTCTGGAAGTAGCACAGCCCATAACTAATTCACGATGCGGTAATTGTGACAGCTGTGTCAGAAACTGTCCGGCAGAGGCTTTGTCCGGTGAACTGTGGTATTCAAGTAAACCCCGTGAGGAATTTTATGATTTTATTGCCTGCAGAAACAAAGCGGTGGAAAGAACCTGGCGGGTTGCTCCGGGTGTAAGTATATGCGGACTGTGTATATTAGCATGTCCAAGAACTAAAAAGTATATTGAGGCTTCAGGGTATAACTACGACTTTCCTGCAGTAGATATGGCCTCAAAAGCTGATCTGGAAGAAATACTCCAGCTCCAGAAGCTTTCCTACCTGAGTGAAGCCGAGATTTATAATGACTTTAATATTCCTCCTTTGCTTCAGACAATTGATGAGCTGGAACTGGAAGCAAAGAGCTGTATTATACTAAAGGTAGTTTCAGACAGGAAAATTGTCGGTTCGGTAAGAGCCTATGAAAAGGCGGGGACCTGCTATATAGGAAAATTGATTGTACACCCGCAATATCAGAATAAAGGGATTGGAAAAGCTTTGCTTTCAGCCGTCGAGAAGTGTTTTGGTCATGCTCGATTTGAAATTTTTACAGGCTGTAAGAGTGAAAAAAATCTTAGTCTGTATCAAAAAGTAGGATACAGGGTTTTTAAAACAGAAAGGGTTAATGATAAGCTTGATTTTGTATATCTTGAAAAATAATAGAAAATAGTACATAGATGGATAACCAGAAGCATACAAGAGAAAATATATATAGAATTGTAAATTAATTTTCTAAAGAAATGTTTTTAGTGAATAAATGGTGGTATTAATTAGTAAATGCCATCATTACTATTTCTATAACAATTGTATGTATTTACATGTCAAAAAGTTAACATAATTTATTGATTGTTTTACAATTCTTTGATAAGATAATAACGGCAAATGTAGAATTTTGTAGAATAATGTAGCATGTAAATAATTGCTGCTGGAGGAATTTATGAAAAAGAATATTTTGGTTATCGGAGCTGGGTATGCAGGTATACTGACAGCCAAAAAGTTAGCTAAAAAGTTTAAGAAAAATGATACCGTAACTATAACAATAATCGATCAGAATCCTTTCCACACCATGTTGACCGAATTGCATGAGGTCGCTGCAAACCGTGTAGACGAGGATAGTATTAAAATAAGCCTGAAAAGGGTTTTCGCCGGCAGAAAGGTAAATGTCGTACTCGATACTGTTAAATCAATTGACTTTAATAATCACAGGGTAGTCGGAGAAAATTCAGAATATGATTACGAGTATCTTGTAATTGCCGCCGGCTCAAAACCTACTTTCTTTGGAGTTCCCGGTGCAGAAGAGGTTACCTTTAATCTCTGGTCCTATGACGATGCAATAAAGTTAAGGGATCATATTCAAAACTGTTTTAGAAAAGCAGCAACCGAATCAAATATTGAAAAGAAGAAAAAACTTCTCTCCTTTTACGTTGTCGGAGCTGGTTTTACCGGTGTGGAAATGATCGGGGAATTAGCGGAATATGTTCCTTTTCTGTGTGAAAAATATGAAATAGATAGGGATCATGTGGAACTGGTTAACGTGGATGTTCTTCCAAGGGCAGTGCCTATATTACCTGAAAAGCTATCTGCCAAGGTAGAAGCACGTCTTGAAAAAATGGGTGTCAAGCTGATGCTTAACTCGGGTGTTTGCAAAGTTGAAGAGGGCTTTATCGAAGTCAAGAAAAACAGTCAATGTATTAGGTATTCTGCAGGAACAGTTATTTGGACTGCAGGTATTGAAGGTTCAGACATTACAAATGAGGCGGCAAAAACTCTTGAATCTGTTAACAGAGGACGTATAAAGACCGACCCTTATCTTAGAGCAATAAATGATGAACACGTTTATGTTGTAGGCGACAATATGTTCTTCATACCGGAAGGTGAAGAAAAACCTGTTCCTCAGATGGTGGAAAATTGTGAACATAGTGCTGATACCTGTGCAAATAATATATATAATTCAATTACAGGAAAAGGTGAGCTGGAGGTTTACAAACCGTCCTTCCATGGAGTAATGGTTTGTGTGGGAGGGCGTTATGGCGTAGCCAGGGTTGGTTTCCCCAATCGTATGTTCAATCTGCCGTCCTTCTTTGCAATGTTTGCAAAACATTTTATTAATATAATTTACTTTGTACAGGTTTTGGGCTGGAACAAAATTTTCAGCTATATAAAACACGAATTTTTCACCATAAGAAATGGTAGAAGCTTTGTGGGCGGTCATTTTTCAAACAGAACTCCAAGCTTCCTTTTAGTTGCTATAAGAGTCTGGTTGGGAGCAGTATGGCTATTTGAAGGTATAATGAAGATAGTTGAGGGATGGATGTCAACACCAAAATTGACAGGCTTCTTTGGCGGGGCAAATACATGGTATAACAATATTCTTTTACAAAAAGATATTGAATCAGGAGCAACGGCAGCTCAGGGTGCAGCGGATGCTATAAGTGGGGCTACAGGAATGGCGGATGCAACTGTTGTTCAAGCTGCCGTAGATGCAGTCAGTACCGCAACAGGCGCAGCTGCAGACGGTGCCGTACAGGAAACTGTAAAATCAGTGGGAACGGTTATTATGAACTTCGATTTCCTTGGTTTATTCCGTTTGATTTTTGTAAGTGGCAAGGAGTTAGCGCACTCAACATTAGGCGATTATGCGTTTAGGATCGATGTACCATTAATGAACTGGTTCCTTGAGAAGTTTGTATTACCAAGCGATTCTATGCAGATATTCATGCAGGGCTTTATTGTTATTGCAGAGATATTAATTGGTCTGGCGCTCATTGGCGGATTGTTCACAACACCTGCATCAGCATTGTCTCTGGTACTGCAGTTTATGTTCGTATGTACAACAGGATTGTACCTTGGAACCTTCTGGATGATATTTGCTGCAATTGCAGTATTAATTGGCGCCGGGAGAACCTTTGGACTGGACTATTATGTAATGCCATTCTTGAAAAAACAGTGGAAGAAACTACCTATTGTGAGAAGGTTGTATATTTATAATGATTAATGAAAACATGAAGTCTCAAAATAAAGTTGAGTTTATTGTTTATGACGGAGCATTGGATCTTGTCAAAGAAAAGGTAAATAAGGCATTAACCGATGCTCCAGTCATTATTCGTAAATATACCGAGCATTTAACGACTTCAACAGGAAAATACATCAGGGCTGTGTCAGTGCTCATTTGTGCCCAGAACAGGGAGGGGAAGATTCATCCCAATGCTGTCAGCTTTGCTGCTGCTATTGAGCTGCTTCATCTTGCGACCCTGGTACATGACGATGTAATAGATAATGCACCTATCAGACGAGGAAATGTTACACTTCAAAAGAAATACGGGAGGAAGACTGCAGTCATCTGCGGCGACTATCTCTTTAGTATAGCGTTAAGAATGGTGGCTTCAGTTCAGAATAAAGAGGAATTTATAAAACTGAATGTACCGGATTATATCGGCAGAGTTTGTCTGGGAGAACTAAACCAGCACATTAATAACGGTTTTCTTGATTTGTCGGAATTGCAATATTTTAAAATAATTTCAGGAAAAACAGCTGCACTATTTGAAGCTTGTTTTCTAGCCGGTGCAGTACTTAGCGGACATACCCCCGAGGATAGATCAGCTGAAGAATCCATACCTGACGAGAAATCACTTAACCTGTATAAGCGGTTAGGCAGATACATCGGAATGATTTTTCAGATACAGGATGACTGCATGGATTTTGAAAAGACTGAGGCAATAGCCAAAAAGCCTGTCAAATCTGATTACCAGCAGGGAGTTATTACTTTACCACTAATATATACCTTTAGAAGGATGATGGGATTAAAGGAAAAGGCCCGGGATAAAAATCTGACAATTGATGAGCTGAATGATGCCGTTTTTAAGACAGGTGGACTGCATTATACACATATGATATCTGAGAAATATTACAATAAATCAATGAAAATAATTGACAACCTTGATATTTCTCCAGATAAAAGGTCAAAGCTAATATATATTCTGGATAAGGCATATGGCAAGTCCTGACTCTGACTATTTGGTACACGCCCTTTGCGCGTAGAGGGGAATCTAGATGTTTTTAAAGTTACTTAACTACACAGAAATAAAAACAAAAATTACAAGCATTTTTGCTTTTTTACTTACATTATCATACCTCTTTTATATTGGTAGGGAAATAGACTGGAAGCTTACGCTGATATTTTTTGTCTCAATGTTTGTGTTTGATTTGACTACCACGGCCATTAACAATTATATTGACTCAAAAACCAATCACCAGACGCTGGTCTTCAGACGCAGAAATGCACTGCTGATAATTTATGTTTTATTTTTTGTTTCAGCCTCCTTCGGCTTATACCTGGCATATCTTACAGATGTGATAGTATTATTGTTAGGTGCGGTATGCTTTCTGTGCGGAGTATTCTATACCTTTGGTCCGATACCGATTTCCAGGCAGCCATTAGGAGAAGTATTTTCTGGATTTTTTTATGGGTTTCTTATACCGTTCATTCTTCTATACGTTAATATGCCTGAAGGAACGTACTTAACTTTGAGCCTTGGCTTTGAATCCATAAATCTTGACCTGAGGGTGATGCCTCTTGTAACGGTTATTTTACTATCCATTGCTCCTGTTTGTACGACAGCTAATATTATGCTGGCAAATAACATATGTGATGTTGACAAGGACATAACAGTTATGCGTTATACTCTGCCCTATTACCTTGGAAACAAACCCTCACTGTATTTATTTGCAGCGCTGAACTATATTCCGTATGTTGCAGTGATAATAATGGTTCTTTTAAAAATATTATCACCTATTTGTTTAATTGCCTTACTTTCACTTTTTTTGGTGCAAAGAAACATCAATATATTTTTCAAAGTTCAGGATAAGGAAAAAACCTTTATTTGTGCAATTAAAAATTATGTAATTATCATGGCTTCCATTACAGTGCTTATTTTTATATCAGGACTAATTTAGTCTAATCTATTAACTAATTTTTAGTAAAAGAATTTATTTATCTGATTATTAGTTAATAATTTAACACCAGATACTGGAATGGTTTTGGCAAGCGGGTTGGAGACGGCTAATAGTATTGTTCTTGATAATGCTAAGCAGTAGAAAGAGGTCGACATGAAGTTTTTTAAAAAAACTGATATTGTAATCGTTTTAGTTATAATTTTGATTGGTATATTATCTATGTTTATATATAAGCTTAATTTCAAGGAGAAACCGGCCAGAGCCCAAATATACTACAAATCTCAGCTTGTAAAAACAGTTGAGCTTACCCGAGGGCAGGATATGCATTTTTCGATACCCCAGAATGAAAATGTTATATTTCACCTGGAACCGGATGGGAGCATATCCTTTGAGCAGTCCGACTGTCCCGACAAGATTTGCATAAAAACAGGTAAACTGCATACAGTCGGTGAAACGGCTGCTTGTTTACCCAATGAAATATTTTTGAAAATTGTTCCCAGGGATGAACGGGATACAGAAGACATTGATATTATCGGATAGATTCATAAGTATTTGCTGTCGTGCTTGTACTCTAACGGGAGATATAAATGACAAAATCAAAACTTCTTGTTTTAACTTCATTACTTTTTGCTGTTGCATTAGTGCTTTCCATTGTAGAAAACTCACTACCTTCGGTAAGCTTGCTGGTACCGGTTCCGGGTGTAAAGCTGGGACTTTCAAATATTGCGGTTATGTATGCTCTGTTCTTTCTCAATAAAAAGCCTGCTATAGCCATTGCTGTGTTAAAAGGTTTGTTTGTAGTAATGACCAGGGGGCCTATAGCCGGACTGCTGAGCTTAAGCGGAGGATTACTATCGGTAATTGTTATGTCGCTACTTATGTTTATTTTTAAGGATAAAATATCCTACCTTGTTTTAAGCATTTTTGGATCGATAATGCATAATGTGGGCCAGTTTATTGTAGTATCAATTATATATACAAGTATATATCTTTGGGTCTATCTTCCCGTTCTTTTGATTTCGGGGGTAGTGGCCGGGATAGCTACATCAACTCTCTTAAGATTTATTTTACCTGCTTTTAACAAGCTGGTATCTAATAAATAATATAACATTTTATATGGAGGAACTTCTATGAAAAAATTACTATCATTGGTATTGGTTTTAGTTCTTGCAGTAACCTTTATTGCAGGCTGCGGATCTACAAGTACAGGATCTACTACCTCAACAAGCACAACATCCACTACCGAACCAAGCACAGACGATGCTGTAAAAACCGGACTCGCAGTAATAACAACTGTAGAAAAGTCTGCTGATGCAGGAGATAAAGATGGTTATGCACAAACTGACTCGGTTGCTGTTGCAGTAACTGTTGACAAGGATGGGAAAATAGTCAAATGCGCTATTGATACTGCACAAACAAAGATTAATTTCTCAAAAGAAGGTAAAATTCTTTCAGACCTTAAGGCTGAGTACAAATCCAAGCAGGAACTTGGAAAAGACTATGGAATGGTTAAGGCTTCGAAGATTGGAAAGGAATGGAATGAACAAGCTGATGCGTTTGCTGCCTATGTGACAGGAAAAACTGTTGCCGAAATAAAAGGTATAGCTGTTAATGAAGAGGGTGTTCCTACAGCCGCTGACTTAACTTCATCTGTGACAGTACATATAACTGATTATGTAGCAGCTATTGAAAAGGCTGTAAGCAACGCTAAAGATTTAGGTGCAAAAGCCGGTGATAAGCTTGGCCTTTCAATATTAACAAATATAGCAAGTTCAAAAGATGCGGGAGAAAAAGACGGTCTTGCTCAGACCTACTCCAACTACTCTGTTGCTACTTTTGATGCTTCAGGTAAAATAACAAGCTGTGTTATAGATGCTTCTCAGTCCAATGTAAACTTCACTAAGGAAGGAAAGATTACTACCGACTTAAAGGCTCCAGTGCAGACAAAGGTTGAGATTGGCGAAGGCTACGGAATGAAGAAGGCATCAAAAATAGGCAAGGAATGGTTTGAGCAGGCTGATGCCTTTTCAAAATATGTTACAGGAAAAACAGTTGAAGAAGTTAAGGGCATTGCTGTAAATGAAGAAGGGGTGCCAACTGCAGCTGAATTAACAAGCTCAGTAACCGTTCATATTTCAGACTTCACAGCAGTTATTGAAAAGGCATCAAAAACAGCTAAATAGTAATAATGAGGCGTTATAAAAACTGTTCCAGTTGTAAAAAATAAGAAAACAATATAATATTAAAAAAGATCTAAAATGAGAGGTAGCTTTAAACTACCTCTCTAACCATATTGAGGTGGTAATTTGTTCAGAAGAATAATTTCATCAATATTGATAATAGCGTTTTCATTTAGTTTAACTTCCTGCGGCAGAACCGAAAAGGAGCGTTATGAGGCACAATTTCTCGAACTGTTTGACACGGTAACCCAGATAGTGGCCTATACCGACAGTAAGGAAGAATTCACTAAACAGTCTCAGTTGATCTACGATACTTTAAAGGAGTATCACCAGCTCTATGATATATACAATGACTATCCGGGAATCAACAATATAAAAACTATAAACGATAATGCCGGGAAAAAGCCGGTAAAAGTGGATAAGAAAATAATAGACCTGCTTCTTTTTGCGAAGAAAGGGTATATAAATACAGAAGGGAAATTAAATGTGGCTCTTGGTGCAGTTCTTAAAATATGGCATGAACATAGGGAAGCAGGCATAGAGGATGAGGCAGTGGCTACACTGCCAGACATAGGAGAGTTAAAGGAAGCCAACAAACATACTGATATAAATAAAGTGATAATTAGTGAAGTTGATTCAACGGTTTTTCTTGAAGACCCAAAAATGAGTCTGGATGTTGGTGGAGTGGGTAAAGGCTATGCTACTGAACAGGTATGTCAATATGCTGAAAAAAACGGCTTTACTTCAGGGTTGTTAAGTGTTGGAGGTAATGTACGTGCTATTGGCAGTAAGGGGACTGAAGAGGAATTGTGGAATGTAGGAATTCAGAATCCGGATAAGGAAAGCCAGCAAAAAATGCTGGGTATTACTTATCTGAAAGATATGTCACTGGTTTCAAGCGGTATATATGAGAGATATTATATTGTTGGCGGGAAGCAGTATCACCACATAATTGACCCGGAAACACTGTTTCCGGCTGACCACTATGCTCAGGTAACCATACTAACGAAGGATTCCGGTCAAGCTGATGCAACTGCCAAGGCTGCCTTCATCCTGCCGTTTGACAAAGCCCTTGGGTATATTAATAAACAACCCGATGTTGAAGCTATGTGGGTATTTAAAGATGGATCAATTAAGTACAGTGACGGTTTTAAGAATTATCTAAAAAAATGATGACGGAGGTTGGCATGGAAAAGAGAAAATTCGGAAGAACAGGTCTGGAAACATCAATTCTTGGGTTTGGAGGATTTCACCTTTTGGAAATACCTCTAGATGAAGCGAACTATTTACTGAACAGTTATCTTGATGCAGGAGGAAATTACATCGAAACTGCTGCAGGCTATGGCGATGGTGAATCGGAACGAAAGATCGGCCGTTCGGTAGCTCATAGAAGAAAGGAATTCATTCTTGCAACAAAGACGGCTGAAAGGACTAAACTAAAATGTATGGAGTCGCTGGACAAGAGTTTGCATAATCTCAAAACCGATTATATCGATTTATTTATTATGCATGCAGTTGGAACAATGAGTGACCTGGACCTCATTCTTAGTCCTGGAGGGGCACTAGAGGGAGCTTTACAGGCTAAACGTGAAGGGAAGATAAATCATATAGGCATTTCCATGCACGGTCAGCCTGATGTGTTGATAAGAGCTCTTAAGGAATATGATTTTGATGCTGTAATGACTACTATAAATTATTATGACAGGTTTAATTTCCCTGAGATTGAAGAAGAACTGGTACCCCTCGCTCTTGAAAAAGGGACGGCAATCATACTTATGAAGCCGATTGCCGACGGTCTTCTGTGGAAATCCACACATCCGGCCTTCAGGTATGCCTTTACTCAACCTGCGGCAGTTATTGTTGCAGGTATTAACAACCGTGAAATGCTGGAAACCGATCTGGAATATGCTGAAAACTTTGTTCCCATGTCAGGTGATGAAATGCAGAGGCTCTTTTTCGAAGCTCCCGAGCTCGGAAACTATGTGTGCAGGCAATGTGGTAAGTGCAATGAGCACTGTAAGGAAATTCCCATCCAGGAGATTTTCAAATACGAGGGATATTTTGACAGACAGATGGCAGATGGGACAGTATCAAATGCTGCTGAATATTCTCTTAAGGAGAGGCTGAGGTTCTGGTTCGGAAATAGGGAACTTGCAATGGAACGTTATAGAGCTCTTGAGGTCAAGGCTGACAGTTTTAATCAATTCAAGGAATGTATTCCGGTTTGTCCGTATGGTATTGATATTCCAAGAAAACTTTCAATTGCTGATTATAAGCTTGCGGGAAAAGAGATATACTAGTATTGGTTTACTCTTGCTTACTATTAGAATAAATCAGCATTTGAGGGAAGAATTGAACACTTATAGAGGCTGTTCGGTCAGCCTGTTAATAATGGAGATTGAATATGCAAACTTTTGATGAATTATATAGCAGATTGGTTAAGGCGGCAGTTCAAAACAGGGTTAAGGAAGAGGTTGATGAAATAAAAAAACTGGATTTTGATCCCCATCAGCTGGATTGCCTCTTACACCCAAAGGATTACGGCCCGGTATGGCGACTGGGCCCATGCGACTGCTGTGGGGATGGAGAAAACTGCCCTACTAAATGCCTTTTTGATTCAATTGAAAGAGATGAACAAGGGAATGTATCAATCAATATAGAGAAGTGTGTGGGCTGTTCGGATTGTATAGACAGATGTAAGGCTGAAAAGCTGGTGGGCAGCAAGGATATCCTTCCTGTACTGGATGCTGTCAATAATGCAGAAGGACCTGTATATGCCATGATAGCTCCTGCCTATATAAGCCAGTTCAGTGAAAAGGTTACTCCCGGTAAACTGCGCAGTGCCTTTAAGCGCCTTGGCTTTGCCGGAATGCTTGAAGTTGCGCTTTTTGCAGATATTCTTACATTGAAGGAGGCACTGGAGTTTGACCGGAAAATACAAGACGAAAAGGATTTCCTTCTTACCAGCTGCTGCTGCCCAATGTGGATAGCCATGATAAGGAGGGTTTACAGTCAGTATGTTCCCCATGTGCCTGGCTCTGTTTCACCGATGGTAGCCTGCGGGCGGTCGGTTAAGCTGCTGGAACCCAATGCTATAACTGTGTTTATCGGACCCTGTATTGCAAAGAAAGCCGAGGCCCGCGAAAAGGATATTGCAGATGCCGTTGACTTTGTTCTTACCTTTCAGGAGGTGCAGGACATTTTTGACGCCGCCGGTATCGATCCTGCCGGGTTGGAGGAGGATTTGAGAGACCATTCTTCAAAGGCCGGAAGAATTTATGCCAGAACCGGCGGGGTAAGCGAAGCAGTGCAGAGTACTGTAGAGAGGCTCAATCCCCACCGCCAAATAACAGTCAAAGCCCAGCAGGCGGACGGTATGCCGGCCTGTAAGGAACTGCTTACAGCCCTGAAGGAGGGGCGGATAAGTGCAAACTTCCTTGAGGGAATGGGCTGTGTTGGTGGCTGTGTAGGTGGCCCAAAAGCTATACTAAATCGTGAGGAAGGCAGAAAGAATGTCATAACCTACGGTAACGAGGCAACCTATTCCACACCTATTGACAATCCTTATGTAATAGACCTGCTTCACCGGCTGGGCTTTGATACTATTGAGAGCCTGCTGGAACACAGCGATATCTTCACAAGAGATTTCTGAATTTCACTTTGACAGCTAGATAATTATGTCAATTACCCGGTACTCCCGGACTAATTTTACGCAATGGGTTGCACACAAAGAGTTTACTTGAAATAGTATGGTTCACAGCAAATTTCAGTAAACTCTTTTAATCATGCTTCCCATTGCATAAAGTTGTCCTCGCGTACCTAAATTAATCATTATTATGCTGCCAAAATACCAGAATCACTTGAACAATATTGTTTCTGAAGGGTAACTCATTATGGTAAACCAACATATATTATAAGGGGATACTGCATCTTTATACCAATAGGTATTGGTTATTGGACTGCGAATCCAACAGAAATAACAGGAAAGAGTGATTTATTTGAGAATACATGTTGTACGCCGTGGGGAAAGCATCTATACAATTGCACGTAGATATAATGTTTCACCTCAGAAGATAATTTCTGACAATGAGCTGAGAAACCCGGCTCAGCTGGTAGTAGGACAAACTTTGGTCATACTTGAGGGGACCAGGTATCATGTAGTGACCCAGGGACAATCCCTTTATTCCATTGCAGCCTTATACAGGATAAGCATAAATGAAATACTTGAAGCAAATCCTCAAATTACCAATCCGGCACAGATATCAGTTGGCCAGACAATTGTTATTCCTCCCAGATCAATTAATTTTGGGACTATCGAGGTTAATGGCTATGCTTTCCCGAATATTAATCCAGAGGTTTTAAGAAAGACTCTTCCCAACCTCACATATCTGAGTATATTCAGCTATGAGGTAAGGTCGGACGGCAGTCTAAAGTCAATAGATGACCAACCCCTCATCCGTGCAGCACGGGCAGCCGGTGTAGCACCTTTAATGGTTATTACCAACATTGGGGAAACAGGAGGCTTCAATAGTGATATCGCCCATGCGATTTTAACCAATCAAACAGCACAGGATAATCTAATAAACAATGTAATACGAACTCTGCGAGAGAAGAATTATTTCGGTCTCGATATAGATTTTGAGTATATCTATCCCTATGACAGAGAAAGCTACAACAATTTCCTTAGAAGAGTAGTAAATACACTTCGACCTCTGGGATATACCATAACTACGGCACTGGCACCTAAAATCTCAGCAGGTCAGGTAGGAAAACTTTATGAGGCCCATGATTATCCAGTGCACGGGGCTCTCGCAGACCATGTTATTATTATGACCTATGAATGGGGATATACTTATAGTGCGCCAATGGCTGTCTCTCCTATCCCGGGCATAAGAAGAGTGCTTGAGTATGCAGTAACTGCTATTCCAAGAGAAAAAATATTTATGGGTATATCAAATTATGGCTACGACTGGACTCTGCCATATCGGCCGGGGACGGCTGCCAGAACCGTTACAAATACCGGTGCTGTGGATCTTGCCAGAAGAGAGGGTGCTGTCATACAGTATGACGAAACAGCACAAGCTCCGTTTTTCTATTATTATGATGATAATGGAAGACAGCATGTGGTATGGTTTGAGGATGCCAGAAGTGTAATGGCTAAATTTTCCCTTGCTAATGAATTCAGACTGGGCGGACTCAGTTATTGGACAATAATGAGCTACTTCCCGCAAAACTGGCTGGTTCTAAGGAATGTTTTCAATGTTAGAAAGGTCCTGTAAAATAAGTAATTTTTCCATTTTTTTAAACTTATTGACATTAGGTGTAGCTTGTGTTATTGTCTGCTTTGAATAGTTTATAACGAGGCGATAATTATTCATAATTGTATGGAAATCCTTGGGAAACAAGGGTATTCGTTGGGCTGAAATCCACAGATTGGTATTCTGTGGATTTCAGCGACTCTATTGAATGAAAGGAAGCAGATATGAACAAGGCGGAACTTTTAGGAAGATGGACCAAAGAAAAGTCCGAAGAACTTTATGGTATTAAAAACTGGGGTAACGGATATTTTTCAATTTCAGACAATGGGGAAGTTCTGGTAAACCCGTATAAGGATAATGAATCGGCTGCAGTCAGCCTTATGGATATTATTTCTGGAGTGCGTGAGCGCGGGCTGGATATGCCTGTACTATTGCGTTTTGAAAATCTTTTGGATTCTCAGATTTCTTTTCTGAATAACTCTTTTAACGATGCGATGAAAAAGCTAAATTACAAGGGTGCTTACAGAGGAGTTTATCCGATAAAAGTAAATCAGCAGCAACAGGTAGTTGAGGAAGTAACCAAATTCGGACAGCGCTATCACCATGGTCTTGAAGTGGGAAGTAAGGCTGAGCTGGTTGCAGCTTTATCGGTAATGAAGGATAAGGAGGCCTGCTTAATCTGCAATGGCTACAAGGATGAAGAATTTATTGATTTGGGTCTGTATGCGGTAAAGATGGGTTTTAAATGCTTCTTCGTTATTGAAATACCGGGTGAACTGGATATTGTTATGGAGAGATCAAGGGCCTTGGGTGTAAAACCCAATATAGGCATCAGAATCAAGCTGTCAGCAAAAGCAGGAGGGCATTGGACCGAATCCGGCGGTGACAGAAGTATATTCGGCTTGAATATGTCACAGGTAATTAACATGGTGGACGAGCTTAAGGAAAAGAATATGCTTGATTCTCTCAAGCTACTGCATTACCACCTTGGTTCGCAGATTCCAAACATCAGGGATATCCGTTCTGCGGTACTTGAGGCAGCACGCGTATATGCTGAATTAGTTAAAGAAGGCGCACCGATGGGTTATCTTGACCTGGGCGGCGGATTGGCTGTTGATTACGACGGTTCAAATACAAACTATACCTGCAGCCGTAATTACACGGTGGAAGAATATTGTACCGACATAGTAGAGGCCGTTATGACAACACTTGATTCAAGTGATGTACCTCATCCTATAATAGTGACCGAATCCGGAAGAACGACGGTTGCCTACTATTCGGTATTGCTGTTCAATGTTCTTGATGTGGAAAGGTTTGAGGAACATAATATACCTGACACTTTGGACGAAAATGCGTCTGAGCAGATAAAGAACCTGTTTGATGTAAATAAAAACGTTACTCAAAAAAATGTACAGGAGTGTTACAATGATGCTCTCTACTATCGTGATGAAATAAGGGATATGTTTAAGCACGGAAGGATAAGCCTCAGAGAACGGGCATTCTCCGAGAAAATATTCTGGAATACTATTAACCAGATCGCTAAAGAAAAGCAGAAACTAAAAAACTCTCCTCCTGATTTGGAGGATATTGAAAGCGCAATAGCTGATATATACTACTGTAATTTCTCGCTATTTCAATCTCTTCCAGACAGCTGGGCTATTGATCAGCTTTTTCCGATTATGCCGCTACACAGGCTGCTGGAACTGCCAAAACGCGACGCAGTTATAGCTGATATAACCTGCGATTGTGATGGTAAGATAGATCACTTTATTGATCTGCATGATGTACGGAATACTTTACCGCTGCACGAGTTGAAAAACAGTGATGACTACTATCTGGGAGTATTCCTGGTTGGGGCTTATCAGGAAACCCTGGGGGATCTTCATAACTTGTTTGGAGATACAAATGTAGTCAGTGTAAGAATTAATGGTGACGGAACCTATGACCTTGTCAAGGAACTTCACGGTGACAGTGTATCGGATGTTTTGTCATATGTTGAGTTCGACCCGAAGGACATGCTGGTAAGCTTCCGTGAAAAAGCTGAGGACGCTATTCGCGATGGTCTTATCAGTGCAAGTGAAAGGCCTGAAATAATGAGAGCCTATGATAATGGTCTACGCGGTTACACTTATTATGAAAGATAAATTTATACAAGAAGTAAATAGTAAAAAATAAAAATAACTAAAAATAAATCTCAAAATAAATAATCAGGGCAGCTTCAACAGAGGCTGCCCTGATTATTTTTAATACTGCTTACCACTAACTTCCAACATCTAACATCCAACTTTTTACTTCTAACTTCTAACCTCAAGCTTGCTGTTCTCTTTCATCAAAAATTACAGCATCATTGTTGGCTGAAGATAACTCTTCGAGATCGTCGTAAGGCGGTCCCCATGGAGTACCCGGGGTAATAACCATATCAGCGTCATTTGGAAGACCAAGCCAGGAGTTTTCACTAATTTGTGCCATTCCCCCGTCAATGGAAATGCCGCACCTTGTATCTGAAATATTGTTTGCAGTTACCAAACCCTTGGAAGATTCCAAGAGGTATAATCCCGTGTCCAATGAATTGATTCTGTTGTTTTCAATAGTATAGTTATCTGCTTCCTCCCCAACTGTTGTGATTCCAGCCAGAAGTTGCGGTGAATCCGTTTTACCGGGACCTGATAGGTTGCAGTTGACTATTGCGACGTCAGTTGACATAACTCTGACAAGTTCAGAAGGACGCCTTACTGCGCTAACTATTGATAATCCGTTCAAACGTACCGCCGGTGCACTGATAATCACAGGAACTGAGTCGGTTTCGGGTGAAATATACGGATTTTCTTCTCCTAACAAGGTAACTCCTGCCTTTGAAATATTTATTGTACTAACACTAAAAGCCCCTTTGAGATGAATCATTCCTCCCGATTCGACAGCTGCCAGTGCCGCTTCTATAGTTCCCAGTGGATGCCGTCGGTTTCCCACTCCATCTATGGATTCCGAATGGGCATATATGTTTGTGATGTCTACAGAATACTCAACAGCGTAATTAAGTACGGTCTGTATATCTGATGCATTGGCGTAACCTGCTTCGGGGCGCTGTGCTATTAATTCTAAAAGCACCTGTGCCTGCTGAGCGCCCGAAATGGTATCAAACTCTGCAAGATTTAAGCCTAGAGCCGGATTGGTGACTGCAATTCTCATTTCGGTTTCTGTTTCAGCCTGATTAGCTGCGATCAATGGAGGGGAAGGTTCTTCAGCAGGTCCCACCTTCAAAATGAGGAGTGAGGCTGTCACGTTGATTTCGATACCACTTAACCTGTAGTTTAATAAAATAGGCTCAAGGCTGTTATGGTTCCGAACAGTTAGAATATCACCTGCTTGAGCACTTATAACCGCCATTCCGGAATTTGAGGAAGACGAAGGTAACCCAACTGAATAGATTGAGCCCGGAACCAAATTGTTATTCAGAAATAGAGCAAACTGACTTGGCCGCTGACCATTTACACTGAACCAAACAGCATAAGTGCCTGCCTCGACCAATGAAACCGAATCACTTCCAGCCGTGTGAGAAACTCCCTGCATAATCCCGTTATTACTAAAGGGTACACTGCTCTCGGGAGTAATACTTTGGTTTCCGGTATTATAAACGTATCCGTAAGCTTTAGTGACTTCAGGGGTTTTGTCGGTGTAATTCAATATTAATTTAGGGAAATAAGGTTCCCATATAATTTTATCACTTCCGAATTGTATGAGTGTACTATCAGCTGAGTTTGTCAAAGCTAGACCGTTATTTACATATATCCCGCCCAGCCAGTCATTTACAAGCTGAGTTACGTCTATCTGTATACTTTTGTACAAGTCCTCCGATGTAATATCAACCTGTGATGAAGTAGCTTCAATAGTGGGAATTGTATCATATGTAACATGGGAGGCATCAAAGGATTTGGATACCCGGTTTACAACAATTGTATCTGCGCCAGATTCAGATTTTGAAATTACAGCCAGCTGTAAATATGCACTATCCACCGAATTTACAGCTATAGTTGTAAAATCAAACTTAAGCAGGCTTATGCAGTTCTCAAAAATTTCATCTGTACCTGCGTAAAGCAGGGGATGATATGAGAAGTTATCGTTAGGTTGAGCTGAGGATACAAAAGTATTCTGAGAAACGGTTAAAATAACAGCAGGCATTAATATATTCCTTCTTTCATTATAAAATATATGTAAAACAATTCTCTACTTTACATAATATTTGTTGAAATAAAGGAGTGTTACAATAATAAGGAAAGTAATGACTATATAATTAGTCTATTTGACAATACTATATCAACTTGATATGATTAACATGTTGAATTGTAGACTTAAAGTACCTTATTAAGAGGATAAAAGAAAACCAGAAGTATATTATTAAGAAGTATTAAGGAGGAAACATGCCAAAGGAAAATACAACGGTATACATAATTCTTGGATTGTTAAATCATGAAGACTTAAGCGGTTATGATATTAAGAAAAGAATTGATAATCACATAAGTTATTTCTGGGAGGTGGGTTACGGGCAGATATATCCAACCCTTGCAAAACTTGAGGCAGATGGTTTCGTAACCAGACGCATTAGCGAGGTTTCAGGAGGACCGGAGAAAAATTTGTATTCCATAACAGGTGAGGGAAGAAATGCTCTCAAAAATTGGGTAATAGTTTCAGAACAGAAGGAGTATACCAAATATGAAATTCTTTTAAAGCTTTTTTTCGGCAAATTGGCAACTTTGGATGACAACATTCACAGAATCGAGGCATTTAAAGACCGGCAGTTAGAAAAGCTTAAGATGATGAAAATGTACAAGGAAAATTTGGGTGAGGTTCTTGAAGAAGATGACGATCACATCTTTTATTATTTGACAGTCATGTTTGGAGAAAAGATATACAAGGCGTATGTGGAGTGGGCAGATGAAGCTGTAGGACTACTGGAAAGCAAATTTAGTAACAAATGATTTCATAATAAAACATAAATTAATACAGGAACTCTATCTTCCCAGCTCCAGCCAGTGCTCGTAGGCTTCCGACAGCTCCTGAAGTGAACCTGATTTATCTTGTGCTTCAATTGCACCTTTGAGCCGTGCAAGATTAACTCCGAAAGCATTTATTTCATCTCTTTCAGAGCTGAATTGGACTCTTGAAACGATTTTATCCCAGAGGTTGGAAAGTGCAAGAGTTTTTTTGCTTGCTTCTGGCCAGTTACCAGCTATAACTTCATTAATCACAGCATTTATGGAATCCGGTACTCCCGGTTCGTTTCCAATGGACCTTTTTAAGAAGTATCCGCTGAGCATAACTGAAATAAATAATACAATAGTAATCACCGGTATAGCTTTAACTAAAAAAGTTCTCATGCAACTCCTCCGTTGATAAGTCAAAGAATTGGTTAATTTGTATTTGTGATTAATATTAAGTCTAATAGGGGCCTTTATAATCACCAATGTCTGTAATTTTTAGTATATGATCACGGTAAAGGTCAATATACAGAGAGCCTGAAGGTGTCAGGGTTGCAAGAAATACTTCGGAGGGGTCTGAAATTCCCTGCTGTTTAAGTTGTGACAGCAACCAGGCTCGGTCTTTATTCAACTGCTTCAGGTTTTCATCTATTAGTATTCCGTCATATATAAGCTCAGTACTTATACCTGTAGAAGTTTTATTGATTTTCATATCCTTTGCTGTCAGGTTCTGATATTCAGGCTTTTTCAGTACGGAGATCTGACCGTTGGGTTCCAATATTGCAAAGTCAACCTCATTTAAATCAAATACATCTTTATTACGAAGTAGCTCGATTATATCTGAAACTCTGTATTGCATTTTCCTTATAGCCTGTTCCATTATCATTCCATTCATTATTACAATAGTAGGCTCACCCTCAATATACTTGGCAAAGTATCTCCATTTCTTTGTGGTGAATTCCATCAGGTATCCCAATGCAGCCCATGTAAGAAGTCCTATCCAGTGGGGCCATGCTCTGCTTGAAAGGTCGGTTGCAAGCGTAGCAGCAATAGATCCAAATGTTATTCCCAACACATAATCAAAGAACGTTAACTGACTAATTTGCTGTTTGCCGAGAACTCTGGCGAAAATCAGAAGAGTGAAAAAACCGATAATAGAACGCACAAAAACCACTAAACCTTCATTCAAGATTAAGCCTCCCTAATATCTAGTAGATTTATTATGAATAAATGGATAGTATCTTATTCAAAGTAAATTATTCAATTAACATAATTGGAATAAAAAATTTATATTTTAGCAAAATACTCTATTAGTATCCCATTTAATACTAGAGGTATTTATATGTTTGGAAAATCTGATATAAGGTATATACTTGCTATTACTTGGCTGGTAGCTTTCTTGTTCATTTGGTTTATTTTTAGTAGTATATTCCAAATGGATAGTTTAGAGTATGATTTGGACAACATAATTAATGGAATAGAAAACAAGGACTGGGAGCTGGCTAATAAGTATACGACTGAATTTATAAATAAATATTATAGTAAGAAATACTTGTATCAGCTAAACAATTCTACAGAGATGTTTACAACCTTTGAGAATTCTGTAAGACAGTTAAAGTTGTCGGTTAAGAATAAACAGGAAAGTGCACTGGAATATGCCGGGTTATTGAGAGAGGGGCTGAACTTTGTTGTTAAACCTTTTTCTGGGCCATAAATATAATGCTAAAGTTGCCATTATCAATTGCTTTCAATGGAGACCACCATGAATGTATTACTTAGTTATACTATAAGAATAATATTAGTATATTTCTTCACATACCTTGCTACTAGAATTCTTACTAAAAAGGCAATGGCAGAGATGACGGCTTATGAGATTGCTGGTTTAATGGTATTTGCAAATGTTGCTGCCGAACCACTTGTAGATAAGGTTGTTGTAAAATCGGTATATGGTTCGGGAATTCTTGTAGCGTTAATGATTATTGCCACCAAGGTAGCTTTATCAAATAGATTTACACCTGTTATGGAACATACAGCGACAATAGTAATTAATAACGGGCAAATAGATTATAATCAGCTGAAAAAACTTAATCTTAGCATGAACCAACTGCTTGGCCTTATTAGGCAGAACGGTTTCGACAAGGTTTCTGATGTTCAGACTGCAATCTTTGAACCCAACGGTCAGCTTTCAGTTTTCCCGAAGGCAGAAAATAAACCTGTTACCCTGAAGGATATGAATATGGCTGCTCCTGAAAGTTCAATAAGTCTTCCATTAATAATAGATGGAAATATACTCAGAGAAAATCTAATGTATATGGGTAAAAACGAGATATGGCTTATGGATGAACTTAAAAAGCAAGGAGTTTTTGATCCTAAAAGCCAGGTCATACTAGCAGAACTTGATTCTTCCCATAATGTAGTTATTTTTAGAAAATAGGTGACAATCAATAATAAATAAGCAAGAAATATTGAGGAATATGTAGATTTTGGGTTGGTAATCTCAATAAAGCAGAATATTTTCTATTTTTATTGATTTTTTAATGTATTTTTTGTATAATCACGCTTGTATTGTTGACAAGCTATAAATCTATGGCCGTGAAATATCCAAAGTATTTACAATACTTTGAAAGCGCACATGGCCAATTAACCTCCTTTATTCGCCTCATAGCGATAAAGGATATATTTTAATTACAATTTTGTGGCCACAATGTTGGCTCAAAGCCGTAAAACGGCTTAGGAGGTTAATATGGGAAAAGCTTTAATTATTGGCGCGGGCGGAGTTGCAAGTGTTGTAATCCATAAGTGCTGCCAAAACCCTGATGTATTCGAAGAAATATGCATAGCCAGCAGAACAGTTGAAAAATGCGAGGCTATAAAGGCAAAACTGGATGGAGGAAAAACAAAAATCCAGACAGCTCAGGTTAATGCAGATAATACTGATGAGGTTATTGAACTTATAAATAAATTTAAACCGGATATTGTTATAAATGTAGCATTGCCATATCAGGATCTTACAATTATGGATGCGTGTCTCGCGACTAAAGTACATTATCTTGATACTGCAAACTACGAGCCGCCCGAGATACCAAAGTTTGAGTATAAATGGCAGTGGGCATATAAAGAAAGGTTTGAAAAAGCAGGTATCATGGCCTTGTTGGGCAGCGGATTTGATCCGGGTGTAACAAGTGTTTTCTGCGCATATGCCCAAAAGCACTATTTCGATGAGATTCATTACATTGATATAGTTGATGCTAATGCAGGTGATCATGGTTATCCGTTTGCAACAAACTTTAATCCGGAAATCAATATACGCGAAATTACAGCACCCGGAAGTTATTGGGAGAACGGGCAATGGGTTGAAACCGAACCGCTGGAACTAAAAAAGGTTTATGATTTACCTGAAATCGGACCTAAGGATATCTATCTGCTGCACCATGAAGAAATTGAATCTTTGGCTGTAAATATAAAGGGTGTTAAGAGAATAAGATTCTGGATGACCTTTTCGGAAAAATATCTCACGCACCTAAGAGTTCTTGAAAATGTAGGTATGACATCTATTGAACCTATAGATTTCGAAGGTAAGAAAATAATACCTCTGCAGTTCTTAAAGGCTGTTCTGCCAGATCCGGCTTCACTTGGACCGAGAACAAAGGGTAAGACCAATATAGGCTGTATAATTCAAGGTATTAAGGATGGGAAGCCAAGAACCTATTATGTATATAATGTATGTGTCCATGAGGAATGCTATGCTGAAGTTGGCTCTCAGGCTATATCCTATACTACTGGTGTCCCGGCCATGATTGGAGCTATGATGATGTTAAAGGGAAATTGGATGAAGCCTGGTGTTTATAATGTGGAGGAATTTGATCCCGATCCATTTATGCATGCCCTTAATAAATGCGGTCTCCCATGGAAAGAGGATTTCTCTCCTTCTCTTTTGGATTAATAAAATATGAGTACGCCGCTGATTCGCATTTATGCAACGAGGTGAAGCAGCGGCGTAAAGTTTATTATGAAAGGCGAAACTATCAATGGATATAGATGTAACAAAACTACCGACACCTTGTTATATAGTTGATGAAAGACTATTAATTAAAAATCTTGAAATTCTTGATTCTGTTCAAAAAAGAACCGGCTGTAAAATTCTTCTGGCTCAAAAGGGCTTTTCAATGCATGCGGTTTATCCTTTGATTGGACAATATCTTAAAGGAGTTACTTCAAGTTCACTTTTCGAAGCAAGACTGGGGTATGAAAAGATGGGAAAGGAAGTCCACGTATATGCTCCGGCGTATATTGAGGAGGAATTCGATGAACTTCTTAAATACTCGGACCACATAGTATTCAATTCCTTTCATCAATGGAACAAGTATAAAGGCAAAGTAAAGAATTATCCCGGAAAGAAGATTGAATGCGGGATACGTATAAACCCTGAATACTCAGAACAGGACCATGCCATATATGACCCCTGTTCAAACTATTCAAGGCTGGGAGTCACCCTGAGGAACTTCCAGCCAGACCAGCTTGAAGGCGTAGACGGACTCCATTTTCACACCTTGTGTGAGCAAAACTCTGATGCACTTGAGCATACAGCAAAAGTGGTAGATGAAAAATTCGGCCAGTATATTAAGAATATGAAATGGCTGAATTTAGGCGGGGGACATCATATTACAAGACAAGACTATGATATAGAAACACTAATACGCACAATAAAATTCTTCCAGGATAAGTACGGAGTAGAAATTTATCTGGAACCCGGAGAAGCAATAGCATTAAATACCGGATATCTGGTTGCCAGAGTTCTGGATATAGTGGATAATGAAATGAATATTGCAATCCTTGATACCTCGGCAGCATGCCATATGCCCGATGTAATCGAAATGCCTTACAGACCGAACATTATTTCAGCCGGAAAGCCGGGGGAGAAAAACAATACGTACAGACTGGGAGGACATACTTGCCTGGCGGGGGACATAATCGGGGACTACTCCTTCGACAAGCCTTTGAAACCCGGTGACAGATTGGTATTTTGTGATATGGCTCACTACACCATGGTGAAAAACAATACTTTCAACGGTGTTAATCTTCCAGATATAGCGCTCTATAGTGAAAAAGACGGAATAAGAATCGTAAAAAAGTTTGAGTATAGTGATTTTGAGACAAGATTATCGTAAATATTGTTTAAATTGAATAATTAATTTTGTATAAACCTAACAAACAAGTTAGGTTTTTTTTAGTCACAAAATTATATGAAGAAGTAAGTTTTATAAATTAAATTGATTTTCCTTTGATGCTATTATAAATACATAAAGCTAACAAGCTTATATATTAAAGGAGGTAAAGAACAATGAAAAAAGCTATTAGTAAGGCTATGGCTGCCGGATTAGCAATTGCGATGACACTGTCTATTGCTGCTTGCGGTACGTCAAAAACAGCGGAAACTTCAACCTCAACACCAAGTGCTGCTCCATCAACTACGGCAGCAGCAGAATCTTCAACTGCAGCACCTGCAGCTGAACCGGTAAAACTGACTCTTTGGCACATTCAGACAACCGAACCTGCCCCAGCAATTATTCAGGACAGTATTGATCGTTTTACAAAGGACAATCCAAACTATACTGTCGAAGTATCCGCAATGCAGAATGATGCATTCAAAACCAAGATTGCAGTTGCAATGGGATCAGATCAAATGCCGGATATATTCCCACACTGGTCAGGTGGACCAATGAACACATATGTTGATTCAAACAAGATAGCTGACTTGACAACTTACATGAACGAAGGCGGATATAAAGATCGCTTTATGCCTGCTGCTATAAATCAGGCTACATACAAGGATAAAATCTGGGCCGTACCAGTTGAAAACACATCAGTAGCAATGTTCTTCTACAATAAGGACTTATTTGCTAAGTACAACCTTCAGGTTCCAAAGACAATTACTGAACTTGAAACTGTTGCTGATACTTTGAAGAAGAATGGAATAATTCCTTTCTCCTTGGCTAACAAGACTCAGTGGACCGGTTCAATGTATTACATGTACCTTGCTGACCGTTTCGGAGGAGCTGATGCCTTTAATGCAGCAGCACAACGTACAGGTTCCTTTGAAAACGATGCGTTTACTCAGGCTGGAAACAAGATTCAGGAATGGGTTAAGAAAGAATACTTCAATAAAGGCTTCAATGGTCTTGATGAAGATTCCGGACAATCACGTACTCTTCTGTATTCAGAAAAAGCTGCTATGACTCTTATGGGTTCATGGTTCCTTTCAACTGCTGCAGGTGAAAACAAAGAATTCACCAGCAAAAAGATTGGCTCCTTCCCATTCCCAGCTGCTGATGGCGGAAAAGGTGATCCGAACTCGGTTGTTGGAACAGTTGGAGATAACTTCTATTCAGTTGCTGCAACTTGTAAAGACGCAGCAGGAGCATTCAAGGCTATAACTTACCTAATAGATGATACAGCTGTTACTAAGCGTGTAGAAGCAGGAAGAGTTCCTCCTGTAAAAGGTGTAAAGCTTAGCGATCCTCTGCTCCAGGATGTATTAAATGCAGTTGAAAAGGCTCCTTCAGTTCAATTGTGGTATGACCAGTATCTGCCTGCAGATTTGGCTCAGGTTCACAAGGATACTTCACAAGCTATATTCGGTCTTGCGAAAACTCCTGAACAAGTAAACAAAGAAATGGAAGAAGCAGCTAAAAAAGCATTTGGTAAATAATAATAATTAGTAATAGTCTATTAATAATTGATTGGGTATCACTCACTGATACCCATCAATTATATTTAAAACTTTATTTCCTATAAAATAACCGGTCTGAATTATTCTTATATTCAGAGGGGAGGAGAAACAATGCAAACCACCAAATCACTTTATATTCACAGAAAACGCAGCACGGCAATTGCGGCAGCAGTATTCCTTATTCCGGTATTCTTATTTATTTTGATCTTTATAATATATCCTATAGTTAATTCTTTCTGGTTGAGTCTTCATGATTGGAACGGAATTAGCTCTGACAAGGTTTTTTCTGGATTAGAGAACTGGAAAACACTTGCAACAGATGGTGTCTTTTACAAGTCTTTTCTTAACAATATAATAATAGTTGTTTTGTCTATAGCAATACAGCTGCCAATTGCAATGGCATTGGCATTCCTGCTGGATACGGGAGGAAAGAAGCTAAACTTCCTCAAAATGGTTTATTTTGTACCTATGCTGATGTCTTCAGTTGCAGTGGGCTTCCTTTTCAAATATACTTATGACCCACAGTTCGGATTAATAAGTGCGGTATCCGAATTATTTGGCGGAGAGGGTATGGTAGACCTGCTGGGAAATCCTAAAATCGCCATTTATGCAGTTATCACTGTTATATGCTGGCAGTTTATTCCTTTCTATATGGTTTATTTTCTGGCAGCCTTTAGTTCTCTGCCGGAAGAAATATATGAGGCTTCAATAATTGATGGTGCCACTTATGGACAATATTTCTGGAGAGTTGCACTGCCAAGTATGAAAGGTTCGGTAAAGAGTGCTGCTGTACTTTCACTTGTCGGTTCATTAAAGTATTTTGATCTTATATACGTTATGACCCAGGGAGGGCCTAACGGTGCAACTGAGCTTATGGCTACATATATGTACAAAAATGCCTTCCAGACAATGAAAATGGGATATGGTTCAACAATCGCATCAGGAATGTTTATTGTAATTACATTAATTTCATTGTTAACCCTTAGAGTATTAAACGGAAAGGAGGAGGCGTAAATGAAGACCAGGAAAAAAATATCAGTCGGCAAAATAATTGTAGCAATTTTAGCTTTAGCATGGTTGGTAATCGCCGGAGGTCCATTTTACTTTATGGTAATCTCAGCCTTCAAAGAACAGTTTGAAATACTTACCACAGGAGTTTTTTCTTTACCCAAGGGACTATATTTAGACAACTTTATCGGTGTTATTAAAAGTGAGTTTTATAGATATCTTTTGAACAGTACGTTTGTTGTAGCTTTTGCACTGGTACTTATTTTAGTTACATCACTATGTGCGGCTTATCCCTTCTCAAGGTTTAAATTTAAACTTAACAAGCCTTTATTCGGACTTGTTGTAGCTGCAATGGCAGTGCCTATACATGTAACTCTTATACCGGTTTTTCAGTTAACTCAAAAAATGCATTTATATGATACAATTTTCGCACTAATAGGTCCTTACACCGCCTTTAACCTTCCAATATCAGTGTTCATACTGACAAGTTTTATGGCCGATATACCCAAGGAGCTTGAAGAGTCTGCTGAAATAGATGGCTGTGGTAAATACAGAACCTTCTTCCATATTATTGCCCCTCTATCAAAGCCCGGTTTGGCAACCTTAGCTATATATAATGCTGTTAATATGTGGAATGAATTCAGTTTTGCTCTTGTATTGACCCAGTCTGCAAAAAGTAGAACACTTCCGCTGTCCATATGGGAGTTCCAGGGCCAATATAATTCCAATGTTCCTATGATTATGGCTGTTTTGACCTTCTGCGCACTTCCTATGATAGTGGCTTTTGCAATTGGCCAGGATAAACTGATCAAGGGTATGATGGCGGGAGCTGTTAAAGGGTAAATCGAAGCAGACAGAAGGGTAGTAACTATGAGACTGTAAACTTTTTAGTGTTGTTATCTGAATGAAAATATGGTATATATTATTAAAAGTCTGTAGCTATATCTACCGGTTTTATGCCTTTAATATTGCAGGGAGGTCAACGTGAGAAAGATACTTCTGACTCTTATTATACTTATAACAGTTCTTCCGATGTCAAGCTGTTTTTATGATAGTCAAATGGGCATGACCACTCAAAGAACTCAAAAAAAGCAGATTACTCTTTACAGTATACAGGGAGACTCTGCGGTTAATGAGGTTATCGCCGATTCTGTAAATCGTTTTGAGCAAAGCAATAAGAGTTTTGAGGTAGTACACGAACTGATTCCTAATGACCTGTATAAAAACAGACTCTCTGTCTGTGTAGCTACCAATCAGATGCCGGATGTTTTTCCAACATGGTCCGGGAGTATACTTAAGGAATACATAAGCATAGGTGGAGTTGTAAACCTGAACGAATTTATGTACAAGGACAATTACTTCAACAGATTTAATAAAAAAGCAATTGACATGGTAACCGTGAATGAAGGTATATGGGGTGTTCCGGTAGAGAACATGACGATAGCCTTGATATTTTATAATAAGAATATCTATAAAGGGCTGAATTTATCGGAACCTACCACCTTCGACCAGTTGAAAGACAATATAATGATACTTAAAGAACATGGATACATACCTTTTGCCCTTGCCAACAGAACAGCCTGGACGGGTTCCATGTTCTATATGTATTTCGTTGACAGACTTGGAGGACCAAAAGTATTTGATAATGCTGCCAACAGAAAAAACAACGGTTCCTTCGACAACGAAGTATTTGTTAAGGCTGGAGAATTGGTACAGGAGCTGGTAAACCTCGGAGCATTTCCGAAGGGCTTCAACTGGAAGGATGAGGATGCGGGAGATGCCCGAAATCTTTTATATAATGAGTCTGCTGCAATGATTTTATCCGGTAGTTGGTTTTTAAGTAATGTTAAGTACGAAAGCCCCGAATTTTATGATAAAATAGGTATTTTCCCATTCCCTGTGGTAGAAGGGGGAAGTGGAAATACTGACAACACCATAGGCACCATGGGGGATAATTTTTATTCTGTTGCAAGTTCCTGCCATTACATAGATGAAGCCTTTGAGCTAATACAATATCTTATTGATGATACGGCAGTTCAACAACGTATAAATGCAGGTAAAATCCCACCAGTAAACGATGTGGATATTAAAGACCCGTTGACTAGCGAGGTCTTGAAATATATAAATAAATCACCAAATGTTCAGTTCTGGTATGACCAATACCTTCCTCCAAAGCTTTCAGAAGCCCATTTGACACTTACTAGACAAATTTTTGGAGGAGAAGACCCTAGACGTGCTGCAAAAAATATGGAGGAAATAACTCTACAGTACTATAATCAATAAAGGGTGACGTATATGAAGAACTGGTTATTTCAATTTGCTAAAAATAAATTGCGAAACATGCCTTTCAGATCAAAATTAACCTATTATCTTGTAATAACGATATGCCTAACTGTATTGATTGTGGTAGGCTTTTCTTACACTGTAACCAGCCGTTCCATAAAACAACAGGCAAAAGATATGACTATGCTTCAGCTCCAGCAGAACACTTCAAATCTTGAGGACTATCTAAAGAACATTGAAAGTACCCCTGATAGTATAGTTACTGACAGCAGTCTGCAGGAGTACCTATCAAAGCCTGACATGGATGGTGTGGATTTCTCTGATACTGTTGATGATGTTTACCGTTCAATATCAAACATAATAGGTTCGAAGCGAGATATTTTATATATTGTTCTTTTTAAAGCAGTAGATAACAATGTGCTTTATCTGGGCCCTACAAAGGCCGGTCAGGATTCTGACTTTTCAAATATTGCTGGTCTGCTCTCCAAAAACGATATTTCAGGAAGTCCTATCAGGGTTGGCTTCAGACAGGATCCGGTTCTAAAAAAGAGATATACTCTCACTGTATATCAGCCAATTTTTGATAAGTACAGGATAAAGAGACCCATTGGGATGCTGGGAATATCTGTTACAGAGGATGTTGTGGCCAGGTTTTATTCTAATACACAAAGGGATCTACCACTAGAAACCTTTATTATGAATGGCCAAGGTACAATTGTTTCACATACAGATAAAAGTAAAATATCAACTAATGCTCGTCTTGATGAAATACTGGATAAAAAGGACGGTTCAACTGAAATAAACGGAAAGCTCGTAGTTTATAAATATATCAAGGATTGGGATTGGTATGTAATAGGAACACTCCCAATAAGTTATCTTCTGAGAGATAACAATGTTATGCTGCTGGCAATACTGATTATAGTTATAGGAACTGTCTTCCTGGCTTCATTCATATCATTGATATTCAGTAAACATTTATTGCGTCCCTTTAATGATTTGATTTATAGAATGTCCATGGTTTCCAAGGGAGACCTGACAACCCGTATAAATCTGTCTGAGCACGGCTACGACTTTGAACAGGTTTCTAAAGGCTTCAATCTGATGGTTGAACAGATAAATGTTCTGATGCAAAGGATAGTTGATGAGCAAAAGCAGCTTAAAGAAATTGAGTTTAAAGCTTTGCAGTCACAAATAAACCCTCATTTCCTTTATAACACTCTTGAATCCATACATTGGCAGGCATTGATGTGCGGGCATCATGAAATTTCCACAATGGTTAAGGCACTTGCCGGCTTCTACAGGATAAGTCTTAGTCGCGGTGAAGCAATAATTCCATTAAAGAGCGAGTGGCAACACGTGGAAAATTATCTGACCATTCAGGAAATGAGATATAAAGATAATATGGAAAGTTATATCGATATTTCAGATGACTTTCTGGAAGTAATGATACCTAAGATGACACTTCAGCCTTTGGTAGAAAACTCCATATACCATGGCTTAAGAGTTAAGCAGTCAAAGGGTTTCATAAAAATAACTGCAGTCAGAGAAGCGGATGACGTTATTGTAAAGGTTATTGATAATGGGGTCGGTATGATACCTGACCAAATAAAAAGTCTGAACCGTACACTTGAGGATAACGATTCAAGTGTAGGTTACGGGGTCAGAAATGTACACAGAAGAATAAAATTGTTTTATGGAAATAAGTACGGTTTGTATTATGAAAGTAACGAGTATGGTGGTATAACTGTAAATGTAAGATTGCACATTAATCCAGGGGCGTACCTGAAATAACTAAGAATGCTGATAGGCGGGTGAAGGATATTGTACAAAGTATTAATCGTAGATGATGAGGTAATAATCCGGAATGGTTTATATAATATGATTCCTTGGAGTAAGCTTGAGATTGATGAGGTCAGGACAGCCTCCGGTGCTCAGGAAGCACTGGAGATTGCCAGGGAAACAATGCCTGATATTGTACTTACAGATATCTGTATGCCTGAAATGGATGGTCTTGAAATGACCCGACGGATGCTTGAATTTATACCTGATTTAAGGGTTCTTGTACTAACAGGCTACGATGATTTTAAGTATGCGCAAAAAAGCTGTTCTCTGGGTGTTAAGGAATTTATACTAAAACCCGTTGACGAGGTAAGTCTGATAAATAGTATCAAGCTGCAGGTGGATAATCTAAAAAATGAGCTGCAGTTGTCAATTAAAAGTAACATTCTCAATAGAAAGCTTATACTGGAGAATCAGAAAGCTTTTGAAAAATCACTTATGCAGTTGACAGAGAATGATAGTGATACTGAGGAATTGTATATTGAAGGACTTGTTCCTGAGGACAACTGTGAGTACCAGGTTTGCCTGATTTCACCTGTTCTCTCGGGTGACAGTGTTTGGTCCCAGCATAAGAATCTTTTGCTGATATCAATAAAAACAATACTAATAAATATGATCGACACAAACAATTCCGGGTGGACCTTCCAAAATAGAGATGGGGACATTATTGTCATATTCTACATAAAAAACAGTGGTGAAAGTGCTGAGGACCAAATAGCCAAACTGCAGGAAATAGTTGGCGTAGAATATGATGTTGATTTAAAGATAGGAATTGGGCCTGTAGTTTCAAATATTTCAAAAATCAATACATCGTATATTAAGGCAAGAGAGAGCTCAAAGATTGGGTCTACTGTTACATCGGGGAATGCTGATGAAATCTCGAACTATGAAGCCGTAAGGCAGAAAGATAAACTGCAGTATTATAAGGAAAAAATGCTGGAAAGCTTCCCAGACACCGAGGCAGTTAAAATGTATTTGAAAATGTATATAGATGAAGTTAGAAACTCCGGTATGAAGAAGAACCATGCAGAGCAAAAGTTTTATGAGCTTGCGGCGGCTTTCTACTGGCAATACCTGAAGACTACCGGATATCAGGCCGACGGACGGTTGGAGACGTTGATTACAACACTTCATAATAATGATCTTGAAAATTGCTGTGTTTTTATTGAAATGTTTATTGCTAAGCTTATGTACAACAATAAGAAACAGATGCATGAAATTGTAGAGGCTGCTACAAAATACATCAATGAGCGGCTTACCGAGGATCTAACAGTATTTACACTTGCAGAACAATTTCATGTTGCACGCAACTATTTTTCCAGGCTCTTTAAGAAGGAGATGGGTGAAGGTTGTAATGAATATATTACGAGACTTCGTATAGAGAAAGCAAAACAACTATTGGGAGCTTCACGGCTCAAAACCTACGAGATAGCAGAAAAAGTAGGATATAACGATACTAATTATTTCTCCCTTGCCTTTAAGAAGAATACCGGCATGTCCCCTAAAGAGTTCAGAGAAAGACTTAATAATCCGGAATAACAACAGCTTCTTTTCTTGTCTTGGATATTTTCTTTGATATTGCTTCTGGATTTTTTTTGAAATATAATAGTTGAAATAGCTATATAATACTTTAAATGATGAAATAAATATTTTGTTATTTTACATATGCGTTATATAGTATTCGATTTAGAGCAAAGAGAAGGTTGGTGGTTAAGTGAAAAAGACAAGACTGGGACGTACAGAACTTATGGTAACAAGGACCAGCTTTGGAGCACTCCCCATTCAAAGAGTCTCCTTTGATGAAGCCAAAAAGCTTCTGGTCAAAGCCTACGACAACGGAATAAATTTTTTTGATACAGCCAGAGGCTATACCGATAGCGAGGAAAAAATCGGGTATGCATTGAAGGAGGTCAGGAAAAATGTAATTTTTGCTACAAAATCCTTTTCACAGAATAGAAAGACTTTACTTGAACATCTTGAAACAAGTCTTAAAAATTTGAAAACCGATTATGTGGATATTCTACAGCTTCATAATCCTGCCGGACTCCCTGACCCCAATGATCCGGAAAGTACCTATGCCGGTCTGCTGGAAGCAAAGAAGAAGGGGATGGTACGTTTTATCGGAATTACCAATCACAGAATAAATACAGCGATGGAAGCTGTAGCTTCCGGACTTTACGATACAATGCAGTTTCCATTGAGTTCACTTTCCTCGGATGTGGACCTGGAGCTCATTGAACAATGTAAAAAATACGATGTAGGTTTGATAGCTATGAAGGCAATGTCAGGAGGACTTATTACCAACGCTGCCTCGACCTTCGCGTTTTTGAGACAGTATGGAAATGTTGTGCCCATATGGGGAATACAGAGGGAGTCTGAGCTGGACGAATTCCTGTCGATGGAAGAGCAGCCTCCGGTACTGGATAAGGCCCTGTGGAAGGTTATTTATAAGGACAGAGAAGAGCTGGCAGGAAATTTCTGTAGAGGCTGCGGCTACTGTATGCCATGCCCGGCAGGAATTGAAATTCCCATGCAGGCCAGAATATCTCTGCTTTTGAGAAGAGCTCCCTACCAGCAGTTCCTCCAGGATGAGTTTAAGAAAAAAATGGAGCTCATACCTGAGTGCATAGATTGCGGAAACTGCAGAGACCACTGCCCATATAAAATTGACACGCCCAACCTGTTAAAACGCGAGCTGGAGAACTATAACGAGTTTTACAGGGCTCATATTAAGGCGTAATGTTATTATTTGTGGCTGTATTGAGCAGTTATAAAAAGGTGCAATAGTCCATTTTTGAAGGGAAAACCATCATGAAAAATATATTTTTCTATAATACAGAGGTTGGTATTTTAGGAATTGCCGAAGAAAATCACCATATAACTAATGTCTTTTTTCAAAGCCAAATATATGAGGTAAAACATTTACCGGTAACAGTTGAATCTGTAAATAAAATTGTAAATGATAAAGGTATGGTTATTGATGGAGAAAACTACTCCATTCGGGAGACCAAAACCCTTAGGGAGGCTTCAAAACAGCTAAAGCAATACTTTTCCGGTAGTCTAAAAAGCTTTGAATTGCCTTTAGCACCTCAGGGTACAGCTTTTATGAAAAGTATCTGGGAGTGTCTTATGAGAATCCCTTATGGAGAAATCAGAAGTTATAAGGAAATAGCTCAGGAATCAGGCAACTTAAAGGCTTCCAGAGCTGTGGGTATGGCAAATAACAGGAACCCCTTGCCTTTCTTCATACCCTGCCATAGGGTGATAGGTTCGAACGGAAAATTGATAGGGTACAGAGGTGGCCTTGATATAAAGATTAAACTATTAGAGCTTGAAAAAAAACATGCAGATATTTAATAAAACTAAGGCGAATAAATACTAGTAAATAATTGAGATTTGGGTATTAATATTATTAATACTCATTTTTTTTGGCGTCCGGCTAACGATAGGTACGAGTATATGTAAATTTTACGAACAGAAAGGTTGGAGCATTCAATGGGCAAATTTGAGAGATTTGAAAAAGTTGGATTAAGGGATAAGGAGACAAAAGCGCTTATAGCGGTGTATCCAAAAAAACCGGAGGGAACAGATGAGCAGATTGAGTCAGATGTAAAGTATTGGTATTACCAGAAAAGCTGTGGAGCTGAAGAGGAGTTAAAGGGTTTATTTGTAGATCATCTGACAGAACATGAGTTAAAGTCAATTCAATAAAGATTTTTCATGGCTAATTAAAATTAACCCGGAAGAATGGTGAGGATTGCCGAATGGTTTGTAGGCAATTCCATCAATTGCCGGGTATTCTTGTATACTATATTGGCAAAGGGATAGCCCAAACGGAGGAAGTTTACTAAAAAAATTTTTAGAAAATTTTTGAATCCCCCCCTAAAAAATTATATAATGTCGAATAATAAAATAAAACAGTAAATATTGTCCATTTTAGGATGAGGTGATTTTATGGATGTTAATTTAATTAATCCATTTATTGAAGCAAGTTGTACAATCTTGAAATCAGTTGCTAATATTGATTCGACACTTGGAAAGGCGTATATTAAGACCTCGCCCTATGATAGTGATTCTTTATCAATTGTGATTGGTATTATTGGTGATTTAAAAGGTCAGGTTATTTTTAGTATGAACAGAAATGCAGCCTGTAAATTGGCATCGTGTATGATGATGGGGATGCCTATTGAACAGTTGGACGAGATTTCCAAAAGTGCAATTTCTGAAGCAGCAAATATGATACTTGGAAATGCAGCTACAATACTGGCAATGAAAAAAGTGATTGTTGATATAACTCCACCTGCATTATTTGAAGGAAACGAAATGCATGTTTCAACACCAAAAACAAGAACGATTTGTGTTCCAATAAATTTCGATACTAATGAAAAAATTGAATTGAATATTTCAACACAGGAGTAGTATTCAAGTTACATACTTTTACCCCCGTCTTAAATTCTATCTATTTTAAGACGGGGGTAAGCTGGCTAATCCTTAATCAAAGCAAATCTAAGCGATATGAGCAAATCTAAGCTAAATGAGCTTATAATTACTTATCCTCGGATTCCTCCTTTAAAAGTATTTTCACGATATTGATTATTTCTTCATCAACAACTCGATAGCAGATTTCAAGGCCATTACGTACTCCGGCTATTATACCTGCCGACTTTAGTTTCGCAAGATGCTGTGAAACTGTCGACTGGGGTAACCCAAGACATTCCTGAATCTTAGTTACATTACAACTACCGTCCATTAGTCCTTTTATTATGCAAAGCCTCTGGGGATGAGCCATAGCTTTGAGTTTATCTGCTTTAACCTCATACATTCCTAAATCAATCAACGGAAAACCTCCTAACGTTCACTTTTACAATTAAACCTATAACAGGAATCAAATGAACAGACTCATATCCGATTCTTCAACAGAGCCAAGGAAGGTTGCGACACCCCCTATAGTAACCCCTTCAATGAGCTCCTCTTGTTTGATCCCCATAATATCCATCGACATGTTACAGGCTACAAACTCGATACCATTCTGCCTTGCTTGCTCAATAAGTGCTTCGAGAGAAAAGATATCTTTTTTGTTCATTAGATAGCGTATCATCTTAGGTCCCATTCCTGCCATATTCATTTTGGATAGGGATAATTTTTTTGATCCCTTAGGCATCATAACACCAAAGATTCTAGAAATAAAGTCCTTTTTTACACCATTTCCTTCGGGCTTTCTTAATATATTCAAACCCCAGAAGGTAAAAAACATTGTAACCTTTCTGCCCATTGCTGCGGCGCCGTTCGCAATAATGAAGGACGCTATTGCCTTATCCAGGTCGTTACTGAATACAATCATTGATTTATTATTATTCTTTGTAGTGGGTAAATTATCCTTTTTAATTTCTTTTTTTATTATTGCAGTAAATACGTTCTTATCATAACTTACTCCAAGCAAGCTGTTCCCGGTAGCTTTGCACCAGGTCTTAATATCTTCCTGAAAAGCCGGATCTGTCGCTTTCACTTCCAGAATTTCATTATTATCCATATCCTTAAGGGCATTAAAAACCGTCATAATTGGTCCGGGACATTGAAGTCCGCAGGCATCAAGGCAAAGACTGATTTTTGCTTCAGCAGGTTTTACGGTTTGATTTAATTGAGTATCCTCCATAGCTGCAGCAACTTCGTTTTGAGTCGAAGTTCCTGAGGCTGAAGTATTAACAGGACCTTCAGAATTAAATATTTTTCCATTTGACTGTTTACCTGCTGCCATAGTATAAAGTTTATAACCTCCGCTCAGATTTTTTACACTTTTATAACCCCTTTGTATTAATATCCTTGAAGCAAGATAACCTCTTAAACCTACCTGACAGAAAACATAGATTGTTTTATCCTTTGGAAGCTCTGCCAGTCTGTCTCTTAGCTTATCAAGGGGAATATTAATTGCACCGGGGATTGAACCCAGCTGAAACTCATCTGGTTCCCGGACATCCAAAAGGATATCTTTGAATGTATCGATCCGGTCCACCTCATCCCAATGGAAGACAACCGAGTCTCCTTTTAGTATGTTATTTGCAGTATAGCCCGCTATATTAACCGGATCTTTTGCCGAGGAGAAGGGGGGCGCATATGAGAGTTCCAGAGTCTCCAGATCTGAGACAGTCATTCCGGCACGCATAGCTGTGGAGAGCACATCCATTCTCTTGTCAACTCCGTCATAGCCTGCTATTTGCGCCCCGAGAAGCTTCCCGTCTGTATTACTGAATAGAAGCTTGATGGTCATTGGTATTGCTCCGGGGTAATAGCCTGCATGAGAAGCAGTCTGCGTAATGGACTTAAGGTAATTAGTTCCGTTACGCTTCAAGATTCTTTCACTATTGCCTGATAAAGCTACTGTCAAATCAAAAACCTTAACTATTGAAGTTCCTTGGGTTCCATCGAATTTCTCCAGTTTCCCATAAATATTGTTTGCAGCAATTCTACCCTGCTTGTTTGCCGGTCCGGCAAGGGGAATAAGCGCCTGATTCCCACTAATAAAATCCTTTACTTCGATGGCGTCACCCACCGCATAAATATCAGGGTTTGAGGTCTGTAAATACTCGTTAACGTAGATACCGCCTGTTTTTCCGATTTGAAGGCCTGCTTCGACTGCCAGACGTGTTTCCGGTCGGACTCCTATACCCATAATAACCATGTCTGCCCTTAATACAGTTCCGCTGGACAATTTAACAGAAATAGCGGTCTCATCTTCTTCAAAAGCCTCGACACCATTTTTTAGATAAAGAGCAACTCCCTTTGATTTTAAATGCTGATGAACAATGGCTGCCATTTCAAAATCCAAAGGGCCTATTACATGGTCGGCAAGTTCAACAACTGTAACGTTTATGCCTCTCATATGAAGGTTTTCTGCCACTTCAAGACCAATGAAGCCTGCACCGACTATAATAGCATTCCTCGGAGATGCATTGTCTACATATTCCTTAATCCTGTAGGTGTCAGGTATATTTCTCAGTGTAAATATTTTTTTTGAATTAATTCCAGGCAAATTTGGTCTAACAGGTTCTGCACCTGGCGAGAGTACCAACTTATCATATGTTTCCTGATAATGTTGGTTCCTGAGTTTGTCAAATACTTCAACAGTTTTATCCTCTGTATTGATTCTTGTAACCTCGGAACGGACACGAACATCTATATTAAAGCGCTCCTTCATTTTTTCGGGAGTTTGCACCAACAGTTTTTCCTTTTCCTTGATTACTTCACCTATATAATAGGGTAGACCACAATTAGCAAAGGATATATGTTCACCTTTTTCTATAAGTATTATCTCTGAAGTCTCGTCAAGTCTTCTCAGTCTGGCAGCGGCACTTGCTCCACCGGCTACACCGCCGATGACAACTACTTTTAAACTCATAATCTGACCTCCTGATCACAACATATTCAAATATTAATATATAATAATTTTACGATATAATATAATTAGTGTCAAATAATTTTTTGATATATGGTTTTATGAATATATTTCTTGGGAGGTTATATACTAATCATTAAGTACTTTTCTATTGTTTATGTGATTTTTGTCATAATGAATAACTACGATGAAATGGAGATTACTATGCCAACAGACAAAAGAAGCAAGAAAACCAAAGATAAAAAGCAAGACGGAGCATTTCCATCAAAGAATATAAAACATGATCCTCAGGCTGAAAGCGCAAGGGCTAAATTCGGAAAGGATACCGTGGCCGAGGAATAGATAAGAGGCTGTTGCATAACGATATGGATTAATGTATGTTATATAGAAAGCTATAGTACGCGGGGACAACTCGTAAAAATGTAGAAGGATGGTTAAAACAGTTAGAGGAATTTTATGACAGAGAATTACTCTAACTGTTTAGCGTCCGATACCTAAATTTATTATTTTGTTAAAAAAATAACGTTAATAAGCTAACAATGTGGGTATATAATATTATGTAAATAAATAATTACAATATGGAGGTTACTTATGGGTAGCAAAAATATATTTGATCTAACGGGAAAAGTAGCAGTTGTAACAGGAGCCTCATCAGGCTTGGGAGTACAGATGGCAAAGGCCTTGGCTCTTCAGGGTGCAGATATTGCCATATTGGCAAGACGTAAGGAAAAGCTGGACAAGGTTGCCGATGAGATTAAAGCGTTGGGAGTAAAGTGTTTATCGTTACAGTGTGATGTTACAGACACTGCTTCAATTGTTGCCGCTGCTGGAGCTGTCAAGGCTGAGTTTGGGAAAGCGGATATTCTCATAAATAATGCGGGTTCAGGAGGGGTCGGACCGGCTGAGGAAACAACTGATGATACATGGAGTCACACTATAAAGGTTGATTTAGATGGAGTATTTAAGGTTGCAAGAGAATTTGGTAAATTAATGATTGAAAACAAATACGGACGTATTATTAATATTTCATCAATGTATGGAATGGTAGGTAACATGGCATTACCGACTGCAGCTTATCACGCTGCAAAGGGCGGAGTTGTCAACCTGACCAGAGCCCTTGCGTCAGAATGGGCTAAACATAATATAACTGTAAATGCAATTTGTCCCGGTTACTTTGCAACTGAACTTACAGTTGATACATTAAACACCGAATCATTTACCAATTACATGAAGTCAACCGTTCCAGTAGGAAGATATGGAAAAGAAGGAGAACTGGATTCAACTGTGGTGTATCTGGCATCAGACCATTCTTCATATGTAACAGGAGTTATTTTACCAGTGGATGGTGGATATACCTGCGTATAAATAAATGTGAATTTATAGTTAATAATTATTAATAGCAGATGAAAAAAGAAACTGGTTTATGCTGATATAAACCAGTTTCTTTTTGTGCGTTAAAAAATCTTTAGTAAACCAGCAACTATAACAATTACTGCAAAAATCATTCTATAGTATGCAAACCCTTTCATTGGCTTCTTTTTAAGATAGGATATGAATTTGCTTATAACTGCTACCGCTACAACAAACGATACAATGAAACCGACTATAAGTGCTGTGATTTCAGTGCCAGTTAACGTATTAAAGCCACCAAGCTTTACAATTTTCAAGAAGCTCATTCCCACCATTACGGGTATTGCAAGGAAAAAGGAAAACTCTGCAGCTATAACTGTAGAAAGACCTGAAACCCAACCACCAATTATGGTTGAGGCTGAACGTGACATACCCGGAATTATTGCCAGACATTGAAATAATCCGATAATGATAGCCTGCTTTGGTGTAACACTGAGCTTCTGCTTGGTAAGATTATTATTTCGGAACCTGTTTTCGGCATATATCATCCAGATTGCACCAATGAAAAGTACTATTGCAACAACAATTGAACTTGATAGGTACTTATCTGCAAGATCATCAAACAATATTCCCAGAATAGCTCCAGGAACGCAGGCTATGGCAATCATAAGCCAGAATTTAAAACCGGATTTTTCATATCCGACTTTGCCCGGGAAGAAATTAACAATGGTATCCTTGATTTTTTTCCAGTAAAGCAGTACGACAGCAAGTATTGCTCCCAACTGGATAACATAGGTATACATATCGACATAATGCGGATTTGAACTCTCAAAATGCATCAGATTTTCAAAAATTCTCAAATGTCCTGTTGACGATACAGGCAAAAACTCAGTAATTCCTTCAACGATACCAAGTACAATTGACTTAAGTACGAACAATAAAAAATCCATTTTTTCCTCCATGCTCCCTAAACTACAATTTCACATTTGCATTTATGAATTGTAAAAAAGTACTTTATATACTTTATGGGTATTAATATTTTTTATGAAACGAAAAGTTATAACAAATAGTTATAACAAGTGGTTATAAAGTAAAATTATTACTGCTTTTAACACATACTTATAGGGTACAGAACCTCTGAATGTAAGTCAAGTTACAAAATATTAATTTTTAAATGTATAGGAATTTATATATTTACTAAACAACTTTGAAGCAAATTTCATGTCCTTAGAGTTTACGGAAAGTAAGTTAGGTTTGTCTGAATGAAATTTGGGTACAAATTATTATAGACATAGCTTTATACAAAATGTACAATATCTTTTAGCGAGCGACCAATTAACCTCCTTTATTCGCCTAATAGCGGATATTGGAGTAGACAAATTTAATACATTTTGTGACCGCTATGCCGGCTCAAAGCCACTTACAGCGGCTTAGGAGGTTAATATTATGAGACTCAGAAGAAAACCATGGGCAAGGCCTGAATTGGCAGCATGTCCTTTTTATATTGATAATCCGCCCCAACTAAAGGGCAAATGGCAGGAACTATTCGGAAACGCTAATCCCATGCATCTGGAGCTTGGATGCGGTAAGGGCGGATTTATTTCCAAAGTTGCCGCTGCCAATCAACACATAAACTATATTGCGGTAGATCTCAAGAGTGAAGTACTTGCGCTTGCAAAGCGCAAGATAGAAGCTGAGTATGCTACCGCTGGAATAGGGGAAATAAACAATATAAAGCTGATGTCCCAGAATATAGAACAGATAGACAATATGCTGGCTCCTTCAGATGTTATTGAAAAGATATACATTAATTTCTGCAATCCCTGGCCCAAATCCCCTTATAAAAAGAAAAGACTAACCCACGGAAAGCAGCTGGTTAAGTATAAAACCTTTTTAAAATTGGGTTCGGAAATATGGTTTAAAACCGATAATGATGAACTTTTCAGGGAATCAGTTAAATATTTTGAAGAAAACGGGTTTATAATAAAATATGCAACTGAAGATTTACATGCCAGCGGTTTTACTGAAAGTGTCCCCACAGAGCATGAGAAAATGTTTTCTGAAGAAGGAATTAAAATTAAATTCCTGATAGCAAAATATGAAGGCTAAAAAGTTGCAGGGCATACTTATTTAAATGTGTCGATTATTGTGAATACTAACAATACTATAGAGGAGAAATATGGAATTCTATCAACAGATATCAAAGTATTATGATTATATCTTTCCTACAGGTGAAGAGCAGGTTAGGTTTCTGAAGGAAGTAGCGGGTAATCCTCCCAAAAGAGTGCTGGATATAGCCTGCGGAACAGGGGGCTACTCTCTTGAACTGGCTGCGCATGGTTACAATGTAACCGCAGTCGATCTTGATGCCGGGATGCTTAAGCAGCTCGGTGACAAAATGGACATTTCAAAAGGAACTTTGGAATATTTTCAATCCGATATGGTTAAAGTGAATGAAAAAATTCAAACAAAATTCAATATGGCTTTCTGTATTGGTAATTCAATGGTGCATCTGGAAAATATTCAGCAGATAAAAGAGTTTTTGGCGAACACAAGGAAAATGCTGGAGAATGACGGAAGCCTTATTCTCCAGATAATAAACTTTGACAGAATAATACTAAAGGAGATTAAGAACCTTCCTACTATAGAAAGTAAAGATATTGGGCTTAGTTTTGAACGAAATTACGAATACAGCAAAGAAAAGAAAAAAATAGCTTTCAAAACAAGACTAACTGTTGAGGGTAAGAGTATGGACAATGAGGTGTTACTTTACCCTGTGCATCAGGATGAGCTTACCGAAGCTCTTGGTGATACCGGTTTTAAAAAACTGAAGCTGTTTGGAGATTTTAACGGTAGTGAATTCGACAAGTACAATTCTTACATGCTGGTAGTATGGGCCAGATAATAAGTTAGGCAAATAAGATAAGGCTTTAACTTCTGTCTTTTTTGTAATTGTACTGGTAATAAGGCCTAAATTAAAACCAATCAGAAGGGAGCATTAAGTGCTATATGAGCAGAATCGGACAAGAAATAAATAAACTGAGGCTACAAAAAGGCTTGTCACCCAAACAGCTTGCGAAAGCATTGGGAGTTTCAGAGAACTTTGTGTTGGATATTGAATCGGGTAAAAAAATAATAAGTGACGATATGATAGGAAGAGTCTCAAAGGCTCTTGATTTTGAACTTGGACCAATAGGTTTGTTTGCTTCTGAGGATAAGCAGCCGGATAAAAATGCAGGAGCCGGAGGAGCCGGAAAGACTGCCGTACCCGCTGCCACAACCGCTAACGTAAAGCAGCAAGCCGGTACTACCCAGAGTAAGGTAAATCTTAACCAGCCGGTACAGGAGGTTTGGGATGATGCCTTTGGCAATATACTAAAAACCGTACCTGTATACGATTATAGAATGGACAGGCTGATTGAGAAGAAGCTTCTCCCTATTGAAAAGAATAAGGTGGAAGGCTTTCAAAAGGAGAAGGTGTTCTATCTGAATATCGAGGACACCGATATGACTGGTTTTAGAATTGCAAAGGGAGACAGAGCTCTTTCTATATTAACCGGTGAAATAGATAATGACGGAATTTATTTCATTGAATATAATGGAAGCAGGGCAGTCAGACAGGTCAAAAAGCTACAAGCAGATAAGCTTCTGCTTGTAAGTAATAAAGGTACCCTGGTTACTGAAACAATAAGTACGAAAAGTGTAAAAGTCATTGCCAGACTTGTCAAGCTTGAAATATCACTTTGAGTGTAAGGAGTACATATGCAAAAGCTTGTTAAATCCCGCTCTAAAACTATAGGAATGCCACCTGGGACTCTTGTCCATATAGGTGAGAAAAAACGTGAGACCACGTTAATGACCTTAATTGGCTACGACGAGGATAATTTTGAGCAAAAGAAGCTTGGCATAAAAGGACTTGAGGAACTTAAGATCAAGGAAACGGGTATTACCTGGCTTAATGTTGAGGGCCTGAGTGACATAAATGTACTGGAAACTGTAGGGACAGTGTTCAGCCTCCATCCTCTTATATTAGAGGATATTTTAAATACCGACCAGAGACCCAAAATTGATGCAAATGAAGAATATATATATATTTCTGCAAAAATGCTGTTCTACGGCAAAGAGTTAGGCGAATTGGATATTGATCAGGTAAGTTTAATTTTGGGAAAGAAGTGTGTTATAACCATATCAGAGAAAGATACCGATGTCTTTGATCCAATCGTAAAAAGACTACAACAGAGGATGAGCCGCTTCAGAAAGCTGGGTGCCGATTACCTTGCCTACAGCCTGCTGGATGTTATTGTAGACAATTATTTTACAGTACTCGAGAGCTTTGGAGAGAAGGTAGAGCTTGTTGAAGACCAGATGATGGACGGGAACGGCAGACAAACCTTGAGAACAATTCACGAACTGAAAAGACAGCTACTGTTGCTGCATAAGGCAGTTTGGCCTCTCAGAGAAGTACTTTCCTTCCTCGAACGGGATGAAAGTCTTATGATGCAGGAAACAACAGACATTTATATTAGGGATCTTTATGATCATGTTATACAGGTCATGGATACTACAGATACCCTTCGAGATATTCTGGCAAGTATGCTGGAGGTATACCTTTCCAGCAGCAGTAATAGAATGAATGAAATAATGAAGGTACTTACAATTATTTCTACGGTGTTCATGCCTCTTTCCTTTGTTGTAGGTGTTTACGGAATGAATTTAAGAAATATGCCAGAGATGGATTGGCCCTTAATGTACCCGATCCTGTGGCTGGTTATGATATGCATATCTGTTTCAATGCTTATATATTTTAAAAAGAAAAGATGGTGGTAATTTTAAGGTTGGCTCGATACCAGCTTTTTGTTTTTCAAACCTGCTTTGACTTTTGCAACAATTAAAGTGACAATTGGGATAATTACCTGAAAGGGTAACGCGTAACATTGATAGATATTAATAGCCCAATCAAACATTTCAGATAAGCTTGAATAAAGTATGCATGCCAGGTTCATCATCAGAAAACCGATTGGTGCTGAAACAGGCCTATAATTATCAATATTCAGTATTTTTGAGAATCCTTTTACAGCGGCATAAAGACAAGTGCTTATTTTTATGAACCCCCCCAGTATAAAAGTAATTGCGACTACTACCTCAAATCTTTGAACTATTTCGCCGATATTTAGAGTTCTTACCGCAACATATGAAGGAAAGTACAGATCAATTGAGTATTCAACTCCTAAAACAGCAATATTCCTAACAGCTATAATCACCATAAAAAAGCAGCCGATAAGGGTGCCAATAAGCAAAACTCTGAAACATTTTTTTATATCCTTCAAGGAATCAAAAACCATTGTGAAGATTATGGATTCTGCAAGAGGAAAGGCAAATACTGCGAAGGTACCCGGCAGAATAGTTTTTATACCATTATAAAGAACGGGTCTTAGGTTAATCATATCGGCTTTTGTTGTAGACAGGGCAACAGTAAGTATTATATTTATCGCGACCAGCGGAAATACAAATGAAGACCAGCGGCCAATAACTTCAACACCTGCTTTAACAATCCAAATACATAATAAACCTATAAATACTGCTATAATAGGTTGTGGAGTTTCGGGAAAGGATATTGTAGTTACAAATTCGGTAAAGTTTCTTATTACGAGTGCTCCAAGATGAAAGGCATACCAGCAATAAAGCAGGCACAATATTTTTCCTGTGATCTTTCCATAGATATCAATAAAAATTTCAAATAGATTTTTCCCTGGATGCAGTTTGAGTAGGTATGAAAAAACAAGGAGCATGGGTATTGTAATGGCCATAGCCATAAGAATTACAATCCATATATCCTGCCGGGTTTCATCACCGGTATTCATTACCATGAAGCTGCCGGTTATAAACATGGCAACCATATATATACCCTGTCTGATTGAAATTATTTCCTTATCCACAGTGCTCATCCTTTGTTTTGAATTATTTAACTATAGTCTCCAAATCAGTGATACCAATTTAGTGATGCCAGCCGAAGGGCTAGGTAATTTAACACCTAGCTCATATAGTATATTTATTGTATATGAGATTATCAGCAGAACCAAGTACACCCAGAACTCCTTCAGCTTCTTCTGCTGGTAAAGGGGAGTGAGATCCAAAAAAACATATAGTGCATATATTGTCGAGCACACTAATATCATAATTGCCATAGTTTATACTCTCTTTTTAACGGTTTTGGAGTTCAGGCCACTGCCTACGATGGTAACATTTACTTTAATTTCCGGTTCAATTTGTGAAAATAGGTCAGCCTTCTTATTTTGTGAATCACGCCATACAGTAGGGAGATATGCCTTTACGTATTTTCCAAAGCCAAAAATATCCGAACTAAAGTCTTTCTTAACCTTTTTGATAAGTTCTCCAGTTTCATTACGCAGATGCTCCTCTGCTTGATTCTCCAATTTATATAAGTTTTTAGTACTGATAAGATCCTTGGAGGTATCTAATTCTCCCACACTGGCTTCTATCTTGATATCTATTTTCATTTTAAGTTTATTATGACTTATAACAGGTTTAATTTTGGTACTGGCTTTATAGACTTCAAGGGTTATATTGCTATCACCCTCTTTGAAGGTTAATATACCTTTTCCGACCCTATCAGTAATAAACAAAAATATATTTGTTTCCTCAGGATTCAGATAGCCAATCAGCTTATCAGCTTTAAATACAGCGGCTCCATACAATTCAGCTGTACGCTTTTTTTCAATTTCAGTCAGGCGGATTGCGGGAAGGCAGGGTGAAATTCCCTCATCTTCAAGTATAGCTATCAATTGATATGCCTGAATGGTAGGGGAGTTTAAATCCCTATTCTTGGTACCTAGTATTTTTTCAATATTGTTTGCACTGGTCTGGGAGAGGAGCATTTGCTGTTCCAATATCTCTTTTGCAGTTTTTTCCCGAGAAATTATAACATACATTTCTTCACGAACTTCTGCATCTCTGGATATAAAATCAAGGGTATCAGCCAGGCCTTCTTTTGCAACTTCCTGACTGATCACAACAATATTTGCATGTGCCCAATACAATTTATAGCCTGTCACATTTATCACATTTCGTATGGCTTCAAATAATGTCTTACCTTGTATTTCAATGTTTTTTCCCGTCTGCTTTGCATCTATTCCCGTTATCTCAAAATCTATTACTTCAACTGTAACAAGGTATTCCCCCGAGGGGGTTTTATCTATTGCGAAACCCGATACCAGCGACCTTTTCTCAAGATCCGAATAATTCCAACAGCTGCAGGTGAACATCAAGCTGGATATGATAGTTACTAAAAGTAGTATTTTTGGTAGCTTCATTTTCTTGTACCTCTGTTGTTCATCCTTATCCGATTATTTGAAGTTATAAATTTCGGACGGTATTTCATATATTGCCAGGGCGCCCTAATTGCAGTGTCCAATAAATCAGCTTTTGTTATGTTTATTAAACCCAGCATATATGGAACACCAAAGGAACGCAGCTCCAGTAAATGTATCGCAAGGCCTATCATGCCAAACATATATCCATACAAGCCTAAAATTGAAGAAAAGAACAGCAGTATCAGCCTTGTTGTGATAAGTACTCCGTTAAGCTTTGGAATGCCAAGGCTGGTTATTGCAGTCAGCGCCACAATTATTACCACAGGTGAACTTACAAATCTCGCTTCAACAGCTGCCTGTCCTAATACCAGAGCTCCAACTATACTCAGTGCCTGGCCTATATTGGAGGGCATTCTGGTTCCGGCTTCCCGGAGAATTTCAAAGGTAAGCAAAAGCAGCAGGATTTCGATGACAGTGGGGAGCGGTACACTCTGTCTCGCAGCAGAGATACTTCTGATCAATGGTGTAGGCAGCATTTCCTGATGAAAGGTTGTCAATGAAACATAAACAGCCGGCATACTTATTGATAAAAGGAAGCTAAGAAACCTGATGAGTCTGTTCACCGATGAAAAATAAAAATTAATATAGTAATCCTCATTTGACTGAAAAGATTCAATAAAAACATGGGGAACAGTAATGGCTATAGGAGAACCTTCTATTAGCAATGCAATACGCCCCTCCAATAAGCGTGCGGCAATAACATCGGGTCGTTCGGTACTTCCGATAGTTTTAAAGGGCGATAAGGGTGCGTCCTTTATTAATTCGGTTATTGTCCCTGTAGCCAGAATGCCGTCAATATCTATTGTATCCAGTCTCTTATTCAATTCAGCCAGTATTTGCCCATTTGAAATTCCATCAATATATGCTATACAAACTTTGGTACCAGATTGAACCCCCAATTTCCGAAATTTGAATTTCAGATTATTGGTTGCCAGTTTTCTTCGTATCATTGAGAGGTTTTCAAGCAGCGATTCAGTAAAGCCCTCTCTTGACCCCCTAATGTTTTTTTCACTGTCAGGCTCCTCAATGGCCCTGCTTTTCCAACCCTTTGAACTGACTATAATGGCTTCGGAACAGTCTTCCATAAGCAGTACAGTATCACCGACCACTATTGCTTGTACCAGTTCGGCGGAATCGGAGCTTTTTTCTACATTATTGGACTCCAACACATGATTGAAAATATTACAGAATATATCCTGGGAATTATCAATGGAGGTGCTAACCATAATAGGCTTTATTACATACTCATTGACTATTTCAGTTTTTACCATTCCATCAATGAATAGGGCACACAGCTTTATATTACTGTTTTTATGGTTTTCAAAGTACCTTATCAAAAAGGTTTCGTCATTGTTGAACAGGTCTTTAAAAAGAGCAACATTTTCTTCAAGGGTTTTAAAAAGTGTCTGGCCGGCGGCAGGAGCATTGCTTCCAGCAGTGTCAAATGAATTGCAGCTGGTGATTTTTTTTTGCTTCTTTATTTTAAACATATATAAGCACCTTTTTTATAGAGTATTATCAATGTATAGCAGTTATTATCTGCATTATTTTTCTGTAAAATACGGCTTCCTTACAAAATTGTAATTTAATAATTCACGCAGTTGTAAGCTTTTCTCCGTATAATCTGATGTATGGTTATGAAAATAGAATGGAGGAACAAAGATGGAAGTATTAAGAATTGAAAATTTAACAAAGAAATACGGTAAGGGCCAGAATGAAGTTGTAGCTGTGGACAATATAAGCTTTTCAGTTAATAAGGGTGAATTTGTAGCAATAGTCGGTCCCAGCGGGTCGGGTAAAAGTACTTTGTTGCATTTGCTGGGAGGTGTTGATAAACCTACTTCCGGTAAGGTTTATATAGATGACACCGATATTTACGGCCTTAAGGAAAAGGAATTATCTGTTTTAAGAAGAAGAAAGGTCGGGTTTGTTTTTCAGGCATATAATCTGATTCCGGTATTATCTGCCGAGGAGAATATTCTCATGCCCCTTCTGCTTGATAACAGGAGGGAAGATAAGAAGTACATTGATGAACTTCTTACCATATTAAATCTGAAGGATAGAAGAAGACATTTGCCTTCGGAACTTTCGGGTGGACAGCAGCAGCGTGTTTCCATAGGAAGAGCACTTGCAAACAAGCCCTCAATAATACTGGCAGACGAACCCACCGGAAATCTCGATACCAAAAACTCCAGGGAAGTGCTGGAATTGCTTAAATATTCGGCCAAAAAATATAATCAAACCCTGATACTCATTTCACACGATATGAATATTGCCAGTATGGCTGACAGAGTAATCAGCATTGTTGACGGAAGAATTTCTTCTGACAAGGAGGCCTAAATGATGAAGAATTACTCTACATTAACGGTACGTTACCTAAAAAAGCATTTGGGTAGAACAATACTAACTCTCATTGGCATCATTGTGGCCATAGCAATGTTCACAGCTATAGGCAGTATTTATTACAGCGGTATTAACGATGAGATAGAGCGTGCCAAAGAAAATGGAAACTATGAAATTCAGTTTTATGATTCAGACAGGGAGCAGGTAAAGGTTCTCGCTGCCAATGCAGAAATAAAGAACGGTGGTATGGTAAAGTATGAGGGTATATATACAATTGAAACCAACCTTTTAACCGATTCCTTAAAAAAAGTAAATGTAAAAGCATATGACGGAACTGCTTTCAACGATATTTTTAGAGTTAAGATTCTTGAGGGAAGATTCCCCGAAAATAGCTCTGAGATAATAGTTGATAAAAAGTTTTATGCAATACTTAAGGATAAGCATATAAACCCTGTCATGGACGGAAGTATCACAACAAAGCAGGGACAGACTTCAAAGATCCAGTATAAGGTGGTAGGCGCCTATGAAAGCAATGAAATTACAAATACTGCTTTGAGTTTTCTGGATATAAAGACCTCGGACAATTCCAAGAATTATTCTTACTTTGTCAACCTGAAACAAAAGTCAGGTAAACCAGAACTGGCTGTAAAAATTGCAAAAGCAAACAATGTCAAAGCTGATGCCAATACAAAGCTTTTATACCTTATTGGGGATGGTCCTGATAAGGAAAAGAATAATCAAATGGAAATAATCTTTGGGCTTATAGCAGGTTTCGTTGTAATATCAACGACAGTTGTTATTTATAATGCCTTTAATATTTCGGTAATGGAAAGAATCAAGCATTATGGAATACTCAGAAGTATAGGAGCGACAAAGTCTCAGATAAGAAAGCTGGTTTTCAGGGAAGCTTCTATAATGAGTGCTATTGCATTACCCATAGGAATTTTTTCCGGATTTGCCGGAGTAATGATTACCTTCAACTTGATTATGGATGGTTTTCTGGGTGCTTTTACAATTGGTTTCTATCCACAGGTTATAGCTGTAGCCGCTTTATTGGGGCTTGTTACAGTATTTTTGTCGGCCTTCTTCCCTGCAAGAACAGCTTCAAAGGTTTCTCCCATAGATGCCATCAGAGGAACAGTGGTTGTGAAGGGAGATAAGATTAAGAAACGCAGAGGCCTGCTGGCAAAAATGATTTTCAGATTTGAAGGACAGGTGGCCTATAAAAACATTAAGAGAAGCAGAAAGAGATTTTATATAACCTGTTTGTCGCTTATGATATCTCTTGTTATGTATGTATTCTTCTCAAACTTTATTGATATTATCTTTGAAAGTAATAAAATTGCAAGCGGAATGTTAAAGGTTGAGGCGGCCTTCACCGTGAATCAAAAGACCGGAAGTCCTTACTTGAGTGAAGCATTGTCACAACAGTTGAGCAGTACCGAAGGTGTAAAGGAAGTTTTTAACGTGAACTATAACGAAGTACCTTTTTTACTTGATAAAGACAAACTTAACAATAAATTTATACCTTCCCTAAAGCTTAAGAAGACTGAAGAGTATGAGGGGAAATATATTGTAAAGGGTACGCAATTGTTTGGTTACGATATAAAGTCTCTTGAACTTTTTAATAAGGACAATAAGACCAAAATCAACTATGACGAATTTAACAGTGAAAACGGAGTAATTATAGTAAATAAGGCTGGTGGATTCAATGAGAATAAAGACCGCTTTTATGATGGCTTCACCAATTACAAAGTGGGTGATACAATTACAATTCCCATTATGAATCAGAAATTTGTCGATAATCCTGATAATCAACAATTGAAGGAGATTGCCCTCAAGGGAGATACTATGACCTTAAAGGTGATAAAAGTAGTCGATTATGAAGCTATCGCCGGTGCGGTAGTTAATGATAGCTTTGGTATGATTATGTCTTCAGAGAATTACGTCAAACTAACCGGGATTGAGGGGCTGTCGGTAATAGGGGCAAACTTCACTTCCCCGGAGGTTGCAGAAAGTAAATATGAAAAGTTTAGTACTCTGGCAGATGAATATAAAGCTGTTTACATGGATATTCAGAAAGAGAAGCATAAGGTTGATGATCTTATCGGACAGATGAAGATACTTGTATATGGTTTTATAGGTTTAATCATTGTTATCTCAACTGTAAACATAATAAATACAGTGACCATTAATCTTTTGGTAAAGAAGAGAGAATATGCAACCTTTAAGGCGATAGGCATGACAAAGGGACAGTTTCAAAAACTGGTACTCCTTGAGGGAGCCTTGTTCGGGATAATTGCATGCATAATTGGTCTTCCCATTGCTTTCGTACTCACATATTTTGGTATAGTAAATAATAACCCTATGGGGGAAATTGGTTATAGAACTGTAATATGGCCCTATTTATACGGAGGAGTTGGAATGATAGTAATAACACTGCTTGCTGCAGTAGTGCCTCTGAGAAAGCTGAATGATATGAATATAGTTGAAGCGTTAAGAATTGAAGAGTAAGGCAGTATTAGAGTTTTTGCTACTGGGGGCTGTTGAGAAACAGCCCTTTATTTTTCTTTTAGTTTAATTGTTAATTTATTTGCACGGGTAACTAATTATTTGTAAAATTTGATAAAATAAGACTAATAAAATAGGAGGTCCACAAAAAATGAACATTTTATTGGTTGAAGATGATGCACCTCTGGCTATGGGAATAGAATACGCCTTAAAGAAAAACGGCTTTACAATGGAGGTTGCCAAAACAATACAGGAAGCCCACAGGCTTTTTAATTCGGATATTGATCTGATATTACTGGATGTAACTCTTCCTGATGGTAATGGTTATGATTTCTGTAAGGAGATAAGATCTGGCAGTGATGTACCCATCATATTCATGACTGCCCTTGATGATGAAGTAAATGTAGTCTTTGGCCTTGATATAGGAGGAGATGATTACATAGCAAAACCAGTAAGGATAAGTGAACTTATTTCCAGAATCAATGCTCTTATGAGACGTCAGAAAAAGAGTACAGGAGAGGGGATAGGCTGTATTGTCAGCGGAAATGTTGCTGTTGAACCTTTAAAATGCAAGGTCACTGTTGGGGGAGAAGAGGTCGGTCTGACAGCAGCAGAATATAAGCTTCTGCTGCTATTACTGGAAAACAGGGGACAAGTTTTGAGCAGGAATATAATAATTGAAAAGCTCTGGGATATCGATGGAAACTTTGTAGATTATAATACTCTGAATGTTTATGTTAAAAGGCTTAGAGAAAAAATCGAAACTGGAGGAGAAAAGCATATTGAAACTGTCAGGGGCATGGGTTATGTTTGGAAGGAAGAAGCTATAAAATAGAATCTGGCGGAGGAGTAAATGAAAATATTAAGAAATACCGAGGTGAAGATGTCGTTGGGCATTCTTGCAGTACTTCTTTTGGTGTTTGGAGCTGTGTGTATGTATATGGTACATAGTTACACAAGTACCCTTAACAAGATTCATATACAACAAAACATTGCAGTGATAGGAGCTGTAGTGAGAGAGTACCCTGAAGCGGAAACAGAAATCGTAAGGAAATTTACCGGGGACTTTCAGAAGGATTACGAATTTGGAAAAAGTATTACAAGTAAATACAATTATGATGAAAATTTAAGCATATATAAAAATAATTCTGTTACTAGAGACTTATGGCTTACCAACATCAGATTTCAGCTGTTGATAGGTTCCTTTGCATTGGTGTTGATTGTTTTTTTCATTCTAAGCCTAAACAGGATATATTCCCGTATCCGAAAAATAAGTGAGGGAGCTGAAGCAGCTGTTGAAGGTGATTTTCAGCCTTTAGAAGGTGGACGTGAAGAAGGGGATATGGGTTTCTTAATCAGTCAGTTCAACTTAATGACTCAAAGACTCAGTGAGAATGTCCAGACATCAAAGGCTGAAAAGCTGTTTCTTAAAAGGCTCATAACAGACATTTCTCATCAGCTAAAGACTCCGCTGGCTTCTCTTATAATGTTTAATGACATTCTAAAAAATGATTTAACCATATCCGAAAAGGAAAGAAGTACATTCATAACTGAAAGTAAAAACCAGCTGGACAGAATAGATTGGCTGATAAAAAATCTGTTGAAAATGGCGAAATTGGAAGCCGGGGTGGTTGAATTCAAAAAGGAGATAGCACCGATTGATAAATCCCTCCAAAAAAGTTTAACAGGGTTAAAATACTTTGCTGATGAAAAAAATATAAATATCTCTGTTACAGGGGACCGGAATATATATGTAAATCATGATGTGAGCTGGACGGTAGAAGCTTTTTCAAACATAATAAAAAATTGTATTGAGCACAGCACCATTGGAGGGATTGTAGAAATCAACTGGGAGGAAAACAGTGTATTTCTGGAGGTTGTTATAAGTGATAGAGGTATGGGTATCCCCAGTGAGGAACTGCCCAGAATATTTGACAGGTTTTATAAGGGGCCTAACAGCTGTAATCCTACCAATATCGGTATAGGTCTATATATAACAAAGAATATTATAGAAGGTCAGGGAGGAGCAATTTATGTTTCCAGTGAACCCGGAAAGGGAACAAAATTTAGTATAAGGTTTATGAAAATAGAATAAATTACAAATTACTTTTTGTTTATGTTTGTTTAGTTGATTTTTTGTAGTAAAATAGTATTATATTGTAAACGCGTGACCATAGAGATGATTTCTAGATTTGCGTTTATATCAGATTACTTCGGAGTGAATTTTAGGAGGAAAATGTATGTCAAATTGTGATGTTTATCTTTATGGTATGACCCTGGTTACAACTATGCATTTATTGACAAAAGAATTTCCCAAGGAGGATTCTTATTCTGAAATCAAGGAGACTTATATTCTCCCGGGTGGAGAAACCGGCAGCTGTGCAGTGGTCCTTGCTTCCTTGGGCTGCAAGGTTAAAGTGGATGGCAATTTTCAAGGCAAAAAAACCATGCCAGTATTGGACAAATATCTTGTAGAAAAATTTGGGGTTGATATGTCAAGAACATATAATGACCCTGGTTTTGATGGTGTACAGGACATGGTCATAATTGGGGGGAATACCCGAAACTGTTTTGGAACCTTCGGAGCATATTTTAATGATAAGGTGAAGCGATGGAATTCTCCTGTAAAGGAGGATATAGCTGATGCTGCTGTTGTGGGGCTTGACCCGTTTTTCATGGAACAGTCCGAAATGGTAGCACAGTATTGCAGAGAATGGGGTAAAAAATACGTTACTATAGACTGTAAACCCGAAACTATACTACATAAATATTCTGAAGTAAATGTTGTATCAAATGAATTCATACAGGACAATTACCCTGACGCTGATGTAAATGAGCTCTTCAAAACTTATACCGACAATAGCGAGGGGCTTGTAATATTTACTTTCGGTTCAAGGGAAATAGTGTATGGCAGGAAAAACCAGCCTGCACAAAGGTTTAAGCCGTTTAAGGTACAGGTGCAAAGCACACTGGGGGCAGGAGATTCCTTTAAGGCCGGTGCAGTTTACGGAGTCTTCAGACAGATGCCTGATATTGAGCTGGTTGAATTTGCCGCAGCAACTGCAGCAACAGTGTGCAGCAGATTTCCACTGGCATTAAATCCTCCAAATTTGGAAATAATAAAGCAACTGATAAAAAAATAGTTGTTTTAAAATTAGTCCTTTCAGTATATAATGTAAATGCGAATGATTCCCATTTGCTTAAATAGTGGAATACTTCATGAGGTGTACTTGAAAAGGAGGAACTTTTGATTATTAAGTGTAATACTAAAAGAGAACTAAAAAATAAACTTATGGCAAGTTTGAAAAGTGATTCGAGGAAAAGGATAATATCATTGGTTTTGGTATCCTGCTTCTTATTCGGGATTATGGCATTTACCGGCTGCTCGACAGTTGAGAAAAAAGAGGATGGGAACGGTACGTTCACTGTAGTTACCTCCTTTTATCCCATGTATGTATTTACCAAGAATATCATTGGTGACATACCGGGTGTAGAGCTTATCAACATGACCGAGCCTCAGACGGGCTGCCTTCACGACTATCAGCTGATTCCGGCTGACCTGAAGACTCTGGAAAAGGCAGATGCATTTGTCATTAACGGTGCGGGAATGGAAGCCTTTATGGATAAGGTCATTAAACAGCAGCCTGACCTAGATATTATTGAGGCTGCCAAGGGTATTGAGCTGTTAAAGGACGAAAACGGCGAAGACAATCCCCATGTGTGGGTAGGTATCTCAGGTGCAATAACAGAAGTGAAAAACATTGCTGAGGGGCTGGCAGCCTCTGATTCAAAGAATGCCGCTGCTTACAGGGAAAATGCCGGGAAATATGTCAAGGAGCTTGAACAGCAGAGAGATAAGATGCATCAGCAGCTGGACAGTTTCAAAAACAAGGATATAGTGACTTTCCATGAAGCTTTCCCCTACTTTGCAAAGGAATTTGGTCTGAACATTGTAGCAGTAGTTGAAAGAGAGCCCGGAACCGAGCCCAGTGCAGGTGAACTGGCCGAATTGATAGACAATATAAAGCAAACAAAGGTAAAAGCACTTTTTGCCGAACCACAGTATTCTAAAAAAGCTGCCGATTCCATAGCGAAAGAAACCGGGGCCAAGGTATATCTGCTAGATCCCGTTGTTACCGGTGAAAGGACAGCTCCTGCCGACAGCTATATAAAGACAATGGAACAAAATCTTAAGGTACTTGTGGAGGCTTTTCAACAGTAAGACATAAAAAAGAGTTGGTACACAAGGTAAAGAAGTAGAGAAGTGATCATTAAAACTTAAAACATCCTGCCGGGAAAGCCCGAGCAGGATGTTTTTTTCAGTACATAATTAGTAAAGTGTCTTTAAATGATTACCGTAACCGATTGCTTACCCTTCAGCCATTTTCTTTAGCTTTAGGTATCTCTCCTTGGCGTGCTCTTCAGCCATGCTGAACAATTCTTCCGCTTCTTCAGGGAACTCCTTCACAAGTGAAGAGAATCTTACCTGATTCAACAGGAAGTCTCTGAATGGGGAATTAGGTTCTTTAGAGTCAAGAACAAACGGATTCTTGCCCTGTTGTTTCAATTCCGGGTTGTATCTGAACAGATGCCAGTAGCCGGCCGATACCGCATTGGCTGAGTTGGCGATACTTCTTCCCATACCGTCCTTGATACCATGGCTGATACAAGGTGCATAAGCAATGATGATAGAAGGACCTTTATAGGCCTCAGCTTCAGCAATAGCCTTCAGCAATTGATTTCTGTCAGCGCCGATTCCGACCTGAGCTACATAAACATTTCCATAGGTTATCATTTGTCCGGCCAAATCCTTTTTGGCAGCTTTCTTACCTGAGGATGCAAATTTTGCAATTGCTGAAGTAGGAGTTGATTTTGAAGCCTGACCACCAGTGTTTGAGTATATTTCTGTATCAAATACCAGAACATTTACATCATCTCCTGAGGCTAGCACATGGTCAAGTCCGCCATAGCCGATATCATAGGCCCAACCGTCTCCGCCCACAATCCAGATTGACCGCTTAACCAGGTAATCCTGTTTTTCGAGAAGTTCTGCTATAAGCTGAGTTTGCTGCTGGTCTTTAGGAGAATAAGCTTTCAGTGCCTCTAGAAGATCCTCACTTGCACCCTTGGAAGCTTCTCCATCTTCAGTGGTGGCTACCCACGCTCCAAGCTTGGCTTTCAGATTATCATCAATATCCATATCTGAAAGTTGAAGTGCAATATCTCTGATACGCTCTCTCAGCTGCTTTACCCCGAGGTAGAAGCCGTAGCCGAATTCTGCGTTATCTTCGAATAATGAGTTGGCCCAGGCGGGACCTTTTCCTTCATTATTTACAGTATAGGCACTGGCGGGATATGAGGCACCCCAGATAGAAGAACAACCGGTAGCATTTGCAATCATCATTCTATCACCGAACAGCTGTGTAACAAGCTTGATATAAGGTGTTTCACCACAACCTGCACAGGCGCCGGAAAACTCGTACAGAGGTTTTCTGAACTGGCTGTCCTTGATTGTCTTATTCCCAAAGTTTCCGCCTTTATATGAGATCTTGGTAGTAGAAAACTCATAATTAGGAATTTCTCGTTCAGTTTGAGTACTCAGTTTTTTCATAACCAGTGCTTTTTCCTTGGCAGGGCAGACATCAGCGCAGTTGCCGCAGCCAGTACAATCCATAGGACTGATCTGAATCTTGAACTGGTATTGCTCCATGCCTTTTCCAACTGCTTTTTTTGTCACGAAGGTGTCAGGTGCGTCTTTCAATTCCTCATCGGTAGCCAGTACTGGTCTGATAACTGCATGAGGACAAACCAGAGAACATATATTACACTGAATACAGTTATCAGCAATCCATTCTGGAACATTGACAGCTATACCACGCTTCTCATAGGCTGCCGTACCGTTAGGTATGGTACCGTCCTCCAATTCCACAAAGGTACTTACAGGCAGATCCTCGCCCCTCATGGCATTACACGGACGGAGAATATTTTTAATGAAATCAGGTTCCACAATTTCAGGACTTGCTGTATCCTGAGCATCCTTCCAAGATTCGGGAACATTAATTTTTACTACTGAATCTATACCTTTTTCAATAGCTTCCTGATTGATTCTGACAACCTTTTCACCTTTTTTACCATAGGACTTAACTACGGCCTCTTTTAGATAACGTACCGCTTCATCAATTGGAATAATGTTAGCCAGCTTGAAGAATGCGGCCTGCATTATCATATTTATCCTGTTTCCAAGTCCTATATTCTCAGCAATTGAATAAGCATTAACTGTATAGAACTGTACATTGTTCCGGGCTATCTGACGCTTAATTTCAGCCGGGAGATGTTCCTCGAGTTCCTTTTCGTTCCAAAGGCAGTTTAATACAAAAGTTCCGCCTTTCTTTATACCCTTAAGCAGATCATACTGGTTTACATAGGACTGATTGTGACAGGCGATATAATCAGCTTCATGAACAAGGTATGATGATTTTATTGGCTCGTCACCGAAGCGTAAGTGAGACATGGTGACTCCGCCGGATTTTTTTGAATCATAGGCAAAGTAAGCTTGAACATATTTGTCGGTATGATCACCGATAATTTTGATAGCCTGCTTGTTTGCTCCTACAGTACCATCGGAACCAAGTCCCCAGAATAAACATTTTATGGTTGATTTTGGTGCGGCATTGATGTGCTCATCAATATTGAGAGAAGTATGGGTAACATCATCTACTATACCGATTGTAAACCCGTCTTTGGGGCTTGGCTGCTTGAGATTGTCATATACTGCTTTAATATGTGCAGGTGTTGTATCCTTGGATGCCAGACCAAAACGACCTCCAACTACTAATGGAGCATTCTCAATTCCATAATAAGCTGCCTTTACATCGAGATACAGCGGTTCGCCTATTGCACCGGGTTCCTTTGTTCTGTCAAGAACTGCAATCTTTTTTACGGTCTTTGGAATTACATTTAACAAGTGCTTGGTTGAGAAGGGCCTGTATAAATGGACCTTAACAACGCCGTATTTTTCACCGTTTGTGTTCAGATAGTCAATGGTTTCTTCAATAACATCAGTAATTGAGCCCATTGCTATTATTATGTTCTCCGCATCAGGAGCACCATAATAATCGAAGAGACCGTGCTTTCTTCCGGTAAGCTCTCCAACCTTATTCATGTAATCTTCAACTATATTCACAATATTGTCATAGTAGGGATTTGCTGCTTCACGATTCTGGAAGTAAACATCCGGATTTTGAGCAGTTCCTCTTGTTACCGGATGATTCGGTGATAGAGCCCTGTCCCTGAATTCCTTGACTGCATCATAATCTACAAGGCTGGCCAAGTCTTCATATTCCAAAGCTTCAATCTTTTGTATTTCATGAGAAGTTCTGAAACCGTCAAAGAAATGTAAAAAAGGAAGTCTGCCCTTTATTGCTGCCAAGTGTGCAACAGGCGCTATATCCATTACTTCCTGAACCGAGCCTGATGCCAGCATAACAACTCCTGTTTGTCTGGCGGCCATTACATCCTGATGGTCTCCGAATATGGACAGAGCCTGGGTGGCAATAGCTCTGGCGCTGACGTGAAATACAGCAGGGAGCAATTCTCCTGCTACCTTATACATATTTGGTGTCATTAACAGCAATCCCTGTGAAGCGGTAAAGGTTGTTGTCAAAGCACCTGCCTGCAACGAACCGTGAAGTGTTCCAGCAGCTCCCGCCTCAGACTGCATTTCTACAACGCGGACTTTTTGCCCGAAAATATTTTTTTTACCTTTGGCAGACCATTCATCCACCGATTCTGCCATGTTTGACGATGGTGTAATAGGATAGATAGCAGCTACATCTGTATATGCATAGGCAACATACGCAGCAGCCGTGTTACCGTCCACCGTCATCTTAATTTTTGACATAAAAAAATCACCCCGCTATTTAATAATTTTTATTTAAAGTCTACTCCCATTATCTACCCAATTTTTTGCTTCTGAAACGCCTTCTTCATCAGGGATAATGACATCAGTAAACTTCTGCTTTGTTTTTTCCTTGGTCCATGCTGCGGTACCCTCATTATCAGTGGGTCTGTAGGCTGTTAAGCGCCTGTTGTCATGTCCGTCAAGTTGTGCATCTTTTTTTCCCATATTGTTCCTCCTAAAATAATAAATTTTTACTAATTGTTTTAGTTTATCTTATCTTTACGTATTTATTCTAATTCATTATTGGTATTCCCAAAAAATAATGAATTATTAAGAGTTTCGAATATTATGTACTTTTTGTCGAAGCCTTATGTTAATTTTTTTAGGAGGTGGCTTTACCCATGTTTTATTCAATAGTAAAATAATATTTAACCATATATAAATTATATACTAATTAGGCACAAAAAAACTCAATATATATATATATATATAATATATCATCAGCATAACATTTCAAAATTCAGAAGGATGGCTATTATGGAAAAAATAAATCTGAACTATGACTGGCATTACAAAAGTGATTACAATGAGAATTATTTAGAAAACTCTTTTGATGATAGTAGTTTTGATTTGGTTAATATACCCCATACCAACAGGATTCTGGACTACAATTATTTTGATGAGGCTGAATATCAATTCGTATCCTGTTACAGGAAAAAGCTTTACATAGCTTCTGAACTAAGTGGTAAGGCACTTTTACTAAAGTTTGAAGGTGTTTCATCATATGCAAAAGTATATTTGAACGGGAGTTTTATTGGAGAGCATTCAGGGGGATATACGCCTTTTGAAATCGATATATCCGATAAGGTTCAATACGGTAAATACAATTTACTGGCAGTTGTATGCGATTCTACAGAGAAAGAAGACATCCCTCCCTTTGGGAAGGTCATTGACTATCTTGTCTACGGAGGAATATATCGTGAAGTGTGGCTGGAGATAAGAGAGAGGGCATATATAAAAGATATTTTCGTAAGAACCTATGATGTTCTGGCACCTGAAAAAACATTGGATATAGATATTGAACTTTCTCAAGCTTATCAGGATATGTATGTTGAATTCAAAATAAACGACGCTGAAAAACGGCTTGTTAGCCAATTTTCCTATTCAATGGGAAATTCCTCAAGAGGCAACATACGGGGAAAGGTATCAAATGTAACGATATGGGATATTGAGAATCCTGTATTATACACAATTGAGGCCCGGTTAAAAATAAATCAGACTGTAATTGATAGCTGGGAGACCAGATTCGGATTCAGAGAAGCTGTTTTTAGACCGGGGGGATTTTATCTTAACGGGGAAAAAATAAAGCTGATTGGCCTAAACAGGCACCAGTCCTACCCCTATGTCGGTTATGCAATGCCGGAATCAGCTCAAAAAAAGGATGCTGACCTGCTTAAATATGAACTGGGAGTTAACATGGTGCGAACCTCCCATTATCCACAATCCAGACATTTTCTTGACAGGTGTGATGAAATTGGACTGCTGGTATTTGAAGAAATCCCCGGGTGGCAACATGTGGGGAAGGAAAAGTGGAAGGCGCTTTCCTACCAAAATGTGAGGGATATGATTCTAAGGGACAGAAATCACCCCAGTATTGTACTGTGGGGGGTAAGAATCAATGAATCAGCCGATAATGATGAGTTCTACCATAATACCAATAAAATTGCTCATGAACTGGATAATACCCGCCAGACCGGAGGTGTGAGAAACTTTAAGGACAGCAATCTACTGGAGGATGTATACACCTATAACGATTTTATGCATAATGGCAGTAATTCAGCCCTTGAGCTGCCTTCAAAGGTGACCAAAGCCAATGCACCCTATCTTGTAACTGAACACAATGGACATATGTTTCCAACAAAGCGCTTTGACAACGAGGGCAGAAGGCTGGAGCACGCCTTGAGACATATGAGAGTTCTGGATACTATGATGGGTAGCAACAGAATAAGCGGTGCCATAGGCTGGTGTATGTCCGACTATAATACTCATAAGGATTTTGGAAGCGGAGACCGGATATGCTATCACGGTGTCAGTGATATGTTCAGAATACCTAAGCTTGCCTGGTATGTATATGCATCTCAGCAGGACATGGTTCCCGTACTGGAACTCTCTTCCTCCATGGATATAGGAGAACATTCCGGAGGGGATATCGGAACCGTATATGCCTTTACCAACTGTGACTATATAAAGCTCTACAAGGATAATGAATTCATTAAAATCTTTTATCCTGACCGGAAGCAGTTCCCAAATATGAAACACGCTCCAATAAAAATTGATGATTTCATTGGTGACCTTCTTACGAAGTATGAGAATATTACCGATAAGGACTCTCTTAGAATGAAAAGTGTATTAAGGGATGTATCCAAATTCGGAATGAATCTTCCCTTCGGTTCGAAGCTTCTTATGGGAAGGCTGATGCTTAAATACAAGCTCACAATGGATGATGGTCTGAGACTTTTCGGAACTTATGTAAGTAACTGGGGAGGCCAGCGCATCAGCTTCAGATTTGAAGGCTATAAGAACGGTGAAATGGTAAAAAGTATAACAAAGACAACTTTAGAGACTTCTCACCTTAGCGCTGAAGCCGACAACAGTGTGTTGGTCGAGGCCGATACCTATGATGTAACGAGGATTGTATTAAAAGTAACCGATCAAAACGGTAATATTATGAACTATGCAAATGATGCCATGGTAATTGAAACCGAGGGGCCCATAGAAATTATAGGGCCAAAATGCATAGCCCTTATAGGTGGGGTTAGAGCCTTCTGGATAAAATCAAAAGGCAGTTCGGGTAAAGGGGTTGTAAGTATTAAGTCCGAAAAATACCGAAATGAACAAATACTGTTTGAGGTTATTAAGAAGTAAATTATTAGTGCAAAGTCTTAAAATAATAAAAGGTTGTCTTTCTAACAATGTTTATTTTAAACATATCGAGAGGCAACCGTTTGTGTTTTATTGAATATTCGCTAATGATTTTTCACAAGCCTTAAAAACTTGACTGCAAAGGGTATTGCAATTCCTCCAAGGATAGAGAAGGTTCCAACGAGACCTATTAATTGAGGCAGTGGAAGTTTTATTCCGTAATAATTCTGAACAATTGATTGGATAATAACCATAATTCCAACCAAGGCAAGCAAAACCAGTAGAATTGGTGTAAGTATATATCCGCGCCTATCCTTTTTATAGAGCCAAACAGCACTTAATATACAGGATGGCAAAATAATACCCAAATCTATTGCAAAGGTTGGTACTGTTGTATAAATTTCCAAAGCGTCTATTGAACCAATTATGTCCCCGCTTAAGGTTGCAGGTAATATGAAAAATATCATCCAACACAGGGTAGAACAACCACCTAAAAAGATAGTAATCATTGGACCTGTAAACCTCTTTCCATATACCGCTTGGGGATAAGGTTCCTGTTTCATTAGCCATGAGAGATTCTGTATAAAGGAATACAGTGCAGTACTGAATATAAATAAATACAAAATATAAATTCTATTATAGGAGTATTCGGTAACAAGGCAGACCGCATTATATAAAAGTCCACTTAGCAGCGAGACCTTAACAAATCGAATCCACATGTAGCTTCTCTCTAAAAGCACACCTGCAATTATAAGGATAGAAACAACCAACATTGTGATATCGGTCCCTTTACCAGTGGCTGCTTTCAGTATTGTATCATGGGCATATATGCCATCCCCAAACAAATAATTTTTTTCTCCATATGTATTAACAACCTCAAATGGGCTCCCTCCACTTGAATAGAAGATACCAATACATGCAGATACCATCATAAGAACAGCAGCAATTAGTGAAAGAATATCAAATTTTTTCTTCTCCATTAATCTCATCTCGCTTTACTAAATTTTCTAAGTTGCTAAACAATTTATTACATACATTTATTACTATATCAAGCTGTTCTTCTTTGATTCCTTCAAAGAGTTGCCTGGTATAAAGAATCCCCAGCTCCTCATTTGCCTTTAAAAATTCCTTTGTCTTGTTTGTTAATTGTACTTCCAGGGTTCTTGCGTCCTTTTTTCCCTGACACAATTCTACATATCCCTTGTTACGCATGATCTCCAACATTTTTCGTACATTCTGTCGGGTTGTTCCATTGACTTCAGCAATACGGTTAATCGACAAGTCTGTTTCGGTCATATTTGAAATAACAATAAGCAGAAACCACTGTTTCAGACTTAAGTCATCAAATAGTCCATCTCCTTTACTTTGAATCTTGTTTGCCACAATGAGAATGTTTCCAAAAGTAAGCTGACTTTTCTGTATCCAATCCATACATATTAACCTCCTTGTATAATGAAAACATAGTAAATACTAAGTTTTCATTTGATTTTTTATTTACTATAATTTTTCTAGACGCTGTGGATTAGTATTACCTCCTACTGCAGCATTGCTGACTGGTT
>JAEWMS010000087.1 GCA_023393115.1 Bacillota bacterium
GTTGAAACAGACCAGCAACAACAGGATGAAAGTGTAAAAGATGTAAAGGGTAAAATGAACGAGCAAAACCCGCTCGCCCTTGACATCATATTAACGACAGTGCTGAAAGTAACATTATACTAATTTACCAAATATTGACCGTCACTTTAACTTGCAATTTATAAGCAGCAAAAATAAATTGAATAATGTTGCATTTTTATACAAAACAATGTATAATTATTAATTATACATTGTTTTGTTATTCATTTTAACTTTTAATATTCTATTGCCTTTATTCGCCTCATAGCGGATATGGGAGTGTACAAAATTCATTACATTTTTTGGCCGCAATGGTGGCTCAAAGCCATAAATGGCTTAGGAGGTTAATATGTTAGTTAATGATATCAAGGAGTACGATAACCAGTATTTTATGAATACCTTCGGACAAAGAATTCCTGTTGCCTTTGAAAAAGGTCAGGGAATACATCTTTGGAGTACCGATGGGGATAAATATACAGATTTTTTTTCAGGTATAGCTGTTAATTCAATAGGATATTCTCATCCAACCTTTGTTAAAATGGTTTCAGACCAATTATCCAGGCTGATACACTGCTCAAACCTTTATTACATAGAATCCCAGGCTTTATTGGCCAAGGAGCTTTGTGAAAACTCATGCGCTGATAAGGTATTCTTCTCTAACAGCGGAGCTGAAGCTAACGAAGGAGCAATAAAGCTTGCAAGAATTTTCTTCAAAAAGCTGGGTATGCCCGAAAAATACGAAATCATTACACTTCAGAAGTCCTTCCACGGCAGAACCATTACTACACTGAGCGCAACAGGACAGGAAAAGTATGCTAAACCCTTTGAGCCTTTGACTCAAGGGTTTAAAAAGGTTCCAATAAATGATTTTGAAGCATTAAAATCAGCAGTTACAGAAAACACCTGTGCCATCATGCTTGAACCTGTTCAGGGAGAAAGCGGTGTTTATCCCTGCGATCTTCAATATCTGAAAAAAGTAAAGGAGCTGTGTACTGAAAGTAAATTACTCCTTATTTTTGATGAGGTTCAGACCGGTATGGGCAGAACAGGAAAGCTGTTCGGGTACCAGAAATATGATATTGAACCTGACATATTTACTCTTGCAAAGGCTCTTGGGGGCGGTATTCCAATCGGCGCTGTCTGTGCTAAGGACTATGTTGCGCAAGCCTTTTCCCCCGGAGAACATGGCTCCACCTTTGGTGGAAACCCTCTTGCATGTACAGCAGGTTTGGCTGTAATGAAAATAATCAAAGAGGAGAAACTTTCTGAAAACGCTCAAAAGCTCGGGGATTATATAAAGGAAACCCTTATGGCCCTAGCTTCTGAAAAACTTCCTGTCATTTCTGAAATCAGAGCCTCAGGTTTAATGATAGCAATTGAACTGAGTGAGCCTATTGCCCCTAATGTAAAGCAAAAGATGTTTGAGAAAAAATATCTGATAGCTAACGTAGGTGATAAAGTATTAAGAATACTTCCACCATTAATTATAACAAAGCAGGATGCAGATAGTTTTATTTCTACATTAATAGAAGCAATAAACGAACTACAATAGGAGACAGGAATACTAACTGATTTAAGCGGTAAAGGATATATATTTTCATTACATTTTGTAGCCGCTTTTGCGGCTCAAAGCCACTTAAGTGGCTTAGGAGGTTAATATGAAAGCAGTTTTATTATTGGAAGATAGTACTTATTTCTCGGGTGAGGGTTTTGGGAAAAGTGGCGAAACAGCCGGAGAAATAGTTTTTAATACTTGTATGACCGGATATCAGGAAATTACCACCGATCCCTCCTACAATGGGCAAATCGTAACCATGACCTATCCCCTGATCGGCAATTATGGTTTTAATACGCTTGATAATGAGTCCTACAAGCCTCATGTGCAGGGTTTCATTGTTAAGGAACTCTGTACTACTCCCAGCAATTGGAGATACTCAATAGATCCTGAACAGTATTTTGCCAAGCACAATATCGTGGGTATTAAAAGTATTGATACCAGAGCATTGACACAGCACCTCAGAAAACACGGTAGTATGTTCGGAATTATTTCTACAGAATGCGGAAATCTGGATATACTGAGTAAAAACCTTAAAGCATATAAGGCAATTCCCAGGAATCTTGTTATGGAGGTTACTTCAAAGACTCCGATTCACATTCCCGGTCCTGGAAAAAGAGTAGCATTATTGGATTTCGGAGTAAAGGCCAACATTATCCGCTCCCTTGAAAAAAGAGGCTGCGATATTCATATTCTTCCTGCCTTTAGCACCTATGAAGAAATAATGGCCTGCAATCCTGATGGAATCCTACTGTCAAATGGCCCTGGAGATCCAAGAGATCTTGGAACAGCCAAAAAGACCATTCAGAAGCTGTTGGGGGTTAAACCTATTCTTGGAATATGCCTCGGTCATCAGCTTTTGGGTCTGTCACTGGATTGCAGTGTAACAAAGCTGAAATTTGGACATCACGGCGGCAACCATCCGGTAAAGGATAATATAACCGGAAGATGTTATATCACCTCCCAGAATCACAATTATGCAATTGATAACAGTTCTAATGACGATATAGTCATAACTCACATAAATGTAAACGACAACACAATTGAGGGCTTCAGGCACAAGCATCTGCCTCTTATAAGTGTGCAGTATCACCCTGAAGCAGCACCGGGTCCACAAGATTCCGCTTATATCTTTGATGATTTTGTTAAAATGATGGCTTAAAACAGTGAAGGCTTAATAGTGAAGGGTGAAGAGTTTCTGAAGGCTTGCTCCGCAAGCCTTGAAATAAAAGATTGGCGGAGCCAATCAACCATAACTATTCACTTTTCACTATTCACCATTAAATATATGGAGGTTAATATGCCGAAAAATTTAGATATAAAGAAGGTATTGGTAATTGGTTCAGGACCAATAATTATAGGTCAGGCGGCAGAGTTTGACTACTCAGGTACTCAGGCCTGCAAGTCTCTCAGAGAAGAAGGAATTGAGGTTGTTCTCATAAACAGTAACCCTGCGACAATTATGACCGATACACAGTCAGCAGACAAGGTTTATATTGAACCCATCACACTGGAATTTGTAAAGAAAATCATATATAAAGAAAAACCTGACGGCATACTTGCCTCCCTGGGTGGCCAGACAGGTCTGAATATGGCTGTTCAGCTTGCAGAGGATGGAATTCTTGATGAGTTAAACATACAGCTTTTAGGTACTTCTCTCTCTTCAATAAAAAAAGCTGAAGACAGAGAGTTGTTCAAGGAAACTATGCAGGAAATCAACGAAAAAGTTGCTCATAGCACGATTGTAACTAATATGCAGGATGCGGTGGCCTTTGCCGAGGACATAGGCTTCCCCATCATTATAAGACCTGCTTATACTCTGGGCGGTTCCGGCGGCGGTATTGCCACCAACATGGAAGAGTTCAAGTATATTTGCGGCAAAGGCCTTAAGCTCAGCATGATAAGTCAGGTACTTCTGGAGCAGAGTGTTGCGGGCTGGAAGGAAATTGAGTACGAGGTTATGCGTGACAGCAACGACAACTGCATAATTATATGTAATATGGAAAACTTCGACCCGGTTGGTGTACACACAGGCGACAGTATTGTCGTTGCTCCTAGCCAGACTCTTTCCGACATAGAGTACCAGATGCTCAGAACAGCTTCTATTAAGATAATAAGAGCTCTGGATATAAAGGGCGGCTGTAACATACAGTTTGCATTAAATCCCGACAGCTATGAATACGTAGTCATAGAAGTTAATCCCAGAGTCAGCCGTTCCAGTGCACTTGCTTCGAAGGCGACCGGCTATCCTATCGCCCGTGTTACCGCCAAGATAGCTATTGGAATGACACTGGACGAAATTAAAAACTCTGTTACAAAGAACACAAGTGCCTGCTTTGAGCCTTCACTTGACTACGTTGTTACCAAGGTTCCCCGCTGGCCCTTCGACAAGTTTGCAAATGCAGACAGAAGCCTGGGTACCCAGATGAAGGCAACCGGTGAAGTTATGGCCATCGGCCGTACCTTTGAAGAATCACTGCTCAAAGCAATCGACTCTCTCGACATTAAGTTCAACTATCAGCTGGGGTTAAGCCTGTTTGATAACATGAGCCGTGAAGAGTTGGTAGAGTATGTAAAGCATCCTTGCGACCAGCGTATTTTTGCCATCTGTAAAGCTCTTCAGAAGGGTGTTTCAGCCGGTGAAATCGTAAGAATCACCAAAATAGATGACTTCTTCATAAGAAAATTAAAGAAAATCGTTAAGCTGGGAGAAGAGATTACAAATGCAGGAATAGCATGGTTGGATTATGATCTCTACTCCAGGGCAAAGAAAATAGGTTTTGGTGATTCCTACATCGCAAACCTGACAAACGAACCCCTTGAAAAAATACTTGAGCTCAGAGAAAAATACCCTATCAATCCTGTCTATAAAATAGTAGATACTTGCGCAGGTGAATTCGAGGCAGTAACACCTTACTATTATTCCACCTATGAGGAAAAGGATGATGTTGAGGTTACCGAAGGCGATAAGGTATTGGTTATTGGCTCAGGCCCCATAAGAATAGGTCAGGGTATTGAATTTGACTACTGCAGTGTTCATTCGGTTGAAACACTGAAAGAGCTGGGTATTGAATCAATCATAATAAATAATAATCCCGAAACTGTCAGTACAGACTTTGATACCTCGGATAAGCTTTACTTTGAACCCTTAACCAAGGAGTGCGTCCTTGATATTATACAAAAAGAGAAACCACTGGGAGTTATTGTGCAGTTCGGCGGCCAGACGGCTATAAACCTTGCAGCGACTCTCCATTCCGAAGGAGTTAATATTCTTGGAACCTCAGTTGACAGCATAGATGTTGCCGAAGACAGGGATAAGTTCCTTAAGCTGTTGGAAGAACTTAATATTCCTATACCTGAAGGAAAGACAGCTTTCTCCTTCGAACAGGCAAAGCAGATTGCCAAAGAAATAGGTTACCCTGTACTTGTCAGACCATCCTACGTTCTGGGTGGTCGTGCAATGGAAATTGTATATAATGATAAAACCCTTGAGGAATATATTGCGATGGCATCGGACATTTCCACAGCTCATCCCATACTTATTGACAAGTATATTACCGGAAGAGAAATGGAAGTTGACGGAATATGTGACGGTAATGAAGTAATGATACCCGGTATAATGGAGCATATCGAACGTGCCGGTGTTCACTCCGGTGACAGTATTGCGGTGTATCCTCCGAAAAATCTTTCTCAAAAAGTGAAGGATACCATAGAGGACTATACTATACGTCTTTCCAAAGCTTTAAAAGTTATAGGGCTGTTTAATATCCAGTTTGTAATGGACAATGATGAAAAGGTTTATGTTATAGAAGTAAATCCCCGTGCCAGCAGAACGGTACCAATCATGAGCAAAATTACCGGAATTCCCATGGTTAGTGTGGCTACCAAGCTTATAATGGGTAAAACCCTGTCACAACTGGGCTATAAGAACGGTCTTGCAAAGGAAACAGATTTTTATGCAGTTAAGGCTCCGGTATTTTCTTTTGCAAAGCTCACAACAGTTGATACCTTCCTTGGACCTGAAATGAAGTCCACCGGCGAGGTTATGGGCGTTGACAAGGATTACTATAACGCTATGTACAAGGCAATTGCCGCCTCCGGTATGAAGATACCTTCGGGTGGGAATGTACTCCTTTCAGTTGCAGACAGGGATAAGGAAGAGAGCATTGAGATTGCAGATAAACTTTTGTCACTAGGCTTCAGATTATCTGCAACACCAGGTACTTACAAGGTATTGAGCGATGCAGCATTGCCGGTTGATTATATTGATGACGGAAGTGTTCTGGATTGCATCAAGGAAGATAAAATAACTCTGGTTATCAATACACCTACAAGAGGAAAAATTCCTCAGAGAAAGGGCTTTGTTTTAAGAAGAACTGCAATGGAATACAACATCCCATGTATTACTTCTCTGGACACAACAAACGCAGTGTTAAGTATTCTTGAACGCCTTATCTCCGATAATAAGGCAGAAGTATATTCGTTGGATGAATATTCAGTATATAGAGGGTAGGTTGAACCGGAAGAACATAAAAAATTCCAATACTTTATTATGAAATACTTATAGGTACGAGAGCATAACTTGTGTCACCCTGGAAGCATAGTTCACATTAGAGGAATCTGTTTATGTTTCAAGTGCAACCTGGTGATACAAAAGTTATGCGGAAGTACTTTGATAAAGTAAATTAATATTGTATTTCATCTTTCTATTTTATGGAGGTTAATTATGGATCACTTATTAAGCTTGAACGATTTAAGTACAGATGAAATTCATGATCTGCTAAAGCTGGCTGAAAAGCTCAAAAGACAGACCAAGGAAGGTGTTCAACATCACCTCCTGAAGGGTAAAACTTTAGGAATGATTTTTTCGAAATCCTCTACCAGAACAAGGGTTTCCTTTGAAGTTGGTATGTATCAACTGGGTGGTTATCCCCTGTTTCTGAGTTCAAATGATATTCAGCTCGGAAGAGGAGAAACTATATATGATACAGCAAATGTACTCTCAAGATATATTGATGGAATAATGATAAGGACCTTTAAGCAGAGCGATGTTGAAGATCTTGCAAGGTTCGGAACTATACCGGTTATCAACGGCTTAACTGACGAAATGCATCCTTGTCAGATATTGGCTGACTTGTTGACAGTATATGAGCACAAGGGTAAACTCGAAGGTCTGAAGCTTGCTTACATCGGAGACGGAAACAATGTGGCTCATTCGCTTCTCCACGGCTGTGCTAAAACCGGAATGGATATAGCTATTGCTTCTCCCAAGGGTTATGAATGTTCAGACGTATATGTAGAAGAAGCTAAAGAGGCTGCGAAAGTATACGGTTCAAAAATTTTAATGACTCAGGATCCTGAAGAGGCAATAGCCAATGCCGATGTTGTTTATGCCGATACTTGGATTAGTATGGGACAGGAGGATCAGAAAGAAGAAAAGCTCAAGATTTTTATGCCTTATCAGATAAATTCAGAACTTTTCGCGAAAGCACAGGAGGACGCCATTTTTCTTCATTGCCTGCCTGCATACAGGGGTTATGAGGTTACTGAAGAAATAATTGATGGATCACAATCGGTAATTTTTGATGAAGCTGAAAACAGATTACATGCCCAGAAAGCTGTACTTGCTACTCTTCTTTCTAAGTAAAAACACTTAAAGTTCAGTGCGGGCTGTGCCCGGAAGGAGTAGTACATGAATTATTCATTTATTATTAGGAAAGCAACCCTTGAGGATGCACCTTCTATTGCAGCAATTATGCAGGAAGCTTTCAAGAAATATATGCTGGATACGGGTTTATCCGGTACTATGGACGCGTTGACCGAAGGACTTGAAAATATTGAAGCGGACATTCTTGAGAAAGAGGTTTATATTGCTTTAATTGACGGTAACCCTGTAGGGACCATAAGAATAAAGATATTACCTGATAATACGGCTTATATAAGCAGGTTTGGAGTAATGCTTGATTACCATAACATAGGGATAGGTAAATCTTTGATGAATCTGGCAGATAAAATTCTAAAAGCGCAAGGTGTTAATAGGGTATATTTACATACTGCATCCAAGTATCGTGATTTAATCAGATTTTATTATGGTCGGGGCTTTTACATCGAGTCAACCTCCACCGACAGAGGTTACATTAGAGCACTTCTGGTAAAGGAGTACTGTTGAAGTATCTTCAGATAAGTACAATACTTAATATTTACATGCGAATAAAAAGGTTTGGCTCTTCACGAAAGCCAAACCTTTTTTATGGATTCTTTATATATTAAGCCAATCATTACTCATAACCCCAAGCATTTTTATTTCTTATTTTCATTATCGAGGTAGGATATATCAATCTGTATTTGATTCCCGTCATCAAAAATAAGCGGCACACATACAACTATACTTTTATGTATGGTTAACTCAATATTATCTCCAGTAAAGATAGTTGGAGGGGTTATATCTACATTTATCCCCTTTTGAGAAAAAATAGTCGCCGTATTCCCCATTATCATGTTACAAAGTTCACCGATGGCGCTTTTCGCGATTTCATCCAATTCATTTACTTGCATACCCATCATCATACCGGATGCAATTTGTAGTGCAATAGGCTTCTTAAAGCTAATGACAGCGCTGCCCAATATCTGACCTGTAAGTCCTATTAACACGATAATATTTTCATTTGCATAAGGCTTATCTTTGACAAAAATGTTCCCAAGTTTAGCCGAAAGTCCGGTTGTCTGCTTAATAATATTTATACTTGCTTCAATAAACGGGTTGATATATTCTGCCTTCATTTTTTAGTCTCCTTAGGTGTATTACTGTATTTTCTTCAAATATTTACTTTTCTATGTAATTTATACCAAATATGGCAGCAATAAAACAGCATTACTTTCTATGTTTTATGCTATTATACTCTCATGAAAATTTTAGAATTTTGTTTTGCCAGTTCAATTACTCATTACTGCCGTGATTTACGTTTATTCATTTAATATGATACCAGAAAAATTTCAATTAATAAATATGAAAATTTACATAAAACCTATATTAGTTTTAATTTTTTCATAACCTCCACCAGCTTTTCAGTATCAAGGGGTTTCGCCGCAAAACCCTCACAGCCAAGCTCGAAGGCATTTTGTACCAGGTCTGAGCTATTTAAGGCAGTCGTCATTATCACCTTAGCCTTGTCTGCAGGTAATATCCCTTTTTGTATTTCCAACTCCCGAATTGTTTTCAGAACTTTTAAGCCATCTATCTTTGGCATCATAATGTCAAGACATATCAGACTGTATGGGGTATCCGACTTTAGTGAATATAAAAACGCATCCAACGCTTCCATACCGTCCACCACAACATCACATTCACCGTATTGCGATAAAAACTTTTGAAGAAACCTTCTGCTCGTCAAATCATCCTCAACAATAAGAATTCGCATGTTCTATCTCTCCTTTTCATTTCCATATATACTTTTAAAGGTCTTAAGTTCCTTATCAAAAGTAACATAGCTGTATAGAATATCCTTGAAATTATTCCGCCTTACTGCCAACTCTATCTGGAATGCAAGACTTTTCAACTCATCAGCTCCCATTTTATTACATAGATTCTTAATGTCGTGGGCAAATCTACCAGATAGCTCCAGGTCTCTTAATTCAATAGACTCTCCAAGCCTGGCAGATGCATCTTCTATATCATTAATCAGGCTGGCATTTAACTCATACTCGCCATTATTTACATCGTTAAGATTAATAATATTCCCATTTTCATCTATCCTGAGTTCAGTGAAATCAGTATAACATTTCTTATGCCTATTAGCTGCTGTTGTCTCAATAATATGATACATCTCTTCCATTTTCACCGGCTTGGCTATATATTCATCCATACCTAGTTCCAGAAATCTCTCTCTGTCTCCCTTAAGCGCATGTGCTGTAAGAGCAATTATTGGAGTATGCTTCAGGTTGTCTTCTTTTTCGCGAATTACTTTTGTAGCTTCAAGTCCATCCATTTCAGGCATGTGAATGTCCATAAGTATCACATCATAATTATTCTTATCATACAGTTCCAATACCTTAAGCCCGGTTTCGGCAACCCCAACCTTATAACCCCGCTCCTTCAGCATTCTTGTTATCACTACCCGATTGACTTCATCGTCCTCGGCCAATAGAACTTTCAGTTCTGATGCTGTGGTGGTAAATTTAGGTGAACTGTCTAATATGTCTGATAGTGGTTTTCCAGGTTTAAATGTGACAGTAAAGTGAAAGGTGCTGCCCTTTCCTTTTTGACTGTCTATCCACATCTGACCCCCCATCATTTCAACGAGTTGTCTTGATATTGCCAAGCCCAGCCCGTTACCCCCATATTTCCGAGTTATGGAGCTGTCAACCTGGCTAAAGGTTTTAAAAAGTCTGCCTTTTTCCTCATCACTTATACCAATCCCTGTATCTGTTACAGAAAATTTAAGTTCTATATACTCCTTCTCAGTTTGATTTTTTTTGACGGCTATATTAACTTCGCCCTGTTCGGTGAACTTAATAGCATTGCTTATCAGGTTGTTCAGGACTTGCTGAAGTCTATTGGGATCACCTTTGACAAATTGAGGAATACCCGAATAAAATGAATAAGTAAAATCCAGTCCTTTATTTTCGGCAAGGGGAGAATGCTGACGAAAAGTCTCTTCTACCAGTTTTTTAATATCAAAATCCACACTGTCAATGAATAGTTTTCCTGCCTCCATTTTTGAAAAGTCCAGGATATCATTTATTATGTTAAGAAGAGATTTAGCGCAGCTTTTTGCTGTTTTCAAATTATCCCTCTGCTCGGAATTCAAGTTGGTTAGCAGTGTCAAATCAATCATACCTACTATTCCATTAATTGGAGTACGTATCTCATGACTCATATTAGCAAGGAATTCACTTTTAGCTCTATTTGCATTTTCTGCATCCTCTTTAGCTCTTTGTAATTCAATTTCGGATCTTTTCTTTTCATCAATATCAGTAACGACAATTGCGAAATGATCCTCCTGGGGGCTGTAGAGGCCCAACGAATACCATTTGCCGTAAGCTTCAGAGTATATCTCGTTAATAGAAACCTCTTCCCCTTCATCAAGAACCTTCCTAAGTATGTCATGATCAATGTCGAAGACTACAGTACCCTTAAATACTTCCTTGTATTTTTTGCCTTTTACACTTGTTGCTTCTATTCCAAATATTCTCTTATAGGCATCGTTGACAATGATAAATTCTATATCTATCATCTGTCCTTCGCTATTCCTAAGGACTTTATGATATCCAAAGCCACTTTGAAGATTCATAAAAAGGTGCCTATATCTCTCTTCACTTTCATATAGTAACGTCTCTGTAAGTTTTTTATCATTGATATCAATGCCTATTCCAATATAGCCATCCTGTTTGCCGCTAATATCATAAAAGGGCTTGATAATAATATTTACCCACCTGTATTCACCACTAACATGCATTAATCTCAGTTCAGAAATGTTAAGTCCTTGATTATTTCTAATCTGGACAGCTTCAAAGGATAATTTGCTACGATCATCAGGATGTACATACTCCAGCCAGCCTTCCTTTATTATCCCAGCCTCACTCTTACCTACAAACAAGGATAAATTCTGGCCTACATATACATTTCTCCCCTTTTGATCCGTTTTCCATATCATTACAGGAAAATTTTCCATCATTTTTAATGTAAAATTATTAGTCTCAATGAGCTGCTGTTCACGTTCCTTACTGTCGGTAACATCGTTGATGATAAGTAGCACAAACCTTTCACCGGCAGAATGAATAGGCATGATCATAATGTTATACCAATAGCTTTTTTGTAAACTATTGTTTATCAATGTCTGCCGAATAACCATATTCTTACTGGGGATACCTGTTTTATACACTTGTGAAACTTTGTCTCTTACTTCACATAATCCACAGTTTATACCTTTACCGCAGCCTTTTTCGATGCTGCCAATACATTTGATAACGTCCCCATAGCATCTACCCAACACTTCCTGCTCATTTAGCCCAAGCATCTCAAGAAACGCGGGGTTTACCTGTCTAACAATCTGTTGATTGTTCATAATCAGCATTCCCACCAAAGAATGTCTGAAAGCCATTTGAAGGTTATTTCTTTCTTCAATGAGCTGATCTTCCATTTTTTTTATTCTGCTGATATCTCGAAATACCACAACAACTCCGTCTACAAGGTTATTGCTGTCTCTGATAGGTGAACAACTGGCCGAAACAACTAACCTCTCGCTGTTTTTGGACACAAGAGCGGAATTACTTTTCAATCCTACAACAGAATTTGTACGTAACACTTCATATATGGGACTTTCCAAAGCTTCTTCATTCTTGATGTTTATTAATGGAAATACCTCCTGGAAGTGGCGTCCAAAAGCCTCATCTGTTTTCCAGCCTGTCAATCTTTCAGCTGAACTGTTGAAATATTCAATTTTACCTTCCAGGTTTACAGCTATTACACCATCGCCAATATTGTCCAGTACAGCTGCTATTCTATTGTTATCCAAATATCAACACCTCGTCATATTGTTATTGGCTGGCAAGCAATATTGACAGCTCCGGTATTTGAATCAAGTTCGATAGTCCTGCTTACCCTGCCACCAATATCTGCCTTTGAAATTTTAAGATTCATACTGTTTAAAGTATCAATTACTGCCTCAATATTTTTTCTGCCGATATGAAATATATCCTTATCATTAATTGATTCTGCTCCTCCGAAAATCTGAATTTGGAGTTCACCTTTATAACAGCCGCATTTTGAACAGAGTTTATCAATCATTAACGGTATACCGGAAGTGGCATAATAACATGGTCTTGATAGTCGCTCCTCTTTACTTGACGGTTTTGGTAACGCCACATGAATCATGGCCCCCGTTCTATTTACGGGGTTGTAAGCTGTAATAGCAACACAGGAGGCCAGTGCGAAAGTCTTTAAGATGTCATACTTAGTATCTGATATTCCATATTCCCCAATCCCGATTACTGCTTTCATTTTGTCACCTACTTTAGCATTGATAATAAAACCTGGGGCATGTTAAGTAAGGAAGTCTGTCTTTCCACGGCACCGATTTCATAGGCAACCTTTGGCATTCCGTACACTACACAGGACTGCTCATCCTGTCCAATAGTCCTTGCTCCCTTTCTTCTCATGTTTAGAAGTCCGCGGGCACCATCATAGCCCATTCCCGTAAGTATGATTCCCACAGCTGCACTACCTGCTTCTTTTGCAACAGAGTCAAATAAAACATCCACTGACGGACAGTGCCCGTTAACCTTATCTCCATGAAAGGTCTCAACTTTGTATTTATTACCGATTTTTTTAATTTTCATATGTTTGTCTCCAGGGGCAATCAGAACCTTTCCCGGTTCCAACCAACCACCGGACTGTGCTTCTCTTACCACTAACTTGGTTTGACTGTCCAGCCTTTGGGCAAACATATTGGAAAAAACCGGGGGAATATGCTGGACAATAAGAATTCCAGGCATGTCAGACGGCAGGCATTTAAGGATTTTACATACCGCCTCGGTACCGCCCGTCGATGCACCAATGGCTATTATTTTTTCGGTGTTAATTCTTCCCGAAGAATAATTAATGATATCAGGAAGGTTACTTTCTCTTATATTTGCTTTTGCTGCTATTTTTATTTTCTCTATAACATCCAGTAGAAAATTTTCCATACTCTTTTCCGATTGAGTCTCTGGTTTTGATACAAAATCAACAGCCCCAACATTCATTGCATCAAATACTGCCGAGCTGACAGTACTAATTACTATAACAGGAATAGCGTGCTGCGGAAGCAGCCGTCTGACAAATTCAATACCGTTCATTTTGGGCATTTCCACATCACAGGTCATTACATCCGGTTCATACTGAAGTATTTTATCTCTCGCATCAAAAGGGTCTGTTGCCTTTGCAACAACTTCAATAGCAGGATCTGTTTCAATACCTCTGGCTATTACTTCCCTGAAAAATATACTGTCATCAACAACCAATACCCGGATTCTCCTGCCGGTCATAATCTCTCACCCCTTTAATATTTTCTGTAAACTGACGGTGATATGTACTTAAATTTTGTTAATTCCCTGTTTAAGGATTCGGAATGACCGATAAACAAGTATCCCCCGTATTCCAGGTGGTTATAGAACTTTTCAACCAATTTGTTTTTTGTCTCATTGTCAAAATAAATCATTACATTACGGCAGAAGATAGTATGTAACTTTTTTTTGAAAGGAAATATATCATCCACAAGGTTCAATTTTCTATAAATCACTTCATTTTTTATTTTATCAATAACAACTGAATTTTCATAATCATAAGTTTTAAAATAGGCTGATTTCCAGCTTGCGGGCAAAGGAGCTATTCTTTCATTGCTGTATATACCTTTTCTAGCTGTCTCCAATACCTGTTCAGATATATCTGTAGCAAGTATTTTGGTATCCCACCACATTTTTGATTTACCGAAAAATTCATCAATCAAAATTGCCAGAGTATATGCTTCTTCCCCGGTTGAACATGCAGCACACCATATTCTGAGATCCTTTTCTTTTACGGTGTCTGACAGATAAGGAAGTACCTTATCTCTAAAGTAATGGAAATGGCTTGTTTCCCTCATAAAAAAGGTATGGTTGGTTGTAATCCTGTCAATTAGAGTAATTACAGCATCACCAGATTTGTCTGTGACTAGATGGTGGTAGTACTCTGTGAAATTAGAGAACCCCTCCTGCTGTAAAACATTATGAAGTCTACCCGAGACCAGTGTCATCTTTTCTTCCTTAAGCCTGATTCCATAGTTTGCCTTAATATAGTCTGATAACTGCTGAAATTCTTTTCTGGTTATTTCTACCAAGGAATACGCACTCCTACTTTGTTTTATTTAATGAGATAATTATCCGGGAGCGGTTTTGCCAGCACCGCTCCCGGAGTTTTACCGAATATCCTGTTAGTGTCTTTTAACTCAGTACTTTCCGAATTCCTTATCACTGAGGATAATCTTTTTTGGTGTAGCGACAGAATTCTCTTTATTCACTTCGTTTGCCGAGGCGGTACCTTTTCGTGCATTCATCTGATCCAACATCTTTAATATGCCTGGACTTAATTCATCCATACCCCTGTAGCTCTGAGGAACATACTGGGATTTTCTTAATTTAAACTTCGCTACCTGTTCCTTAAGTAGTTCCGCCTGACTTGAAAGTTCCTCACTGGCAGCAGCACTTTCTTCGGATGTAGCAGAGTTGGTCTGAACAACCTCGGATACCTGCATGATGCCCTGATTTACCTGCGCTATTCCCGAAGCCTGCTCATTGGAAGCAATAGCAATATTACTGACAAGGTTTGCTACCTTTGTTACATCCTCAACTATTTTATTAAGTGCCTCTGCAGTCTGATTTGCAATTTTAGTACCACCTTCAACCTTCTTGATAGAGCCTTCTATCATATCGGTAGTCTCTTTGGCCGCATTGGCTGATCTTGCTGCAAGGTTACGGACTTCTTCGGCTACAACTGCAAAGCCCTTTCCGTGTTGCCCTGCCCTGGCTGCTTCCACCGCTGCGTTAAGTGCAAGAATATTGGTTTGAAATGCTATATCATCTATAACCTTGATTATTTTTGAAATGTTGCTGGAGGATTCATTGATTTCCTCCATTGCATTAAGCATTTCTTTCATCTGATCATTTCCCTCAATAGCATTACCCTTGGCTGTAACAGCAAGAGAATTGGCCTGATTTGCATTATCTGCATTAAGCCTGGTCTGGGATGCAATTTCTTCAAGTGAGGCGGTAAGCTCCTCAACCGAACTTGCCTGCTCAGTTGCCCCTTGCGATAATGCCATACTGGAATCTGAAACCTGTCTGGCTCCCGAAGCTACCTGCTCAGATGCCACATTGATATTTGACATAACATCATTAAGATTGTCTGTCATTCTTATAAAGGCTTTGGCTAAATTTCCGACTTCATCTTTTGACGAGATGTCTACAGAAAAGTCAAGGTTTCCGTCTGCAATCTGATTTGCTGAAAGAACCAGCTTGTTAAGAGGTCTGCTGATTATTCCGGCAATTAATACACCTAATCCAATTGACAGTATAATAGCTGCTGCGACTATACCAATCATAAGCAGCGATTGGTTTTCATAATCAACTGTGTTTTGATTTGATTTACTCAGTGCCTTTTCCTCATTGTATATAACAAGTTCATTAATACATTCCTCAACTTTTTCTCTGGCCTTGGTAAATTCCGGCATACGTGAAATAGACTCATCATACTTTCTTTCCTTGATCAATTCAAGATGTTCCGTTCGAATATCTCTATATGTAGTAAGGTTCGTCTTGAACTTTTCAAACAATTCCCTGTTGGTTTTATCATCTCCAATAGTTTTCTCATAATCTGCTATAATTGTGTTTGTTTCATCTGATAAGGCGATTATTTCGTTATATCTGTCCTGAAACTTTGAAGTATCCCTCTCATATACCATAAGGAAATAATTCGACCTGATTAGAAGAATACTTCTCTGTATCTTGGCAAGGTCGGTTGAAGGAATAAAGTTATTATTGTACATTTCTGCACCACTAGTATTGAGTGCGTTCATATTGCTGATACCCATTAATCCGACTATACCTGTAAATATTGCAAGAATAATAAAACAAGTAATTAACTTTACCCTAATTTTTAAGTTTATGAACCATTTCATACAAATTCCCCCCTAGATATTTAAAAGATTTTCGGTAGCTTCATCATTTAAGAGTTTATTACAGTCCAGCAACAGCTTAACTTCACCGTGAACCTTGCCAACCCCCTTCACATACCTGTTTCCTCCCTTGGTTACTTCAGGCGGAGCTACTATTTCGGTATCGGGTATGGCTATAACCTCAGATACACTGTCCACAATCAAGCCAATGGATAAATCGTTAATATCTATTACAATTACACAGGTTCTATCACTATAGTCTCTGAAGCTTTTTCTGAACCTGAGCCTTACATCCATAACTGGAATTATCTTACCTCTTAGATTAATTATCCCTCTTACATAATCAGGGAGCTCAGGCACCTCGGTAATTGGTTGAATGCCAATTATTTCTGTAACATGAGTGATTTCAATCCCATAGGCTTCCTTATCAAGATTGAAGGTGAGAAATCTGCCCTTCTGGGTATCTTCCTCTGGTTCCAGTATTTCTTTTTCAGCTAATTCTTTATCCAGCATCTCTGTCATACAACTTCTCCTTTCAAGGAAAATTATATATCTCTATGTATTTATCAGCCCTCCGATATCCAGAATAAGGCTTATACTGCCATCACCCAGTAATGTACAACCGGTGAGTCCCTTAACCTTACGTTTTGATTTGATGTATTGGGGCAATGCCTTAACTACCACCTGTTGTTGGCCAAGCAATTCGTCAGCAAAAATACAAAGGGTTTTATTTTCATGTTCAACCATTATAAGAATTCCATCAGTGAATTCGGTAATTTCGGTGTTAACCCTGTATAATTTATGAAGCCTGAGAATGGGATAGCATTTACCTCTAACCATAATCATTTCATTTCCGTCAGGATCCTTTATAAGATCCTTGGAGTTTGGTCTGAAAGATTCCTTTATGGCTTTTGTAGGTATTGTATAGCGGGAATTGCCCACCTGGATATTCATCCCGTCAATGATTGCTAATGTCAGCGGTATTTTGAGCGTAATAACCGAACCTTTTCCCTCAACACTATCTACCGAGACAGATCCTCCAACAGATTCTATATTCCTCACTACAACATCCATACCCACACCTCTGCCACTGAATTCGGTTACATTTTCCTTTGTAGAAAAACCCGGCATAAAAATAAGGTTATATATTTCCCTGTCGGTCATATCAGCTGCAGGTCTTGACAACAAGCCATTTTCCTCGGCCTTCTTAATTATATTGTTTTTGTTAAGGCCTCTTCCGTCATCTCTTACAAGAATCACTACATCACTTCCTGAATTTTTGGCCTCCAGTGTCACTGTTCCAGCGGGCGGTTTACCGCTTGCTTTCCTGACTTCGGCGGTTTCAATACCATGATCAATTGAGTTTCTTACCAGATGCATCAAAGGGTCAGATATGTGTTCGATAATATTCTTATCAACTTCGGTTTCTTCCCCTATAAGTTCCAGTTTTACCTCCTTGCTCAATTTCTTACTCATGTCCCTGACAATTCTGAACATCTTCTGAAATGTCATAGCCAAAGGAACCATTCTTATTGACATAACCATGTCCTGTATATCACTGGTAATTTTATGCAACTGTCTGGCGGCTTTATGGAAATTGCACAGTTGGAGACCTTTCAAATCTGGATTTTGAGTTACCATTGCTTCCGAAATAACCATTTCTCCTACAAGGTCCATAAGTTTATCCAATTTGGTAATACTGACACTTATTATATTCTGTCCTGTTCCGGAAGACTGAGTATCTTTTTCAGAATTTTCCTTACTGTCAGTACCTGTTTTGGGTATTTTAACAGCCTCTGTTTTAACCTTATTCTGTTTTTCCTCGAAAAATCGGGTAAGTTCAGAGTCATCTTCAAGTTGAGTCAGTTGCAGCTCTTTCAGGAAAACTGTCTGGTTGAAGAAGTTATATAATTCATCATAATTCTTTTTTGTGTTCAAAATTATTTTGAAGCCCTGTGACCTTATGACGTTTATGGTGTCATCATTATCTATTATATCTTCTGGGAAATAACAGACCTCTTCGGTAAACTCCTTAATATTATGAACCACAGTATAAGCCCGTATATTCTCCATCTCACATCCGTCTTCAAAAAACAGGACAGCCTGGTAGGAATTGAAATAACTATTAATTTTATTTTTATTGGGGGCAATATAATATCGAGGCTGCTCCACCAATTCCGCCCTCACCTTATTAAGAAAACCAGGATTTTTTGATTTGATTTCGTTTAAGAAAGATTTAATATTATCAATTACCTCAGAAGGGTTTCCATCTGCTTTCTCTCCAGATATAATTTTATGGAGTTCAACCTTGATAAAATCCACTCCTGTCAGAATGTGATCTGAAAGAAGTGAACAATCAATATTATCTGGCTTTTGTTCTCGCAGATAGTAAAAGAGGTCTTCTATTGAATGGGCAAGAATTGATATATTATTGAAAAGCATCATAGCCGACGAGCCCTTGATTGTATGCATAATTCTAAAAATCTCATTAATTGCTGTCTGAGAATACCCGCTTGACTTTTCTGAATCTAAAATGCATTTCTCCAATTGCTCAATATTTTGTGTGGTTTCAAATATGTACATATCAAGCATAGGTTCACCGGAAAACTGACCTGACAAGAGACCGCCTCCTTCCAAATAAAAGCATATTTACATGTTAGCTATTTTATTTAGTGTCTGAATTAAATGCTCTTCTTTGAAAGGCTTGACAATGAAGGTTTTAGCTCCGCAGATAATGGCTTCCTTTACTTTGGTTTCCTGTCCCATTGCAGATAATATTACTACTTTTGCTGTTCTGTCAATCTCAATTATTGATTTCAATGCCTGAATTCCGTCCAGTTCCGGCATTGTTATATCCATTGTAACAATGTCGGGTTTTAGTTCTGTGTAGAGTTTAATAGCCTCAAAGCCATTTTCTGCTTCTCCCGCCACTTCATATCCATTCTTCTCCAACATAGTTCTTAATGATAACCTCATAAATGAAGCATCGTCTACAATAAGTACCTTTTTCAAATCTGTCACTCTCCCTAGGTTAAAATAAAATTCAATTGAAATACATACTTTTCATAATAAATTTACAGAACGTGCCAATTATACCTAATTGATTACCAGATTTATTTAATTTCCAATAATTTCTTATATCAATTATAAAATCATACTAATTTTATGTCAATCAGGATTCAAATAAATGCTAAATACATAAATCGAATTTTTTCAGTAATAATCATGAATGTTCGCTATTGACTTTCATCTCTCTTGGAGTCCAGATTCATATATCTAAGTATAAGTTCATCCATTTCTTGACTGACCGCCAGCACCTCGGTGCTGGCACAGTCGTTGGCTTCAACTATTTCATTCAGTTTTTCGCGTAAGTTTTCAATTTCAATAATCATAGTCTCACCTCTAAATCTTGAATCTCTCTACAAGACTCTGTAATTCCTTTGCCCCGTGAGAATTTTGGTCAGCAAGCTTCGTTTCCCGTATTGTCTTTTCAACAATATCATTGGTCTTTTCAGCAATATCCTGAACACCCTTGGCACTTTCATTGATGGTGGCCGCTACTTCATTCATTGCGGTTGTTATACTTGAAACTGCCACATCAAGCTGGTCTGCAGACAATTGGAATTCTGATATTAAATTATTAATATATTTTGCATCATTGTTATATTGCTCACTGACCAGGGTAAGCTTTTCATAATCTGCCAGAACATTTTTATCAACAAAGGTAAGTATCGCTTCGGAGTTTTCCTTCATGTGTCCGACTGAAGAATACACATTTTTTACAATCTGCTGAATACCCGCTGCAGTTGCACTGGATTGTTCTGCAAGTTTCCTTATTTCATCAGCCACCACTGCAAAGCCCTTGCCCGCATCTCCGGCTCTTGCCGCTTCTATGGCAGCATTTAATGCCAGAAGGTTTGTCTGACTTGTAATGGAAAGTATGGTTTCTGCCAATAGACTGATTTGAGTAATTGTATTTGACTCTTCAATGGCATTCTCCATCTTGTTCTTTACCTCTTCGTAAATCTCTCTGGCATTTTTAGCAGACTCCACCGCATCCTTTCTCAATGTAGTAGCACGCCGGGTTATTTCTTCCGACTTATTCGCTCCGTCCTTAACTCTTTCAGCTATGGCACTGACATTTGCGTCAATTTCTTCAGTAGTGGCTGTTATCTCTTCGGAGGATGCAGCTGTTTCCTCCATGCCCGCCGATAGCTGCTCCGTTGTAGCCGAATTATCATGAGCATTTTCCTGGATGTTGTTTGACAGCTGCTCCATACTGTTTGCATTTTCCATAATAACCTCAGCTACATCATGCAGCTTTGTAGCCATTTCTCTTAATACCTGGCGAGTTACAAAGGTTGCTTTGGCTATTATTCCGGTTTCATCCTTATTTTTTGTAAGATATTCGTATTGTTTGTCGAATACTAAATCCAGTTCAGCAGTCTTATTTATAAGTTCAGTAAGCTTTACAATAGGTGAAGCTATCTTCCTGGCAAAAAACAATCCCGCCGAGGCTGACAGAAGCATCATTATTACGCCTGCCAAAACAATATAATAAATCATGCCGTTGATAGGGGCCGTTATTTCTCCCATATCACCTGTAACTACTACTGTCCATTTTGTTTCTGGTATGATTCTATAGGCAGCCTGTTTTAAACTCCCCTGATAGTCATACTGAACTACTTCAGGAGCAACATCTTCACCTTTCTTTATTCTTTCGACAACTGCCTTTATCTGTACATTTTCTACAGGACTGCCGATTTTGCTGTTATCCGGGTGGTACAATACATTTCCCATTTCATCAACCAAATATGCATAACTGGATTCAGTATCTAGAATCCTTGTCTCAGCCAGATATTTTATCAAGCTGTCTGCATGTACTGCTGCAGCTACAAAACCCAATATTTTACCATTAACCTTTACAGGGTAAGTAAAAATGACAACATAAGACCCGGTTGACTTAGACTTTAGAGTTTCACTTATAACAGGGTTTCCGGATTCTAATGTATTCGTAGTATAAGCCCTGTCGTTAATATCAGCACCTAATAAATTTTCATCACTGTCGCCACAGATTATCCCTCTAGTATTAACGAGAAATATATGTTCAATATTACCTGCATCCTTAACCATTTGAGTAGCCTTAACACCAAAGGCAGCTTGTATTTCATTGATCTGTTCGCCGTTCTTTAGTTTTAGTAAAATTTCTTCTGCTTCTTTCATTGAGGCCATCAACTGGATGTTTCTCTCTTCCTTATAGATCATGGCACCAATAAGAGATGAATTTTCCTTATTGATTTCTGCCATGGCAGAGCTTGTAAGGGATTCGATAGTTCTCGTGGACTTGATTAAGGAAGTTGCACCCATAATACCAGTTGTAACAACAATCATCGTAATCATTAAAATAGATAATTTAACCCTCAATTTCATATTTTTTTTAATCCTCCATGAATTAATTAATTTTTATGTTTTGTTCTTTTAGCCTTTTTATTGTGTCAGCCTCCTGCATAGGTTTACTGAACAAATATCCCTGTATTCTGTCGCATTTATGTTTTATCAGATAGTCCATCTGTTCCTGGGTTTCAACCCCTTCAGCCACAACACACAGGTTCATTGAACGTCCCATCTTAACAATGAGATCTGTAAGGGATTTATCTTTATTGCTTTCAGAAATTGTGTCAATAAAAGATTTGTCAATTTTCAATGTGGTTATGGGTAGATTCTTTAGATAATTCAGTGACGAATACCCTTTTCCGAAGTCATCCAGAGCAATTTTAACACCCTTGGCACGCAATAGTTTTAGTTTTTCGGCTATAACCTCATAAGACTCCATTAAAATAGATTCAGTTATTTCAAGTTCAACCTGTTTTGGATTTATACCAACTGAATCAATACTGTCTATAACCATATGGGCAAAATCCTCCTGCAGCAATTGTAGCATTGAAATGTTTATTGATATATTCAACCCTTTAATACCCATATTTTCAATGTTATTAAGAAAATTGCAGGCCTCTTTTAGTACCCACTCCCCTATGGGAATTATCAAATGAGTAGCTTCGGCAACACCAATAAACCTTAGGGGAGATACAAAACCCAATTCAGGATTGCTCCATCTAATCAGAGCTTCAAAACCTGAAATCATACCGGTCTTAATATCAAGCTGGGGCTGATAGTATAAGTCAAACTCATTTTTATCCAACGCCGTTCGAAGGTGTTTCTCTATCAGCATTCTTTCTGAAAGTTCTTCATTCATTGGCGAATTATAAAATACAATTCTGTTTCTTCCGCTTTCTTTGGCTTTATATACTGCTATGTCAGCATTTTTCAACAATGCATCGACTTCTGAGCCATGTTCAGGATAAGTTGATATACCTATGCTTACAGTTACATAACTATTCAGATTTTCAACCTCAAAACAAGGTTTAAAATTTTTCAGGATATTAACAGCTATCTGCTCCAGTTGCTCTTTTTTATTGAATTTCTCTACCAGAATAGCAAACTCGTCACCGCCAATTCTGTAAAGAGTAGAACAATAAATCTCCATTTTGGAAAGCCTTTCGCTGATTTTTCGGAGAAGAAGGTCTCCAAATCTGTGCCCCATGTCATCGTTTATGTATTTGAAGTTGTCAATATCAATATAAAATAGTGCGTACTTTTCCCCATTATTTTCGGCAATAAGTGTATTTATTCTATCAATTAATGAATATCTGTTTTTCAAACCGGTAAGTTGATCGTGATAAGCTATATAGTGAAGCCTCTGTTCATATTCCTTTAGTTCTGTGATATCGGTATAGGATCCTGCCATACGGTAAAGTTCCCCTTTATCATTTATTTTTGCTTTACCTCTGGCATAAATCCAAATATATTTACCGTCCTTTTTCTTAAAACGGTATTCACAACTAAAATAAGGTGTTTTTTGCATCTGATGAAGAAGCTTTTTTTCTTTAACAATTGGCCTGTCTTCAGGATGAATGAATTCCTCCCAGCCATTACCAATAGCATCAATTTCAGATTTGCTGTATCCGGTAATTTGAAACCATCTTTCAGAAAAAAAGGTTTTACCATCAATCTTCTGCCAGATTGCATCATTCGTTGCCTCTGATATAAGTCTGTAAAATTCTTCACTTTCCTTAATTTTATTCTGGTCTATAATTGCCTGCCTGTACTGAGCCTCAAGCTCTGCTTGAGAAGCCCCTAACTGTCTGTTGGATATTTCTAAATTGCTATTAGCATCGGATAAGGCTTGGCAGCTTTTAACCAGCTCAAGCTCTGTGCTCTTGATTTGCTTGATTGAGTTGTTTATAAGAATATATATAATTAACCCTGTAACAGTAACATATAAACAGCCCTTTATTAAGCTGAAAATTGTTACCATATCCTTATCGTAAACCATAAAACCAAGCATTTTATCTGAAAAGAGTATCCATAAAAAACCTATCAACATATAAATTATTGTGATTTTAAGTGATATATAATTTTTTAAGTTTCTGAACATACTGCCCCTCCATCTGTAACTTATGGATTACTCACCCTCCGCCTTTGTATAAATAAGTCTTGGAAGACATCAGTTTTTGAGGGATAAAAAAAAACTGTATTTATATTCCAATAATACAAGTTTTCAAGTAAATCGCACATAGAAGTATTCAAGAACATACCCCGAATTTTTTCGGGTTTTGTCGATTTTTTATATTTTTAGTCTAACTTCAGAGATAGACATGCCTGTATATTTTTTAAATAGTTTTCCGAAATATTCCGCATCTTTAAATCCAAGTATTTCTGCTGCTTCATATGCCTTTACACCGTCAATAGCCACTAATTGCTTTGCCCTCTCCATTTTTACCATTGTAAGGTATTCTATAAATGGGATACCGGTCTTATGCTTAAATACTTCGCTTATATAGGTTTTGTTCATATATAATTTCTCGGCTACAATACTCAGGGACAATCCGTTATCAATGTTTTGAAGTATATAGTTGCTTACGTCCCAAACCGTCCCCTTCTCCGGATATCCCAACTGTATTTTTTTAATAAAAGCAAACAATTTCTGAATATCCTCAACGATAAAATTCAACATTTCGTTGCAATCAGTGAATTGATGTACAGTAAGGTTGGCTAATAAATCAGTATTTATATATTTTTCAAGCCAGCTGTTTTCCAGCAGTATCGCTTCCATTACCTTGGGAACAGCCTTTATCATCACTCCCTCAAGCTTGATGACATCATAATCAAGGCCGGCACCAATTCGCTCAAGAATATGCCTTATCCTGTCAATTGCTTCCGGGTCCCTGCTTTGAATAAGTTCCGCAATTGTATCTATTTCCTCTTTTTGATAAAACGCCTCAGCCTTCTCTTCAAATACTTCTTCAAGTATCTTCACTCTCTCAGCTTCCCGCTTCCTGTTAGTTATATGTTCATATGCCCTTTCAAGCAGCTTTTCCAAATCCTCCTCATTTGCAGGTTTTGCAAGAAAATCGAAGGCACCAAGAATTATACCCTGACGGGCGTAACTGAATTCGTTAAAATCGCTGAGGAGAACAACGCATGAGCATAGATTCCTTTGCACAATATGATTTAAAAGTTCCATTCCGTCTACTTTAGGCATTTTTATATCTGTGATAACCAGATCAACTCTATTTTTCTCGAGTTTTCTGATAGCATCTTCTCCATTTTTAGCTTCTTCCACCACCACAAAGCCTGTTTTTTCACCCCAGACCCCCATACGCTTAATTCCTATTCTCACTATATCCATATCGTCCACAAGCATAACTTTGAGCATATATTAACCTCCATGATCCACCGAAGATGGCTTTGAGCCACTTTCAGCGGCTTTTCACTATAAAAGTTTCTGTTTAGGGTTCAACCGGTATGGAATAGTAAAATAAATGGTGGTTCCTACTCCCGTTTCCCCCTCAATCCAAGTTCTTCCACCATGCTTTTCAATAATACTTTTTATTGTAACAAGACCGATCCCGGAACCTTCAAATTCATCACTGGTATGAAGCCTTTGAAATATCCCAAAAAGTTTGCCTGAATATTTCATATCGAACCCTATTCCATTATCCTTTACATAAAAAACATACTCATTCTCAGTAAGAGTACTTCCCACTCTTATTTGCGCCTGGGCCCGTTCCTTTGTGAACTTAAAGGAATTTGAAAGTATGTTGTGTATTACCTGCCTTAAAAGAATTCTATCGGCCATAACTAAAGGGAGACCTGTTTCAATTATAAGCTCGATATTTCGGTCAGGATACGCAACTTTGAGTTCATTGAAGCAGTCTTTAAACTTATCTTCAATATTTGTCTCTTCAATATTAAGTTCAGACCTGGAGGTTTTTGAGAAAAGAAGCAATTTATTCACCAGCTCTATCATATCAGTAGATATATTTTTTACGCAGGACAACATTTCCTGCACTTCAATATTTAAATGCTTCCCATGGTCCTCCATAATGATTTTTATATAGCTTTCTACCGCCCGGAGTGGCGATTTAAGGTCATGGGATACGGTATGGGTGAAAGACTCAAGGTGACTCACGGCTGACTGCAATTCCCGGGTTCTGTCTATAACCCTTTCCTCCAGTTCCTCATTCAGTTTACGAACTTCTTCTATTGCCAATTTATAATTTGTAATGTTCTCAAAAACCACACCCACCTGATTGCTGTTGATTTTAAATGCATTAACAAGATAATATGTATTGATGTCAGCATAATAGATTTCAAACTGTTCAACTTCTCCTGAATACTGAACTCTTTGGAATATGCGCTGATCAATATTTATTTTACCAAATACCTCTCTCCACCTTTTTCCAGGCAACTTTGAAATATCTCTTTTGGTCTGATGACCGAAGCTCGGATTCAGTTCTACAAACCTTAAATCCTTAAGCTTACACTCTTCATCTATAATGGGTTCAAAAACAACATACCCGTTAAGCATTTTCTCATAGAGTTGCCTGTAGCGCGCTTCGCTGGAACTAAGTTCTTCTTTTACAGTGGATAGTTCATCATATTGACGTTTAAGCTCCTTGTCTGAAGTTGTAAGGTCTTCGTAAAGCTCTGATAACTCAGAGTGACTTTTTGCCAGTTCCTTCTTTATGTTGCTTATTTTATTTATATAAATCAACAGAATGAATATAAATATAACTAATAATATTAGTACTATTGAAATAGAAACAATTGTATTTCTATATTCCTTAAAAACTGAAGGGGGTTCATTGATAAGTATACTGCCATCCGGAAGCTGATCTGTGCTGATATTAAACTGCTGGAGGACTTGATAGTCAAACATAAAACGTGCGGCACTTGCATCATTAACAGCTATCCTCGACAGGTCCTCCCCTTTTAACACCCTTAAAGCCAACTCTCCAGCCAATTCTCCCTGAACCCTGCCGCTTAGCACACTTCCGCCAACAGCACCATGACCAAGTCCGAATTCATACAAATGATATACCGGAACTTTACTGGCTTCACTGATAAGTTTTGTGAAATTCTCAAAGCCTATAATATTTCCCTCTTCATCATTATAATAGGTAGTAATAAGTATTATACTGTCTTTGCCTGCTTGTTCAACTCTTGAAAGTATTTCCTCGTAACCTCCTTTATTCAGAGGTATTAAGTTAATATTTGAAGAAACCTTCATGGCAGATTTTTTTGTAAGCTCCCAGGTTGAAACTCCGCTTTCAGAATTGTCAAAAATTACATATATGTCCCTCAAATCAGGGTTTATTTTTAAAGCTTGCCTAATTGTACCTTCGGCATCTACTTCTTCAATAATACCAGCTACTTCTCTTTCGTTGACAGTCAGGGTTTCAACACCTTGAGCATTTACACCGCAAAATATAACCGGTGCATTGTCAAAAAGTTCTTTTCTGTGCTCTAAAGCAAATTTCAGCGCTGCATCGTCAGTGGTTATAATTAAGTCAATATATTTTTTTGAATATTTATATCTCATATAATCACTTAAATACTTTAGGTTGGTATTATCAGGATAAACCTTCCAATCCATAAACTCCACTGAAATGTCAAGGTGTTCTCCTGAATACTTCAGTTTTTCCAGTATACCCTCATTTTCCTTCTCAGTCCATGACAGACCTTCAGAATAAGAATTCATTATCAAAACACTTTTTGTACCCATCGGCATGGCATTTGTACTAAATTCAGATACACAAAATAGTGTAAGTAAAAAAGCAAAAAATAGTACAAAAAATGCAGATATTTTATGCTGAAAGCTGCTTTTCACAAGACTCAAATCTTACACTCCCTCCTCCAGGCACATTTACTTTTTTACACACTAGTTTTATCGTGAATATTTGATGATTAATTTATGCCCGCTTTTATACATCAACAAACATATTTGTATAAAATTTTACAAATTTCTATTAATTCATATGAATGGAATGTAATACATGAAAAATAGAAGTTCACTTAAATAAACCGACCTCTAGTAGTTACAGTATATTTTCCTACAAAAATGCAAAAATATAATCAAATAATTTATTTTAGGAGGCAGCATAAACATGTCTGATAAAGATATAGAAAAATCCTATGAGCGAAGTGCAGGTACCATGCGCGGAGATAATCAAACCTTTGGTACAAAATTAACAAATGAACACTCCAATGATCCGAATACTCACACAGATATTCATAACCGTATACTTGTTGATTACAACAAAATTGAGAAGTCTCCTTCTATGGAAGAGGTTCACAAATGGCAGAGAGAACATATAAAAAAGAATGACCAGTCAAAAGATGGTTATCCAATGAATGTAATAATTGACCCTGCCATGAGAGAAATGTATCAGGTAGTTCACGATGCCGGGATGACCAATGTATTTGACAGATTCAGTCAGCAGCAACCCATTCAGTGTAAATTCTGTATTGAAGGTTTGTCCTGTCAGCTTTGCGCAAATGGACCCTGTCGTATTAATGATAAAGTTCCGAGAGGTACCTGCGGTGTCGATGCCCATACAATGGTTTCAAGAAACTTCGTTTATCGCCACGTTACAATAGGGACCTCAGCCAATATATTCCACTGCCATCAAGCGGCCAGAACTTTAAAGGCTGCGGGTGAGCATCCTGAAAGCGGACTTAAAATAAGGGATCCTGAAAAGCTTAAAAAATATGCTGATATGGCTGGCTTAAATATAAATCAACCCATAGAAAAGCTAGCTGTTGACTTTGCACAATGGGTAATGAATGATATTCATTCACCCTATCACATAGAATCCAAAACAGTTGAAGCTTTTGCACCTACAAAACGCAAGGAGTTGTGGCGCCAGCTGGGACTCTTCCCCGGCGGCGGCTACAGTGAAGTGGCATATGCCCAGACCCGCTGTATGACAAATTTCTCATCTGACCCGGTTGAGTTCCTGCTCAACAGTGTTAGACTGGGGGTAGCAAATGAGTATCAGGGACTTTTCCTGCTGGATATTATTCAGGAGATTCTAATGGGAACTCAGGAAATAGCTATGAAGAAACAAAACATGGGGCTCCTGAAGGATAATTTGATTAATGTTGTAACAAACGGACATATGCCACTTCTGGCACATGTTGCAATAGATCTGGCCTCCACTGATGAATGGCAGCAGAAGGCAAAAGCTGCCGGCGCAGACGGTATTCAGATTCTCGGTCATGTCTGTGAAGGTCAGCAACTGATCAACTATGAGGGTACTCATAGTCAGAAGGGTTACGGAGGCCAGGAAGGTGAGTGGTTGTCGCAGGAATACCTTCTTGCAACTGGTGTTGTGGATATGTTCATGTTTGACTACAACTGTACTGTTCCCACAATGCCTCTTTTTGCCAAACGATTTGGTACAAAGCTGCTCAGTACACATCCTGTTATTCGTCTACAGGGAACTGAAACCCTGGATTTTATACCAGAAAGAATGAAGGAGCAGGCTGAAAAGGCTTTAGATATGGCTATTGACTCCTTTAAACAACGCAAATCCGAAAACAGAAAGACATATATTCCGCCTCATACCTCAGACTGTATGGTGGGCTTCAGTACCGAATCCGTCAGAAATGCTCTAGGCGGCAGCTTTGATCCGTTAATTGAGCAAATTGCAAATGGAAACATCAGAGGTATTGCCACCATAGTCGGGTGTACAACTGCACGTTTTGGTCAAGGCGGCAGCAATATCTTCAAGATTACAAAGGGGCTGATAGCAAATAATATTCTGGTGCTTTCAGGGGGCTGCACTTCTTCAGTTATGGAGTACACCGGACTTACAAACCCTGCTGCCGCCGATGAATGTGGCGAGGGCCTAAAAGCAGTTTGCAAGCAGTTGGGCATCCCTCCTGTCTTGACTTATGGAGCATGTGTTGATATAGGCAAAATGACTCATACAGCAAAAGAACTTGCTGATGCCCTTAAAGTTGATACCAACAAGCTACCGCTAGTCATTGGTGCACCGGAGTATCTTGAACAGAAGGCGGTAGCTGACGCCTGTACTGCTGTTGCTCTGGGCTGGCTTGTCCATGTTGCACCTGTTCCTTCCATCACGGGAAGTGACGTGGTGGTTAAGACTCTTACCGAAACAACTGAAACTCTTGGTCTTGGGAAGGTTGTTGTAGAGCTTGATGCCGAGAAAACCATACAGATTTATGTTGATCATATTGAAAAGAAGCGAAAAGAGCTTGGCTTGAACTGATAGAGTATAAAAGATGAACGAAAGTTGATTTAGAGTCAAAACCCGAGATGCCCCGGCAATAGGCACCTCGGGTTTTAACGTAATTGTAGTCTATGCTCCTGCTGATTAAACTTTAAATTTTCTGATGCTGTCCTGAAGTTGTAAAGCCAGTTGCGTCAAACCTTCCGCAGCGTCAGTAATCTGATGTACCGTAGATGACTGTTCTTCTGTTGATGCTGCAACCTCCTGGGTACTTGCAGCAGTCTGTTGGGCTACGCCGGCTATCCCGGTAATCTCATCTCCGGCCTGTACTGCATTTCTACTCAGGTCTTGAGATCTTTCAGCAACCATAATAATTTTTTCGTTAATACCATCTACAACATTGGCGATGTTATTAAATGCAGCAACTGTATTTACCAGAGACTCTGACTGTTCATTTGCCACAGCCTTTGACTTGTCTATTTTTAAAACAGCTGAATTAACTCCGGACTGTACCTCCCTGATAATTATGTCAATCTGCTTTACAGAAAAGCTCGACTGTTCAGCAAGTTTGCGGATTTCATCAGCCACAACCGAAAACCCCTTTCCGGCTTCTCCTGCTCTTGCAGCTTCTATAGCAGCATTTAATGCCAGTAGGTTGGTTTGATCGGATATACCTCGAATTACCTCCAGGATTTTTCCTATCTCCTGAGATTTGTCCGATAATTCGGATATTGCCTCCGCAACCTCCAGTGATGTTTCATTATTTTCTTTTACTTTTTGTTCCTGATATCTTACAGATTCTTCACCCTTTTTTACTACTTCCTTGGCCTGTTGCATTATCTTTTCGGAGTTGGACATATCTTCTGCTATCCGGGCTAATCCTTCAACTGTATCCAGAATTTTTGCATTGCTTTTTTCAGAGGATACAGCCTGCTCAGATGCTCCTCGCGCCAACTCCGATACAGTTGTTGCAATCTGTTCAGAAGCCTTCGATACTTCCTCAGAGGAAGCAGCAAGCTCTTCACTGGAAGCAACAAGTTCCTGGGAAGCATCGTTAACATTTACAATCAGCGTCCTGAGGTTCAGAACCATATTTGAGAAGGCATGACCCAGTTCACGGATTTCGTCTTTGGAACGGATTTTCGGTACCTGCTGGGTGAGGTCACCCTCGGAAATCCTTCCTGCTATTGTTGTCAGGGCTTTTATAGGTCTTGCAATATTTCTTGCAAGTAAATAACCAACTAATACAGCCCCTAAAACGGTAATAATCACAATTACAAATAAAAAAGTTAATCTTCGATTTATATTATTTTCAGTTTTATTTATTGCCTGTTCGTCTAAATTATCAAGATATGTACTCCAGTCTTCGGTTATTTTTCTGATATCATCTACTTTTTCTTTAACAGTAGTACCCAAATCAATAGCCTCATCAATTTCTCCACTTTTAACCTTATCAAATATAACCTGAACTCCTTCATCATATTCGGCATGAACAGCCTTCAAGTCCTTAAGGTATTCTTTAGACTGGGTTGTTTCAGATTTTCCTTCGATTTCCTGAAATACAGAATTCATCTTCTCTGATAAAGAGTCATAAAGTTCAGTGAATTGTTCTTCCTGGTATATCATGTACCCCCTGACAGTAGCTACCTGTTCCAGGTTTATTGATCTTACTTCCATTACAAGAATTTCTACAGGGATATTTTCATGAACAATTTCGCCATAGGAGTTTTTTACAGAATACATACCGTTTAATCCGATAAGGCTTACCAAAACAATCAGAAAAGTTAAAACAAAAAAACTAATAAAAATTTTTACACCAATTTTTAGTTTCATAGCCTGAGCATCCCCCGTTTTTAGTATTTGGATATAATACCTAGCTTTTACTTATTAATTATGTAAAGCTATTACCCCCATAACTTTACATAATTAACTGGTTATATAATAGATGCCACCTTTTATGCTATTGAAACAAAATTATAGAAAAATTTTATGTTAGAGATCAAGAATTTTAATAACATTTCCAAGCTATTTCTTGGGAACTCCATTAAAGCCTTCGCCTAACACCTCTCTAACGTCTGCCAGAATCATAAATGCGTCTGAGTCCAGAGTGTGTACAATCTCCTTCAAGTGTTGAATCTCGTTTCTTGAGAGGACACATAAAAGGACATTTTTATCCTTTCCCGAGTATACTCCTCTTCCTTTTAATTCTGTAACACCCCTGTCCATTTCAATGATAATCCTCTTAGCTATTTCTTCCTGATGCTCAGAGATTATTAGTACAGCTCTTGCATAGTCAACACCCTCTACCATAGCATCAATTACCTTTGTAGTTATAAAAAGGCTTACCAGTGAGTACAAACCAATAAGGACACTATTAAAGGCTATGATTGCAAAAACAATGATTAATGCATCAATGGCAAGAAGAATCTGCCCGATTGTCAGATTTTTAATAGGCTTATTTAGAAGTTTTGCAGCCAATTCAGTCCCACCGGTTGTGGCTTCCATTTTCAGTACTATCCCAAGGCCTATACCGCTCACAAAGCCGCCGATAATGCTGTAAAGCAGAATATCGGGAGCTGATGTGCCAACACTATTTACCAGCAGCTTTTTTGCCAAAGCAGCAGAATAGGATTCTGTCAGATCAATAATAACAGATAACATAATTGTCCCGTATAAGGTTCTTATAAAGAAATGTCTGCCTATAAACTTATAGCCCATGATAAAGAGAGGAATATTAATAATCAACATCACGGTTCCTACAGGAAATCTGCCTCCGCTAAGATAAAAAATTACAGTTGCCAGACCACTAAGACCGCCGGGTGCAATTTTGTAGGGTACAAGAAAAATGTTTATTGCGAGTGCAGTAATAGCTGCACCAAATGTAATGAGAAAATATACTTTAATGAACGCTGCTACCTTTTTAAGTGACATTTGTCCTCCGTGTTCCCCATATCGATTATTTTAATTGTCTGTAACCTTGACTACATCAATATTAAAACAAAAAAACATATATATCTAATATATGTCTTTTTATTTTATATAAACATTTAATTTTTTTCAATGCACCTTAATTACCTTCTCCTCGTACAAAAAGCAGTCTAAAGTACTTTTTGCAGGAAGGCTCTGGTTCTCTCGTTTTTGGGGTTAGTAAATATCTCCTCAGGCGAACCCTCTTCACTGATTTCACCTTTGTCCATAAATACTACTCTTGAACCTACTTCTTTGGCAAAGCCCATTTCATGAGTAACAACCACCATGGTCATACCATCTCTCGCCAGCTTTTTCATAACCTCGAGAACTTCACCAACAAGTTCAGGGTCGAGTGCTGACGTTGGTTCATCAAAAAGCATTATTTTAGGTTTCATTGCAAGTGCTCTTGCAATAGCAACTCTTTGCTGCTGACCACCAGAAAGACGGGCAGGATATTCATCCTTTTTATCCTCAAGCCCTACCATTTTCAACAATTCCATTCCATAGCTAATAGCTTGAGCTTTAGGAACCTTTTTAACCGAAACCGGTGCCTCAATAATATTTTGTATAACTGTCATATGAGGGAACAGGTTAAATCTCTGAAATACCATTCCCAACTCCGTACAGATTTCTGAAATCTTTTTATGCGTAATTTTAAATTGACTTTTACCATCTATTTTCTCTGCGAGAAGCTCATCTTCAATCATTATTTTTCCGCTTGTAATTACCTCAAGATGGTTAAGACATCTGAGCAAAGTACTCTTTCCGGAACCGCTGGGACCAATAATGCAAAGCACCTCTCCCTGCTGGACCTCAAGATTTATATTTTTAAGCACCTCAAGGGTTCCAAACGACTTATATACATTTTCAACTTTTATCATTCTTCCCATGCCGTCTCTCCCCTTATTCGTATACAGAATATTTCTTTTCTAGTTTTTCAAAAACAAAAGTAAATAAAGAAGTCATTAATAAATACAGCGCAGCTGAGGGTAAATAAATCAAAGCGTTTCCTGTTGCATTGACTATCTGAGAAGTGTTTCTTAATAACTCTGCCATTCCAATGGTTGAAACTAAAGCTGAGTCTTTAAGCAAGGCTATTACTTCGTTTCCCACAGGAGGAATAAGTCTTCTGTAGGATTGAGGAACAATTACCCTTCTCATAGCTTGCCCATAGCTCATTCCCAAAGCCTTTGCAGCTTCCATTTGTCCTTTATCTATTGACTGTATAGCCGCCCTAATTATTTCAGCAAGGTATGCTCCTGAATTAAGGGCAAGCGCTATGTACGCATTAGTCATCGCACTAAAAGACATAGCTTGTCCAAATATAAGAGGCAAACCATAGTAAAAGAAGAATATCTGCATTATTAGGGGAGTTCCTCTGAATAACCAAATATAGAACCAGCAAAGTTTATCAATAATAACATTCTTTGAGAGCCTTCCAAGAGCTAAAAAGAGACCCAGTATCATACCGAATATTACAGCCACAACTGTTAATTGAAGTGTTACAACACTTCCTTCCAGCAATTGAGGCATCTTACTAATTATTAAATCCAATTTTAACAACTCCCTATTAAACCTTTTTTATCTTTCTTTTCTTAAATATAGACAAGAGAATCTTTTAATTCTCTTGTCTATATAAAATACTTTTAATGCTTTATTACTTAATATCCTTTACATTTCCGGTGAGATCTTCACCAAACCATTTTTCAGATAGATTTTTCATTGTTCCGTCGGAGAACATTTCTTCCAAAGCTTTTTGGGCTTTATCTCTCAACTCTGTATTGTTTTTAGCAAAACAAATTCCTATTGGTTCATTAGTCAATCTTGCACTTGATACCTTATAGCTTTCAGGATCTTTCTTTACGTAGTATCTTGCAACAACTTCGTCAACTACTATTGCATCAAGTCTGCCGGCCTTCATATCTGAGAACGGCTGAATTACCTGATCATATTGCTTCAGTGTAAACTTTGTAGTTTTAAGGTATTCGGCACAGGATTCATCAGCAGTAGTACCAATCTGCACACCAACATTTTTTCCTGCGAGATCTTTCGGTTCCTTTATTGATGTATCATCAGCCGTAACAACAATAACCTGAGCGTTTGCAACATATGGAGTTGTCATTGCATATTTAGCCATTCTTTCTTCATTACGACTTACTGACGAAATAATAACATCAAACTTGTTTGCTTCCAGGGCAAGAAATATACCAGCCCAATCGTTTGATACAAATTCTGCCTTCATACCGAGTCTCTTTGCAACTTCAGTAGCTACATCAACGTCGAAACCCACAGTGGTATTTGAATCATCTTTAAATTCCATCGGCGGGTAAGTGTCGTCTACTCCGACCTTAAGTACCTGTTGTCCCGCATTGGTACCTTCTGCTGTCTTATTGTCTGTTGCCGCACCGCATGCTGTTACCGCAAAAGCTATTATAAGCAACACTGATAAACAAATTAACATTCTTTTCATTTTGTTCATAAAATCCCCACACCCCTTAATAAATTATGTATATATATTCATGCAATAATAATACATTAAAACATTCATTTTTACAAGAATTTTTGCAAGTTTTGTACACTTAACTTGCATATGCATATTTTTACATATAATTTATATAAATACACTGTTTAAGGAGTTTTACGGGACCCAATTGAACCATATTTAAGAATTAAGCTTTTTAAATATATTATCCTTTACTTTTGAACTTACTCTGATATTATTTACACCTTCATTAATCAAAGCCTGTCTTATATACTCTATTTCTGCTTCAGTCAGTTGAATTATCCTTCCCTTTTGCTGGGATTTCATGTTCTTTAGTATATCTGCAATAGCGCTTTTGGCTTTCTCTATTTCTTTAAAATAGTAAACATCCAATTCACTGTAATAAACTGCGTCGAATTTCTGATAGATTTCTTTAATTAAAACTGCATCAAGACGAACCAGCTTTGATATATCAACTATCTTATAAACACCTAGATAATCAATATAGTAGCTTTCATTTTCCCTGCCCGACTTTCTTACAATGAAGTTGGATTCACTCACATAATCATAACTCATAGTCTAATCCTCCAAATAATTAACTATAGCACTATATCCATTATAGCAATATAAAATCCACTCAACAATATTCAGGAATAATTATGGATATATAAATTCTGCAATCGTTGACAAATAAAATGGTATATTTTAAACTGGATAAGTGATTAGTCAAGGCTCCAATCCTTTATTTTTGAGCCTAAAGAAACCAGAAGTTCTTAAGCCTTTTGGGACTAATTTTGGAGGCTATATGAGAAAAATTATAGAAATTGCAGGTATTAATATAGATGATATTTCAATGGAGCAGGCCGTTGATAGAATATATGAGTTTATTGATTCAAAAGAAAACCATTCGGTTTTTACTCCTAATGCAGAAATAATGATGGATGGCATCACAAATAAAGACATGAAAGCCATACTAAACGGTGCCGATATGCTGGTGGCAGACGGCGCCGGTGTAGTTCTGGCTTCAAAGATTCTCGGCAAGTCGGTTACAGAAAAGGTATCCGGCTTTGATTTAGCCAAAAACCTTTTAATTGCATCCTCTAAAAGACCTATAAAATTCTACCTGTTCGGAGGCAAACCCGGAATACCTGAAAAGGCTAATGCCAATATCATCTGCGACTATCTCGGTGCAGAGGTAGTAGGAACCAGAAATGGTTATTTCTCCAAGGAAGATGAAGCTTCAATAATCGAAGATATAAACAATTCCGGCGCTGATGTACTACTGGTTTGTCTGGGTGCTCCCAAGCAGGAGTTGTGGATTACAGAAAATAAGAGCCGATTAAAGGTTAAAGCCTCTCTTGGTGTAGGTGGAACAATGGATGTGCTGGCAGGGAATGTCAAACTGGCGCCCGACTTTTTCAGAAATCACGGGCTCGAGTGGTTATACCGGCTGTACAAGGAACCATGGCGATTTAAAAGAATGCTGAGGTTACCAAAGTTTATACTATATGTTCTTGGAATAAGAATGGGGCTTATAAAGAAGTGACAGCCCCGTATGTTTATTTCATATTATTGATTACATTTTGTTTTCGGTTTATTTCAGTGAATTGCCGGTCAGTTTCTCAATTATATATACAGATGCGTAATATACATCTGACAATTTCAGTACACCTGTATTTTTCAGTTTTTCCTGAAGAGTTTTGTCAATTAGCCCTTGTTTACACGCTTCAGAAAAATTGTTATCAGATACAGTGTTTTTATGGAAAAGCTCAAGGACTATTTTCCCGAACTCCTCTTTTGTCAAAGGCTCATCCTTCAGATAATTTCTTATGGTAATATCAAACTTATAATTATAGGTTTCCTCTGATACTCTTGGAACTCCGTTTAGTATAATATAAGCAAGGTCTTGGATCTTCGCATCTTTGTCATATTTATAGTCATTGGTGATACCTCCGCTTAGTAAACCCAGGTTTATGAGCTTTTCGGCATATGGATAACTCCAATCTCCGGTAATGCTTGTAACCTCCTCTTTTATATCAGACATATATATACCCATTTTACGCAAGATTTTCTCAATCTCCTGCTGAGTATCCAAATTTCGGTCCTCAACAAGCATGGGAATGTCCATGTTCTTTGATATACTGTAAGCTGCGATTATTCCGGCGGCATAGCCTGTACCTGCCCTGCTGGAATTTGAATCGATCGCTGTCTGAACCAATGAGGACGCTGAAATTTTATCACCGGTCATAAGTACATTATTCAGTTTCTCAGGTATCAGCGAGCCAAGGGGCATGTAAAAGGTCTTGGGATTGCATAACACATATCTATTTCCATCATCCATTGTTAATGTAACAGGTCTTGAGGCTGTACTTATTCTGTCAGTATACCTTTTACCTGTGATTACATCACTTAGCGTCATTGAATAAACTCCCTTAAAGTGGTACGGAGAGGACATGACAAAACGGTCTGCCACTACTATTCCGTTTGTATTTTTGAATTCTTCAAGGTTGGCTTTCAAATAGCTGTAGAATTCTTCGCATTCTTTTTTTGCTAAATTGTATGCTTTATTAATTTTTTCGTCATCAGTCAGGTCAATACCACTCATATTTATAGCTTCAATAATTACCGTTCCATTCCCCTGGTCAGCAATATTCAATCCTGAAATAAATATGTTTCGATTACCCGTTTCATAGCTTTTTAATAGATAATCTACTAAGGAACTCTGCTTTTCCAGAGTCTCCTGAACTTTAACATTTTCAATTCCCGAAACTGAAAAGTTAAGCTTTACCGGCTGATACAAGTTATCCAGACCTATATCACTGTATCCCGTAGTAAAGTCCACATTACACTTTTGAAGCAAATCTCCCGACAGGCTTCCGTCAATATATCTTTTAGCCTGTATTGTCCGATTTTCATCAGGCAGCTTAACGGTAATACTTTGAATCTCTCCATTTACAGCATTAACACTTGCCACACGAGCATCATAAATTACAGTCAAGTTTTTCTGTTCCTCAAGTAATCTAGATATTTCGTTTGTATAATTATCAAGGTTTGAACCCTCTCCTGCTTTATAACGTATTCCTTTAAACAGGTCCGAACTTACGCTGTTTCCGTTTGGTGTAAGATCTGCTGACCAATCAATATTTTGTGCTCTTTTTAGGCTATCACCCAAATCCTTGGAGGGAGAAATAAAGAGCGTTTTGGCTCCTACTCTTGACGCCCCCAGAGCACCGGTTACTGCGTCCAAGCCATCACCTATTACTGCTACGTCAAAGCTATCCTTGTCGGCTGTAGAACCAAGGTTATCGAATTTGTATTCCTCACCGGCGTCATAATAATAATCTTTTTTCAACATGGGTTTAACAACAAAGAAAAAGAGTATTGTCACTGCTATCAAAATTAGTGCAAGCCTGATAAGTATATCTATCCTTTTTTGTCGTACGGTTTTCAGTTGATTCGGTTTATTCATTATTATCATTTTCCTTTTTGGTTAATGGCCTTTTCATCAATAAGCTTTTTAGAAATGGTAAATGCAAAAAAGAAGCTTAATAATATATCGTCATTAAACTTCTTTTTATTAATATTTGCTCATTTCTGGGAAATATCTATTATTTGATTTTCACTTAATTTATTACTTTATTGTGTATTTACCCTTAACCATGATATATGAATCCTTGGAAGCTTTAATTCCTCTTCCGTCACCGTTGGGCACAAGTAACAGCTGGTTGTCGGGAATTACTTCTCCGTTTTTATGGTCTTTACCTGAAATAAGGTTGGATAATCCTCCGCTTGCTGTCTTTTCTATGTACGCTTTCACTCCACCCTTGGTTCTAACTATTATCTCGGTACTACTATCACATAACATTATTTTTCCTGTTGAAAGCTTAACCACTTTAAATTGTATGCTGTCTTTTAACGAAGCAAGTTCTTTTTCCGCCGCAGTCAGTTTTGCTTCAGTTTCAATTAATTTCTTTTCAAGATCACTTTGTGAACCTGACGCTGAAATTTGCTTTTTCAGATCATCGTTGGTGGTCTGAATTAAGTTCCGTAAGGTGGCCTCTAACTTGTCTATGTATGTAGAATCATAAATAATCTGTCCGCTGCCTGTTTCGGCTCTGGCAACAGGTGCAAGCTGAAGTATAGCAAAACCGCAAACAAATGCGGATAAGACAATAACGTATTTCTTTTTTATCAGGCTCTTAAATTTACTCATTTCAACCTCCATCATCTACAGTACTTTTATTTTTCATCCAAGTATCAAGGATTAACATCTTAATTAACATATTGTCTATTATAATTCTGAAAGCCCAAAACTGACCTCCAGAGCATTATTTACCTTATCCATAAGTTCTTCGTCAAGATGCCCGATTCTTTCTCTCAGGCGTTTTTTGTCTATAGTTCTTATTTGTTCCAATAAAATAACCGAATCTTTTGCAAGACCATACTCCAAAGCTCCAATCTCAATATGAGTAGGCAGCTTTGCTTTATTTATCTGAGAAGTAATTGCAGCTGCAATTACAGTAGGACTATATTTATTTCCGATATCATTCTGAACAATCAGTACAGGTCTGACACCGCCCTGTTCTGAGCCGATAACCGGACTCAGATCTGCATAATATATGTCTCCTCTTTTTATTACCACGTTTCCTCCATCTCCCTAAGCCGCTCCTCATATATGCTATGCTGATCATTATCAGCTCCGAGGCACCCCTCTGCAAGCCCTAAATTTATTTCAGCCATTTCTTCGTACCCTCTTCTCATTTTCTCCCTCAATTCAACCTTACGTTTTTCTCTAATATAAAGACTCATTGCTTCTCTGACAATCAGACTCCTGTTCGTTTTTTCATTAGAAGCCAGGATATCCAATTCTTCAAGTAAATTGTCAGGAACGCTAATTAATATCTTTTTATATTGAGCCAACTTATTTACCCCCACTCTCTTGAAACGGCAAACAACGACCTCAACTTCATCATTTACTCGTCTCCTAATAAGCTTTTCTCTCTATTTATATTATAATACTCCAAATAATTAAATTATCAGTATGACAAAGAAAATACACTGCACACGTATGGAATTATTATAATCCACCACTAAATACACGGTCAAATTAAGTTTATATTACTGCATTCTTTGAAAACCGCCTATAACCTATCTTTCAGAGGATATTTCTAGCAAAATTACTGTCTGTTTATATTAGGTAATTCAATATTTTCGATATCTTTCCATCCTTTACAAATGCTCTTGGTATCCTTTTCCCCACTATACAAACCAGTTCATAATTTATCATACCTATTGAGCTTGCAACGTCTTCAACTGAAATTGAGTTTTCCCCTTGCTTGCCTATGAGAACCACCTCATCGCCTACTTCGACATTTTCGGTCAAATCGGTAACATCTACCATACACTGGTCCATACAGATTCTTCCTACTATTGGTGCAAACTGCCCATGTATGAGCACCTTCCCCTTGTTGCTCAGCATCCTGGTGTACCCGTCTGCATAACCTATAGGAATTGTTGCAATACGTGATGTTCTGGCAGTTGTATAAATTCTTCCGTAGCTTATTGAAGTATCTTTTTCTACTTCCTTTACCATGATTATATTAGCCTTTAAAGTCATTGCAGGTTTTAAGAGAATTTTTGACTTATCAACTTCTTCAGACGGGTATAAACCATATTGAATAATACCCGGACGAACCATATCCAGATGCATCTCAGGATATTCAATAATTCCTCCACTGTTAGCACAATGCTTGACTGGGATATGTACTCCGATTCTCTGAAGCTCATTGCATATACTCATAAAACGCTCAAACTGTGTTAATGTGAATTCTCTGTTTTTCTCATCTGCTGTTGCAAAGTGCGTAAATAATCCTTCAATAATTATGTTGGGAAGGCGGCTTATTTCTATAACATTTTTTACCGCATTGTATCCGGGCAGGAAGCCTATTCTTGACATCCCTGTATCAATTTTGATATGAATTTTTACCTTCCGTCCCTGCTTAACAGCCTCATCAGAAAGTGCCTTTGCCAATTCATGGCTAAAAACCGATTGGGTTACATCATTTTCAATAATTTCATTTGCCCTTATGGGATCAGTATAGCCTAAAATAAATATCGGTACATTTATTCCATGCTTCCTCAGCTGAATTGCTTCATCAAGCATTGATACCGCTAGTCTTGTTACTCCGTTTTCCAGGAGTGTCCTTGCCACCTCCATTACTCCGTGTCCGTATCCATCAGCCTTGACTACCCCCATAATCTCGGCATTTTTGTTGGTAATTCTTCTAATCTCTCGAATATTATGAGCGATGTTGTCGAGATTTATCTCGGCCCATGCTCTGTTTAGTTTATATTCCATTTTATCCCCCATCTACGTACATTCTCTCTCTAGTATAACCAAATTCTGTTTAGCAAAAACATTTTTATCAAGAAAATTCGCTACGCTCATTTGTTATAGCACTTATACTATAATAATATGTTTATTTATACTTAATGTCACTAATACATCTGTCACTGCTTCAGAACTTTTTTAATTGCTGCAGGAATACTTTCCACGATGTCGGTCGCAATCACTCCGTATTCCCCTTTTTCTTCTGCTGCTATATCCCCTGACAGCCCGTGCAGATACACCCCGGCCACAGCCGCCTCAAACACTCCGGCTCCCTGTCCAATCAGCGATGCAATAATGCCGGTCAGTGAATCTCCGCTGCCTGCTGTGGCCATCCCGGAATTGCCTGTGGGGTTGATATACACTTTCCCGCTGCTGTGAGCCACAATTGTTTTTGCACCCTTCAGCACAACAGTTACTCCCCACAATCGGGAATATTTCAGTGCCGTCTCAATTCTGTTCTCCTGGATATACTGTATCTCAAGCCCTGTCAATCTGGCCATTTCTCCCGGATGCGGAGTAATAACCACTTCATTTTTAAACCTGTCGAAGAGTCCGGTATCCTTTGACAGGGCATTCAGTGCGTCGGCGTCAAGTACAACAGGTATATCCACTTTGTCGGCAATTGAACCTATAATATAGAATATGTATTCATTAGAGGAAAGGCCCGGCCCTATAACTGCCGCATCACATTTATTTAATAGTTTTACTATACCTTCTATGCTATTCTGTCCCAGTACACCATTATACTCCACAAGTCCAATCCCTACCGCCTCGGGCACTACGCTCTGGTATATATTTATCATACTTTTTGGAGCACCAATGTACACAAGCCCAGAGCCAGTTCTTAGGGCCGCCTTTGAAGCAAGACAACCTGAGCCTGCCATACCTTGTGAGCCTGTTATAACTGCCAGTTTGCCACAGCTGCCTTTGTTGGCTTCTGAACCTCTCTTTGGGATAATACCCTCCACCGTATTAAAATCTGTTAAAAATATATTACTATTTACAGAATCAAGTGATTCACCTGGCATACCTATGGATTCTACTGCCAGTTCTCCTGTGAAACCCGCTCCGGGATAAATGAGCTGTCCTATTTTAGGTAGTTCAAAAGTTACAGTTTTAGCTGCTTTTATACAGGCAGCGGATACCTTACCGGTGGCAGCTTCAACACCTGAGGCAATATCTATGGAAAGAGTATATTTGGAATTTGCATTTATAGAATTAATAACTTCGGCAATATATCCTTTTGCCTCTCCCCTGAAGCCAGTTCCGAATATACCGTCTATTACAAGGGATGCATTAGATACCTCATGAACGAATTCAGCTTCATTAAGAGTTTCACCCATGTATCTGATATCAGCGTTAAGCCTTTCAATAATATCAAAGTTCAATCGGGCATCTCCCATAAGAAATGCTTTATCAAAGAGGCAGTAGACAATTATAGCGTAGCCTTTTATCAATAGATGTCTGGCCACCGCAAAAGCATCCCCAGCATTATTACCCTTTCCAGCCACAAGGATAATCTTCTCCGGCAATGTGTTATTCAACTCAAAATACCGCTCAACATGTCGGACTATTTGCAGTGCAGCGTTTTCCATAAGCAGCATTCCAGGAATGCCCATCTTCTCAATTGAATATTTATCTATTTCGCCCATTTGTGCACCGGTAACGGCTTTCATGTCAAATCACCTTTCAGTTTTTCTACTTGTTGCTGAAGTAAACCTCATCCAGTTTCTGTAGCTGGTCTCCCCCAAGCAAATCATGGAAATAGGAGTATGTATCGGTATCGTCCTGAGCCCTGAGTTCCCTCTCATCAACCAGCTTGATAAGTTTTTCCTTTGTCTCGGCAATTTCCTTGTCAAGTTCGGTCACTCTCTGCTGATTTTCTCTTATGGAGAAATAAACAAGTTTTACAGTCTGCTCCAGCAGTTCAAGATTAGCCTGTCTTATTTCTTTAGGAATGTCAGCAAGTCTTTCCTCAATCTCGGCCAGTCTGGTATTAATACCCATAATCTGCTTTTCACACTCCTGCATGTCAGACTGTGCATCCTGATTGTTATTCTCAAAAACCTCGGTTGTCAGTTTTATTATTTTGTCCATATATTCTTTTTTATTAACGACTATTTCTTTTGATTCAGAAATAATCCTTGACTGTTCTTTAAGAAGTTCCTTGATATTATTCTCGCACTCCACTATGGCGTCAGTCTTAACAATGTTTTTAAACAGACCGTTCCACCTTTCGTCCAAAGTTAACAGAGAAATATCATTCTTTATGAGAACCTTCATATCCAACTGAGGTTCCGGCTTTTTTCTGTTAAAAAACTTCCACATGTGTCCTCCACAATTCAAGCTTAACATATTTTCCGACTTCAATTATATATCGGTAAAAACAGGATAAATTATAACTCATATGTTAAAAGAACGTCTATTTTCAGCCCGAAACTTGTAAAGCATAATGCTCGAGGGTATAATTAATTATCAGACCTAATTGCCTGTATAGTCAAGGCATATAATATTCAAGTAAACTGTCTGAAAGAAAGGTAATTTATGAAACATTTATTGCTATATGCTCATGCCGGCAGCAGAAATCACGGCTGTGAAGCTATTGTAAGATCAACCTTAAAAATACTAAATCTCAACAACATAGATATATCTCTGGCCACCTTCAGAGTACAGGAGGATATAAACTTTCTGTCTCCCGATTTCAAACTGAATTATATCACATATAAGCGTTATGAAGGTTTTCACCCAATAAGACTTATAGATGCAGGATTAAGAAAATCAAAACTAAAGCAGGATTTTCTATTCTCATTCTCACAAAAAGATATTACAGCTAAAATGGACAAGCAGACCTTATGCCTTTCAATTGGAGGAGATAACTACTGCTATGGTATCCCCAGATGGATCTACTATACAAATAAAATGGCTGTCGGGAAAGGGAGCAAAACCGTATTCTGGGGCTGTTCGGTAGACCCCGAGGTCATAAACGCAGAGATGCTGGAGGACTTAAAAAAATATAGCCTCATTATAGCCAGAGAAAGTATTACTTATCAGGCTTTTGTTGATAAAGGCCTCACTAACACAATACTTCTACCCGATCCGGCCTTTACATTGGATTTGAAATCAGCACCACTACCCGAAGGCTTTATTGACGGCAATACCATCGGAATAAATGTAAGCCCTCTAATAATGAAAAGTGAAACCAGCGGTGGAATTGTTTTTAAAAGCTTTACGCGGCTTATTCAGCATATTATTGATACCACAGACAGCCAGATAGCTCTTATTCCCCATGTACTCTGGGAGCATGACAACGATATGGTTCCGCTGTCAAAACTATACGAGTTGTTTAAAAATACCGGAAGAGTTATACTTCTTGGTGACAACTACAACTGTATGGAGCTGAAAGGCTTTATTTCCCAGTGTAAGCTGTTCATCGGAGCACGTACCCATGCAACTATTGCGGCCTATTCTACCGGTGTCCCTACGCTGGTGATAGGTTATTCCGTAAAAGCTAGAGGCATTGCGAAGGACATCTTTGGCAGTGAGGACATGTACACCCTCCCCGTTCAAAAGCTTCAGGAGGAGGATCAATTAATCAAAGCCTACGAAAATCTAAGGGAGCACGAGGAAGATATACGGAGGCATTTATCTGACTTTATGCCGGGCTACATTGAAAAATCTTATTCTGCTGGAGTTCCTGTCAGGAATTTGTTGTCAGAGGAATGAAAGGATAAACCCTGAATAAAATCATGAAGATAAATGAATTAAAATGGGGCGCTGCCCTGTCATATACAAACATTTTACTATCAAACTTAATAAATCTTGCTTTTACACCATTTCTGCTCACTACCTTGGGTAAATCAGAATATGGACTTTATACGCTTATTGGTGCATTTGTGGGCTATATGGCTGTCCTGGATTTTGGTCTGGGTAACACCATTATCAGATATGTGGCAAAGTACAGAGCGCAAAATGATAAAGAGGGTGAACAGGGCTTTCTTTCTCTTGCCTTCCTGATATATACCGTTTTAACGGTACTCGCGGTTGGAGTTGGGCTATCCCTGATTCCAGCACTGCCCTCGATTTTCGGGGAATCACTTACCGCGGCCGAGCTGGTTACCGCCAGAAAAATGTTTGAGATCCTGATAATAAACATCGGCCTGACATTGTTTATGAATGCATTCACCTCAATAATGTCAGGCTATGAGAAATTTGTTTTCCCGAGAACAATGTCAATTGTCAGGGTCATTGCCCGGCCGCTGGCAATTATCATCCTGCTACTTATGGGCTATAAGGCACTGGCCATAGTTGTGGTGGATACGGTATTAAATGTACTGCTGCTGCTAATAAACATGTGGTTTGTGTTTTATAAAATGAAAATAAAAATAAAGTACCGTCATCATAACTGGCCTTTTGTAAAGGAAATCCTGCTTTTTTCAGTCTATGTTTTTATAAATATGATAGTTGATATGGTGTACTGGAAGCTTGGACAGCTTGTTGTAGGTATTTATTACGGAGCGGCCTCGGTAGCTATATTCGGCCTTGGCATGTCCTTTCCGGGCTATTATATGAATTTCTCAACAGCAATTTCGGGAGTATTCCTGCCAAGGGCTACGCAGATGTGTGTTGATAATGCTTCCAGCAAGGAACTGGATAATCTTTTTATTAAAACCGGGAGAATACAGTTTATGGTAATGGGCCTAATTCTATCTGGCTTTATACTGCTGGGTAAACCCTTTGTAATTCTTTGGGCCGGACCCGACTATGTTCAGGTTTATCAGATTGCTCTTATTGCTATGGTTCCTCTGACAATTCCGTTGATTCAAAATGTGGGTATATCTATACTCCAGGCCAAAAACCTCCATGCCTTCAGATCTGTAATGTACCTGATTATATCAGTCTTTAATCTGGGAATAAGCATACTGCTCACCAGAGAAATCGGTATAGTTGGTGCTGTAATAGGTACCTCAATATCACTGGTCATAGGAAATATCATTATTATCAACATTTATTACCGAAAAAAAATCGGACTTGATATTGCCAGATTCTTCAGAGAAGTATTCCACGGGCTTCTTCCGGCGATGGTCTTGAGTATATTAGTAGGCGTAATATTTATGTACATTCCTGTAGGCGGCTGGACTGGATTAGCGCTTAAAGGTATTCTGTTCACAGCTGTGTATGCGGCAGCAGTCTGGACCATAGGTATGAACTCCTATGAAAAAGGCTTATTCAAGGGACCTGTTATGGGAATACTTAATAAAGTGCAAAAAAAATAACCCGGGGGTGTATATGGAAACAGTTTTTGATAAAAAGAATAATTGCTATGGCTGCGGTTCCTGCGTACAGGTATGTCCCACTAACGCCATAGACCTTAAGGTTGATAAGGAAGGCTTTTGGTACCCTGAAATAAATCAGGATAAATGCACCGACTGCGGCCTGTGCAGAAAGGCCTGCCCTATTTTCAGAAGTGTTGAAGCTCCTTCTGAGCCTTATCCGCAAGTTTATGCCATATGGAATAAGAATGAGGATATCCGGAAGTCAAGTACCTCGGGCGGAGTGTTTTCGGCACTTTCCGGAGAGATACTTTCCCAGGGAGGTGTAGTTTTCGGTGTTGCCTTTAATGATAAAATTGAAGCTGTTCACAGGGGCGTGGAATCAATGGATCAGCTCCGGAGACTTCAAGGCTCAAAGTATACTCAAAGTTCTATCGGCAACACTTATAAAGAAATAAGAACTTTGCTGAAGGAAGGAAGAAAGGTACTATTTTCAGGTACTCCCTGTCAGGTAAGCGGCTTGTACTCTTTTCTTGGCAGAGACAACGACAACCTGTATACCTGCGACTGTGTTTGCCACGGAGTCCCCTCCCCGGGTGTATTCGAGCTTTATAAGACACACCTGGAGAAAGTAAACAATTCTGAAATACAAAGGTTTCAATTTCGTAACAAATCCACCGGCTGGAAGAATTATAATGTAACTGTGGGATATAAAAACGGTCAACAGGTAAGTACCAATTTTGTAGAAGACCCTTTCATGAGGGGGTTTATCAGCAACATGTATTTAAGACCCTCCTGTCACAGCTGTAAATATGCCTCGGTACAAAGACAGTCGGATATCACTCTGGCCGATTTCTGGGGTGTTGATAAGTTTAATCCCCAGCTGGATGACGATAAGGGAACCTCACTGATTTTGTCAAATTCTCAAAGGGGTGAGGAATTACTGAAGGCTTGCCGGGATAAGCTTGTTATTCATCAAGCTGACCTCCCTGCTGCTATCAGAGAGAATCCAAGCCTTATAGGCCCTTCAAGCCCAAACAAACGGAGGAGCGAATTTTTTAGTGAAATGGAGTATGGAGATTTCTCTGCTCTTGCTCACAAATTTTTAAAAGCACCTTCGGCAACTCAGCTGCTATGGCTCAGATGCTTGCGAATTCCTAAAAAGCTGGTTAAGCTGGTCTTAGGAAAAAACTGAATTTATCAGTGTAAATGAGTAATTCCTTGTTAAGTTTTGCTTAAAATTCATATCAGTCTTGCATAAAATTGACATCTTGAAAATGAGGTGCTAAACTAACCATAAAAATGCCTCTGAGGGATTTTATCACTAATATAAATTTGCGAAATATGAGCGAGATGGGAGATTAAATGGACAGTTCACCATTGATATCTGTAATTATACCAATGTATAATACCGGAGACTATATTGAACAGACAGTAAAAAGCGTATTGGATCAAACCTACAGCAAGCTTGAAGTAGTTATAGTAGATGACGGGAGTACTGACAATGGTGCCGAACTTGTAGAGACCCTTAAAATGAATGACTCCAGAATCAGATATATTTATCAGCAAAACCAGGGTGTTTCAGCGGCCAGGAACAATGCTATTGCTAATTCCTCCGGTGAATATCTTGCATTTCTCGACAGTGATGACCTCTGGAAGCCCCATAAACTCGAAAAGCAATTGAGAAAGCTGGAAACTACAGGTATGGACGCCTGCTACTGCGGCTATCAGATGTTCTGCGATGATGAAATGGGTAAAACCTTTCCCGAGCGTTATTTCGAAGGAAAGATTTTAACTGAGGTCATAGAGGAAAAGGTATCGGTTTGGACCAGTACGGTTTTAATCAGGAAGTCGTTTGTAACCGACAACAACATATCCTTCAGACAGGGCTTGAACTGGAGTGAAGACATGGAGTTCTTCTGCAAGCTTCTGTACCTTGGCAGATTTTGTTGTGTTCGTGAGACGCTGGCACTTTACAGGCAGAGACCAAATTCCCTTTCGGTTTCACCGGACAGAGCGCCCGAAATCGGACTGTGGAAGGATTTTATCACTTGGTTGAATACTGTACCGGAACAGGCTAAGTACGATAAAAATGAAATTATTATGGCTGTGCAAAACTATAAGCTGCCTTCAATAGCTGTATTTTGTACATATCAGAAGCTTATTTCAGGTGAGGATATAGATCAGACCTTCCTCTTAAAGGTTCCTCCGAAGCTGGTTTACGATTACAAACCCAGCCTGTCAACAACAGGTATAAAGCTGTTTATAAAGAAAATACTGATACTATATAAGTACAGATACAAAGCTTAATTAATCAATGATTTATTATTCTTGTGATATTAATTCATGAGAATTTTAAATAAGAATGACTAAACCTAATAATAATTAGTTATTCTAAAAATATATAACTAAGGAGAGTAGTAAGAATGAAAATTATTAATGAAAAGGGAAAATTATTCGGACTGATTAACATTGTTGATCTAAGTATCATTATTTTAGTTCTTCTGATTGGTGCTGTAGTAGTATTAAAAACTGCTGGAAAAGATGTTGGCCCTATATCAAGTGAAGAAAGTCTTCAGCAAATTACCGTAACCTTTAAAAGTTCTATCCGTAATGATGAGCAGGCAAAAGCTCTGAAGGAAAAGGACCAGCTGATCTCTCTGCTTAAACCTGTGGATGCATATATCCAATCGGTAACCTTTTCACCATATGAGGTGCCTATCAGCACTGCAGACGGTAGACAGGTATACGCTGTTGACCCTAAAAAGAAGGCAATTACCGTTAAATTTACTATGAAAACAAGCAAAGGTAGCGGAATAATCAAGCTTGAATCTCAGGAGATTGCAGTTGGAAAGCAATTTACTCTTAAGACCCGTACTTTCGAAAATAACGGAACTATAGAAGCTATTGAATTAAACTAAGGAGGCTATATTGTGTGGAAATATGTCTCAAACAGCCTATTATACAGATTCCTTATATTCGTAAGTGAATTGATTGGTAATGCATATAAAAACAGTATTTTGAACAAGTGTATATCAACACTGTCAAAGTGGAATCAACATAGTGTTCTTCACAGAACCAAACAAAACTACATTGAAGCAACACCGAAATACTCCTTTTCAATTACATATAGGTTATTGGCCTTTTTGGGTAAGAAGCTTGATAAGCTGGCAGGCTTTATTAATTTAGTATATTCACAAGCCTATAAAGACAGCATTTTAGGTAAATCCTTTTCAGGATTTTTGCGACTCGGGAGTAAATACCTGGGTAAATGGGATAAGCTGGTTTATTTTATTATACTCGCTGTGGTTCTCAGTCTGTCGGCCCTTGTACTTCCCACCATTGTAGTTGCAGGTATCATTGGTATTCTGGGTACTATTTTTGTACTCAGAAATTTTGAAAGAGCTGCTTATCTGGTAGCAATCTATCCTGTACTTTACTATATTGCTGTTAAATCAAATAACAGTACACTGGCCTCCGGCTGGGATGAACTCCTTATAATCTTTTGTATTGGTGTTTGGTTCTTCCGATGGGTGGTTGACAGAAAAGATTTTAACTTTGCCTGGACTCCTGTGGATTTTTCGTTAATCTTATTTTTTGTTGTATGTATAGCTTTATTCATAATACAATCTCTCGGTACTTTCGGCTCAAACAGCCTCGGCTTTGACGGTTTAAGAGCGGTCATAGAGTATATATTCTTCTTCTTTATAGTTGCTAAACTGTTAAGATCCGATGACGGGGCCAAAAACGTTGTTAAACTTATGATTGCTACATGTGTGATAATGTCAGTACATGGGATTTATCAATATATCGTCAAGGTTGATACTCCTGCCTACTGGACAGATAAGGTGGAAGTTTCCTCCGGTCCAAGAGTTTTCTCCTTTGTGGGAAGTCCAAACGTACTGGGCTGCCTTCTGGCAATGATTATGCCACTGGCCATATCGCTGATATTCTCAGAGAAAGAGCTTGTTAAAAAGCTTTTATATACAGTTGCTACCGGCTTGATGGGTATCTGTATACTGCTTACAGGTTCACGTTCCTCATGGATAGCTCTGGGCTGTGCCTTAATTATTTATGCAATCCTGAGTAAGAAATACTATTTGATAATCGCTTTATTTGTAGTAGCACTTCTGGCATACACCATGGTTTCGTCTGTTAGGTCAAGAATTGACTATATGCTTGACCCCGCTTATATTGTAAGTAGCTTTAAAGGTGGCAGATTCGCCAGATGGCCTAAAGCACTTGAAATGTTCTATGAGAACCTGCTGTTCGGGGAGGGCTTTGGGCAGTTCGGCGGTGCCGTGGCTACCATTAACAAGGTTAAGGGTGCCTTTTACGTTGACAACTACTATCTAAAGGCAGCCGTAGAAATGGGTATTTTCGGCCTTGTTACCTTCCTCGCAGCGCTTTACAACGGAATTGTCTGGTCCTTGAGGGCCTCCTATAAGGTAGAGGATAATGTTTCAAAGGGCTTGATACAAAGCGGCTTCGGAGCGATGGTGGGAATACTAATTACAAACATTGTTCTTAACAACTTTGATGCTCCGTCTGTAGTTACTTATTTCTGGACCATTGCTGCGGTATGCGTCTTTCTGGGTTTTGTAAAGAAGGGCCCTAATAATGTTCTGACGAATATCGCAAACAGATAACACTTTTTATTTATGTAACAGTCCAGCAATTCTTTGATTTTTTGAAAAATTCATGCTATTCTGAAAAGAGTCTCAAAGGTTAAACTCTAAACCCTAGAGACTCTTTTCACATATGATTTTTAGCTTTAACATTACTTATTTGAACAATAGACTGGAGACATTTATGCAAAGAAAAAGTATATATATGCGTTATGAACCCGCCGTGACAGCTCCGACTGACCAAACCGGAGAAGCGTATTGGTTTGCATTTTACAGTAGTAAAATGCTGGTTATTTCTGAGAAGGATTCCTGTAGAATTCCTTATATGAAAAATCCTGCTCAAGCAGACCTAAGTGTAATAAGAACTCAGTATCTGGGTCTGCTTGAAGGCAAACCGTGTTACTCCGCAGAACTTGCATCGGAAGAGGTGCTGCCGGCCGGAATGACATTTATTGAGTTAAGGGCTCTTTACGACTTTATTGCCGAAGACCTGTTCCTGTTGGCCGGCAAGGCATATCAGATAGTTGGTTGGGATCAAACCCACCAGTTTTGCGGCAGATGCGGCTCCCCCACTGAGGATTTGCAGGGGGAAAGAGCAAAAATTTGTCCGAAATGCAGATTTATATCCTATCCCAGAATATGTCCGGCTGTAATAACGGCTGTGAGAAAAGGCGATCAAATACTGCTTGCCCATGCAAAACACTTTAAGGAAGGTATGTATTCCCTGATCGCAGGCTTTGTGGAGGCCGGAGAAACTCTTGAAGAAGCAGTTCAGCGAGAGATAATGGAAGAAGTGGGGATACGGGTAAAAAACATACAGTATCTTGGAAGCCAGCCCTGGCCTTTTCCAAATTCAATGATGCTGGGTTTTACCGCCGAGTATGAAAGCGGAGAGATACATGTTGACGGTTTAGAGATAACAGACGCCAACTGGTATTGTAAAGATACTCTCCCCGGTTTGCCATCTGAGGTAAGTATCGCTAGAAAGATAATTAATTGGTGGATGGAACAGCAGTAAATAGAGAGTGCTGCCTCTCATAGGTTTGTAATAACCCTTATGAGAAGCGGCTCTCTCTATTTAGTAGTTGGTTACTGTATTTCTATTCTGTTATTTAATTTTTTTGCTTCACTCTTAGGAAGCACTATTGAGAGAATACCATTCTCATATTTAGCTGTAACATCTTCATTTTTTACATTTTCAACAAGGAAGCATCTGCTGGTGGAACCATATCTTCTTTCTCTTCTGATATAGTTGTTCCTCTCCTCTTTTGTCTCCTCTGATCTTTCAACCGAAATGGTAAGTCTGTCATCCCTGAGATCAAGTTTGATATCTTCTTTTTTTACACCGGGAATCTCAGCTTCAATAATGTATTCCCTTTCATTTTCCTTAACATCGGCCTTTATTGATTGAAAATCCGCAAATTCCAAGGCAGTATCATTAAAAAAGTCATTAAAAATACCGGCCATATCAAAAAGACTTCCTCTTTCACTGATTTTGTTGTTTCTGAATGGAACTATTCCAAACATAAATACACCTCCTGAAAATACACTTAATTTATTAATTGTTATAGTTATCATAAATCTTTAGGCCTTTGATTTTGACTTTCTTTGACCTTATGTCTATATTGTAAATTAAATAGATAATTTTTTCAAAACTGATTTTGACTTTCTTTGACTATTACTAAGGCTGGAATTCAGATTATTTTAATATATCTTCTCTCTACTCACTCTTTCTATAAATTCCTTAATATTTAGCTGTTTTTGTATTTCCTTATCTTTCTGCTTCTGATACCCAACAACTGCAGCAGTTCTCTCCAATCTATTGCACCTACCAGAGCCATAAGGAAAAGTGCTATTACAATATATGCTCCAACTGCAAAAAGAGTTTGCCAAATAGGTGATAGCTTAAGAAAATTAAAGAAACTGTAAATATAGTCGCTGAAAATAAACATTAGTGCAGTTACCAGCGCTGGCCTGACAACCCAGTGCCTGAGGTCCAGCGCCATACCAGTACAACGCATTATTGTGGTGAAATTAAGTACACATACAATAAACGAACTAACTATAACACCCACAATATAAATGGGAATACCATATTGAGGAATCAGAAAAAAGACACATAAGATACGTATAACAGAACCTACTGTAGAATTAATAAGCAGTAATCCTTGTTTTCCAAGGCCATTCATTATTCCCATCAGAATTTGCTGAAGGTACATAAAAATGCAGGTAAAAGACAACAAAAACAAAGTATAACCTACATTTTGACCGGGATATATCATATTTGAGATCTTGTCAGGATAACATGCAAAAAGTGCCATAAACACAAAGCCCAATACCATGGTTATCTGTATTGACTTTGATATTCTGTAATTCGCTCTTCCATAATTGTTTAGTGATATTGACTCGGATATTGCAGGGACAAGGGTTGTTGCAAGAGAAGTAGTTACCAGGGCGGGAAACATTATCAGTGGCATGGCCATACCTGTCAGTTTTCCGTACTCCTCCATACACTGAATGTAATTAAGTCCTCCTACCAGTAATCTCTGAGGGATTAATATAAATTCCACTGCTGCCATTATTGAGATAATAAATCTGTTGAAGGAAATAGGTGCAGCACAGCCTATTATTGAAGCAACGAGTTTCCTCTTTTGAATAATACCCTGATTAGACTTCGGTGTTATATGAGGATATTTTTTAAATCTGTAATATACTGCCAATACAAAGAGGTTTGACATTTCCCCTACAGCCATACCTACCGTTGCCAGAGCGCAGGCGTATTCCAGACCTGCCTCCAGGAATCTTGCAGCCAGTGCCATTATTATACCGATTTTAACAAGCTGTTCAACTATCTGGGAAAATGCTGTTGGTGTAACCTCCTGTATGCCATAAAAGTAGCCTTTATATGCAGAGGCAGCTGCTATCATCGGAATACATGGAATCATTATTAGTACCGAGGAGTAGGTTCTTGAATCCTTTAAAATAACATTAACAATAAAATCTATGTTTATGTATAGAAATAAAGAAATAAAGCAGCTGACAGTTATTACTCCGGCTAATCCTACTTTTGAAATTCTTTTTATGTTAATAAAATTTCCCTGAGCTGCCTGTTCAGCTATCATTTTCGACACTGCGATTGATACTCCCGAGGTCAGTGTCAGTATAATCAAAGTATATATAGGTACTATTAACTGGTATACGCCCATGCCTTCGGCACCGATTAAGTTCGACAGGTAAATTCTATATATAAATCCGAATATTCTTGTAACAAAGCCTGCGGCCATTAATATAATTGCGCCTGTTATAAATGTTTTTTTTGTCATAAACACCTCCAATAATTAAATACCTTGATTAATTTTATTGAACTGGTTAACCTTTTATGACTCTAGGTTTCCCGCAGCTTACCATAAATTACAGGTTGATACACTCGTTAATGGCACTTATAATAAGGCCATCAGTTACATTATGTAAACCAAATGTAATAAAGCAGTCTTACTGAATACTTGGTAGAGGGATATCAGGCCCTACCATAGAGCATCCATTGGGCGAAATTATTAGTCGACCATCATAAAAAGTAAATACGCTGAAGAGCTTATCTCAGCCGAAAGCATCATTAGATTATTTAAATATATAACAGATCGATTAAACAAAAAGAAAAACCCCGAATACAATTTTCAACTAAATCCATTTTGTAATTTCAGGGGCTTCACATTAAGGGAGGTCAATATGAATAAAAAATTAATAGCAGGTGGTATGGCGCTGACGCTCTGCCTAACGGCAATTGCACCGGTCTATAAGAGTTTGTCCTTTAATCGGGAAATTCTTGAACCTACTAAATTGCAACAGGCAGAAACACAAGCATCTGAGAAAAATTACACTATAACAGAATCTGAAACTCTGAGAGCAGAGGATTTAGCTCAAAAAGCCTCTGCGGCAGCAAATGCCGGTTCTGAGGTCAAAGCAGCTTCCATAGCTTCTACAGCAGCTAAAAGTAGCACTTCTGAAAAATCAGTTGCATCAGCATCAACTCCTAAAAAAGCTACTACAACAGTTAAAAAAAACACTACAAGCTCTTCATCTAGAAAAACATCAGGTACAACTTCAACGAAGTCTGCAGTAAAGTCAGGAACATCAACCTCAAGAGGTACAACTTCAACTTCGAGAAGCACGACCTCGACGAAGGCTGTTAAAACATCAACTAGTACTCAAAATACCAGTTCCAAAGCAAGTGCAGTTATTGCAACTGCCAAAACCTATATGGGTGTTCCGTATGTATGGGGTGGAGCATCTCCAAGCGGTTTTGACTGTTCAGGTTTCACGCAGTACGTGCTAAAAAAGAACGGTGTATCAATACCGCGAGTTACTTCTGACCAGTACAAAGCAGGTGTTGCTGTATCAAAGAGCAATTTGAAAGTGGGAGATCTTGTCTTCTTTACAACCTATAAGGCAGGACCGTCTCACGTTGGATTCTATATGGGCGATGGTAAGTTTATTCATGCAAGTTCGTCAAAGGGAGTGACAATATCAAGTATGGACAGCTCGTACTACTCCTCCAGATATATAGGGGCAAGAAGAGTATTATAATGTAGCTTAATGCTGGTAGTCATACTGTATAATATAAAATTACTAAAATCATACTAAAAATCATATTGAAAAGGTTGCAGAAATTACGTTTCTGCAACCTTTTTTGTCGTTTATGTGTTAAAATAGAAGTACTTATTAACAATTCAAGTACTCATAACAATTCAGAGCATAAATCTATGCTGGAAGGTAATAATGTAATTTATGGATTTTAACAAATTTACCGATAAGTTAAGTCAAAAATTAAGTCATAAAAACCTTATAATTATTATTGTCTTTCTTTGTATTGCAATTATTGCTCTTATTGGCGGTTACCTGAAGAGATACAATGATCTGAGTCCTCAGCAAGAAATAGTTACGTCAACTGATACCGTTCAAGAGATTCCCCCAATGGTAATAATAGATCCCGGTCACGGTGGCTGGGACCCAGGTGCCATGAATGGAAAAACAAGTGAAAAGGATATAGTTTTGGATATATCTCTTGAAATAGAAAAATTATTAAAGCAAAAAAATATTGACTACTATATGATAAGAACAGATGATACATATGTCAGTCTGGAGGACAGGGCCCGAATTGCCAATGAAAAGAAAGGCAGGCTCTTTATAAGTATTCATAATAACTCTTTCACAGATGCTGCCCAGAACGGAATTCTGACAGCCTATAATCCTTACTCCCCGACCGGTAAGGATATAGCTATTATTATGCAATCCGAAATTAAGAATCTTGGAATGAAAAACAGAGAAATAATGCCCCGTCCCAATCTTTATGTTCTGCGTCATACTGAAATGCCCTCTCTATTGCTTGAGATCGGATTTATATCAAATAAAAAAGACCTGAAGCTTGTAACTGATGACGAATTTAAGAAAAATTGCGCTCAGCAAGTTGTTTCAGGTATTGAAGAAATTCTGGAAAAATGCATTAATAACTAATTGGTAACTATCGGGTTATTTTACTGTAATAACAATAATAATATTATTACTACTGTTAAGCTATTTATTGCTGACGAAGCAGAAAATCCTGAAGAAGACTTATAATTTCTTCCTTATCTGTCATTTTAAATATTTTTTGCTTGGTGTAAGCCGCATCCCGCATACCCTTTATATACCACGCAATATGGGACCTCATCTCAAGGATTCCAGTTCTTTCGCCCTTGTGCTCTATCAACATATTCATATGTCTTATAATTGTATTGATTTTCTCCTGTGCTGTGGGTTCATTAACAAATACACCCTCTTCAAGATACTTTATTACAGCCTTGAATATCCAGGGATTCCCCTGAGCACCCCTACCTATCATTATTGCATCACAACCTGTTTCCTTAAAAAGGCGTTTTGCTTCCCGGGGCCCTACTACGTCACCATTTCCTATTACCGGAATTGAAACAGCTTCCTTAACCTGCCTTATAATATTCCAATCTGCCTTACCGCTATAGTACTGTTCACGGGTTCTTCCATGTACTGTAACCGCACTTGCCCCGGAGGCTTCAGCTATTTTAGCTATCTCTACAGCATTAACGCTTGACTCATCCCAGCCCTTTCGAATTTTAACGGTAACAGGCTTTATTGAAGCCTTGACCACAGCCCTTATAATTCTTTCCACCTGCTCCGGTCTTTTCATCAGAGCACTGCCCTCTCCGTTTTTTGTTATCTTTGGAGCCGGACAACCCATATTTATGTCAATTATGCTTGCATCTGAAGCATTTAATTTTTCGGTAACTCCAGCCATAATGTCCGGCTCAGAACCAAATATCTGAACAGCTCCCGGTTTCTCGTTCTCATCGAGCAGGGTCAGTTTTGTACTTTTTTCATCCTCGTAATGCATTCCTTTTGCACTTACCATTTCGGTATATACCAGGCCACACCCCTGCTCCTTGCACAACACCCGAAACGGCATATCGGTAACACCTGCCATGGGAGCCAGAAAAATGCGGTTTGACAATTCAACATTTCCTATTTTCAAATCAAAGCCTCCTTAATTGTTTGCAATACTTATTTTAGCAGAATATATAAACTAGTAAAGCACATAAAAATGTAAATTATTTTTAGCAGGTAGCTACTTACTTTATTACTTACTGAAATACAAAAGAAAGCCCTATACAAAAGGATTCATTGTATAGAGCTCGGTATGTTATCATTTCATGCTTGGAAGATGGCCCTGGCCGCCTGCTCCTCCAGATATTCTCTTTTCCGGAAGCCTAACATCCCGGCAATCATGGAGATCGGAAACATTCGAATTTCTCGATTCAGCTTGTTCACGCTGTTGTTGTAAATCAAATGGCTGGTTCGTAACATGTTTTCAAAGGTTTCAACCGCATCCATTGTCTTGATATATTTTTCTCTTTCTTTTAGTTCGGGGTATTGCTGCGTCACCATGGTAATCCTGCACAAGACTTCGGAAATAACCCCTTCCTGACGAAGCACATCGTCCGGTGTAGATTTGGCCGTAATCACTCTTCTTCTTGATTTGATTGTTTCAAGCAGCGTTTCGCTTTCCTGATTGGCATACCCCTTTATCAAATTCAACAGTGCTGTTAGAGCATCAAAACGGGTTGAAAGCTGCACTCCGATCTGACTCATGGCACTGTTGATATTCTCATCAAGCACCACCAGTTTGCGCTGGGTAGAGATTACCCATAACACAATGATCGCAACAACTGCGATGATCACGATGAAAGTTGGCAGCATAGTAAAGTCCTCCTCGTTCATTTAAGGTTTTTATTACTTTGCGATCTTTACAGTAGAGAGAACCTGCTCGATTGTATTATCTAAACTACTCCCCCCATCGATGGCGTAGAGGTAACTAATGGCATGGTATCCACTCCCATCCGCAGGGAAGAAATACTGAATCACAGAATTCATGACAGTTCCATTTGACAGCGTCCCTTTGCCAAAACCGACAACAGCGGTGCCGCCGTCCTGTTCCACAGTTCCAGAGCTTTCAAGGGTTGCATCACTTAGCCCACCACCAGCAGAAAGTGCAGCTAATAGGACATCATCGGTTATATCTGTGCTGGTTACTGTATCCTCTGTTTCTACTCCAAGTGTAATAACTGCTGTGCTCTTGTCGTTGGCGAAGATCATCGAACCACTATTCTCATCGGTTTTAACATACTTGATGTCTGCAGGCAACGCGAAAGAGAGTCCGTTACCTGTGATCTCAACAAAGTCGATGGGAGCTGATGTATTCTGGGCGCTTGAGGAGGAGGCGGTGGTAGATGTATTGGTAGGAGTGGTGGCAGTGGTATTTTCTTCTCCGCCGCAGGCTGCAAGGCTCAGTGTCATGGCAGATGCCATCATATATACTAGTAATTTTTTCATTTCAAATCCTCCATTTTCTGTTTGGGTAGTAATAGGAAACATTCCCTGAAATCACTCTATAAAAAATTTTGCCTTAAGAACCGTCCGCCGCATGAAACATAGTTTTTTCTGCATGAAACATGGTTTTTTCCGCTAAACACAGTGTCGAATATTCTCTTATTATGATATAATTGTGATGGAAGAATGGAAAAATGGAGGTATGCTCATGCTGCATATTGCAGTCTGTGATGACAATATAGATGAACTTTCCAATATAATACAGCTCATAAACCAATACAGAACAACAAAACAATTGAACTGTGAATACGCCGTCTTTCCAAACGGATTTGATCTGGTTTCGACCTTAGAAAAAGGAAAGCAGTTTGATATATACTGTCTGGATATTATTATGCCTGGCTTTTCGGGCATTGACGTCGCAAAGGAAATCCGTATTATTGATAGAACTGCGCCGATTTTGTTCTTTACATCATCCCCTGAGTTTGCTTTGGAAAGCTATTCAGTGAAGGCCATTAACTATATATTAAAACCCATAACTAAAGAGAAGTTTTTCTTCACCTTTGACGAAATTCTGGAGCATATAAAGATGGAAGAAAATGATGATGCGGTTATCGTAAAGAGTAATGAAGGAATTCAAAAAATACTGACCTCCAATTTGGTTTTTGCCGAGGTCATCGGTAGAAATGTGTTGTATCACCTGCGCTCCGGCAAGGTAATCGAATGTACAGAACCTTTTTCCACTGTCTGTGATAATCTTATTAAACGTGGGAGTTTTATCAAACCCCACCGCTCCTATCTTGTTAATATGCAGTATGTGGATACCATTGAAAAAAGCCAAATGACCTTACAGACCCGCTCAATTGTTCCTGTTGCACAGGGCAAAGCACGTGAAATTAAGCAACAGTATCTGGATTATCAAATGGAGGGACCAAAATAATGATAGCAACTGTCATTGAATTCTCCCGCTATTGGTTTGCCCTACTATTCGGTACAGCAGTTGCGGTAACTTTCGCCGGTATGACACGTACACGAAAGAATTATCTGGCTGTCGGGTTCTTTACCGTCGTTTTATTTATTATACAAAATGCCAGCTTACAGTACTGGGGTATGGCAGTGACGATAAAAATATATCCTTTCCTTACTCATTTTCCGGTGGCTCTTTTTATCGTCGTTTATTTAAAGCGCCCGTGGCTGATTTCACTAACAAGTATGTTTGTCTCTTACCTGTGCTGCCAGCCTCCCCGTTGGATTGGCACCGTTGTTGGTGAAGCTTTTGACAATGCTTCCATGGACCACATCGGATACATCATAACTGTGTTTCTGATGTACTATTTCCTGCAGAAATATGTACTGAAATCTGTTCGGCATCTGATGGAACGCTCTGTTAATTCATGCCTGTTGTTCGGCGCAATACCGGCTTTTTACTATTTATTCGACTTTATCTCCACTGTATATACCGATTTTTTGTTCAGCGGAGCACGTATGGCTGTACACTTCATGCCCTTCGTGACATCCACATTCTATTTTGTGTTTGTCCTCCTTTACTATACCGAAACACAAAAACAGGCAAGTATCCAAAGAGAGAGGGATATGCTGGACACGCAGTTCCGGCAGGCACAAACAGAATTTGCTTCTCTGAGGCAGATGCAACAGAATGCTGCGTCCTATCGGCACGATATGCGCCATCATTTAGCTTTTTTACAAAGTCTGGCCTCCAATGAACGTATAGAGGAAATTAAAGAGTATCTGCAGACTGCCCAATCTGACATTGACTCCATCACGCCTATACGCTTTTGCGAAAACGAAACGGTCAATCTGATTTTATCTGCATTCGCCACTAAAGCGAAACAGTCGGGAATCCTGTTGACGGTGGAAGCAAAGCTGCCTGACTCGCTTCCTTTTAGCGATACCGAGCTTTGTTCACTATTGTCAAACGCTTTGGAAAACGCCATTCATTCCTGTGAAAATATAGTAGACGGCAATAAACGCTACATCAAGCTGCGTGCCTATTCCAAGAATAGTAAATTGTGTATTGAAATCCGTAATACATATCATACAGAACCGATATTCCATCAGGGTCTTCCTGTATCAAAAGAACAAGGGCATGGTTTTGGTACAAAAAGTATGGTTCATATCGTGGAAAAGCATGGCGGTATATGCCAATTTTCTGTCAAGGATGGGTTCTTTATCTTTCAGGCTACTATATAAAAGGTTGTTCTTTTATCCCCGCCGGGAGACCTGGGGGAATACGGGGGGACTGGTCCCACCCGTAAGGCGCTTCGCGTCTTTTTGTAGGTCAGAGGGAAAATTAATATCTTTTCCCTCTTTCCCCTTCATCAAACCGTGCATGCGGTTCTCTCGCACACGGCTTTCCGATATTCTTCTTCCTTCAGTATTCGCTAAATCGCAAGTCTTTGTAATCCGTTGTCGTAGATTATCTTTCGGACTTTTGAAATTCCTGCATAGCGCCTGTTATTCTGTGTTTTGTAGTTATACCACAACGTAAATTTCTTTATGATATACCAACCCATTTTGTTAAGTTGTTTTCCTGCATTCTTTAATCCATAATAGTTTTTCATTCCAATTATCTTTGGATTGAGAATTTCTATCATCTCGTGTACGTCCAGCAACAACGTTGACCTGCTGGCAAATACACCTTTAATATTATCCCTCATCTTCTGCATGGCTTTCTTTGATGGGTATTGGTGGGTTTCACTAAACCACTGTCCTCCTGAGGTCTCTGTTTTCTTTCTTCTATGATGAAAGCCTAGAAAATCAAAGCCTTCCTTCCCATCCCACATGCTTGTTAATTTGGTCTTTTCAGAATGTAATTCGAGTTCTAATCTTTCCATAATGGATTTCACAGCTTTCAATACATGCTCTGCATCTTTCTTTGTTCTGCATATTACTACGAAATCATCACAATATCTTATGAGTTTCCCAAGGTGTTTGTAGTGGTAGTCCCACTTACAGTCCAGATAATGGAGGTATATGTTCGCCAAAAGTGGTGATATTACCCCACCTTGAGGACTTCCAAGCTCACTTTCAGTATACTCTCCATTTTCCATTACTCCAGCCTTTAACCATTTCCATATCATTTTTAGAATCTTTCTGTCTGATATCCTTTGTTTTACCATAAGCATTAGTTTCTCATGGTTTATGTTGTTGAAATATCCTTTGATATCAGCATCTACTATCCACCAACCCTTTTTAGCAGTATCCTTACGAATTCTGTCTAAGGCTTGATGTGCACTCCTTTTAGGTCTGAACCCGTAGGAGCATTCTTTAAAGTCAGCTTCAAATATCGGTTCTATTACTATCTTTACCGCCATCTGAATCACTCTGTCTTTAATGATTGGTATACCTAACGGTCGTTTTTCTGTTTTGCCTTTAGGTATGTAGGTTCTTCTTACTTGCTTTGGGTGGTATGTTCCTTCTTTTAATTCCTGCTGCATCTCCTGTATGAACTTTTCCAGTCCATACCCTTCTACATCAGCAATTGTCATCCTGTCGATACCACCTGCTCCACCGTTGGCTTTTACTCTTTTCCATGCTTCCATAAGTACGTCTTTTCGATATACTTTGTCATGCAATGCATGGAACTTTCTCTTGCTGTTTAACTTGGCTGCAAGGTATAGACTCCTTTGAAGTTTTCGAACTTTTTCTATGGTGCTGTTAGCCTTTTGGGCATTCACTCGCTCTTACCTCCTCCAGAATTCTTGAATAAAGCAGAGTTCCTTCCCTAATTACAGTTTTGTTGTCTGTAATATCATTGGTACTATGAACTCCTCCGACTCCCTCTTTGCAAGAATTCAACTTCACTTCATCAGCTTATATGATTCTTCTTTACAGCTATCGCTGTGCAAGGTAGGGTCTCTCCAGTTCCGAAACACACTTTCAATACATACCGTTTCCCATACACCGAGGGATTCTTCGATGGTGCTATCCAAGTTCTTCCTATCTTCCATGGTCTTCGCCCATATCTACAAGGCTCGACTTCCCTTTATTTCTCTGTAAACCAGAGACCTTTTTGACGATGCGGCAGAATTCACTTTATGTTACGGTCTGCATCTTCGCTCGCCCTGCTTTTTAGGCAGGTACTTTATCCTCCCGCTCAGCACATAGCATTACTGCTATGCACCGGGATTAGCTAACGGGCTTCTTGGTAATTACCCGTGCCAGACTTTCACTGGCAAGTGTGCTCCAGCTTCGCTGGACACACTATATAAAAAAGGCGCCCGCGTTTTCCGCAGAAAACGCAAGCGCCACTGGCGTCCCGGACAGGAATCGCCGCCTGCTTCGCATGCTAGTGACGTCGCCCACCCAACCTTCGGTTTCGGTTCCGGGCTCCTACTCTCACCTAAAAATGTGCATTTAGCACATTTTCTTAACGGTTCGAGCCCTACCGGGTTCGATTCCGGTTAGTATTGTAAAAAAAACGCCCGCGTTTTCAGCAGAAAACGCAAGCGCCTGATGGCGTCCCGGACATGAATCGAACCCGTATCAGTGGAACCGGAATCCACCGTCCTATCCATTAGACTACAACGACCTGATTTATCAACATTTCCGAGCTTTCGATATCATTTAGTGTGTGTGGATTCGTTAATTTAACTGCTGTTTTTGAATCGAGTCCACTACTATAAATTATATGGGGTGCAGTACCCATGTTTGCAATGCAAAATTCCTGGAAGGAAATTATTTTTATGAAACGTATGCAATCACTTTCCGTAGTTATTAATCACACCATAGAGATTTTATAATTTTCCTAGCAAGTAGATGCCCTGACTAATATTTACTAGCAAATCTTACTACAATCCCGCATAGAAATTTCTATTTCTCTATTCTCGAATTGCAGCTACTTTTTCAGAACTAACTTTACTCGTATAGCAATAATTCTGGATTCTTAACAAGTTCTCAGTATGTTTTCTTAAATTATTTCTAATCTCAGCATATCTATCTTCATCAAAAACAATTGTTGTTCCACTCTTATTGATACTTTCAAGGTATGGAATACCTTCATCGTTGATTTTTTCTTGTACATGAGCTAGAGTGTTCCTTACTTTTATTATTTCATCAAAAAAATTATTTAGTTCTACCTTGAAGCTATTTAATTGCTTTTTCCTTTCACAATGTATTTCTCTCTCTTCTTTAGTTACATTTCCGTTGAGTACTCTATTAACATTTTTAATATCCTCGTTCAGAATACTTTGTATTGCTTCATATACATTATTAGCTGTTAAAATATCCTGTTCAATTAAGTCTTGAATGCATTGGCTATGTATTCCCTTTACTCTTTCTACATCTCTGTTACATTGGTTTACTTTCTTATCACAAATATTAATAAACATCTTTCTCTTGTTCTCATTAAGAGCTTCCCCATCCTGCACCTCGAAATATTTCATCACAATTTCTTCAATTTTCATTTCAAGGTCAATTGTTTGAGCAATAACAAGACCTCTCATGTTATTCACATCTTGGACCTTTTTTACTGTTAGCATTATTATATTACGGAGTTTATCAGGTACATTTTTAATACCTACTGCAAATGAAATTCTTTCAATTACACCTTTTCTGTCAATAATGCCATTAATATCTGCAACATTTGCTGAATACAATAGAACCTCAGTGAGTACACTTTGACTTCTAATATATTCTACTAACTTATCTCCAGTTTCATATTCACCAAGATTTAAATCTGATACGATTAAGTCATAATTCTTGTCTTTAATGAGGGTATCTAAGCGTTGTCCATTTTTTTCGTGAATTATAGTTGGTTCAAAACCTAGATTATATAAGTATTCTTTTATTTCTACTCCAATATATTCATTGACGATGTCCGGATCGTCCTCGAACCATAGAACTCTATATTTCAAATTCATTTCTTAACCTCCAAAATAAATTCAACCCCTGTAGGTAACTTGTTATTAACGCGTATTGCTCCACCTATCTTATTTTCAATTATATCTTTAACATGGTATAAACCAATACCTGACCCGTTTGTTGTTGTATATCCAAAATCAAATATCCTATCTAATTTTTCTGTCGTGATACCTTTTCCATCATCTATAAAGCTTATTTGAACCGTATCCTTACTAATTAGTTTCCATGAAAGAAGAACATTTTTTGCACCAGCCTTATAAGAATTGCTAAGGAGATTATCTAGTACAATTATCACTTCAAGAGGTCTAAACCTAAATTGGAAATAAAAGCCTTTAGGTGTATCAATTTTGATATTAAGTAATTGACGGTTAATTTTTAAATCTTCGTATTCTAAGTACACGTTTTCAATATACTCATTTACAAATTGCACTAAATCATTATCAATTTCCGTAGCTTTGAGATTAAAATTGGCTTTTGTTACAAATCTAGCAATTGTAGATATTTTTTCTTTATCGAGGCTTATTCTTTTAACAAAGTTCAGTATTCTTTCCTTTGGCAAATTGGCATTTATCGCCTCAACTAAGCTATCTAAGTTTCTTCCCATATTGTCAGTTGCTCGATCTATGTGGTGCTGTAAACCTAATACTTCCTTAATATCAGTATTAGCAACCGATTTTAAAAATAAATTCTGCTTTGTAGTCTGTTCTAATTCCTCAGTTACTTGCTTCAATTCAATCTCTTTCTTCTGGACTTCTCTTTCAACTTCCTTTTTAGCTTCTACAACTCCAACAAATTTTTTGTTTAACTTATTTACAGTATCCAATAACTTATCATCTTTTTTGTCAATTGCATGTATTGATAAGTCTTTCAAGGTAGCACTTACACTTTCGTCCTGACTTTTTTCAATAATATCTAAAAAGTTTTCATCATGCTCTACACACATAAACTCCTTCGAATTCGATAGTCTTTCTATTATTTCTCTAATTTTGTTTTTAACATCATTGGGATTTAATGCCAGTTGATATTCTTTATCATCGGGGGTAAGCTTATAGGGGTCACCCCATTTTATAATATCAACAACATACTTTTCTAAACGTTTTAATGCCTTTTCATAGAAGAAATTTACTAATTCGTCATAACTTCTATTTTTTATCAACCCGCCATCTCTACTTGTTGTTTCTTTTAAGGTTTCATCATTACCATTAATCTCTATTCTTCCAATTAAATCTCTGGTTCCTAAATATCTATTTCTTCCCTGTATTTTTCTTCTGTCTATACCTAGGGTATCTTCTTTCTCTTCCCCAAATGGATAAACCCTAAAGCCATTTTTATACATGAAGACATTACCATACTTTATTGGAGCAATGCCCATAATTTTCGCAAAGTTAACTTTAGCCGCTCTATTCAATTGAAAAAGGTGGATTTTGACGTCTGAGATAGTAAAGGGATTATTCTCAGTAATCTTATATATTAGAGTACCCCTATCTTTTAGTGTTGTGATAATGTATTTCCCATCTTCCGTTATCTCTGTTATTATTTGAGTAGTCTTAATTCCAAGCATTTCGAATAAAGAATTTTTTATTTTGCCATTTACTTGGTTTCTTTCAACTTCCTGTTCTATTTCTTTTTCATCAAACTCTCTTCCTTCTCTATTTGCTCTATTTTTAGCTTTCTCAATTACCTTTTCTTCTGCAATTTTATCATTTTCCAATTCTTCATTAACAACCATTTCAATTGAGAACTGTTTACTTCCGTTTTCTTGGCTTGGATTAATTAATTTTTCTAATGATGCTTTTAACTTTAACAGTTTATCTCTATCCCAAACATCACGTAACCCGAATATTTCCAACACAGTTCCATGTTTAAGATTATAAGCGTTTTCAGTTAATATAGTCCTCTTTACATCAATATCAACAAACTCTGCTTTATCATCCTTTTCAAAATCTTCCCAATCAATATCCAAATTCTCAATTAAAGCATTTTGCTTATCCTTAATAGTTGCCATACTAAGCTTACTTCCAAGTCTATCACACGAAAATCGTCCTACTCCTTTTGCCCCAGCGAAAACCCTTTTTGGTGAAATCATATCACGATAATCACTATTAGTTTCAGCTTCATCGCATTCCATATTGATATCTTCAGTTCCATCTTTTTTAGCTGAATACGCTACAAATAACCATTTATTAATTAAGTCATCATAGTCCATACCTTTTCCGTCATCTACAATGATTACTTTTGACTTACTACTGTTGTTAATATTCTCAAACGTTAAAGTAACATTTTTCGCATGTGCATCAAACGAGTTTTTTACAAGCTCAAAAATGGCAATGTATTGGTCAGTAATTAACTCTTTACCAATTATATTCTTTAATGCTGCGCTAATCCTAAATTTTAAGTCCGAACTACTTTCCATCTTGTACCAACTCCTTTAACGCTACCCCAGCTTGTTCTCCAAATAAAGGCGGAATTGCATTACCTAATTGGGTGTATCGAGGTACTTCCTTTACTCTTAGCTCTCCCCCTGTGGTATATTTACCCTTAAACTCATACCAGTCAGGAAACGCTTGTATCCTTGCATATTCCCTGACAGTTAAAATACGAGGTTCACAATAATGTATATAGTCATCTGGATGAGTGGTTAGAGTAGGGCAAACACTCTTCTCTCCTAAAAGGAATACGCCTCTCTTTTTTAGCCCATACTTATTCCTTAAATCGCCTGAAATTCTTTTATTATTTTCAGCATCCCTTATTATGGTATTGAATTGTTGAATAGTATTCGTACCATGGTTAGCGAATCTATGGCTATCCGCGACTTTGCCTGTAAGCTTAATGCCTTCCCTTAGGTACTTTTGATAAGAACTTCTCGCTTGTGAATACAGCCCAGCTTTAAAACCTCTTGAATCAGGAGAATCGACCGTCCCATTACTTTGTAATAGGTCAGAAATCGCATCCTTAAGACAATTGTGAATTCTTAATCCTTTTGATTTTAAAAAGTCTTTTTTATTGTTATTAATATTTTCAAAGAAAGCACTAGTATTCCTTTTTAAACTACCAACTAAAATAAATCTATTCCTTCTCTGTGGTACTCCAAAATTTGAAAAATCAAGTATTTCTCCTCTAACATTATAACCAAGAGCCTCTAATTTCTCTTTGACATACTGTGAGTATGCCTTGCCTTTCTTTTTCTTCTTTGAAAACCCTATGGTAAAACCTCTTACATTCTCTAAAAACAAAATCTCTGGTCGTACTATATCTACAAATTCTATGTATGAGTCAACTAATTTGTTTCTCTCATCATCTTCATTTCTTCTTCCTGCTGATGAAAAGCCCTGACATGGCGGCCCACCTGCAACCATTGTTACAGTTCCCCGCAGTTTCTCCAATTCTGACCTGTAATCCTTGATAACAAGATTAATATCATGGTTTTCTAAAGGAAGCCAACTAGGCCAAGTATAATGACCCTTTTTATCAATGAGATTATGTTTAAGTGTCATAAAAGCATCCTTGCTTTTCTCAATAGCAAACAAGCCTTTCCATCCAGAATTGTAAAGACCTAAGGATAATCCCCCACATCCAGTAAACAAATCAATGTAAACAAAATCATTTTTCATGACATAATTCTACCTTTTTCTACATTTATAGTCATGCATTAAAACTTATATAAATATCACATCAATATAACAAATACAAGCTGAACCCACTCACATTTTACCAATTTTTTGCATATCAGTCAACGTAAAACCCTTGAATACTACAATTACTCATTACATATTATAGATTGTTTCATAGATTGTTTCGACATTAAGTGACAGTGTATTAATAGAAATGGCTCATTGATGTCACCGCAAATTATGAGATACGATTATTATTTCAAACATCCACCTTAAATGAACGTATTATTTTATGGATTTTGCACATAATAATACTAAAAATTTAATCCTGGTAGTTCTGATATTTACCTAGCAAGTGGAGAATAGCCTTTGTGTCTGGAGTACGGTAAAACTTTTGCTCTCGTAGTATGTTAAATAATATCCTAGTAAGGGAGAGCAAATATAGACGAAATCGGCACAATAGCAGCGGAGCGGCAGCTCAACCTTTCCACACTTGCTAGAAAAGCTACGGTAGGCTCTTCGTAGTCGACTTCGTAGGTAAACTTTAGTTCTCGGACATTAGTAAAATACAATATATCTCATAGTATATCATCACCTAGAATAATCTCCCAGCTCCCTCTGCACTTCCTCAACATGCTGACTAACCTTGGAAGGGCAACCCTTTTAGCAGCAACATTTTCTTGTTTACCTCAAGTATCCCTGAAACAACCTTATCCTTTGTAGCAGACTTAGAAACCTTAAAATCATTAATAAGCTCGGTTCTTATCTCCTCTAGTTGTGTAAACATCTTATTTTTAAATCCACATATACTCTCAACTGTAGTTTCATTGTGTATCCGTAAGTGATCTTCCTTCAAGCTCTTCCACCCATAAGCTTCGTTGCATTTAATCCGAACAAGCTGTATTTATTTTGAGTTAATGAATACCCCAGGATTAAATAACTTAGGGGGTATTACCCCTAGTACCCCCTAAAATAGTAAAATGGGAAATATCTTACAAAAGGAGTATAATTATTCCTCCCCTTAGTAGGCAAAAAGCTTTTAATTCCCCTCTTTCGTTCCTTACCCTTAGAAATCGTTCAATGGACTCGCTTGTCTATGGGATGTCTGCAAATCCTCTCCTGATAGATTCAGATACCGCTTGGTCATTCCTAAATCTGTATGTCCAAGGTTTTTTTGCAATCCGAAAGCATGACCGCATTTATCAAATAGAGCAGTACAAAAGCATGCCGAAGGTCATTAGGCTTTATTCTCTGCCCCAATTTATGTCTGTGATACCTTAACCTATTTCGGTAAGAGCTGACATCTAGCATTGTCCCTCAAAGGTACAGAATATGGAAATACTGTCAGTCTATTCGTGATACCTTACACTTACGAGCTTGTTAATAATATTTGAAGTCTTAAGCGACATGGGAAGTGTCCTCGGAATCTTTGCCTTTGCTACCTCTCCTGGAATGGTCACAAGGTTATGTGCTAAATCTAAATTCTGAAGCTTGAGTGATAACGCTTCGTTTAGACGTGTACTCGTATTTATGGTGAACATTATTAAAGTGTAGTCCCTCAACCCTGCAAAGCTTTTTTGATTGGGTAAAGCTAAAAGGTTTTTAAGGTTGTCCATGTGTATATCTACAATCTTGGATTGAGTCTTGCGCTTATTAAAGTGCTTTAGCGGATTCTCTGTCATGAACCTTCCTATATGCAGTACTCAAAGAAGGTCTTAAGATAGACAAGATGAAGATTGTATGTGGCTGGCTTGATATCTTCCCCCATATACTCCAGCACCGAGCTTCTAAACCCTTGTGTACCCAAGGCATCTGGAAAGTGTTTAAAGAAGAGGTTGGTATGTTTCTTATAGTCGGAAATTGTACGGTTGCTTAGTCCCTAGCCTGCAAAAGAACAGAAAATCTTTCAGAGCATTTTCCCTGGAGTTTACCTTTTGTTGAAGCTTCGTCAACTTTTTGGGCATAAAAAATTCCCTCCTCAGGTCTATTGACGAGTACTCGAAATTGATAAAATCATGAGTCCACTACTACTAGATAGGTACGGTCGACCAAACTAAAAAGTCTAGCCCAAGCATCACTAAAAGCCTGATGGCGTCCCGGACAGGAATCGCCGCCTGCTTCGCATGCTAGTGACGTCGCCCACCCAAACCTTCGGTTTCGGTACCGGGCTCCTACGCTCACCTAAAAATGTGCATTTAGCACATTTTCTTCACGGTTCGCGCCCTCTCGGGTTCGATTCCAATTAATATTATCAAAAAAGGGGCTGTCGCAATAGTTATTGAAAAATAGCTGTGCGCGGCTCCTTTTTCGCTGTATAAATAGATTTTTCAACGCTTTTCTGTGGATATTGAGTCTGATTTCCTAAAGAAGTCCACACTTTAATAAGCCATTATTTCTAATAGCTCTTTAATAGTTTTTCATTTTGAACTTTGAAAATTTATGAAGTTTCTTTTAATGGATAGAGGTATGTTCTAGTTCTACCTGATTGAATTTTATTATGAAGTTTGTTTATGTTATGTGCCATTGCTAAAAGAATACTTTCAGCAAGCACATTTTGTTTTCCTTTACACAAAAATCTCCGAAATCCCATATCTTGCTTCATCTCTCCAAATGAGCCTTCTGCTTGAATGCTTCGGTTCATCCTTAGTTGACATCCCTCGGGGCTCAAAATCCGTTCGAGAGTTTCTTTTCTATACTTATTAAATGTTTTTGCTACTTCTAGTCTCTTTATTCGTTTTTCTATTGGTGTTTTGGAGTTATTTCCTTTAATGCAATTGCTCTTGTAAAGACAGTTACTGCAATCTTCACATGTATATATGGTTTTCTCACTTTTATAGCCTGTCCTACTTTTTCTGGTAATAACGTCGCTGACTGTAAGCCGTCTGCCGTTTCTGCAGATGTAGTAATCACCATCCACATTATATTCCATATTGTCTATAAGTCCGATATCTGTTCGGTATTTTCGTGTTTTCGATATTTCATAGTTTGATGGCTTGATAAAGGCCAGTTGGTTATTGGTATCTAGATAGCTATAATTTTCTTCACTTTCATACCCTGAATCTAAAACTGTCTTTTGATATTTGAAATTTAGATATTTTTCCATACTTTTTAAAAATGGAATAAGTATTGTTGTATCTGTCGGCTGTGGTCCTACCGTTAACCAGGTAATATATTCAGCATCTACTCCGTGTTGTACATTATATCCTGCTTTTAACTGTCCGTTACCCATGGCGTCTTCTTTCATCCTCATAAAAGTTGCATCTTTATCAGTTTTGGAAAAACTATTCCTGTCACCACAAATATGTACTTTTTGTGTATATTCCTTAAGCTTTTCAAGATATTCTTCTAGGGTTTCAATTGACCTCTGTAGTGGAGATTTACGCTTACCACAACCATGTACAAACTCAATACCTTCTTCTATTTTTAAGCTATACAGTTTCTTGCGAAGTTTTTTTATGTTTTTTAGTTTCACAATATTACCGTAGATCAGCTTTATACCGTACTGCTCTTCACATTGCGCGACAAAATCAGCGATTTTACCCATCAGCTTTGCTTGATTCTTGGTAACTGCCTTTTTCCAGACAAAAGTATATTTATTTGCACAGGCTTCTATTTTAGTTCCATCAATGAAAATTGTTTCTCCTGATATTTCACCGAGTTCATGTAGGAAGTTTGCCATTTCAGCCAGAATACGTTCTGCGCACGGAGCAAAATGAAGACTCCTGAATCTTGCAAAGGTTGAATGATCTGGTGCAGGTGCATCCTCTAGAAGATACATGAAGTTAATATCACGCTTACACGAAGTCTCCATTAATCGGGAAGAGTAGTTATGATTCATATATGAGTATAGTACAATCTTCAGTATCTGACGTGGTGTAGCCTGCTTTTCCCTAATTCGGGAGTAAGTCGAATACAGATCTCCTAAATCTATCTCCTCAACAAATTGACTTAGCAAGCGAACAGAATCATCATCTGGGATTATACAATCGATATTTAATGGAAGTTTTAATTGATAATATCCTTGGTTAATTGTATAATTCTTATGTAAAATATTTTGTTTTCGCATACATATATTTTACCATAAATCCCATCCTCTGAAGAGTTTGGGGTTTATTTTTTAATATGAAAATGAAAAAGGAGCCTCGCACTAATTTTTTATTTTAGTGCAACAGCCCCTTTACCACTGGCGTCCCGGACAGGAATCGAACCCGTACCAGTGGAACCGGAATCCACCGTCCTATCCATTAGACTACCGAGACATCGCTTTATTATTATAGCAGATATTTAGAATATGGCAAATATATTTACAGTCTGTTTATCACCTGTGTGAATAAAAGTCCCAATGCCTCACTGAGCAACGCGTTCCACAGAAATACAAGCATAAACACAAGACTTCTGGCACCTGTAGGAAGCTTGAACAAAACACATACACCGCGAGTTATGGCCCCATTGAACCAGAAATATGCCAATATGTCCAAAACTGCTGTTATATATAAAAGGATTACAGAACCGCTGTTGTTTGTTAAATCCATGGTATAGTATGACAGAAGGTTTATGGGAGTTACAATAATATTTACGACAATGTATACCTTCATGACCTTAGTAATCAGGCTGGAGTATGACACTCCCATAGCCATTGAGTTGTTATCACTCCTCTTCTTAAAATGCTTTATTATATCAAAAACAGGGTAAGAAAAACAGATTACATCTATAAGGCCGATTATCAAGGCGGTTAAGAAAAGAATAGCACCCGTTCTGATGTTCATGCCTGCACTCATTTTATCGGAAGTAAGGTTAAGTCCCAAAACCCCTAATCCTACATCGCGCAATCCCACCAAACCAATGCCTATGTAAAGCCACATTTTTTTATCAGTTAATTTTGAATAAAAATCTTTTTTCAGCAGAAAGAAATCTATTACTTTCGAGGTTCGAAATTTCATTATTTATTATTTGCTCCTTAATTTAAATTGCGTTTACTTATAATAATATATCTATTTAGCAGAAGAAAATCAATAGAGCATGAATCATTACACATAAGTTCAACAAAATTTTTATGCTGTGGAAAAATTTTCTCACCTTTATACATCTTATTGAGACAAAAACTCCTATAGGACCACCTAATGCTAGAAAAATATCTTTATTAATAGAAAAATAACAGCTGCTATGCTTCCGAACAAAGCAGAATTTATCAGTACATTCCTAATAAACTTAGAATTCGGTTTTAAGGGTTCCTTTTTCTTTTGAGGGATAAACTTACCCTTATTGTCTTTAATGTAATTATTGATTATGGATTCTGCCTCCTTCAGAATAAAGTCACTTTTCACATTGGATTTTTTACCCGATCCCAAACCTTCCCCCGCCTCCTTTTCCTGTTCTTTATCCTCTTTCAGAACCAGAATGGCTTCCTCAAATAAATTGGAATGAATATCCCTCAAAATTATTACTTTCTTAGACTTTCCATAAAACATAGTATCCTCCAAAGAACTCTGATTATGGGTAGTTTGTGGAATTTTATCATTTTTATACATAGTATTTACGTTTCTCAATTTTATTTGGACCTCCATATTTTTGATACCAGTACCATCATGTCATCTTCAGGTTCTCTGTCCGGACAATGGCTCAACGCTGCATCCATCAAATCATCTGCCATTTTTTGCGGATTTTTTGTGTCCATGTTCAGTAAAAGGTTCTGCACTTCCTTTACGCTGTCCTGACAATCTTTGAAGGAATCAATAATTCCATCAGAAAGCATTATTACAAAATCTCCGTTATAAACCTTCTTATGTATCAGTTCAACTTCCACCTCGCTAAGTATCCCAGCTGGCAGAGTAGCTGCTCTTATGGCCTCAACATAGTCCTCCCTTTTTATAAAAGTTGGAGCTGCACCCACCTTGCAGAATTCCACCTCTCCTTCGTAAAGATCCATAACGGAAATATCAATTGTTGCAAAGGAATCATCGGTGGATCGTAAAACCAATATAGAATTTATTAACTTAACGGTTGTATCCTTATCAAAGCCCGATTCCATGAATTGCTCTATTAGGCTTACTGTCGCCTTACTTTGCATGCACGCTTTATGTCCTGTTCCCATACCGTCACTCAATGCTGCGATATATTTTCCGTCCCCGGTATTTAGAAATGTATAATTATCTCCCGAAACGTACTTTTCATTTTTAGCCATTCTTGCCACACCTGTAATTACCTTATATGTTTCCTCTTCAACCAGCTTAACAGTACAAGTATTGGTTTTTGTATTGAGTCCGCATTCACTGCCGTCCTTCACCATCTTTCGTCCAACTACCTCTGTTACTATTTTCTCAACAATTCCAATACAATTCCTTTTTCCACCGCAGCCTTTATAGGATAAAGTCATTTCATATTTCTTGTATTTGTTCTCGTATACTACGGCATCGGCATTTTTCACACCGGCCTTTGTCAACTCCAGTATAATCTGATTTTCAAGATCATCCTTGAAACTGATATCTGTGTTTAGTTCATTGGCCAGATTTGAAATTATTAATGACATACTTTTTAACTGCTGGGAAACAAGGCCTCTGCTCTCCCCGATCTTACTTCTCCAGACCATATCAACCTTAAACAGCTCGAAAACATTATTAACTGCCTTAACAAAATCATCAACCCTCTCACACCTCTCAAGAAAATACTGAGGAATATCACTTTCCTCAATCCAACCCTTACCGTCCAGCTTTTCAACTATTTTGAACATTATTTGGTAAGTGTTACAGAAGTTATGTTCCCAACAATGTGCGCAGAGGCTGCAGTCCTTGCAAACCCGGTCAGCCACTCTGTCAAATATGGCTGTGATATCATGCTTTTCTGTCACTGCTTTCGTTTCTGAAATTTCATCAAAGGTCTTAGCCATTTCGCAGAAAGCCTTTGAAAACTTATTTAGTTTATCAACGGTTATCTCCTTAATTCTAACACTATAACCTTTCTTATCACCTTTAGCAGCCAAACTCTTATCGAACTTTGTTACAACTGCATCCATAACCTTGGCAGGAATAAGCATAAATAAAGCAATGGAAACGATAATTTCATACAAATATATCAATACCTCAGTTGATCCATTTGTATAAAAGGTCAGTAAGGCATTACCCATCAGGACGCCTACACAGGAACCTATTTTCCCCATATTCCTTAAAATACCGGCAAGTAATCCACAAAAAGCATATGAGGCAATAACAATGGGTGAAGAACTGGATGATATACTTATTACAGTCCCGACGATTACCCCTATGGCAGCACCATTTCCAGCGCCTGTTCTATAACTGAAAATGAGTATTATCAAAATGCACAGTATATTTTTCAAACTGACTCCGAGTATGTTCCAATCACCCAGGCCTCCTACTGCAAGAGCACATGCGATGGCAATACTCAGAATTTCTTCATTTGTAAGCTGATACCGTCTGGAGGGATTTCCAAGCACCTCCAGTACATTTTTAAACACAAATACCAGCGCAAAAATTATAAAACCGTTAATAATGGATTTTATGATGTCATACATTAAGAAGCCCTGTAAGTATGTCAACAGCATTTCTGGTATAAGAACACCTATAAAAGCTATTACACCAACTCTTAAGGGCGATCCTGTGCTCTTTTTGAATGGTATGTTTATTGCATTAAAAAGCAGCATTGCTACAACTGCCGTATATATCTGTACCGTAGCACCGGAGGTTAACATCCCGGCAAATATTGCTATCGAAATCATTATTCTGTTGATATTCAGTCCCAAGGTTGCTGCGTATAGTGCAATACCAAAAGGCATTAACCCTCCCAGCAGTGATATTCTGCCCAGCAAAAAGGCTGCAGGCAAAATAATAAGATTGGTTTTATTAAGATACTCCAATACAGCTGTGGCCTTACCGGACTTTCCGGTATGTTGAGCTGCTGAACCATATCCCCCAATATTTTTATATGGAAGCATATCTGACTTCATTTGTGTGACCCCCTGTGTTTGTCTTGTGTTAACTCGGCCGTGTCATTTAGCATGCAGAATGATTATAATTCAGTACAGGGAAAATATCTGTCAATTTATGGTAATTAATACTAATATAATTTAGACAGGTATCCGCAAAAACCCTTATAAATTAAACATAAATTAAACTCTTTTGGGCTTGCTACAATAGAAAGAGTAAAGTTAGTCCGCTTATATTTTGCAGTCTGTTGTCGAAAGGTTTTTTAAATAAACTACTCTTTTTACCCAAGTCGCGCCTTTCTTAGGACGCATGTAAAAAAAAAAGACCCATATATATATGGGGTCTTTTTTAATTTAAAAATTTACATAGCTTGTCGGCTATAGCATGTGTGTTATTTTTTACAGTTCCTATAGTATTAAATAAGTATCAATCAGCCTGGGGCTCTACCACGGGCTGATAATTCATCCCGGGCTTATGCGCTTCTGCTAACTGCTTCTTAAAAATCAATCTGAAAAGGAATCTTACAAGTGGCTGTATAAAAAACAGCTGTGAGAAAAATGCAAACGGGAAATTGAAGACAATTTTCTGTAACCACTGTGCAAGAAATTCTGTTGTAATTCCATTATAGAGTATTGTCGCTAGAAAACTCATCATAGGACACATTAGAACTACTGTTGAACATATAATAGCTGTTGTAACAAGAACTGGTTTATCCTCTCTTGGATTTACCATCTTGAATGCGATTTTCAAGGAAAGCGGGCCTGCAACAAATAGCTGTAGTACAATAGCAAAAAGGAACTCAATCGGAACTACCTTTGATGAAGCAATAAATACTTGATTTGACATTCCGCCCATTTCCATTGCGAGGTTATAAAATACAAACAAATGCACTGTAATTATTACAGATAAAAAAGCAAAAACAACCTTCTGAAATTTAGTTGTCGGCATAAAAAAATATCCATCCTTTCTTTTTTTGTTTTGCTACCCTTGATGTCCTGACTATAGACCTTTTGGGCAACAAAAAAGACACATCAGCCCTTGTACCGTAATCAGATTTACGTGCAAAGCACCACATGTGTCGTTTCATTTATGTTTATTATTTAGTTGCTGGAGTATTATAGCACATATATTAATGAATGGTCAACTTGTTTTTGTCTCACAGAAAATCCTCAGGAGAGGTTCTGTACCCGAGAAGCGGTTCTGTACCCGAGAAGCGGGTTAAAATCCAACCGACCTTATTGAATATCTTGATAATTTAGAGAAAACATATAATAATATGATTATCTAGATGCTAAGACATAATTAATTTATGAATTTGAAAACCAATATGGAAAGGGATGTAAAAAATTAATAACTTTTATCTTTTTGTTTTAATCGCAAGTTTTCTGGCTATATTAGTAACGTTTTTTTTAGGTAAATTCTTTAGTAAAAAACCTGTGGTAAAATACATTCCTGCCATGGCAGCTGTCCTGTCAGGTATAGGCTTTTATATTAAATCAGCATATTTTTCAACAGGCTTTGAAGATCTGGGATATTTCGTACTTACCTTAATAGCCTGTTTTGTATTTTTTCTTTCATTCATTACTGCTTTTATTTTGGGAATTATACACCGTAACAGGAGCAACAAATCATAAAATACAAGGAGCTTGGCATAATGAGGAAACGAATAACTGATTTTTTACTGATTAATCTAGGATTGCTGTTGGTGGGTATTGGTATCTGTCTGTTTAAAGTCCCTAATCATTTTGCTACCGGCGGTGTCAGCGGATTAGCCATAATATCCACCAGCTTCTTTCCTCAAATTGATGTTGGACCAATGATGCTTATTATTAATATCGTTCTTATTTTGGTCGGGTACTTTTTTCTCGGCTCTGATTTCGGTTCAAAAACTGTTTACTCAAGCTTTGCTCTATCGGGCATCGTATGGCTTATTCAAAAAATATTTCCTTTGAATAAGCCCTTAACCGACGATATGCTGCTGGAACTGGTGTATTCGATAATTTTTCCCGCTGTCGGCTCGGCAATTGTTTTCAACTGTAACGCCTCAACCGGGGGTACTGATATTGTTGCAAAAATTCTAAGCAAATACACCAAGCTTAACATTGGTAAAACTCTTCTCATTACCGACTTTTTAATAGCTCTTGGAGCCGGAGCAGTTTTTGGTGTAAAAATCGGTTTATATTCAGTACTGGGTCTGATAATAAAAGCCTTTATGATTGATTTCGTTATTGAAGGCTTAAACGTCAGCAAGCAAATGACCATTATAAGTTCCAAACATCAGGAAATCCGTGATTACATTGTAAACCAACTCCAACGCGGTGCTACTATCTACAAGGCTGAAGGTGCCTTTACCCATCAGCCTGAAACTGTTATTTCCACTACAGTAAGCCGTAGACAGGCACTTAAGCTTCGTTCTTATATAAGAAGTATTGATTCTCAAGCCTTCATAACAATAAACAATACCTCTGAAACTATAGGCAAAGGCTTTAGAAGCATTGACAATTGATATACTCTCTGAGCTTCAACCTTCCGATATACCCTCTATGGTAACAACCAAGGAGTTAGCAACTAGTTATTTAATGATAATCGAGTAGGAGGCGGTGACTAACCGCCGTCCTCTCACAGCACCGTGCAAACCGTTCGGTACACGGCGCTTTCAATAGTTGACGTGCACTAACTGGTATGCATTGGCTAAGTCATAAAAGCCACTG
>JAEWMS010000082.1 GCA_023393115.1 Bacillota bacterium
TTTAATATCTTTATTGGAACAGTACATGAAAGTAAGTTAATTCTATTGAACCGCCGTATACCGAACGGTACGTACGGTGGTGTGAAAGGTCGGTAGCTGAAATAATCAGCTACCTCCTATTCGATATATTTTGTATCATAAGATGACTATGGACAGATAGAATAAATGAAAAAATGTAGTAGAAAAATGTAGTAATAAAGTATTTACAATGATATAAGTTAAGTTTAAAATATATTCTATTGTTAGTAATATAGGGAATCTGAGAAAATTAATGGAAGCAAACTTAAACACAGGGCTGGCTATAGATAGAAAAACAAAATTCGACTTAATTGCAAATCTTATTCCTAAGGATATTATGCCGGCTTATACATTTCTGGCATTATTTGCGAAAAACTTTTTACTGGTTGGATTTATCATTGATCAAACCCACCTGAATCCATTGTTGAAGGAAGCCTTTAATTCGGTACTTACGTTGTACAGCTTCAGGCCAGTATATTACATATCCTTTACATTGTCTTATATCTTTATTATTTTATTATTTAAGAACAGGAGCCGGTTTTTGGTTTCAATTATAGTTAATTTTTTAGTATCTTTTTTACTTTTGGTGGATTTGTGGTATTTACGGGGATTCAATACTCTTCCTACTTTACATATGCTTAAGGCCGGAGGAAATATTGGACAATCCTTGAGTAGTTTTTTTCCGCTAATACATAGCATTGATAGCCTGTTCATTATAGACATTCCAATTCTGGTTCTTATTTTTATACTAAAAAGAAATGTCTATCTAAAGGTAAATAGAAACATAATATTCTCAGCAATTATGCTATTTGCCTCGATTTTCGGGATTTCATACATGGCTCCCCAGATAAACAGCCAGTCTCAAAAACCTTTACCCGATACTTCTATTTTTAATAAATTTAATCCGATATTAACTATAAGAAGCCTGTCTCCATTAGGCTACAATATCTACAGCTCGATCAATTTCTTTATGGAAAAAAGTACGATAAATCTGTCTGAAGCTGAAAAGGTTGACATAGAGAACTGGTATAAACTTAAGAAAGAAAACATACCAGATAACGAATATAAAGGTATGTTCAATGGTAAAAATCTTATAGTAATACAGGTAGAATCTTTGGAGAACTTTGTTGTCAACAAGGAGGTTAACGGGCAGGAAATAACACCTACATTAAACAAACTATTGAAAAACAGCCTATACTTTAGTGGCATCCATGAACAGGTTGGGGGAGGAAACAGCTCCGACTCCGACTTGATGATTAACACCTCGGTATATCCTATTCAACTGGGACCAACTTTTGTATTCAATGCGTTTACAGAATATAACTCGCTTCCAAAACTATTGGAGACTAAAGGATATTACACCACGGCCTTTCATCCAGATGATGGGGCTTTTTGGAATGTAAAGCCTGCATTGATTTCTATGGGTTATGACAAGTGTTATGATTCCTCCAGTTACAATATTACGGAAGAAATCAATATGGGAATAAGTGATAAGGCATTTTTTGAGCAGATTGGACCCATTATTGTAAAACAAAAGCAGCCATTCTTTTCTTTTGTTGTAACTCTCTCAAGCCATTCCCCCTTTGAATTACCTGATAAGGATAAAGAATTGAAATTAGAGGGAAAGCTTGGTAAATCAAAGCTTGGAGGATATTACCAGAGCATACGCTACACCGATACACAAATTGAAATGCTGCTTGATCAACTCAAAAAGGAGGGGCTCATGGATAATACATTGGTCGCAATAACAGGTGACCATGAAGGTGTACATAAATACTTTAGAAATGAAATTGATGCTTTAAAACAAAAGGATGAATGGTCGCTTGATAATAACAAAAAACTTCCATTAATAATATATAACAAGGATATAAAGCCTAAAGAAATTAAAATCACAGGCGGACAGGTGGATATTATGCCAACATTGGCTTATCTAGTTGGGATAAATGAAGAAAACTATGAAAATACTGCTATGGGCAGAAATTTGTTGAAAACTAATAAGGACTTTGCTGTTCTGAGGGACGGAACCATAGTGGGTATGGTTGAAGATAGTGAAGAAGAATTTGTTCTCAGGGGGCCGGAACTTTCCGATTTGATCATAATGGGAGACTATTTCAAAAAATAACCCCCGGCTCTTTGTCGGAGCAGTCAGTATACTTACGATACACTTCCTGTAAATTTCATCAGGTTCAGTACCCTTCTACAAAAAGCGGGGGATTTTAATTTTGGCTTAAACGTTACGTTTAGGGTATACATTTAGCCTATTGCTTCACGACCTTCTTCACCGGTTCTGATTCGATAACATTCTTCAATGGGGAGGACAAATATCTTACCGTCACCAATATTACCTGTCCTGGCTGCTTTCATTATGGCATCGATAGTAGGTTTTACGTATTCATCGTTAACAGATATCTCAAACCTAACCTTGTTAAGAAGATTTACTTCTGTTACGGTACCACGGTAGCTTTCTGTATATCCCATTTGCTGACCGCAGCCTTTTACATGGCTTACAGTCATTTTATGAATCTGAGCATCAAACAAGGCTTGCTTTACATCCTCAAAGGCCTCAGGTCTTACTATTGCAACTACCATTTTCATAATAAAATCCTCCTCAAAATCCAGATTATTTCTTCAATTATATTATATTTATAATGTAGTTTTTTGTCCAAAAATATTAATTCTATGTTATAATTTTTATAGCCTGAAAAGGGTTTTCATATAATTTTTAACGCTGCACGTGCAGCTGAATGGAGAACTGAATGGCAAAAAAACTACTTATGGGTAATGAAGCTATTGCCCTTGGAGCTATAAGAGCAGGAGTTAATGTTGTAACCGGATACCCCGGGACTCCTTCTACAGAAGTATTGGAAACAATAGCCCATAATAATCCGGGTGATATATATGTCGAATGGTCTGTAAATGAAAAGTCAGCTATGGAAATTGCCGCAGGTGCTGCTTATAGCGGAGCCAGAACCATAGTAACTATGAAACAGGTAGGTCTTAATGTTGCATCCGACCCGCTGATGAGCCTTGCATATATCGGAGTAAAAGGCGGTATGGTTGTATTGGTGGCAGATGATCCGGGTCCCTTTTCATCTCAAACAGAGCAGGATACAAGACATTTTGCAAGATACTCAAATTTGCCTGTGCTTGATCCGTCAACGCCGGAAGAGGCATTTGAAATGATACAATATGCCTTCGAATTATCCGAGAAGGTTGAACTACCTGTTTTTTTGAGACCCACTACGAGGGTGTGTCATGCCTGCGGAACAATAGATCTGGATGATTTTAGGGTTCAGCATAAACCGGAGGGTTTCGTCAAGGATCCCAAGTGGGTCATATTCCCGAGCCTTGCTTATAGAAAGCATCTTCATATTGAACAGCTGCAGCATAAGCTTAGTGAAATCTTTTCCGACCTTGCCCACTTCAACAAGGTCTCTGGTTCAGGCAAGCTTGGCATAGCTGCATCAGGTGTTGCCTATACATACGCATTTGAAGCACTAGAGAAGCTTCAGGCTGATGTAAAGGTGTTCAAGGTGGGTACCCCTTATCCGCTGCCCAGGGCAAAAGCAGAAGAGTTTCTATCCGGACTTGAACAGGTTCTGGTATTTGAGGAACTGGACCCGGTATTGGAAGAAGAACTGACGATGCTCTGTGCTTCAACTGGTAATAATACAAAAATCTTTGGCAAAAAAACCGGAAACCTTCCTTTCGCAGGAGAGTATACCTTTGAGTTGGTTTATGAGGCACTTTCCAAGTTCCTTGGTATAAAGGCGGAAACTGCTCCAAAAGCGGCTTTGCCTGAGCTTCCCGTCAGGCAGCCGGTACTATGCGCAGGCTGCCCCCATAGGGCCTCCTTCTATGCCGTCAAAATGGCAATGAAGGGGAAGAAAGCTGTGTTCACAGGAGATATCGGTTGCTACACTCTAGGCAATGCAAAGCCGCTGGAAATGGTTGATACCTGTTTGTGTATGGGAGCCGGTATTACTGTTGCACAGGGTATAAAAAGAACCGAGCCCGATACTAACAGTATTGCGTTCATCGGAGATTCTACCTTCTTCCATACAGGAATTCCGGGGATAATAAATGCAGTATATAACAATACTGACATAACAATAGTTATATTAGATAACAGTACTACTGCAATGACAGGACATCAACCCCATCCCGGCTTAGGTAAAACCATGATGAACAGCATATCGGAAAAAGTTGATATTTATGGTGTTGTCAAAGCTTGCGGAGTGGGACATATAGAAAAAGGAAACCCTCTGGACTTCAAAAGCGCTGTTGAAATAATTAAGAAGGCAGTAGATTTCAAGGGTCCTTCAGCTGTCATATTTGAATCGCCCTGTATTGCATTGTTCAAGCCTGTAGTTAAATATAAAGTTAATGATAATTGTAAGAAATGTAAGAAATGTATAACTGAAATAGGATGTCCTGCAATATCCACTATAGATGGAAAGGCAGTAATCGAACCTTCACTTTGTTACGGCTGCGGTTTGTGTACATACGTATGTCCTTTCAATGCAATAGGAGGTTCTGAAAATGAATAAAAAAGCAAACATAAATGAGAAGTACGATATATTAATAGCAGGTGTAGGAGGACAGGGAACAGTTCTGGCTTCGAGATTGATAGCAGCTGCGGCAATCAAGGAGGGCTGTTTTGCAAGAACCTCTGAAACCATAGGAATGTCCCAAAGGGGAGGCTGTGTTGTAAGTCATGTTAGAATAAACAGTGAAAAGGCAAGTTCTATAATTCCTATTTGCAGTGCCGACATGCTTATAGCTTTCGAATTGTCTGAGGCTGCCCGAAGTCTTCCAAGACTAAAAAAGGGCGGCTGCTGTATAATTAATACTCAGACCATCAAACCTGTATCAGCATCTCTGGGAACTTCCAGCTATGATGTTGATTCAATAACCGACTTTATAAACAGTAATACTGATAAGGTTTATTATATTGATGGTTATGGTATTGCGAAAAATGCTGGGAGCGTAAAAGCAGTAAATGTAGTACTTCTGGGAGCAGCAGCTGCGGCAGGTCAGATGCCATTTAGCAAGGAAGTAATTGAAGAAGCTATAATAGAAAACGTACCACAGAAATTCAGAGAATTGAACCAAAGAGCTTTTGAACTGGGTTTTAACTTTATAGTAAATTCATAACCTAATTGTACATACGCTATACGCGTAGATTGGAGATAATATGAGCGGAAATAAACTTGGCAAGCAAAAGCATATAGCATTAGTAGCACATGATAACAGAAAACAGGATTTGATAAACTGGGTAAAGAGTAAAGCGGATATATTAGGCAGACAGTTTTTATGCGGAACAGGAACAACTGCCCAACTTATTTCTGAGAACACTGGCTTGCCTGTAAAGCGCTTTAAGAGCGGACCTTTGGGCGGTGACCAGCAGATAGGAGCCTGTATTGCAAACGGAGAAGTAGACTTTATGATATTCTTTTGGGATCCTCTTACATCTCAGCCCCATGATCCTGATGTAAAGGCATTATTAAGAATAGCAGTTTTATATGATATTCCCGTAGCCATGAATCAGTCAACGGCTGACTTTCTTTTATCCTCAAGTTTAATGGAGACCGAATACGACAGAAATGTTGTTGACTATTACAGTAGGATACGAAAGGAGCATTTCGGAGGCTATTAATAAATAGCCTCAATGGACAAATAATCTAAAAGCTAATATAATTAAGTATTATATAAATTTATAGAAAGAAGAGATGAGTCGAGATGAGTGCAGGTCGATTTGAACTATTCAAAAATTTACTTGAAAAAGTCAGTAAAAACAGTCCTTTCTACAGTGAGAAGTTTCAAAAAAGCGGAGTAGATATTAATGAAATTACTTCGATGGAAATGATTAAAAATCTTCCCTTCACAACAAAGGAAGAATTGAGAGAAGCATATCCTCTAGGACTTCAGGCAGTGCCTGATGAAAATATTGTAAGAATCCACTCCTCGTCAGGAACTACAGGAAAGCCTATAATAATTCCATACACTGCACAGGATGTTGCCGATTGGGCAGAGATGATGGCCAGAAGCTATGAAATAGCTGGTATAACTCCTTTAGATCGAATTCAAATAACACCGGGCTATGGTTTATGGACTGCAGGTATAGGCTTTCAGGCAGGCTGTGAAAAGCTAGGCGCAATGGCAGTACCTATGGGCCCCGGAAATACAGACAAACAGCTGCAGATGATGATAGATTTAAAATCTACAGTAATTATTGGAACCTCCTCATATGCTTTGGTTCTGGCCGAAGAGGTTGAGAAGAGAGGACTACGTTCTGATATTCATCTTAAAAAGGGTGTCATCGGTTCCGAACGCTGGGGAGAGAAAATGAGACAGCGGATTAAGAACGAGCTTGGTATAGAAATATATGATATTTATGGATTAACCGAAATATACGGTCCTGGCATTGCAATAGATTGTGATTGTCATGATGGAATGCACTATTACGACGATTTTCTTTACTTTGAAATAATTGATTCGGTCACCGGAGAGGTTCTCCCCGAGGGTGAAGTTGGGGAACTGGTAATAACTACGCTGAGAAAAGAAGGTGCTCCTTTGATCAGATACAGAACCAGAGACCTTACAAGGATAATACCTGGTAAATGTGCCTGCGGTCTTTCTTATCCGCGAATTGACAGGATAATTGGACGTACTGATGATATGGTTAAGGTAAAAGGCGTTAATATTTACCCCGGTCAGATTGATGAGATTTTAAGAGAAATTGAGGGCGTCAGCAGTGAATACCAGATCATAATAGACCATATAAACGGTAAGGATGTTATGACCTTAAAAGCAGAATATAATTCTGACGGTGACACTGAGAGAGAAGAAATTGAATATAGTATAGTGGACCTGTTTAAGAAGAGAATAGGTATACATATTATTGCAGAAGTCAGTCGTATCGGCAGCCTTCCGAGAAGTGAAAAGAAGAGTAAAAGAATTATAGATTACAGACAAAATTAAATTCGATATAAAAAGACCTTGTGAAATTTGGCAAGGTCTTTTTTGATGGTGTTTTCATAGGATACTTAACATTTTGTTCACAATTCAAACACAGGTTTAACATAATAATTTAATACTATTGATATGAAAATAAAGGTAATTATATTGTAACCCTTTTATATCCAATTACAACAAATATGAAGAGGTGGAATCATGCAGAAAGGCGCAAAGCGTATTAAGTTAAGCAGGAAGGGGATTATAACACTTTCGTTAGCAGTTCTAGTTATTATTTCCGTAGTAATAGGATTTTTTGTTATAACAAAAAACAAAGCTGCGAGTAGTACTTCAACTTCAGCCCAAAGACAGACACAGGTTGTACGTGGAAACATAGAAGTAGTTTTATCGGGTTCGGGAACGGTGACCTCTGCTAACACCTCTGATGTTATGTCAAATGTTCAGGGGAAAATTACAAAAGGTTATTTCAAAGAAGGTGATAAGGTAAAAGCCGGAGATTTACTATTTGAGATAGATGATACTGATGCAAAGCTAAATATTCTAAAAATTGAGAATCAGATAAGCCAGGCTCAGTTAAGTATAACCAGTAATCAGAAGAGTTTTTCAAATCTTAGTATTACTGCACCCTTTAGCGGAAAGGTAACTAATATTAATGCAAAGGTTGGAGAAAGTGCAAGCAATAATATGACACTTTTCACAATAACTGATACTTCAAAGCTTTCATTATCAGTTCCGTTCAGTATTACAGATATTCAGGATATAAGCATTGGACAGAAGGTGCAGGTAGCAATTCAGGAAATATATGATACTGTTGAGGGGGTAGTGACAGGCATAGACGAGTATACATATACAGCTTCAAACGGAGGAACTGTCAGAAACATTGAGGTTACAGTTAATAATCCGGGAAGACTCACAGATACAAACACAGCAATGGTAGAAGTTACCACACCAAATGGAATCAAAAACAGCAGCGAAGTGTCAAAGTTTGAGTATTTGAACAAACAGGAGGTTAAGGCAGTCACGAACGGCACATTTGCAGAAATTAACATAAAGGAAAACCAATATGTAAATAAGGGTGATGTATTAATTAAGATAGAAAATGATGATCTGCAGATAACCGCTCAGACAAATGATCTTAAGGTTCAGGATCTCAGTAACCAGTTGGAAGCAGCTAAAAAGCAGCTTGAAAACTATAAAATTTATTCAACCATCAGCGGAACTGTTACCGGTGATACAGCTGTGGCAGGTGACAGTGTTAAATCTGGAGATATTCTTATCAGTATAAGAGACTTTGAACAGATGCAGTTTACAATTTCAGTAGATGAACTGGATATTTCAAAGGTAAAGGTAGGACAGGAGGTTTCAATAACAATCGATGCTCTTGAAGAGACAACCACCAGACCTCTTAGTGGTGAAGTAATATATAAAGCAATGGAAGGTGCATCAACCAATGGTGTTGCTACATATGACGTTAAAATAAAGATTAACGAAACCGAAAATCTTTTGGCTGGGATGAATGCCAATGCCAGCATAATTCTGAGCCAGGCCAATGATGTACTTATGCTACCCTTGGAAGCAGTAACAAAAATGGGAGATAGGGCATTTGTTCGAGTGATAGGCTCAGAAGATTCAAATAGCACTCAGTCTGGAAGCAGAAGAGCTCTAGGAAACTGGGGAGAGAATAAGCCCGACGGAAACGCACCTGCAGGTGCTCTGGACAAACAAGAAGCTCCGGTTCCTCAAGGTAAAAGTGCAGGTGGGGATAAGGTAGTCGATCAGGATAAGGCAGGCAGCCAGGATAAGACAGGCAGCCAGGATAAAGTGGGCAACCAGGAGAAGACAGGCAGCCAGGATAGAGTAAGCAGTCAGAATAAGAATAATCAGAACAATCAGAAGAATCAAAAAACTCAAAACAACCAAAACAACCAGAAGAACAGTCAAGCAAGTTCCGGAAGGCAGATGTCAGCTGCTATGAGAGCCAATATTGAGTATTATGAAGGCACTGTAATGAAGGAAGTGGAACTTGGAGTCAATAATGACGAATACGTTGAAATCAAGAGTGGTTTGACCGAAGGAGAAATCGTGGTTCTTCCTCCACTTGTAGCCAATTCAACCTCCAGTACACCAAATACTCAAAACGGCTTTAGTATTGGCGGTCTTGGAGGTATGCCTGGAGGTGTCATGCCCGGAGGAGGTATGCCTGCAGGAGGACAGAACAATAGAACTTCAGGCAGCTCAAGCAGACAATCAGGTTCTCAGGGACAGAGATAAGCTTGTAATCATGTAGCGAGCGAGTACAATCATTTGATAATTGGTGTACGTAACTCGTCACTTATTCGGAGGTAGTAATGATACAAATAGCAAATATGTGTAAGATCTATGAGATGGGTGAGAACTCAGTTTACGCTCTTAACAATGTCTCTCTGCACATTGCCAAACATGAATTTGTAGCAATTGTGGGTCCGTCTGGTTCCGGCAAGTCAACACTGATGAATATGCTGGGCTGTCTGGATGTACCTACATCGGGAGAGTATTATCTGGACGGACATGAGGTAAGTAAGCTGAATGACAATCAGCTTGCTGATATTAGAAATAATAAGATTGGCTTTATTTTTCAGGGTTTTAATCTTTTAAAGAAGCTTACTGCCGTTGAGAATGTGGAAATGCCTCTTATATATCAGGGGGTTGGCCATAAGGAGAGGATAAAAAGGAGTATTGAAGCACTTGAGATGGTAGGACTGGGGGAGAGAATCCACCATACCCCAAATGAGTTATCAGGTGGTCAGCAGCAAAGAGTTGCAATTGCCCGTGCACTTGTGAGTAAGCCTCCGCTTATTTTGGCAGATGAACCCACAGGTAATCTGGATACAAAATCGGGGGCAGATGTAATGAATATTCTGCATCAGTTGCACCATGATGGAAATACAATTGTACTCATTACCCACGATAATAATGTTGCAGCTCAGGCGGGAAGAACTATTAGAATACAGGATGGAATGATAATTGAAGATAAGGAGGCGGTATAAATGGGCTTCTTTCAAGCCTTTAAGATGGCCTTGAAGAGCATCGCCAGCAACAAGGTACGCGCCTTCCTAACCATGCTGGGAGTCATTATCGGTGTTGGCTCAGTAATAACTGCAGTTGCCTTCGCACAGGGTAGTACGAAAAGTATAACAGACTCCATTGAAGGACTGGGAAGTAATATTATTACCATAAATATAATGGGAAGAGGAAGTAACAGAAATATTACTTACAATGAGCTGAAAACCTTTTCTGACGAAAACAGTAGTGAAATCAGCATGATTGCTCCCATTATAAATGGAAGTATGACTCTAAAGGCAGGGACAAAGAGCAGAAGTACTACAGTTATTGGAACAAATGAGGATTATGAATATATAAAAAGCAGACATGTTCAGTCAGGCCGCTTTATTCTGTCCTTTGATAATGATTACAAGCTGAAGACAGCTGTAATAGGCAGTGCTGTGGCAAATGATCTGTTTGAAGGGCAGAATCCCATTGGACAACAGATTAAGATAAACGGTCAGATTTTCAAGGTGGTAGGACTGCTTCAAGAAATTGACGGAGGACAGGATTCTTCAGACGACGACCAGGTAATTATTCCTGTAACGGTTGCACAGCGATTAAGTAGAAATTCAAGGATATCCAACTTTACTGTTCAGGCAGCCGACGCTTCTACCGTTGATCCGGCAATGACTAAACTAACAGCGTATTTAACAGAAAAATTCGGCAGTTCGAATGCCTTTTCAGTCAGAAATCAGGCACAGATGCTGTCAACGCTTAATTCGATTACTGATACACTTATGATTGTTCTTGGCGGAATTGCAGCAATTTCATTAATAGTTGGTGGTATAGGAATAATGAATATTATGCTGGTTTCTGTTACAGAGAGAACAAGAGAAATTGGTATAAGGAAAGCAATTGGCGCAAAACGCAAAAACATAATGATACAGTTTCTGATAGAAGCTATAATGATTACCGGTATCGGAGGTGTGTTAGGAATATTAATCGGTTTGTTCTGTATCAGGTTCATAATAGGCGGTTTCAATATAACTACACCGGTATACTCGCCATTCTGGATGATGCTGTCTTTTGGAATATCTCTGGGGGTAGGAATCATATTTGGATTATTCCCGGCGTATAAGGCGGCTCGATTAAATCCAATAGAGGCATTAAGGTTTGAATAAAGCATGGTCTTAAGCCAGCAACGGACTTTATCACAAGTTAAAACATTTTATTACTATATTACTATTAACTATTTGAATACGCGCTATGCGCGTAGATGGGAGGTAAAATGCATAAAATTAAGAGAATGCTTGTAAAAATAATTACCCTTACATTAATATCGGTACTTGTTTTTTCTTCAACGTTTACATATGCTGCAGTAACAAAAAGCAACACAGATTATGAGCATACAGTGGAAAAGCTTAAATCGTGGGGAGTTATTGATGATACTGATTTAAATTCAAGTAATAAAATGACAAGGGAGCTTTTCGCAAAAATCATGGTTAATTCTACAGGTAATTATGAAATGGCTCAATCACTGGAGGGTTCATCTACCTTTTCAGATGTCTCTGCCAAGTCAAGCTACTGTGGTTACATAAATGCATCAGTAAAGCTAGGCTACTTATCTGCCTATTCAGATGGTAATTTCAAACCACAAGAAACAATTACCTTTGCACAGTTTTGTACTGCGGCAATTAAGGCTTTAGGTTATACCAGTGAAGATGTGGTAGGAGCCTGGCCTGCAGGCTTTATCAATAAAGCAAAAAGCCTTGGAATAACTACAGGCTACAGCCTTGCAAGCAATAGTGCCTTGAATGTTGAAACAACAATAGTAATGGTTCAGAGAATGTTAAATACCAATATCAATAAAGCACTTTATGAGGGTAATAATGATATTACTTTGCTAGAATTGTCAGGGATAATGGAGGATAAGAGTAACTGGGTATATGGTAAGCCCGAGGTTGCCCAGAGCTTTAATCCTGATACTAAACGCTTGGGGAATATACAATTTAAAGACGGCATTCCAGTTTTAAGAGATACCTACAATAATACAGCTTCTCCTGCAACAAAAGAGATCGGTGAGGTAATTGCTTTAAAAGATATAAAGGATAAGGATGTAGTTTATGAAGTCTATAATAAGCTAAATGTTCTAATTTATTATCTTGTAGTTGATAACAAGGTTGAAGGTGAGATAACAAGTATACTTCCCAGCAAATATTCCCCAAAAACTCTTCAAATAAATAATGTGGACTATGAATTTGATCAAAATGCCAATTTGAATAAATTTAATTCATCCTTAAACTCTTTCAATACCGGAGACGGTATAACAGCAATTCTGGGATATGACGGGAAGGTTGTTGATGCCTATCTTCAAGCGGATGAAAATAACGAGGATTATGCTTTTGTTCTTAAATACTCTACTATGGTGTCCAAGGATGCGGCTGATTATAATAAGCAATATTACACGGTAGAATTGCTCCATGTGGACGGTTCACAGAAAACATACAAGGTAAACAGTGACCCGCGCGCATATAACTGGAAGCTTGTACAATATTCATTAATCGATGATGATACGGTTGCTTTACTAAATATGCAATATAATATTAGTTCAAGTTTTAATGTTGATACAAGTAACGGAAAAATTGGAGAATATTGTGTTACTGATAACGTAAAAATCTTTAATTACACTGATTATACAGTTAAACTGGTAAGATGGAGTGATATACCCAACGGTAGATTAATATCAGGAAAAATAAAGTATCTAGGGCACACAGGCGACTTTAATGATGTAAATGTAATATGTGCATATGACATATTTAATGAACAGAATAAAGATATGGTGGTGAAAAGTATAGAAAAGCCCGTTGGTACAAACGGATCATACAAATACGAATTAGTAGCCGGTACAAGTTCCTATACTTACACAACAAAGGAAGCAATTCCAAATGCCGAAGTTGGAACAGTTTTCAGCATGAAAATGAATAATGGTGTTATCGTTGATTATAATTATCAATCAAATCCGGTGACCAGTTGGTGGTATGTTCAGGCCGTGGATTCTAAACGGATTAAAATCAATAATGTTGTTTACTTTTTCAGCGGTAATGTTTCGGTTTATTTTAAAGACCATTCAGGCAAATTAGATGCACAACCGGTATCAAACATCCGTGTTGGTCCAAATCAGGGATACGAAAGTATAAATATATACACTGATCGGCCTCTTGATAACGATGGAAAAGTAACAATGCTGGTATTCAATTTGAAATAGTGTATTTTAATTAACTTTGTAATGCTTTTTATTAATAGATGCAGATAAAAAATAAAAACGGTAATCACCGTTTTTATTTTTTATGAAAATTTGTATAAATTTAGTTATTTTACTAATAATATGATTAAAATCAACTAAACATTTTTTATATTTGAAGGAGGAATATTGTAACGAAATGAAAAGATTATTTGCGCTATTAATAGCAGTTGCCTTGGTTTTAAGCTTAGGTGCATGTGCAAAAAATGAGACCCCAGGTACCGGCACAGCCACGGTAACGGCAGCACCAACTACTACTCCGACTACTCCATCTCCTACACCAGGAATAACTACTCCGGCTCCAGGGACTGCTACAGTAACACCTGGCCTTGCCACCCCGACACCTGGAGCAGCGACACCAACACCGGGAGCAGCAACATCTACAGCAACAGCTACTGCAACAGCCACTGCAACATCGAAATAGACTGGTGGATATAATTCCCAATAAAAATGTATGTAACAAACTTAGCAAATATGGAATCCGTGATTTAGTTCATGGGTTCCATATCTTATATATGGCTTTAATAAATATGGACATTGCTAAATAATCTGAATTATTATACAATATATCTGTCATAAATATTAATTGGCTGATAGTTGTGACGAAAAAATTGGCAGAGTAGAATTTTGCGCGTTAAGTGCTAAAGGGACGGGAAGTTGCCTTTTAGACGAAAAACACGAGGTGTTTGCGGTGCAAATTTCGCATTCCGCTGCCACAAAAAGAGATACCTCTTTTATGTGGCTTTCCACAGTGTTTTATTACACTGTGATCCCTAATGGGAAACACTTGAATGAGGCATTTTTTATTTGAGCATATTTATACAAACTACGTTAGTAAGCATTATGTTCAAAATTAAATGTACTCACAATAAAAGGAGGTAGTGTCCATGAAACACAACAAAATCAGAAACATTCTGTTGTTAGGGCTTTTTGTTGCCCTTGAAGTTATCTTGACAAGGTTTTTTTCTGTCGAAAATCAATTTGTGAGAATTACATTTGCATTTATTCCAGTAGCCCTTTCGGGGATTCTATTCGGTCCTGTTATGGCTGGAATAGCAGCAGCTGCTGCTGATGTTCTAGGTATGCTTATTTTCCCAAAGGGTGCCTACTTCCCGGGCTTCACTTTAACTGCATTCTTATCGGGTTTTCTATACGGGGTTTTCCTTTATAAAAAGGAAATAACTCTTTTAAGAACATTTTTTGCAGTATTAACCGTAATAGTAATATGCAGCCTGACACTTAATACAATTTGGTTGGTTATTCTGTACAATAAAGGGGCCATTGCCATATTAACAGCCAGATTGATTAAGGATGCTATTTTTATACCTATTCAAACTGTGACTATCTATTTTGTTTGGAAATTCGTTGGTAATTTACTCACTAAAACTTTTAATTTAGGCACTTTGGAATAATCAATACTAATGCCCTTATTAATAAGACTTTTTATGAATTCATACGTATTTAGTATATATAATAATATTAATGGGAGTGAAAACATTGAATAAGAGAGTATTTTCGTTTATATCTTTGTCCCTCGTGTTCATAATGTTCCTTGTTTCTGCGGGGTGCGGAGTTAGGATCAATGGAAAAGAGTATGAATTCTATAAATCAAGCCAAAGTGATAAAAAAAATAATATTTTCATTGGTATCGGTGAGGCATCAACCCACAATCAGTCAATCACCCAGGACAAAATCAAGGGTGAAGAGTTTAAGGTATCTACAAGCGCGGGTAATGTAGAGATTACGAAATCTATTAGCAGCGGAATTGAGTTGGAGGCAGAACTAGTAGTAAGAGGCGCTTCGGCTGAGACCAAGAATACAATTCATGAAAATATGATTGTTGCACTGGAGCAAAAGGGAGATAATGTCGAAGTAGTGATTAAGACAAAAGACGGTAAGGATTTCTGGAAATGGCACAGGGAAAATTATAAAGCATACCAAATAACTGTAAATTACAATATTAGTCTTCCCGATAATTTTAAGGATTTAGACATAAGTACAGGTGCGGGAAATATTATTGTTGAAGGTGTATCGGATAAGGTGAATGCAAGTACGGGTGCAGGCAATATTGATTTTAACGATATGAAAGCTGAATTTTCAGCAAGTACCGGAGCCGGAAATATAACAATTGAAGATTCCTCTTCTCTGGGAAAAAGTAAACTTAGTACCGGCGCGGGTAACATATATTTTAACGGCTCGGTAAAAGAAATGGACGGCTTCAAAGCTTCTACCGGAATGGGAAATCTTGATTTTCTTGTATCTGCCGATTCAAAGATGACACTGGACGTAGATACCGGACTTGGAAATCTTAGCGGAAGCTTTATTAAAACAGATAGCGATAATAAAACACACTTCGAAGGTGATGTTAACGGTGGTGGACCTTCCGTCGAGTTAAGTACCGGAGTTGGAAATGTTAATGTTGATGAAGATTAACTCTATTTGGATATTTTAAAGTAGTATTACAAAAGGGATGTAAGTAAAATTAGGCTTACATCCCTTAATATTGCAAATAGTGAAGTTTAGTATTTAAATTATTGCTTTTACTGATTCCCAAAGTATATCACATAGCTCGCACTCCTTATTATTTTCATCGAACGGAAGTGAACCGGAGAAGCCTGATTTACCCATTTCCAGTACATAATCCCCTATAGAGGCTGATAAGTAGAACTCACCATCACCATAATTTTTTCTCTCAAGTATATCTATCATCTGACCAATATCCAGAAGGGGAAGACAATCCTGTTTAGTATATGATTCCGGGCGTTGAAATTCAAAGTTAAAATCTTCATCAAAATTAAATTCTGCATCTTCACTTGAATCGTCTCCGACTGAAGAATCATCTACAGAATCTATTCCGTCAATTCTATCAGAAGAAATACTATCTGAATATGCTTCTTCTTCCTTGACTTTAAAACTATCATCCGCCATAAATTTTAGATCATAAAGTAACATATCGTGATGTTTTAATAGCGTTATTCCGCCTATAACGTATGTAATCTGTTCATATCTTTCTTCAGCAGCATCCACGCATACGGTGGCAATAACAGTATCATAAATATGCGGAATCCACAGGTCCCGGAGATTTTGCTTTTGTTCGAGGGTTAACTCCTCCAGATCTTTTCGAGTAATTCTTAATTTCATGAGGCTATCCTCCAAAAATGTATTCATACGAGTGCCAGGTAAAATGATTTTCCTAGCTCTCGAATTTCAATCTTATTATAATATAATTATAATGTATTGTCATACATTTTCCTGTCCGAACTATATTAAGAATCCGGATTTATTTGGAATAATTCATTCGTGTATAGTCTATTTAAACAATAAATTAAGAAAAGTTTGATTTAATTAGGGTCGCTTGAAATTTACTGTGTTTCCATATATAGTATAAATTAAACTTGTAAATAAGTTTTTGTACCTTAAGCGAGATAGTTTAACGGAGGTAAAAAATGGTGTATTTTGAAACAGAAAGGTTGGTCTTACGTGATTGGAATGACCTGGATCTGAATGAATTTCGGGTTATGAATAAAGACGCGAGAGTAATGAGGTATTTTACTAAAATGCTCACTGATGAAGAAACAGATAAATTTTACGATGTAATTCAAAATGAATTCAAAAAATACGGGTATGGCCTTTATGCTGTTGAAACTAAATTGGATAACAGCTTTATAGGTTTTATCGGATTACATTGGGCAAACTTCGATTCTTCATTTACTCCGTGTGTTGAAATAGGTTGGAGACTTAAATATGAAGCATGGGGTAATGGTTATGCAACTGAAGGAGCAAAGGCGTGTTTGCAATATGGTTTTAAAACATTAGGTATAAAGAAAATATATAGTTTCACTTCCAGTATTAATTTGCAGTCTGAAAGTGTAATGAAGAAAATAGGTATGACAAAAATCATGGAATTCGAGCATCCTAACATAGTGGAGGGAAGTGAACTGAGAAAGCATGTCCTCTATGGAGCTGAAAAATAGGGAGTGTGAGAGAACATATGAAAATAAGTAATATAGAAACAGACAGACTAATTATAATACCAATGACATATTCGATGGTTCGTTCTATTTTAGTTGGTGACAATAGTATGTTTGATAAGTTGGGCATTAATTTTAATGGTAAGTGGCCGCTTCCGGACACTTTGGATATTCTCAATTTTATTAAAGATACAATGAACAAAAATGATGAGGTTAGTGGATATGACGTATGGATGGTCATAAAAAAAGAAGACAGGTCTGTCATAGGAGATGCCGGATTTAAGGGAACACCGAATGAAAATGGAGAAATTGAAATAGGGTTTGGTTTAATTGATGAAGAACAGAAAAAGGGTTATGGTTATGAAGTTGCCAGTTCCCTCATTGAATGGGCTTCAAAAATTGATGAAGTAAAGGTAATAAAAGCCGACTGCCTGATAGATAACATAGGTTCGGCCAAGCTGCTGAAAAAATGCGGAATGCGTGAAACAAAAAGAGATGGGGAATTTATTTACTGGGAGAAAAGGGTATCTGGTTAAATTTTGATTGGAGCGGTAGGTATGGAAGATGATTTAATTTAGATGATTAAACGACAGACTAATGTTTTATTTCAAAAATTACATACATTGACACAAACTTTGGGGGCAGAATTGTTTTAAGAATATACAATAGATTATTTATATGCTGTGAGGTAAATAATGATTAAAATGATAATAACTGATTTAGATAATACACTATTACAAGGTGATAAATCTATTTCTGAATATACTATTTCCACACTTATGAAACACCAAGAAAAAGGAATTAAGATTGCTTTTGCAACAGCAAGGTCAACACAGGCCGCATCAAAATTTCTTGACCAGTTTACTCCCGATATCTTTATTGGATATGGAGGAGCAGTTTCATTCGCAGGGGAAGAAATGATTTCTCGATTTGATATTCCCGCTGATATTTCTTCCCAACTAATAAATAAATGCTTACAGGAGCATGAGATTTCATACGTTCACGCAATAAATGAATCCATTGCTTACACTAATAGAATAGATTCGTCAGATACAGATTCATCCCACTATAAATATGTTGATTTTTCGCTTATTGACAATATAAGCTACTTAAAAATATCATTAGTCACCTCTAATCCCCACGTTGTTGAGCGTATAGCTTCAGATTACCCAATGCTGGACATGTTACGCTATACAGGCGAAAATTTATTCAGATTCGCTAATCGCAATGCTGTAAAGTGGAATGCGGTTAAGGCTGTTGCCGAATACTATAATATTAATACAGATATGGTTGTGGCTTTCGGTGACGATATTAATGATTTAGAAATGATAAGGAATTGCGGTGTTGGCGTTGCTGTAAAAAATGCTATCAAAGAAGTTAAGTCTGTTGCTAAATACATATGTGACATAAACGACAATGACGGCGTTGCAAAATGGCTAGAAGAACACGTATTATAAGCACAATCTGAAAGGATAAAGAACGGTAAATATATTCGTCACAGGACATTAACTATGGCTGCAAGGGATATTAATAAGGGCGAAAAACTGATAATTTATTTTTGAAACATGGGGGATGTGTGTAATGTTTAATGAAATTTGTATATATGAAGCCAAAATAGAAAAACTGGATGAAATTGAAACCCTGATGAAAGAGGTTGCAGAGTTTTATTTAGAGCAACCGGGTGTAATTGATGTGAAATATATCAAACGTACACACCGACAAGAAGATTTTAATGCTGTCAAAGAGGGTAAGCCACCTATTCGATTAACCCGATATGTCGGGAAAGTAACTTATATGCTTTACTGGGTATTAGAGAATGAAGAAGTCCACGCAAGAGTATCAAAATTGGGTTTAGAGAAGTTCTTTAAACGGTGGAATCGATGCTTAACCACGATGCCTAAGATCTTACTTGGAGAAAACATTGTTTGAAAATGCGAAGTAATGATTACTGACTATTCTTGGAGTGAATACTAAAATTCATGAAATATGGGAGGAAAAAATGTTAGTTCCGCATATATACTTTAATGGTCAATGTAAAGAAGCAATTGAGCTTTACGTAAAAGCCTTTAATGCTACTATCAAATTAATCATACAAAATCCTGATCAGTGCAATCTTATAATCCATGCTGAAATCAAGATTCATGATCAATTACTTATGTTAAATGACTTTGGTGATAATGACGGGTATTCTAAGTCAGGAGGGTATCAGTTAGCTGTCAGCTTTAAGAATGAAGATGATCTAAAAAATACTTACTCGATTTTAAAGGAAGGTAGTACAACTATTTTGCCTTTAAGCTCAACAGATTACAGCGTTTGCGTAGTCAGGTTTGTTGATAAATTTGATGTAAGATGGGCGTTTTGGGTACAATAATTCTATACAGCAAAATTCAAACCCTTTGATAGAGTAGTAATTCACATTCTTAAACATCAAGAATCATAACATAATACCAAAACGTCACACAAACAGAGGTTCTAGAAATGAAACACATAATATTGTGGAGGTACTAATGCAAATAGTATATGATACAAGAAAAGACTTACCATGTGAAGAGTTACATAATTTGTTTAAGGCGGTAGGGTGGTCTGATGGAACGATAACCCAGTCTATGTTGGAGAAATTTAATGTTCCTTTTATAAATTCTACAATCGTCATTTCAGCATGGGTGGATGATGAATTGATTGGATGCGTTAGGGTACTTAGTGACAGAATATTTAGGTCTATCATATATGACTTGGCTGTTAATCCGGAATTCCAGAATCACGGGATAGGAAAAGAGTTGGTAAGAAGATGTATGGAATTTTTTCCTGATTCAGAGTGGCTGGTTGAGACGGAAACAGCGGCAGGATTTTATGAAAAGATAGGATTTAAGCCAATTGAAGATGTCTTTTTACGTATTCCATGCAAATGGTTTTAAATACGTTTTGTATTGAACAAGTTCCAATTTGTAGTTGAGTTCTTTATACATCAAGAATCATTCTATTACCGCACATTCAGTTAAAACAAAGTGCGGTATTTTTGTATCCCCATTCAGTCGCTAAATAAGAATTATGAGTCGTAATCACCTTTATTTTTAAACCATTTAGTGGTAAATTAAGATGTAGTAGTTGGTTATTAGATAATTATGAAACCAATAGCAGTAAGGATAATGGGGGGAATATGAAAAATATCAATAAGTATAAATTAGTAAAACGGGCTTTGCTATGTTGTATTTTGTTAATTGTCTTATACCCAGAAAGTGTTTTAGCAAACTCGTCATGGCATTGGGTCACAGTGAGTCCTATGACAGTTTTACCCATTGCAATTATATTAACACTAGCTATTGAGTGGTTGGGAATAACAATATTTGGAAAGGTTAGTGAAAAAGTAAGAACCTTTATTATTGTGACCATAGCAAATATTGCCTCGTTTATAGCTCCATATATTTATAGTACCTTCAAATTAAATAGGTTTTATGGTTCAGGCTTGTTTTATGCATGGGAAAGAGCATTTAACAACGGTCCTAATTATTTAATTAGGCTTGTTTATCTATTGTTAACCTTGTGCATTGAAGTGCCTCTGGTATATTTTTTACTTAAAAATCGAAGTAGTGATAAGAAAAGATTGTTGCTTGTAACAATAGCTGTAAATGTAATCACTACAATAGTTATTGCAGTTCTGGAAAGATTTCTTTGCCAGGGTCAATGGTAGCTATATCTGTTTCTAAACAATATTACATATAACTTAGATGATGTGAAGAAATAGAGGTGGTTTTATGAGCGCGGCTTGTGGTACAAAAGTCAAGTGAAATGAAAAAGTTATTAATAAGACTAGAATAATAGAGGTACATAGTATGATAAAAGGTGACCTAATTGGAAGTGGTGCTACTGCAGATGTTTTTAATTGGACAGAGGACACAATTATAAAAATATTCAACGATTATGAACCAGATATAGCTATAGAACAAGAAATTAATAATACAAAAGCCTTGCAAAGCTGTTCTTTTAAGTATCCAAAGTTTATTCAAAGACTTGAATATGAGGGAAAACGTGCTATTGTTTATGAAAAAATTGTTGGTAATTCCATCTTAAAACAGATGGAGGCAAACCCGGTTTCTTATAAAAAGTATGCTATAAAGTTAGCCCATCTGCATTATGAGATTCATAAAAATCATGTAAATGGAGTTAAAGAGCAAAAACCATACTTTAAGGAACGTATTTCATATTCAAATGATTTAACTGATGATAAAAAAGAGAGATTATATAAACTAATTGACAATATGCCAGACGGTGATTGCCTATGTCATAGCGATTTTCATCCAGATAACATTCTTAGCAATGAAAATGGTGACTACATTATTGATTGGGCAGATTGTTGTAATGGAAATGCATGTGCAGATGTAGCAAGAACTCTATTAACATTAAAGACTGCTGAACTTCCTGAGAATGTTTCCTTTATCACAAAAATAATAATTATGTTTATTAGAAGTAGGTTTAGTAATATATACGCAAAAGAATATTTAAAGATATCAGGGAAAACTGTAAAACAGATTGATGAATGGGAGGTTGCAGTAGCTGCATATCGCCTATGTGCTGCTAAGAAGACTGAAAAAAGTACTATAATAAAAGTTATCAATAGGTATTTAGAAAAAGTTTAATCATATTAGTATAATTTGTAATGAATTATTTCAATCGGAATTTATTTGATAATGCGTACTTTCTGTGAAAGAAAGCTAGTTTAACTTATCTCAACTTAAAGTTGTATATTTAATATTAAAAACAACTTCGTATACATGGATTAAATTTATTTTTTTGTTATCCTTAACATATAAATACAAAGGAGGTGTAACGATATGTTTGATGTAAAAAAAGTTGGCGGAAAAATTGCTATTCTTCGTAAAGAAAAAGGGATGACGCAGGAAGAACTTGCCGAAAAAATGGGCGTGAGTTCTCAAGCAGTCAGTAAATGGGAAAACGGAAATGCTATGCCCGAAGTTGCACTGTTGGTATTATTATCTCAAATTTTAGATTGTTCGACCGACAGCATACTTAATCCAGCCGAATACAATATAAACCAACCAAATTATATTCATATGCTTATGCCATATGGGGATGTTAATCCGTACACCGGTGCATGGTGGCCACGCGGCATGGCGTTTCCTGCTGTAATGGCTGCACTTAAACTTTTTATGGGATTGGAAGAACGGCGTAATTTTAATAATCATCAGATTAATGATGACCAAGAATACATTTTGCAATCGGGGATATCAACTTTGGCGTTCGGTTTTTCGCATTATAATGCGGAATTTATTCATGACTGCTTTCAAATTTACTGTTTAGACTATAAAACCGTTACAACCAAACAAAAGACGTTTGAAGAAATTACAGCGATAATCAGAATACAGATTCAAAAAGGGTATCCTGTCATCATTCAAGATAAATCTAACAATGCGGCGTTTTTGTTTGTTACGGGCATTATAGCAGATGGACAAAAAATTCGAGCACACGAATTTGTGGAAGGTCTCGACGAAAAAAACTGCAATATGAATCCATATGATATGGAAACAATGGATAACTGGCTGAAACCAGATATGGAAATCTTGTTGCTTTACCATACAGATAATAAACTGAGCATTGAAAAAGCGTGCAAAAACGCTCTGTATAACTACTGTCTGATGATGTCTGGGAAGTGGAATAATGAGGAATTTGTCAGCAAAGAAACACCTGATGCATTTCGGCAGTTTATGGGCTATGGTTCCGATGGGTATTGTTCTTATATTAATTATTTACAGCGTGGGTCTCTCGAAGGCTTTTACCCGCAACAATGCATTTTTCATGAAAGCAATATCAGAACGTTAGATTTTCTAAAGATGTGCAAAGAGTATATAAAAGATATAGACCAACAGAGTTTAAATGCAGCGATAGACAGATATCAAGCATTAAAAGAATATTCTTGGGAAATTATAAATATATCCTGGAACGACCCTACACATACTGAATCTGACGCTGAAAAAGTTAAAGAAATTATGAATATTTTAATTCGGTCAAATGAGATTTTCAGAGATGCTGTAAGAGATATAAAGATAGCGATTAACTACACAGTATAAACATCAGAAGTTAGTTTATTTCACAGTGTTTATATATCAAGAATCATTCTATTACCGCGCATTCAGTTAAATGGATGTGCTTTTTTATTGCACGTTTTATAGTCGCAAAATGAATAGATAGCAACGGATACATGATCTTTGAATACTGAATAGTGCGGTAAGGGGTGAAACTTGACAAAGTAATGTTACAGATATAGTATTATTTGTAATAAAGTTGCTTTGAAGCGGGATTGTTAGCTTTTATGCGAAGTAAAATATGTAGTGGAACGAGGTGGTTTAAGTGGAATTATCAGGGAAGAAGATAACATTAAAGCCATACACAATAGAAAGGTGTCATGAATTTTATATAGATTATATAAGTGACGCTGCAATGACCTACCGCACATTCAGTTAAAAAGAAAGCGCGGTATTTTTGTATCCGCATTCAGTCGCTAAATAATAAGAAAGCAATCGGGTTATTGTAGTGAGAGTTAAAATTCCAAAAGGAAGTAAAAGTTCATGAAAATATACATTGTTGGCTCAATCTCAAGTGGTAAATCTACACTTGCAAGAAAATTGTCAATGATATCAAACATTCCATATCAATCACTTGATGAGGTTGTACATATTCCTGACAAATCAAACCGCTGGGGGAATCGGAAAAGAGATGTAAAAGAACGGGGAGAATTGTTTTATTCAATAATACAACAACCAACGTGGATTATTGAAGATGTAGGGAGGCCTTGTTTCGAAGATGGTCTAAAGGAAGCCGATACAATTATCTTACTTGAGATTTCTACAAAAACAAGGAACTACAGAATAATTACGCGATGGATAAAGCAGCGACTCGGTATCGAAAAATCTATTTATTATCCACGTTATGAGATGCTAAAGTGTATGCTACAATGGTCAAAAGACTACGATTCTGGAAAAGATAAACTAAAAGAGCGAATTTCCTCTTATCAGGAGAAAGTTATTATTTTAAAAAACAACAAGGATATAAACATGTTCCTGAATCGATTCTATATATAAAATTATTAAAGAGATTAGTTAAGTGTTGAGTGATATTATTATAAGTGAATTACTGAATATATAGAAGTACGAAATTAGTATTTTGCGAGGCAACAGCTATAATTATTGAAGATGATTGTGTTTTATTAGCAAGCAATGAGGTTGCAGATTATTACTACTCTGTTGGCGGTGGAGTACATTTGGGAGAAACAGCTGAAGAAGCTGTTATTAGAGAAGTTTTTGAGGAAACTGGAGTTAGATATGAAATTGAAAACACTGAATAGTAATAGTATTTGTGCTGAAGGCAAAGAATACATGAACTGGATCCCCATTAGTGAACTTAAAAATCATAAAGTGTACCCAACATTTTTTGCTGATAAGTTAAAAGATATCCCAGACCAAATTGTGCATATAGTAACAAAAGAGTTGACAGAGAACACTAGTTTGATAAATAATGTTAAGGAACAATAAAAACGGAGGAGTTACTAATGACAAAAGATACCAGAAAGACTGAATATGGCAATGAAAGTATATCATCCTTAAAAGGTGCAGACAGAGTAAGACTGCGTCCGGGCGTTATATTTGGATCAGATGGTCTGGATGGTTGTCAGCATTCTTTCTTCGAAATTCTGTCAAACTCAATCGACGAGGCCAGGGAAGGACACGGTAATGTTATCGAAGTTACCAGGTTTGTTGACCATTCTATAATGATACAGGACTGGGGAAGAGGCTTGCCAGTTGATTACAACACCAAGGAGGAGCGATACAACTGGGAGCTGGTTTACTGCGAATTGTACGCGGGAGGTAAGTACCAGAACAACTCCGGTGAAAACTATGAGTACAGTCTTGGTTTAAATGGTCTTGGTGCATGCGCAACTCAATACAGCTCTGAATATTTTGATGTTACTGTATTCAGAGATGGACATAAATATCAGCTTCACTTTGAAAAGGGTGAAAACATAGGCGGGCTCAACAAGGAAAAATGCAAATATGAGCAAACTTCCACAATTCAGAAATGGAAACCTGATATTGATGTATTTACCGATATAAACATTCCTCTGGAATATTTTCAAACAGTTCTAAAAAAGCAGGCAGTGGTAAACGCCGGACTCCGTTTTATACTTAAGGATGAGGAGTCGGGTGAGACATTTATATACTGCTATGAAAACGGTATAGTCGATTACATAAAGGAAATCAATAAAGATAATGGCTTTACTGATGTTCAATTCTATGAAACTGCTACAAGAGGTCGTGACAGGGAGGACAAGCCAGAGTACAAGGTAAAAATGCAGATTGCCTTCTGCTTTAATAATCAGACAAATCTTCTGGAATACTACCATAATTCAAGTTTTCTTGAATATGGAGGTGCCCCTGACAAGGCTGTTAAGAATGCATTGGTTTATGAAATAGACAAATGCATAAAGGCCAGGGGCAAATATACCAAGGATGAAGCTAAAATTACCTTTGCGGACGTAGAAGACAGTTTGATTCTGGTGGTTAATTCCTTCTCGACTGTTACAAGTTATGAAAATCAGACCAAAAAGTCTATTACCAATAAATTTATTCAGGAAACAATGACCGAATTTCTGAGACAGCAGTTGGAAGTGTATTTTATTGAGAACAAGGTTGAAAGTGATAAAATAATAGAACAGGTTTTGGTTAACAAGCGAAGCAGGGAAACTGCTGAAAAAACCAGAATCAATATTAAGAAAAAACTTAGCGGAAATGTGGACATTTCCAACAGAGTAAAGAAGTTTGTTGATTGTAGAACAAAAGATTTGTCAAAAAGAGAAATATATATAGTGGAGGGTGACTCCGCACTTGGTTCCTGCAAACTTGGCCGTGACGCCGAGTTTCAGGCTATTATGCCTGTCAGAGGTAAGATTCTAAATTGTCTTAAAGCGGATTATGACAGCATATTTAAAAATGAAATTATTGTTGATCTGCTAAAGGTTCTAGGGTGTGGGGTTGAAATCAAATCCAAACATAACAAGGAACTTAACACCTTTGATTTAGATAATCTCAGGTGGAACAAGGTTATTATTTGTACCGATGCTGACGTAGACGGCTTCCAGATAAGGACACTTATACTGACTATGTTATACAGACTTGTGCCTACACTGCTTCAGGAAGGTAAGGTTTTTATAGCCGAATCTCCACTATTTGAGATAAGCTGCAAGGGAAAAAGCTATTTCGCGTATTCCGAAAAGGAAAAGGCAGATATACTATCAAAGCTTGAGGGTAAAAAGTTTTCAATACAACGGTCAAAAGGGCTTGGTGAGAATGAGCCTGAGATGATGTGGCTTACAACCATGAGTCCGGAGACCCGCAGACTTATTAAGGTAACTCCTACCGAAGTCGAATATACGGCACAAATGTTTGACGTGCTTCTGGGAGACAATTTGCCTGGCAGAAAGCTTTTCATAGAGGAAAACGGCAGCAAATATCTGGACATGATTGATGTAAGCTAATTTATTGATTATCCGGATATTAAGTTGAAAAAGATACACTTATACATTTTGAAAATTAGTTATAAAGAAACAGCATATAAACAGAAAAGAGGATATGAATGTCTACTCACAAAAATTTTGTTGAACAGGATATAGTATCAACACTTGAAAACAATTACATGCCGTATGCAATGAGTGTCATTGTATCAAGGGCGATTCCCGAAATTGACGGCTTCAAGCCCTCCCACAGGAAATTGCTCTATACCATGTACAAAATGGGCCTGCTCACCGGTACGAAGACCAAATCTTCAAATATTGTGGGTCAGACCATGAAACTGAATCCACACGGTGATATGGCTATTTATGAGACTATGGTCAGACTGACCAGAGGTAATAACGCGCTGCTCCATCCTTTCGTAGATTCAAAGGGAAACTTTGGTAAACAGTATTCCAGGGATATGAAGTTTGCAGCGCCCCGTTATACTGAGGCCAAGCTTGACAAGTTTTGTGAAGAAGTATTCAAGGATATTGACAAAAACACTGTAGAGTTCGTGGATAACTATGACGGTACTATGAAAGAACCCGTACTTCTACCCACGACCTATCCCAATATTCTCGTTAATGCAAATCAGGGTATTGCTGTAGGTATGGCCAGTAACATTTGCAGCTTCAATCTTACCGAAATATGTGAAGCTACCTCTGCACTAATAGACAATCCTGAGGCAATAATGGAGGATTACCTTAAAGCACCCGATTTTTCATCCGGCGGACAGCTTATTTACTCCGAAAAGGAGATAAGGGATATATATGCTAATGGAAAGGGCAGCTTCAAGGTTCGTGCAAAATATAGATATGACAAGGAAAACAATTGTATAGAGATTATTGAAATTCCATATACAACAACTGTCGAAGCCATAATGGATCAGATTATCGATCTGATAAAGAGTGGTAAAATCAAGGAAATTACTGATGTGAGAGACGAGACCGACTTAAGTGGTCTGAAGCTTACTCTTGATATCAGAAAAAATACCGATCCTGACGCCTTAATGAACAAGCTTTTCAAGTTTACACCCCTTCAGGACAGCTTCAACTGTAATTTCAATATCTTGATAAATGGCAAGCCGAGAGTTATGGGAGTTAGAACTATTCTAAACGAATGGCTTGCTTTTAGAGTTGATTGCATTAAGAGACAAACTCTTTTTGATATAGAGAAAAAGAGCGACAAGCTACATCTCCTTATGGGTTTGAAAAAGATACTGATGGATATTGACAAAGCTATTGCCATTATAAGGGGAACAGAGGAGGAGGCTCTTGTAATCCCTAACTTGATGAGAGGCTTTGAGATAGACGAGATACAGGCTGATTTCATTGCTGAAATAAAACTCAGAAATCTTAACAAGGAATATATTCTGAACAGAGTAAGTGAAGTTGATGACCTTGTTAAAGAAATTGCTGAATTAAAGGATATATACGGTAATGAAAGCAAGGTTAAAAAAATTATTCAGAAGCAGCTTAAGGAAATTGTCAAGAAGTTCGGACAGGCAAGACGTACAGAATTAATTCATGAAGAGCATGTGGAGGAAATAACCACCGAGCATTTGATTGAAGACTACAACCTTAAGATATTCCTGACAGAACAGAATTACTTGAAAAAAATACCGCTGGTATCTTTAAGAGCAAATCCTGAGCATAAGCTGAAGGATGATGATAATATTGTTCAGGAAATTGAGTCTCATAACAAGGCCGACTTACTGTTGTTCTCGAACAAGTTCAACGTTTACAAAACAAAGATATATGATATTCCAGATTGCAAGGCAAGCAGCTTAGGAGAATATCTGACAAATCTGTTGAGCCTTGAAAATGATGAAAAGATTATCTACGTAACTGCAACAGACAATTATGATGGGTACATGCTGTTCTTCTATGAAAATGGTAAAGGTGCGAAAATAGAGATGTCCAGCTATGCCACAAAAACTAACCGCAAAAAGCTGGCTAATGCCTATTGTGATAGCGCACCTCTTATAAGGATGATGTTTATTACCGAAGATATTGATCTTGTGGCAACCAGCAGCATTAAGAAAGTTCTGGTATTTAGTACTGAGAACATCAACCCTAAATCCACAAGAGATTCTCAGGGGGTACAGGTATTGACCTCTAAAAAGGGAAGTACGCTGGTGTATATTAAGACAATTGAGGAAATGCAGCTGAGCGATGTGGACTACTATCGTACCAAGAATATTCCTGCAATTGGTTGCTATATAAAGGACGAAGATAAGGCAGATTCACAGTTGACGTTGGAGTTGGAATAATATTAGGGGGTTAGTATGATCAAACTGTACATAACAAGACACGGTGAGACAGAATGGAATGTTGAGGGCAGGATGCAGGGGTGGAACAACTCTGACCTGACTGCAAAGGGTATAAGAAATGCAGAGACTCTTGGAAAAAGCCTGAACAGTACAGATATTAAAGTTATTTATTCCAGCTCCAGCCAAAGGGCTGTTAACACAGCCGAGCTGATACGAGGAGACAGGAAAATTGATATTATTACTGATGAAAATCTTAGAGAAATAAATTTGGGAGAATGGGAAGGAAAAGCAAAGAACGAGTTTACCGAAGCCGACAAGGAAGGTTTGGATGCTTTCTGGAACAGACCACATCAGTACAAGGCCAGTTCCGGTGAAGACTTCTACCAGGTTAGAGCTCGAATCGAAGCTGTTCTAAAGAGAATTATCAATGAAAATAAAGACTGTAATGTATTTATTGTTACACACGCTGTTATCGTTAAGACCATAATGGCTATATTCAAAGGTATTCCAATTGAAAAGCTGTGGGAGCAGCCTTTTATACATGGGACAAGTCTGAGTATAGTTGAAATTGATAATGATTTTGTGCATAATGGGTGCAGCCCAGTAAAAAAAGATACTGACAGAGCCGATTTTTTCGAAACTTTACACGCCAGAGTAATAATAGAAGGTGACATGTCTCATATTAGTGAGGAATGAGCCAAGTAAGATATCAGCCCGGTAAAAGCTAAACAGCTTTTTTGTTCTTTATATATCTTACCAGAAACAGTAATGAAGCAAAAAGCCTTAATGCTCCAACACAGCCAGAATTCTTTCGCTGTCGCTTTTGGGAATATAGGAAAGCAGCAAGCCTGCCGCTAAAGAAGTTGTAGTACCTACAACAGTTGCTGCTCTGGTTCTTCTGGTGAAAGCTGAATTAAAGCTGGATACCATAACATCTGAGAAAAACGACTGCCACGAAATATTAAAAACTGAAAAGGGCCAGTTCATCAAAGCGATGACAGTAACAAACAGAGGAACTCTGTAACTGCCTAAAAAAGGTGTTAATGCTGCAAGAGGATACATTATGCCTACGAGCAGAATAAGCACCGATACTATTCTTTTTTTGTTCCCGCTTCTGTCCACAAGCAGACTTCCAGGCACAAGAGCAAGAATGCCAACCAGTGCAGGAAGTGAAGAAACAAGGCCTATCTCATAATCACTTGCACCCATTCTTCTGGCGAACATTGAAAAAAATGGATTAGCAAGATTAAGAATTATTGCACCTACAGCACCTTCAAATACAAAAAACACTGTATTTTTTGATGTTGTATCTATAGTTTTTAGCCTAGAAATTATACCGAACATACATAACCCCAAACTACCCCAAAATTATTTAGACCCGAATAACCGACATAATTTATGTTTAAATTGTATTATTATGAGTATAACACAAAATGAATGAATATACTTGATATCCGGTTCGAAAACTATAAAATAGTACTGACAATATAAATATAGCTAAAACTTCCAGTGACATCTGTACCGGAGGTTTTGAAAGGAATGAAAAAATGAGTAAAAATCCAATCGTTACAATTGAAATGGAAAACGGAAATATTATGAAAGCAGAGCTATATCCGGAGATAGCACCTAATACCGTAAACAACTTTATATCTCTTATAAACAAGGGATTTTATGATGGAGTAATATTCCACAGGGTAATTCCTGGTTTCATGATACAGGGAGGCGATCCTGAGGGTACCGGTATGGGCGGACCAGATTACAGTATCAGGGGAGAGTTTTCTGCTAACGGCTTTAAGAACGATTTAAAACATGATAAGGGTATTTTATCTATGGCTAGAACAATGGCTCCAAATTCAGCCGGTTCACAGTTCTTCATCATGGTAGCAAAAGCTCCTCACCTTGATGGTCAATATGCTGCCTTCGGTAAAGTGACAGAAGGTATTGAGGAAGCCGACAGAATAGTAAACGTAAAAAGAGATTACAATGACAGACCCATGGATGAGCAAAAAATAAAGAAGGTGACTGTTGATACCTTCGGTGTTGAATATCCTGAACCTGAAAAAGTGTAAATTTGAATAGAAACAGTAAAATAGCTGTAGCCATGCCTAGATACAGCTTAAGAAATAGAATGATTACTACACATAAATGGTAGATACCCTGTTATCGGGTATTTACCATTTTTATTATATTTTTTTCTAGTGCCGGGTTTGACAATTGATAATCTTTATTCTAATATACCTTTAAGCAATTTAGTAAATTAATTTAGATTGGTGAGTTATTTTGGACAAAACAATGAAAACAAGAATTGATGCACTTAAAGCTGCTTTTCCATGTACATTACCTGTTTTAGCAGGGTTTCTTTTTTTAGGGATAGCATACGGTATACTGATGAAATCCATAGGCTACGGTCCAGGGTGGACCTTCCTGATGAGCTTCTTTGTATTTGCCGGATCAATGCAATATGTCGGAGTAACCCTGTTAGCCTCCTCGTTTAATCCCTGGTATGCATTTTTAATCACCTTAATGGTTAATGCTCGACACATTTTTTATGGTATATCAATGTTGGAAAAGTTTAAGAATACAGGAAGATTAAAACCGTACTTAATATTCTCAATGTGTGACGAAACATTTTCAATATTATGTTCAGCAAAACCAGATAAAGGAATTGACAGTAACTGGTTTATGTTCTTTGTGGCATTACTGAACAGATGGTATTGGATTATCGGGTCTGTGTTAGGGGCATTGTTAGGAGAATTTATCAGATTTAATACAAAAGGACTGGATTTTGCGTTAACAGCATTATTTGTTGTAATTTTTATAAACCAATGGCTGGAGCAAAAGAATCATTTCCCGGCCATAGTAGGTGTTGTCAGTTCTGTGGTGTGTCTTTTAGTATTCGGGCAAAATAATTTTATTATACCCTCAATGCTTTTAATTTTAACATTTTTACATTTACAGGAAGGAAAAACCGTAAAGGAGGGGATCTGTCATTTTAAGTTCATATCAGACACTGATTACTATTCTTATGCTTATGCTTGGTACAATGCTCACCAGATTCCTGCCTTTTTTGATATTCAGACCCGACAGAGAAACACCGCAGTATATACTCAAACTGGGTAAAGTCTTACCTTATGCCGTAATCGGCTTGCTGGTGGTATACTGCCTCAAAGGAGTATCCTTCACTACCGGTGCATACGGTTTGAATGAATTTATAGCAATACTAATAATTGTAGTTTTGCATCTGTGGAGAAAGAATACTCTTTTGAGTATATTTGCTGGAACAGTAACCTATATGCTGCTAACGCAGTATAATATTGTTGATTTAGTGATATTTTAGTATTACTTAGCTCTTTAACTTATGCGCTTATTCAGGTATCTGGAAAGTTGATTCTTAGAAGCAGATATGTGGTTTACATATTTAGCTATGAATATAAAACGGTTGGCGCCAGGGTTAGCACCAACCGTTTTGTAAAATTCAGAATGCTAATAATAGAAGTAATATCAGCATACATGTTGCGTTAGTTATTAGGATTTGCTAATCCTTTCGGAAATTGTTCGTGCAACATGAACACCGCTGGCACTTGCCTGTGACAAACCTCTTGTCACTCCTGCACCGTCACCGATAGCGAACATGTTAGGAAGTTTTGTTTCCAGTTCCCTTGTTAATTCAAGTCTTGAGCTGTAGAACTTAACCTCGACCCCGTAAAGTAAAGTATCATAATTTGCAGTACCCGGAGCAATTTTGTCCAGAGCATAAATCATCTCTATGATATTATCAAGGTGTCTCTTTGTCAGAACAAGGCTTAAATCACCGGGGGTAGCGTTAAGGGTAGGGTGAGTGAAGCTCTGTCCCAGTCTGTGTGCATTAGTTCTGGCTCCCTTGATAAGATCTCCGAACCTCTGAACCAGAACGCCGCCGCCAAGCATATTTGACAAAGATGCTATTCTTTTACCGTACTGGTACGGTTCGTTGAAAGGATGAGTAAATCTGTTGCTTACCAGAAGTGCAAAATTTGTGTTTTCACTTCTGAGGCTTGGATCAGTATAGCTGTGACCGTTTACAGTAACTATACCGTCAACATTTTCAGAAACAACATGCCCGTACGGATTCATACAGAAGGTACGCACAAGGTCGCCGTACTGTTTTGTTCTATATACAAGCTTTGATTCATATACAACATCAGTAATATGCTCAAAAACCTTTGCAGGCAGCTCGACTCTCACACCTATATCAACCTGGTTATTTATCATGTCCAGCTTTAGTTGTTTGCACTGCTGAGAAAACCACTCAGCACCGGATCTTCCGGGTGCAACGATAAGGTATTTACATTCAATAGTCTTTTCGTTTTGCAGTTCCACAGCATAACCGCCTCCGGTTGGAGTTATGTTCAGTACCTGTGTATTGCATAACATTTCAAGGCGTTCCAACAAATAATTATAGAGTCTTTTCAGAATTTCCAGATTGTTTTCTGTTCCGAGATGCTTTACTGCAGCCTGCAACAGATGTAAATCGTTTTCAAGAGCCCTTTTTTCAATAGCTTTAGCTTCGGGGGCATAGGTTGAAAAAATTTCATTTGTAGCACCAAACTCAACATTTACACTATCAACGTAGTTAATCAGGTCCATTACCTCTTTATCGTCAAGGTAATCATTCAACCATCCGCCAAATGCGGTTGTAAAGTTAAACTTACCATCGGAAAAAGCTCCCGCTCCGCCAAAGCCCCGCATTATATCGCAGGTTTTACAGCGAATACAATCCTTTGTTTTATTGGATACAATAGGACAGTTTCTTCCAAAAATATTATGACCCTGTTCTATCATTACAACTTTCAATTCAGGATTCTTTTTAGTTAATTCATACCCGGCAAAAATACCGGAAATTCCACAACCAATTATTGCTACGTCAAACATAGTCTCTACCTCCGTGATCCACTATATCTTTATTGAGTAGGGCACCAAAAAATACATGCGTCTTCCCAAATAAAATATTATACATGACATCTGCAATTAAGTAAATGATATTTGACGCGGTTACATAAAATTATTAAATAAATCTTAATTTTGAAAAATATTCAAATAAATAATTGAAAGAATATGATTTTTAGTATAACTTTATATTATAAGCGTTAAGTACTCTTAACAGTAGAACTTTAATAATACTAAGGATGAAACGGAGTCTGTAAAATGAATTACTATTTACCTTTTTTTCTATCACTGGTAATTATGTTAATTGTTACACCTCAACTTACAAAACTCGCTCATAAAATAAACTATACAGAAAAACCAAATCTCCAAAGTGAAAGAAAGATACATAAGGAAAATAAGGCATATCTGGCCGCAGTAGGAATCTTTTTTTCGTTTTGGCTTTGCTACTTTATATTCAGCAGGGATTTTAGCCAGAAATCAGTAGCTTTATTTATCAGCTCTTTGATTATTTGGGCCATCGGAATGGTAGATGACTGGTTCAAAATAAATGGAAGAGACCTGAAAGCCCTGCCTAAGTTTTTGATTCAAATATTCGCATGTCTTATTACGGTCTATTTTACCAATATCAGGTTTTTTGGAATAACTAACCCATTAGATGGTTCGTATATACTTTTTCCGGAATGGATACAATTTTTCCTTTCAGTATTATGGTTATTTGGAGTAACTACGGTAATAAACTTCTCTGACGGCCTTGACGGATTGGCAGGAGGATTATCCTGTATTTCGGCGGGAACACTTTTCGTGGTTTCAATAACAAAGGGAAACCAGTTGCTGGCCATCATGTCAATTACTCTGGTTGGAGTATGTCTTGGATATCTGAAATATAATAAATATCCTGCCAAAATATTGATGGGTGATGCGGGGGCTACTTTCCTGGGTTTTATCCTTGCAATAATATCGTTGGACGGGGCGTTCAAACAAGCTACGGTGGTATCTATTTTTATTCCTATTCTGGTGTTAGGTCTTCCAATATTTGATAATATATTTGTAATGCTTAAAAGGATAAAAGAAGGTAAACGCATATATATAGGTGATTCCTCACAAATACATTACAGGTTGCTAAAGAAAGGCCTCACTCAGAAGCAAGCGGTATATTTCCTTTATCTTGTATGTATATGTCTGAATTTAAGCGCAATAATTCTTCTTTTGCTGGGCGAAATTTCCTATTAGCATATTAGCATTGACATATTAATTGTTCTGATAGTTGCGGAGATTCCTAATCAGTGATATAATTCTTAAAAATGAAAATAATAAAGACAGTTCGTGACCATCCTGTCTAAAGCTTGAATTATAAGTAATCCTAAAATTCAAGCTTTGAATAAAACTACGGCGACGCTGCCTGCATTTGCAGGGCAGTATTTTGTTTTGTTTCACAGTAATTCCGGGCTTGGAAGACTGTACACTCCTGTGTTTAAATGTACCACCGGTCACGACAGGGAGAAGAGGTTAGCTTGAAAGACTTCGCTAAAGCTCGTCTTCCAAACTAACCTATGAATTTATGGCCGCGCGACATATTCAAAGTTATATATAGTACTTGATTGAAGTAATGAGTTTGAGTTGAATACTTTGAAAGCGCACATGGCCAATTAACCTCCTTTATTCGCCTCGCAGCGGATTTGGGAGTAGATAAATTTCATAAAATATTGTGACCACTAAGCGGCTCAAAGCCACTTTCAGTGGCTTAGGAGGTTAATATTATGAGAAACAAAAAAATGATTTGGCTGACAACCTCAGCAATGATAGCAGCAGTATATCTGGTGCTGACACTAATTTTTTACTTGACCAGTTTCCTTCCATACCAGATCAGATTTGCAGAAATTCTGACCGTATTGCCTTATTTTACACCTCTGTCTATTCCTGGTTTATTTGTAGGCTGCATTATTGCAAATATACTTGGGGGCAATGGAATATGGGATATAGTAGTAGGTAGCCTGTCTACACTGTTGGCTGCTTATTTGACTTTCAAATTGACTTATAACAAGCCAAAACGAAAGTGGCTGGCTCCTTTGCCGCCGGTTATTATCAATGCAGTTTTTGTGGGAGCCATGCTTAGTGTTCTTTACAAGCTGCCATTGTTTGCCACAATGCTTTCAGTTGGGTTAGGCCAGATTGTAGCATGTTATGTACTGGGTTTCCCATTAATGTTGTTATTTGAGAAAAACAAGCGAATAAGCGAACTTTTTAAACGAATTTCTAATAAATGTTCATTTCTGTCTTGATTTTTTCTATGGTCTATAATACAATTACTTTGTCAGCAAGATAGACATAAAACTTAATAATGGTGTTTTTTAGTATAGTTTTTTAAAAGCTTTATACTAAAAAATATCCCGTATATTCTCGGTGATATGGTCCGAAAGTCTCTACGAAGCCGCCGTAAATGGCTTTGCTACGGGTGTTCATCTTTGACATTTATTCATTGTCATAAGAATAAGAGCTCCCAATCCACGATTGGGAGCTTTAATATTAACTAGGCTGTTTTTTATGGCTATTAGTGAAATTATTATGACTTGAAATATTTTGTTAGATTACATAATATTTCGTATTTTCCTGGAGGGATAAGATGGAACTCTTAAAGCAAAGAATTTTAAATGACGGACAAGTAATAGGTAATGATATTCTTAAAGTGGATTCTTTTTTGAATCATCAGATGGATGTTCAGCTTTTCAATGAAATGGGCAAGGAATTTTACAGATTATTTGCTTATAAAAATGTTACCAAAATACTGACAATTGAATCTTCAGGGATAGGTATTGCATGTATCGCTGCGCAATACTTTAAGGTTCCTGTTGTTTTTGCAAAAAAAACCGAAGCCAAAAATCTTGATTCCGATATGTATCTTTCAGAAGTGTTTTCATTTACAAAACAAAAAACCTATAACATAAGAGTTTCTAAAAAGTATATAAATTCCAAAGATATAGTTTTAATAATTGATGATTTTCTCGCGAACGGAAAAGCAGCCCTCGGACTTACTGATATTGTAGGACAGGCAGGTGCGGAGGTAGCCGGCATAGGAATAGCAATAGAAAAAGGCTTTCAGGATGGCGGCAAACTATTGAGAGAAAAGGGAATTGACGTTCAATCACTTGCTATTGTCCAAAGCATGGAGGGTGGCAAAATAACTTTTCTGGATTAATAATTAGTTGACATAAAAAGGTGAAGTGGATAGGTGGAGCAAATAGAACGACATATAGGGGTGAAGCCTACATAAGGTACTATAAAAGGGATTAAATGCTGCCGATATCGGAAGCATTATGATAAATCAATTAATGAAATTAGGGGGATTTTAGAATGAAAAGATTATTGGCATTAATGCTGGCTGTTGTAATGATTTGCTCTGTTGCACTTACAGGTTGCGGATCAAAATCAGCAAGTTCATCTGGAAAAGTGGACGCAGTAAAAGCAGGCTTTATCTACATTGGACCTATCGGAGACGGTGGATACACTTATGCCCATGACCAGGGTCGTTTGTATTTGGAAGAAAAGCTGAAAGACAAGGGTGTAACCACCGCTTACCTGGAAAATGTTGCTGAAGACGCATCTGTTGAAAAGGCTATGAAAGACCTTATTGACCAGGGCTGTAATGTTATTTTCGCTACCAGCTTCGGGTACATGGAGTATGTTGACAAAGTTGCAAAGGAATATCCGGACGTTAAATTCTTCCATTGCTCAGGTTATATGTCAAACGAGACAAACTTTGTTTATTACTTTGGAAGAATTGAGCAGACAAGATATCTTTCAGGTATAGCTGCAGGTCTGAAATCGAAAACCGGTAAAATCGGTTATGTTGCAGCAAAGCAGATTCCTGAAGTTATAAGAGGTATCAACGCATTTACTCTTGGAGTTCAGTCTGTAAATCCTAATGCAACAGTAAGTGTGAAGTGGACAGATACCTGGTACGATCCTACCCTTGAAAAGAATGCAGCAACTGCACTTTTAAATGACGGTTGTGATGTAATCGCTCAACACCAGGATACAACAGGTCCTCAAATAGCTGCAGAAGAAAAGGGTGCATTTGCTATCGGATACAACTCAGATAGCAGCAAGGCTGCTCCAAAGGCTTACATAACTGCTCCTATATGGAACTGGGGTGTATACTATGTAGATCAGGTGCAGAAAATTCTTGACGGAACCTGGAAGCCTGAAAACTACTGGGGTGGACTTAAAGAAGGTGTTGTAGACCTTGCTCCTCTAACAGAAAATGCTGAAGCAGGCACAAAGGAAAAGATCGAAGAGGTTAAGGCTAAAATACTGGATGGTTCCTTCAAGGTATTCGCAGGACCAATCCTTGATCAATCAGGTGCCGTTAAGGTTGCTGAAGGTGCTGAAATGACTGACGATGAACAGTTAAACTGTAAATGGTTTGTAAAGGGTGTAAACGGTAAAATTGACTAGAAGAAATAAAAACTAATAAATGCAGGTTTTTATTAGCAGTAGTTAAAAGCCTATGGGTTTAACTACTGCTAATAAAGTTTTTAATATTTTATAGAAGTTAAAGGTGACGCCGTGAATAATGAAGTGTATATAAAAATTGAAAATCTGACTAAAACCTTCGGCCCTGTAATTGCAAACAATAATGTTTCTCTGGAGGTCAGAAAAGGAGAAATTCATGCTCTTTTAGGGGAAAACGGATCAGGAAAAAGTACATTGATGAATATGTTGTCAGGGATATATACACCCGACAGTGGAGCCATTTATATTAAAGGAAAACAGGTTTCCTTTAAAAACCCAAAAGACTCCATGGCACTGGGTATTGGAATGATTCATCAGCATTTCAAGCTTGTTGAGGTATTGACCGCGAAGGAAAATATAATTGCAGGCCAGAAGGGCAGTTTCTTTATAGGAAGTAAAAGACTTTCACAGAAAATCCGTGAAATATCCGATAAATATGGGCTAAGTGTAGACCCTGACAAAAAGATATATAATATGTCGGTAGGTGAAAAGCAGACAGTTGAGATTCTTAAGGTTATTTACAGAGGCGCCGAAATTCTTATTCTGGATGAGCCCACAGCTGTATTAACTCCTCAGGAAACAGAAAGCTTGTTTAATATTCTTAGAAAGATGAAGCAGGCAGGTTGTTCAATAATAATAATAACCCATAAACTTAACGAGGTTATGGAGATATCAGATAGAATAACTGTTTTGAGAAAGGGCGAAACCTTTGGAACAGTTAATAAGGCGGATACCAATGCCAGTGAGCTTACCAATCTGATGGTTGGAAGAGCTGTTGATTTAGCAATTAATAGGGTAGAGAAAAAGAGCAGCAATACAATTTTAAAGATTGATGATTTAACAGTGGAAGACCAAGAACATGTAAAGGCTCTGAATAAAGTAAGTTTCAAACTTGCAGCCGGAGAGATACTGGGAGTTGCAGGTGTCGCAGGAAGCGGTCAGAAAGAGCTGTGCGAGGCAATTGCAGGCTTGTATCCTGTAGCGGCAGGTTCTATAGAGTATAAAGATGAAAATATCGTAGGTAAAAATCCGCGTGACATAATAAAAATGGGAATAAGTATGAGCTTTATACCTGAAGACAGGTTGGGTATGGGCCTTATTGCCTCCATGGGTATGGTTGATAACATGATTTTGAAAGAATATCAAAATCAAAAAGGAATTTTTATTGAAAAGAAGACGGCTAAGAATCTTGCACACAAGCTAATAAAAAAGTTAGAGATAAATACTCCTGGAGTTTATCATCCTGTAAGGCAATTATCAGGTGGTAATATACAGAAGGTTTTACTGGGGCGGGAAATAGAATCAAACCCACATCTACTGATAACCGCCTATCCCGTCAGAGGGCTTGACATCAATGCTTCCTACACAATATACGACCTTCTGAATGAACAGAAGGAAAAAGGTGTTGGTATACTATACATTGGAGAAGATCTGGATGTTCTAATAGAACTCTGTGACAGAATTATGGTTCTGTGTAATGGGGAAGTTACCGGCATTGTTGATGCAGACAAAGTAAGCAAGGAACAGCTGGGGTTGATGATGGCAGGAGAAAAAATAGAGGATGTTATGGGGAGGGGTGCCTGATGTTCAGAGTAGCTAAACGAACTGATTTAACAAAAAAACAATCTGTAACCTTTAGATTACTGGCAATACTGGCAGCGCTGGTAACCTCAGGCATATTTCTTTTGATTCTGGGTTTTAATCCTTTTGAAGTGTATTTGTCAATGCTGGACGGTTCCTTTGGATCGGCTTACAGGTTCAAGGAGGCAATAATAAAAGCAATACCTTTAATTGTAACCTCTTTGGGAATATCTGTGGCCTTCAAGATGAAATTCTGGAATATAGGCGCTGAAGGTCAGATAATAATGGGTGCTTTTGGAGCAACCTATTTCGCATTGTTTTTCAATGAGCTTCCTTCTATTGCGTTAATTCCTTTGATGATGGTTGCTGCAATTGTAACTGGCGGCTTATGGGCACTTATTCCGGCATTTTTTAAAGCTCAGTTCGGTACAAACGAAACGTTGTTCACATTAATGATGAACTACATTGCTCTTAAGTGGATAAATTATCTGCAATACGGGCCTTGGAAAGACCCGAAAGCACTTGGCTTCGGTAAGATAGCAATGTTTAAGGATAATGCGCTTATGCCAAAGCTGTTTGGAATTCATATAGGCTGGATAATTGCCATTATACTTGTTGTGATGATGTATACTTTTATTAATAAAACCAAGCGTGGATATGAAATACAGGTTATAGGAGAAAGTGAAAATACGGCAAGATATGCCGGTATGAATGTAAAAAAAATCATTTTATCCTCACTTTTCATAAGCGGTGCACTTTGCGGTCTGGTTGGAATGTTCCAGGTTTCAGGTGTAAATGGTACCCTGACATATCAGGTGGCAAACGGGGTAGGTTATACAGCTATTATTACAACCTGGCTTTCAAGCCTAAGTGCTCCTCTGATTGTTATCGTCTGTTTTTTGTTTGCTGTTCTTCAACAGGGAGGAACATTTATTCAAACAGCTTTTCAGATACCGGCATCAGCGGCGCAGCTCATTCAGGGTCTGATTTTATTCTTTGTGCTTGGAAGCGAATTTTTCATTCAGTACAGATTAATTTTGAAAGACAAAAATATTTCTGCAAAAGTAAAGGAGGCTGCATAATGGAGGCTGTTTTGAGTATTTTAACCTTTGTATTAATAGATGCTGTCAAAGCTGGAACTCCTTTGCTTTTTGCAACCATAGGCGAAATATTCTCCGAGAAGGTAGGACATACAAATCTTGGAGTAGAGGGTATGATGCTTATGGGGGCTGTAATGGGTTTCAGTGTAGGGCTGTCAACCGGAAGCCCCATATTGGGTGTTATAGCAGCACTGGTGGCAGGGGCTTGCGGAGCGCTGATATATGCATTCCTCACTATTACCTTAAGGGCAAACCAGATTGTATCAGGTCTTTCACTTACCATATTCGGTACAGGCTTTTCAAGTTTTGTAGGTCAAAAATTGGTAGGAGAGGCTTTACCTGAATCAATTAAATCGGTATTCAGAGCTGTAAAAATCCCCTTCTTAAGTGATATCCCCGTTTTGGGGCCTGCTTTGTTTGATCAGGATATTCTGGTGTATGCCGGTTACCTTGTAGCCATATTATCCGGAGTATATCTATTTAAAACTCGAATAGGTCTGAATTTAAGAACCATTGGAGAGAATCCGGGAGCGGCAGATACAGCCGGAATCAATATTACGTTATACAAATATGCACATATTCTGTTCGGCGGAGCTATGGCAGGTCTGGGAGGTGCATACCTTTCACTTGTAGTTGTTCCTTCATGGCAGGATGCAGTTACAGGGGGAAGAGGTTGGATAGCTGTGGCGCTGGTTATATTTGTAACCTGGAATCCATATAAATCCATGCTGGGGGCTTACTTCTTCGGGGGCTTAAGTATTCTGGGATTATACTTGCAGAGCCACTCATCTATTCCTCAGAGTATATTTGATATGCTCCCTTATTTGGCGACAATTATTGTATTAATAATGATATCTTTGAAAAAATCAAAGGAAAATTGTCCACCTAAAGCTCTTGGAGAACCATACTTCAGAGAAGAACGATAAAAAAATGGCAGCCCATATTGCTTGGCTGCCATTTCTTGTGCTTTAATAATATATGTAGTATGTTTAGTAATCTATTACTTTTGCTCGGTAAGGATATAGAAAGGGAAGAAAATTAGCTTATGAATAAAATAATGCGACTGGGAAGCATTTTATTTACATTTATTCTCCTGGCATTTGCGGCGTTGAAGTATTCTGCGGGAAGCAGTAGGGTTGCTTTATATTATGCTATTGCCGGTATAGGCTTCCTTTTAGTATACATATCATATGTGAAAAAAGACAAATAATCAAAATAAATGTATAGCGAAATATAGTTAAAATACCTTGTTAATTCTGTTGCTTTAATGATAAAATCATTAATGTTATTTTTTCTATTTTTTGTTTACTAATAACACAATAATATAATTTTTAAGGATGTGTTTTCAATGGAACAGACAGAACAAAAGAAGAGGATTTTCAGTGGGGTTCAGCCCTCAGGAAACCTTACTATAGGTAATTATCTTGGAGCAATTAAAAACTGGATTCCAATGCAGGATGAGTTTGAGTGTCTCTACTGCGTGGTTGATCTCCATACACTAACAGTGAGACAAAAACCGGCAGAATTGAGACAGCGAAGCTTGAACCTGTTGGCCTTATATATGGCCTGTGGTCTTGATCCTGAAAAGTGCATACTGTATTTACAATCCCATGTAAGTGCTCACTCCGAGCTGGCATGGATACTAAACTGCTATACTTATATGGGCGAATTGAATAGAATGACCCAGTTTAAGGACAAATCCGCAAAGCATGCAGACAATATAAATGCCGGATTATTTGCATATCCTGTTCTTATGGCAGCCGACATTTTATTATATCAGACGGATCTTGTGCCAATTGGTCAGGATCAGAAGCAGCATCTTGAAATAACCAGGGATATAGCAGAAAGATTCAATAATGTTTATGGAGAAACCTTTAGAATTCCTGAACCATATATTCCAAAAATCGGTGCAAAAATAATGAGTCTTCAGGAACCTGATAAGAAAATGTCCAAGTCTGATGAAAATGAAAATGCTTATGTATTTATACTTGATCCTGAAGATGCTATTATGAGAAAGTTTAAAAGAGCAGTTACTGACTCAGATCGCGAAATAAGATACGATGAGACTAACAAGCCCGGAGTAAGTAATTTGATCAGCATATATTCCGCTGCTACCGGTAAGACCTTTTCGGAAATTGAAAAGGAATTTGACGGAAGATCTTACGGGGACCTTAAGGAAGTTGTTGGACAATCAGTGGTGGAAATGCTTAAACCCGTACAGCAGAAATATAATGAATTGATAGCAAACAAGGATTATCTCAATTCTATTTTAAAGGAAAATTCTGAAAAGGCTACTTATATGGCAAGAAAGACTCTCTCAAAGGTACAGAGAAAAATCGGACTGTTACCAAGAAGCTGAGAAACGGACCGGAATCATTTCGTAAGTCAGTTTGACTGCAGAGGAATGGTTCCTGTTTTTTGTAATATACTGATATTATTAGGAGATAGTGTATGGCAATAACTGAAATAATACTATTAGCGTTGGGATTATCGATGGATGCAGCAGCAGTATCTATTTCCAATTCTTTATGTATAAATAAGATTAAGCTGAAACACATATTACAGATGTCATTAATGTTTGCGGTTTTTCAAGGTATTATGCCGCTTATAGGTTTCTTTGCCGCAAATAAATTTGAAGCTGTTATCAGTCGCTTTGACCACTGGATAGCATTTATTCTGTTGGCTATCATCGGAGGCAAAATGCTCCATGAAGCGATCACTGCAGGTGTAGAACAGGAATGTTCCCTGTTTAAACTTACATATAAGCTGCTGCTTGTTCAGGCTATAGCGACAAGTATTGATGCTCTTGCTGTTGGAATAAGTCTGTCGGCACTTAGTGTTAATATATTCAATTCAATAACCATCATCAGTATCGTAACCTTTATTTGCTGCACAATTGCAATACTTGTTGCTAAACGATTTGGAAATATGCTTGGAAAAAGAGCTGGTATTGCCGGAGGAATAATACTAATTGCAATTGGTGTAAAAATATTTATTGAACATATGTTTTTCTAGTGTTTTTAATGTTTAAGTGTAATTATCCTATAATAAATAACTAGAAATATATTAGTATATTTTGATGAATAGCTGAATTTTTTCTGTAAAACGCAGTCAAAACAAACGTATGTTTGCTTTGACTGCGTTTTATGTTATAATTTAATTTGATTGTTTTAATGTTTGTTAATTAATGCTGTGTCATGTAAATAATATTAAATCCTGTATTGAATAATGGAGGGTATATGAATAGATTTGAAGTTGTATCAGAATATAAACCGAAGGGCGATCAGCCTGTTGCCATTGAGAAGTTGAGCAGAGGGATTACCGAAGGTCAAAAGCATCAGACCCTTTTAGGTGTCACAGGTTCGGGAAAGACCTATACAATTGCCAAGGTTATAGAGCAGGTTCAAAAACCTACACTGGTAATTGCTCATAATAAGACCCTTGCTGCACAGCTATGTAGTGAGTTCAAAGAATTTTTCCCGAACAATGTTGTAGAGTATTTTGTAAGTTATTACGATTACTATCAACCTGAAGCCTATATTCCTTCTACCGATACCTATATTGAAAAAGATTCCTCCATAAACGAGGAAATAGATAAGCTCCGTCACTCTGCGACTGCTGCCCTATTTGAAAGACAAGATGTGATTATCGTTGCAAGTGTTTCCTGTATCTATGGTTTGGGTGACCCCGAGGACTATACAGACCTTATGCTTTCTCTTAGAGTAGGGATGCAGAAGGATAGAGATGAAATAATACGTAAGCTGGTTGATATTCAGTACGAGAGAAATGAAATAGATTTCAGAAGAGGTAGATTCAGGGCAAGGGGTGACGTACTTGAAATCTTTCCGGCTAACAGTTCTGAAATGGTTTTAAGAGTTGAATTTTTTGGAGATGAGATAGAGAGAATAACAGAAGTAGATTACCTAACGGGAGAGGTAATCGGAACCAGAACTCATATAGCTGTTTTTCCTGCTTCTCACTATGCCACTACCAGACCTAAAATGGAAAAAGCTATGGTTACAATTGAAAAGGAGCTGGAGGAACGCCTTGAACAGTTAAAAATGGAGGGTAAGCTCCTGGAAGCCCAAAGGCTTGAGCAAAGAACCAGATACGATTTGGAAATGATGTCTGAAATCGGCTTTTGTCAGGGAATAGAAAACTATTCAAGGCACATCAGTGGCAGAGAGTCAGGAAGTGCCCCCTATACACTGATGGATTATTTCCCCGATGATTATTTACTTGTAATAGACGAGTCCCATGTAACAGTGTCGCAGGTTGGAGCTATGTACAATGGTGACAGGTCAAGAAAAGAGTCTTTGGTAGAATTCGGTTTCAGATTACCTTCAGCTTTTGATAACAGACCCCTTAAATTTAACGAGTTCGAAGAGCGTGTAAATCAGGTGGTTTATGTCAGTGCTACACCGGCAGCATATGAAAAGGAGCATTCTACCCAGATAGTGGAACAGATAATCAGACCAACGGGACTCATCGATCCGGAAATAATTATTAGACCGGTGAAGGGACAGATTGACGATCTTATAGGCGAGATTAATTTAAGAGCAGAAAAGGGGCAGAGGGTACTTGTTACTACCCTTACCAAGAAAATGGCTGAAGATCTTACCGATTACATGAAGGAGCTGGATATAAAAGTTAAGTATCTTCATTCAGATGTTGAAACCTTCGAAAGAATGGAAATAATCAGGGATTTGCGTCTTGGAGTGTTTGATGTGCTTATTGGCATAAACTTGCTCAGAGAAGGTTTGGATTTACCTGAGGTTTCGCTTGTTGCAATACTTGATGCCGATAAGGAAGGCTTCCTGAGATCCGAAACTTCCCTTATACAGACCATAGGACGTGCGGCCAGAAACTCTGAAGGTAAGGTCATTATGTATGCAGACAGCATAACAGGTTCAATGAACAGAGCTATAAGCGAAACCAACAGAAGAAGACAGCTTCAGATGGATTATAACAAAACTCATGGTATTGTGCCTACCACAATACAAAAGTCTGTCAGAGATTTGATAGAGGCTACAAAGGTTGCAGAGGAGGATGAAACATATTATACTGGTAAGGAAAAACCAAATCTTATGTCTCCAGAGGAACTGGAAAGCCTTATCGCAAAGCTACAGAAGGAAATGAAACAGGCTGCTTCGGAACTGCAGTTTGAACGTGCAGCAGAGCTGAGAGACAAGTTGGAAGACCTAAAAAAGAGAGCTTAGTGCAAGCTTTTAATATCACATGGGGTTAAGTTGATAAAATGAAATTACTGAGACAGTTCCTAATTATTCTAATTATTTGCGTTATCGGAGAAGTACTGAATAAGGTTATACACATCCCGCTCCCCGGAAGTATTATAGGGATGATACTACTTTTTGTCTGCCTGTCAACGGGTTTGATTAAAATTGAAATGATTGATGAAATAAGTAAATTTCTTTTAGACCACCTTGCTTTCTTTTTTATTCCCTCGGGGGTAGGACTGTTGGCGTATGTCGGAATACTTAAAAAGAACCTTGTTTCCATTACAGTAATATGTGTAGTAACCACAATTCTTGTAATGATAGTTACCGGGCTGACAGTACAGTTGATAAAGAGGAGGAAGGCTAGATGAAGGAAATAATGTCGTCACCTGTTTTTGGATTATTAATATCAATTCTGGCGTTTGAAATTGGTATATTAATAAATAGAAAAACCAAACTTGCCTTTTTAAATCCTCTTATGCTTGCTATAATGATTGTAATGGGGATTCTGTTATTACTAAAAATTCCTCTGGAGGATTATAAAAAGGGCGGAGACTTTATATCAATGTTTTTAACTCCTGCCACAGTCATATTAGCTGTTCCCTTGTATAAAAACATTAATTCTCTGAAAAAGGATTATGTTGCAATAATTGGCGGTGTTCTTGCAGGAAGTATTACTGCTATTATTAGTGTATGGCTGTTGGGAAAGGCCTTCAAACTTTCACCTGAATTGCTTGCTTCTCTTATTCCGAAGTCAATTACGACACCTCTGGGTATCGAGCTGTCGAAGCAGCTTCAGGGCATTCCATCGGTTACTGTTGCCGCAATAATAATAACCGGTATAGTTGGTGCCGTTTCGGCTCCCGCCTTGCTGAAAGTGTTCCGGATAGGTGATAAAACCGCAAAAGGTATTGCCATAGGTACATCAGCCCATGCTCTGGGGACAACAAAAGCAGTGGAGCTTGGAGAGACGGAAGGTGCTATGAGCGGTCTTGCTATTGGACTTGCCGGCCTGATTACAGTAATTGCAGCAACTATATTGTTTAAACTGGGGTTTTTTTAACTGAACTGCCAGAGATAAATCATACATCCTAATATTATTTTTCGTAATATTTTCGTTATTTCGTAATGTACCAACTAATAATCCAAACTAACCTATGAATTTATGGCCGCTTTATAGGCTCAAAGCCACTTAAGTGCAAAGCCTAATAGGGCGCTTGGAGGTTAATATGAAAAATATATATGTTATTTTATCTGCGACTCCTACAATGATGGGGAAGTTTATAAGGATTTTTACCAGGAGTTCCTTTAATCATTCCTCCATAAGCTTGAGCGAAGGTTTGGATGAAATGTACTCTTTTGCTCGTTATCGAGCATCAAATCCATTAGTCGGAGGCTTTGTAAAAGAGTTTCCACAAAGACTCTCCCATGGCAAGGAATTTGATGATGTCTATATAAAAGTATATAAAATCCCAGTAACAGAAAATCAATTTGAAGAAATAAAAAGATTTATATACAGTATCAGAGATGATCAGGAGGAAAACATTTATAACTCTCTCGCAGCATTAGGTGTAGTCATTGGGTACAGATTCAATACCTATAAGGCGTATACCTGCTCTGACTTTGTTACCCAATCCCTTTTAAAAGGACAAATTATCCCGGACAGCCATATAACTAAAAACATTGTACCCGATGAAATGCAGAAGTATTTGGACAAGTATACTGTTTTCTGTGGTTGTTTGAAGAACTATAAACCTATGAGTTATGCAGATATTGAGTCTGGAAGCTTTTATATTAAACTGGGTTTTATTAAGGAACTGGCTAATACCTTCAACCACTTCTACAACTTGTTAAAGAGAAATAATATGGCCAGCTAATTATATGCAATGTCCAAAAATAAAACATTTTTAAATATGTGAGCCGTAACTGTTACATAATTGGTTACGGTTTTTATATTATGCTCACTGATTTACATGAGAATTAATATAATAAATTGTATTAATTATTCAAACCGGAGGTTGAAACAAATGGAATTAATGAAATTAATGCTAAGCTTAGGCAAGGCAGTTCAAAAAAACGATGTTGCAAAAGGTTGTCTACTGGGTAGCGCAACTGCGATTGGAACCGGAGGAGCAGTATATATTGTAAAAAAACTACTTGAAAAAAAGAAGGAGGAAGGCTTGAACATCAATATCGATAAGGTCTAGTATACATTAAGAAACAGACAAATTAAATCAATATTAAATTAAAAGCATCCAGACTGTGAACCGACCTCCAATTGTTAGATTTTTAGGTATAACAATTGGAGGTCGGTTCAGGTTATAACTATACTGGATACTATAGTTTATTCATATATTATGTTAATGTAAAATCATATCTAAAAACAAATAAAATTCTCTGATTAAATTCGATAGGCCTTAAAACAACTTGTATTTAGGTTTTTCTTCATCAAAGAGCCAATATCTGAGCCAATCATCAAATATAATAGCTCCGAGGCTTATAAAAATCCAAAGAACCCCATAATAAAGACATATCTGCCCTTGAAGATTGAAGGGTAAATTGCTGTAATCCCATATATTCAGCTTCAGCCATACGTTTAGAATCAGCCCGGATACGTATTCCACGATGGTAACCAAAACAGCTGATAAGATACCTTGGAGCCACAAGGGTATTACCCAGGTGAATAATTCATTTATTAACCCTATAAGTACGAAACAGGTTCCACCCACAATAATCATTGGCCATGCAGAATATCCATTATACATACGTTCAAGAAAATAGTAAAAGAAACCTCCGACTGCAAATAAAATAAGCAGTTTTAAATATTTCATATTATCGAAACCCCCACATAATACTCCATTTTAACCTATAATATACTATGCTTTTATTTATAACTGGGTGCTATAATATTGCGTTATGTAAACCTAAAATTCAAAATTGACTGTAAGATGTTTTTTGTCAGTAGTGGCTCATTGTACCTTCAGTGCATATGATATTGATATATGCCTATGGAGGTATAAATTTATGTTTGAAAAAATCAAAAACTTAATAAAAATTATCTTTGTAAGAAGGGTTCTTCGATATATGGAACGAGATCCCGACCAAAGCATACCTGCAATTTTAAAGTGGATAGAGAAATTTGACAAGACTGAAAGTGTCAAGCGACAAGTAAGAACTTTCAGAACTGCTATTGAGGATAAAGAGGGTAATTGGTACAAATTTGTGAAAAGTTTGTGGACTGATATAGATAAAGGAGTACGTAAAAAGGTTTTTGAAAATCTCGTCATCAACTCCACTATAATAGGTAGTCCAAAACAAGACAGAATAAAGGAAGCTAACAATTGTAATATCCCATGGACTATATTAATGGACCCTACAACCGCATGCAATTTGAATTGTACTGGTTGCTGGGCAGCTGAGTACAAAAGTGGGCTACAAATGAGTAATGATTTATTGGATAGCATCATAACGCAGGCGAGAGAAATGGGTATTTATACCTTTATATTTTCAGGTGGAGAGCCTCTGGTAAGGAAAAAGGATATAATCCGTTTGTGTGAGGAAAATAAGAACTGTATTTTTTTAGCATTTACAAATGGCACACAAATAGATGAAGAATTTGCTGAAGAGATGCTTCGTGTGAAAAATTTCATTCCTGCCATCAGTATCGAAGGCTTTGAAAAAGAGACTGATGCGAGGAGAGGTACAGGTGTATATAATCGCATCACAGAAGCAATGAAAATACTAAAAAGCAAGAAGCTCCTGTTCGGAATATCTTGCTGCTATACCCGTGAGAATACTGAAACTATAGGAAGCGAAGAGTATTTTGACAAAATGATTTCACTTGGAGCAAAATTTGCCTGGTTTTTTACCTATATGCCTATAGGAACTGCTCCAACTGAACTGATGGCTACTGCTGAACAGCGGAAATTTATGTATAGGCAGATACGCAGCTTTAGAACCACTAAACCAATTTTTACGCTGGATTTCTGGAATGACGGAGAATATATTGGAGGGTGTGTGGCTGGAGGAAGGTACTATGTCCATATCAATGCAAATGGAGACATAGAGCCCTGCGCATTCATACACTATTCTGATTCAAATATCCGGGAAAAAACCTTGTTGGAGGCATTGAAATCACCTCTTTTTATGCAATATTACAAGAATCAGCCCTTTAATGAAAATCATCTGAGGCCCTGTCCTTTACTGGATAATCCCGACAGACTGGTAGATATGGTTAAACTCTCCGGAGCAGCCTCAACAGATATGAAAAATCAGGAGAATGTAGAAGAACTGGCGGAGAAATGCAGAGAGGCGGCTGATAACTGGGCACCTGTTGCTGAAAAATTATGGGACTGAAAAGATAATTGAGCCGAACAGCGCTACCTTGCAGCTCGTACCGGACTATGCTATACTATTACCAGACTAATCCAATACTGTCTGGAATATTTTATTTTGTAAGTATTGTTGATTTGAAGATATATTTTAGGAGGGTACACAGTTAATATGGATAGCACGGCTAAACTTAATTTTTGGCTAAAAAGTGATTACTTTGATCAGGATACAAAAAATGAACTTATATCAATAAAAAATGATACCAAGGAAGTTGAGGATCGTTTTTATAAGAATCTTGAATTTGGAACCGGTGGGTTAAGAGGAATAATAGGAGCCGGTACTAACAGAATAAATATTTATACTGTCAGAGTTGCTTCACAGGGCTTGGCAAACTATATAAAGCAGCTCGGAAAACAGGACAAGGGAATTGTTATTGCTTATGATTCCAGATTCATGTCCCCTGAGTTTTCTCTCGAGGCAGCCAAGGTATTCTGCGCCAACGGAATCAAGGCGTACCTTTTTGATGAGTTACGTCCTACACCTCAGTTGTCCTTTGCTGTCAGATACTTGAAAGCAGCTGCAGGAGTTGTTGTTACAGCCAGCCATAACCCTAAACAGTATAATGGTTACAAAGTTTATGGTGACGATGGCGGACAGCTGTCCTTGGACGGTTCAAATGCTGTTATTGACGAAATAAATAAAATATCTGATATCACTAAAGTAAATACAATGTCGAAGGAAGCCGCTTTAGAAAAGGGTTTACTTGAAATAATAGGCAGCAAGGTTGATGATGCCTATATTGCTATGCTAAAGACCCTGCAGGTTAACAAGGATGCTGTCTCAAAGGTTGCAGATACATTCAAAATTGTTTACACACCTCTTCATGGAGCAGGAAACAAGCCTGTGAGAAGAATCCTATCTGAAAATGGCTTTAAAAATGTTCTGGTTGTTAAGGAACAGGAACTTCCAGATTCACAGTTTTCAACTGTAAAATCTCCAAATCCTGAAGAAAGATCAGCTTTTGAGCTGGCCATAAAGCTTGCTTCTGAAAATAATGTGGACCTTATTATTGGAACAGACCCTGATAGTGACAGAGTTGGTGTAGTAGTAAGAAAGAACGACGGAGAATATGCGGTTTTGACAGGAAATCAAACAGGCTGTCTGCTTCTGGAATATATTCTTACAGCTATGAATGAAGCCGGGAAATTACCCCAAAACGGCTTTGTTGTTAAGACTATCGTTACAACAGAACTTTCAAGAGTAATTGCAAAATACTATAACATAGAACTTGTTGAGGTTCTTACAGGCTTTAAATTTATTGGTGAACAGATTATGCTCAGAGATGAGAAGGGTGATCAGAAATACCTCTTCGGCTTTGAGGAAAGCTATGGTTATCTTGCCGGAACAGATGTAAGAGACAAGGATGCAGTTGTGGCTTCAATGCTTATTGCAGAAATGGCAGCCTACTACAAGGTAAAAGGAATGTCACTATACGATGCACTCAATAATTTGTTTGAAAAGTATGGTTATTATATTGAAGGAATAAATTCCTTTACACTTGAGGGTAAGGATGGCTTACAGAAGATGAAAACTGCCATGTCCACAATGCGCGCCGCAAGATATACCAGCTTTGGAAAACTAAAGGTAAAGGCTATAAGGGATTACCTGAATTCAGAGAAATTTATTGTTGAGGACGGCTCAACAGAAGAGATTACTTTACCTGAGTCGGATGTTCTTTATTTTGAAATGGAGGATGGTTCATGGTTCTGCGTAAGGCCTTCGGGAACAGAACCTAAAATAAAGATATACTACGGTGTTTCTGATCAGACTCTGGAATTATCACAACAGAGATTGGAAGATTTGAAGAACAACGTTCTTGAGGTTATTAAGCCCCTACTGTAATGCAAGAAAGCCCGTCTGTACAGCTTTGTGAAGGCTAGACAGACGGGCTTTATATTGTTTATCATGTAAACAAAACAGACCTTCTACTTCTAACTAAAGGTTAATTTTTTTACTATTAGTCTCAGTACCCTCGGGAAGTTGTATTACCGCCATTTCCGGAGTTGAAAGGAACCGAAAGGGAAAAATAACGTTTCCAAGTCCTCTGTTAATATAAAGGTTAATGTCGTTTATTTTGTGCAGTCCCCTGAAGCATTTCATCCTACATAGCTTTTCTTTTCTCATTAACTTGAACTCGATATTAAAGGGCATCCAGATCTGGCCCCCATGAAAGTGTCCGCATAACAAATAGTCAACTTTATCAGCGGGCAGGTCAAATATTATGTCTGGATTGTGTGAAACTGCAATATTAATGCAACCGGTGACAGTTGAAGCTTCGATGCCCCAAAATGCCTTTTCCATATCTGGTTTTCCTTTTTTTAGATCATCAATTCCTATCAGATTGTAGGGGATTCCGTTTTTCACTATTTTTGAATTGGAGTTCAACAGCACTTTTCCGCCAGCTGCTTCAATTTTTTCAATAAATCCGTTTTTATTATTTGTATTATAGTACAAGGCTTTGTGATCATGATTGCCAAAAGTCAAATAGACAGGATAATTCTTTGTCAACAGCGTTAAAAATGATATGAACTTATGAATATCCCGATATGTTTCTATATAATCACCGCTCATTACTATGATATCAGGCTTGACCCCATCAATCCGGGTTAGCAGCTTTGATTCCGAAACATAATATTTATTAATATGTATATCAGATAAATGTACAACTTTTAAGCCAGCTGAGTCTGAACTAAAATTAACCAAACTTGTTGATAAAAAGGTTGTTTCAAGTATCATATATAGTAGAATTAAAGTAATGGTAATAATTACATATATCATCTTATAGCTCCTATTAAGTCTTTCAAGCAAGCCTTCGGTATGTAAAATAAGTATATAGAAAAAATGGTGTTTTGTAAAATTTCCTTCAATAGAACATAAAATAAAAGGGTTGCTACTTTTTAGCACAATAAGTATAATTATGTTATTATATGCATAAATTATGATTATTTATAAGTTATTCACATGAAATTTCGTATAGCTAAAGTCATAACAAGTTTAAGAGGAAGAAATGAGACAAATAAAAATATCCAACTGTGAGCCGGGGATGGTGCTCGGTAAAGCGATATTCAATGATAATACCGTACTTCTTGAAGCGGGTGTTCTTTTATCAAAGTCATACATTGACCGGTTACGCGATTTGGGTTTTACAGAAGTTTATATTGAAGACGATATATCAGATGGCTTGGTTGTACAAGATGTAGTTAACGAAGCTACCAGACAGGAAGCTATTTCTTTTGTTAAGAAAACCATGGAGAATTATTCATCCATGGAACTTATTAATTCAGATGAGGCAATTGAGATAGTAAACAAAATTCTTGATGAGATATTAACTCTAGATGACATCATTGTCAATTTAACGGATATAAAAACCTGCGACTCATACACATTTGCTCATTGCGTAAACGTATGTATTCTTTCTATAATAACCGGGTTGAAGCTTAAGCTTAATAATGAACAATTGAAAGAGCTTGGAATTGGAGCACTTTTACACGATATAGGGAAGTTAATGATTCCAACTGATATATTATTAAAAAAAGCGGCTTTATCAACACCGGAATACGAAATTGTTAAACAGCATTCAATTCTCGGATACAATATAATAAAGAAATTACCTCTTGTTAGTGAGGTTTCGGCCAGAGTAGCACTTGAGCACCATGAAAGATTTAACGGAAAAGGCTATCCTAATGGTTTGGTTTATGACGAAATTCATTTATTTTCAAGAATAGTGGCCATTACAGATATATTTGACGCACTGACATCCAATAGGATTTATAGGGAAAAAATAAGTACTAATCAAGCTATAGAGTACCTTACCGTTATGGCGGCACCTACTCTTGATTCAACAGTATTAAATTGCTTTATTGAGATCATTCCTCCATTTCCTGTTGGAACAGGTGTTATCCTCAATAGCGGCGAAAAAGGCGTAGTTATCAAGTTGAATAAGAATTTACCAACCAGACCTGTTATAAGGCTTGTTTTTAATTCAGATGGCAGTAAGAAGGAAGTATTTAACGAAGTTGACCTCGCGGAAGCGTTGAATTATACAATCATAAATAACGCCGAGCTAATTAGAGAGACATTGTAATTTAATGTAATTTAATTAGATAAACAAAGTAATTTATAGTTGACAAATTGTATGATTGTCATTATAATAAGAAATGCTCGTGCGGATGTGGCGGAATTGGCAGACGCGCTGGATTTAGGTTCCAGTGAGAGATCGTGGGGGTTCAAGTCCCTTCATCCGCACCAAAAAATAAAGGGGCCGTTGCAAAACTAAATTAGTTTTGTAGCGACCCCTTTGCTATCTTAAAAATGTAAAATGCGGGTCCCGAAGGGCCCGCAAGTGTTGTATAATTATGTGGTGAACAAAAAATTAATCCAA
>JAEWMS010000008.1 GCA_023393115.1 Bacillota bacterium
TTAAAGTGCGCTCAAATTCCACAAAATCATAAATTTATAACCGAAAAATCAACAATTTACCAACAATAAATATCAGAGAACAAGAAAGGAGCATCGCTTACTACTTTTTAGTAGTTTTGCGACACCCCCTGCTAATTCTGGCTTGAAACAAGCCTTCCGAAACTATTCGCCTTTCACTATTAACTTTTCACTACTTATGCATAGTTTCCTGATACATTTTCTTGTATTCCTTTGCTGATTTATCCCAGCTAAAGTCAGCTCTCATACCTCTTTCCACAATAAGCTTCCATATATCCTTCCGGTTATAGTAAAATTCTACTGCTCTTCTTATTGTATTAAGCATATCGTGTGCATTATAGTTCGCGAAGGTAAAACCGTTTCCGGCACCGGTTTCTTCATTGTACGAAAGAACTGTATCGTTCAGGCCGCCTGTTTCGCGAACTATAGGAACTGAACCGTATCTAAAGCTGAAGATCTGTCCCAGTCCACAGGGCTCAAACAGGGAAGGCATAAGGAACATGTCAGACCCTGCGTAAATTCTTTGTGCAAGAGTATCACTGAAGGTGATGTTGGCAGATACCTTATCCTTATGCCAATAAGCAGCGTTTTCAAATACGTATTTGTAATTCTCATCACCTTTGCCCAGAAGAACCAGCTGTAAATCCATCTGAAGAATCTCCTCCAGCACGCATTCAATAAGGTCAAAGCCCTTTTGGGAGGTGAGTCGGGATATGATTCCTATTACCGGCACTTCAGGTCTTACAGGCAACCCAAGCTCCTCTTGAAGCTGTTTCTTATTTTCGTATTTTAGCGAAATACTATCTGCTGAATAATTTGTATATATTCTACTATCTGTTTTAGGATCATTTCTCTCAAAATCAATTCCATTAAGTATACCGTATAAGTCACCTGATCTTTGACGTAGTATATCCATTAAGCCCTCTCCATAGAAATCCGTTTTAATCTCCTGAGAATAAGTAGGGCTCACCGTACTGATAGAGTTTGAATAAACAAGCCCTGCTTTCATGAAGTTTACGCAGTCGTGATATTCAATTCCGTTTGGAGTGAAGTACTGCCAGTCAACATTCATCAAATCTGAAAGCACCTGCTTCGGAAATATGCCCTGATATTTGAGGTTATGAATTGTAAATACGGTTTTTATCTTACTGAAATAGTCCTGTTTATAGTTGGCTTGAAGAAGCAGACTTACAATACCTGTCTGCCAGTCATTGCAATGAATTATGTCGGGTTTGAATCCTATAAGAGGAAGCATTTCAATTATTGCCTTGCTAAAAAAAGTAAATTGTTCTGCTTCATCAAAATCGCCGTATAGCTCATTTCTGCCGAAGTAATACTCGTTATCAAAAAAATAATAGGTTACATCCTCGCGAACAAGCTTGAAAATACCGCAATATTGATGTCTCCATGACATGTCTACAAATATATACCCAATGTATTCCATATCAGTTTTGTATTGTTGAGGAATACTTTTATAATTGGGCATTACAACCCTAATATCCACACCCAGTTTTGATATTGCTTTCGGAAGGGAGCCTGCAACGTCTCCGAGCCCACCGGTTTTAGCAAAGGGGAACACTTCAGAAGACGCAAATAATACATTTAAATTACTCATGTTAACCTTGTATGGTATAGTCAATATAGTCAATGACTAAACCATACGCTCCTTTCAAATATTTTATTGCTTACTACACAAAAAAGTAAATAAATTCTCCCAATCCCCCAAAAGGCGGATATAGGAGTGTTAGTCTAAATTATAGCTTAAGTTTAGCAGAATTTGTATACCCGCACAATAACTATAAAATTAATTGCCGGGTAACTACCGATATATTTATTATTAAAAAAAATGGTAATACAAATGTTACCATACCGTAATACTTATTCCAAATTCCGGATGGTATAATATAACAAAAACAGCATTAGGAGGACTTTATGTTCGGAAAAAAAGTAAAAACTCTTGCAGCTATATCGATAAGCTGCTGCCTGTTTGCTTCCCAGGCCGTCATAGCTGCTGAGGATGTTACAAAACAAGGATCATATACAAATTCACAGTATCAGACTGGAGATTCAAAGACTGAATCATCCGCCACTGAACAGATTACAACGGAAAATAAAAATAATATAAAGACAAAAATCAGTCTTGAGGAAGCTAAAAAGATTGTTAAGGCTTTTAAGTTCACTAAAGGGTATGAGATTTCAAATGTATATCTGGAAAATGACGTTGGATTAACTCAGCCTGTTTATAGAATTGAACTGTCCGGGGGTGAGATAAACTCAAATATCAATGTTTCCATTTCTGCCAATAGCGGTGAACTTATCAGCTACAATAGCTGGCAGACATATTATTCCAATAAAAAGAATTTAGCTACTATAACCAAAAGGCAGGCAAAAGAAGCTGCAGATAAATTTATTAAGGATTACATAACAGTCAACGGGAAGACCCTTGAACTAATTCCCGATACTATCAACCCATACTACGAGAAAATGAACGGTATCTATGAAGTCCCACAATACAATTTTAATTATGCCTTAAAAGTTAACGGGATACTGGTAAGTGATTACTCATATTATATTACCGTAAATGGAACAGACGGGCAGATTTCAAACTTCTATTCACCATACTCTAATACTTCTGATACAAACTATCCTTCTGCCGATGGAGTAAAAGATTCTGTTGCATTGAAAAACAAGTACAATGAATTACTCCAAATGCAGCTTCAGTATATGGGTACTTATGATGGCAATACTCCCAAGCAGTATCTTGTATATATTCCTGTTATTCCGGGAATGCTCAATGCTAAGACTTTGGAAACATCAAGCGATTTGGCTTACAGCAGTTATATGCAACTGCTAAAGAATAATCCTTTAGCAGTTGATTTTAAGGTAGTAAATAAGAAGATATCGGATGAAGAAGCACAAAAAGCAGCAGAGAATATTAAGTTGTATATAGAAAAGCTGGTAGGAATAAAATTTAACAACGATTCCACCAGATTTATACAATTAGCTTCATCCGGTAAAGATACTACCAGAAGCTATTACTATTCTCTGAATGATAAGAAGAACCATGGTCTGTCTGTTTCAATTAATCTTTCTACAGGCAATATAGTAAATTTATCTTATTATCAATATGAAATCAACAACCGAAACCAACAAACAAAGGTAAATGAAAAAGTAACCTTTGATGAAGCAAAAAAGGCAAGTGATGAAATAATTAAAAATATTTTTCCAAAGCAATACGGCGCTTATAGTGATAATAATAAAGAATACCAGGCTAATTTACCGGATTTGAAGGAACAGCCCACTCACCAGCTTATATACCCGAGATTTGAAAACGATATAATGACTAATGACAGCATAAATGTATTTATAGATAAAGAAACCGGTAAGCTATCACAAATATACTTTAACTGGAGTGATGTAGAGTATCCCAAGCCTCAGAATGTCATTTCTTCAGAGAAGGCTAAAGAGCTTTATATGAAGAATTCTGAATTTGAACTGGTATATTATACTCCTTATGAAAATAAGAACGGAACAGCTGTTAAGTCAGGAAACAGCTTGATAATATACAGACCTACCAATTTAACATCATCAAGATATATAGATGCTGAAAAAGGTATAGTGGTAGATTACAACGGAAAACCCATTGAGCAGAGATACACAAATGAAAACCATTGGGCTGCTGCAAATATCGAAATGCTGGAATCACAGGGTATAGTACTCAACAATATTACAAATTACGATGTCAAGTTAACCCGTCAGGATGCTGTAAAAATGCTCTCGTTGGTATCAGGATTACTAAACTATAATTACAACGAGAAGACCAAGGGCAAATTCCCTGACTTGCCAAATGACAATGAGTACTTCAAATATGTTGAATCAGCTGTTGCAAGTAAAATCATTGAAGCTACAGGGAAGAATTTTAACGGTAAGCAGAATATAACTAAACAAGAATTTATAGATATGCTTATAAATGTTTTGGGTTATCAGGATATAGTAAAACATCCCGAGTTGTTTGCTAAAAAAGACAGTGATGCAAAGGTAGCTTTATGTATGGCATTGGACATATTGCCTGTCAAGCCGGGAGAAAACTTTAATGCTCAAGACGAAATAACCTATGCAGAAGCTGCATATTCTCTCCAAAAGTCATTAAAATATTTCAGGTAAAACAGCACCGTTTATAGCAATCATGTCCAGACAAAAAAGGACATGATTGCTATTAATATATAAAAAATAATATAAAAATAATATATGAATTATATCAATTTCCGGTTATCTGTCGTATAATGATTTTGTATAGGTAATCTGTGGTAAATAATATAAGGTGAACAGATCTATTAGTATTATTATTTTGTAAGGAGGTCAGATAAATGGATTTAAAGGATTTATTAAAAAAGAAAAAAAGATCAACTAAAAAACAAGCTGCAAAAAATGTTGCTATAGGTGCAGGAATTGGAACTGCCGTTGGTGTAGCAGCTGGTGTATTGCTGGCTCCCAAGTCAGGTAAGGAAACCAGAGAAGATATTGCTAAGACTACAAAGGAAACTCTTGAAACAGTTAAAGAGGGTTTGAATGTAGCAAAGGAAAAGATCGAGGAAATTGTTAAAAAAGAAAAGGCAGCTATTTGTGGAGAAGACAAAGAAGCTGAGGAAAAGGAAGAAGTAGTTGAATAAACGGAACTAAAAGCCTTAAATACGAAAGGAAGTTGTGTATGTCTGTTACTGTAGACCTTAGTGTTGTGGCATGGTTTATAATATTTTGTATTGCCGTTATTATAGGGGTGTTTTTAATAATTCTCATTAGAAATTGCCTGAAAGTAGTAGACAGGGTCAACAAGATACTTGACAGTAATTCTGAGAATATTCAAAAGACTCTGGAAGCACTGCCGTCAACTGTGAAAAGTATTGATGAACTGGCTGTAAGCGGAAAAGGTACTTTGGATAAAGCGACGTCAGTTGTTTCCACAGTTGAAGATACAATCACCGAAACCATTGATTCTTTTTCTATTAATGCAGAAAACGTACTGAGTATTATTAATATTGCAAGCTCAGTCGTTAAATCCATTATTAGCGCGTTTTCTTCAAAAAAATAAAATAATTCAAAAAAAACGAAAGATTTATCTTTCGTTTTTTTTGATGCGTCAGATAATATACATATGAGAAAAACTGGGCAAAGCGGATTTTTTGCATAGAGTAAAATTACTGTAGGAAATTAAAGGGATAAAATTCCAAAAGAATTGAAAAAGAAGATAACATCCTGTTATGATATAAGTTCTCACACAAAATAAACAGAATAGGATGTATCTTCTATGT
>JAEWMS010000001.1 GCA_023393115.1 Bacillota bacterium
CGAGATGGATACACCCGTTCCCATACCGAACACGGCAGTTAAGCATCTCAGTGCTGATAATACTTGGCTGGAAACGGCCCGGGAAAGTAAGTCTCTGCCAGATTTATATCAAGTCTTTGTGTTAATCACATAAAGGCTTGTTTTATTTTATTTAAGTTTTTTGCACAAAGACTTTAAGCTTTGAGTTAATAGCTCAAGGCTTTCTTTGTTTTACAACAATACAAACAAAAATATGCTTCAAGACTTTCTGCCCCAAGTTCATAACTTGGGGCTTTGTTGCGGTTGAACAGACATACTCAACGGACATACTCAATTGTATTCCGTTCAATCAAACTCTATTTTTGTTGCGCAAATGTTTGCACAAAAGTGTTCTGAAAAAAATATACTATGTTTCAACTCGGTATATGGCATATTATACAAAAAACAAAATAATAAGAAATGTAATTATTGTATAATTAACTAAACCATGATAATATAATAACGATAGAATTAACAAATCTAAGTTACGCGCAATGTACTATTTCCCGGAAAAAAGATAAATTAAGGTCATATTTTTTTGCTAATTGTGCAAACGTTTGCGTTATTAGTGAAAATATCACTGATAAAAACTTAATTAAGGAGGTTTCAGTAAAATGAAAACGACACGAAAAAAGATTCTTTCGTGGATTTTAACTTTGGCGATTGCGGTTGGACTTTTCAACCCTCTCTTGCCGATTGGGGTTCAAAATGTAGCCCAAGCTGAAATTGCTGCTCCGGTGGCGTTAACTGCTGCACTGGCTGGAGATTTCCAGAACGAATTAGGGGCGGAGGCGGACTGGGATCCTAAAAGTCCTGTCACCGAAATGGTTTATTATGATAACGGAATATTTGAATTAAGCCGTTATATTCCAGAAGGCCAGTTCCAATATAAGGTGGCATTGAATGATGCTTGGGACACGGCATTTCCTGCCGGCAATATAACCATATCGATACCTAATGGAGGGGAGAAGGTAATATTCCGATATGATTCCAACACAAACCTTGTTACTGATTCCATTAACAATCCTTCGGAGTTTGTATCGCCTGAAGTAGTTGGCACTATACAAGTAACTTCCGGCGGAGCCATAGGATGGGATCCGGCTGTTGCTGATTATGATATGCAGTACATAGGCGGAGGAATTTTTAAGTTTACTGCAGAGTTAGAGGCAGGAGGTTATGAGTATAAGATAGCATTAAATAATAGCTCTACAGAATCATATCCTGAGCAGGGAAATAAGCAGTTAACAGTTTCTGAAAATAAAGTTGTTACAATTTATTATAATGATAATACACACTCGGTTAAGGATACCGTCAATGATACTTTTGTGACGGCTGCTCTCGCGGGCAGCTTCCAGAGTGAGCTGGGTGAAAGCGGTGACTGGTCTCCGTCAACTGAAGTAACCAAAATGCATGATGTTGATGAGGACGGTATCTATGCATTCCAAGCATACATTCCGGGAGGCACTTACCAGTACAAAGTGGCTCAGAACGGAATATGGGAAGATTGCTATCCCGATGGAGACAATATCGGTCTGGTAGTGCCTGCCGACGGTGAAACTGTGCGGTTTATTTATGATATTAACAACAGGGAGGCCAAGGACTCCATCAATGATGTGGTAAATACTGTTCAAAGGTATATCCAATTCAAATACATCAGACAAAATAAAGATTATGATGGATGGAATCTTTGGGTATGGGGAACAGGAAAGAAAGATGGTCAGATTGATTTTACCGAACTCAAAGATGGCGCTGCCATAGCCAGAATTGAAATTGGAGCCGCAAATAACAGTGTAGGCTTTAAAATCAGAAAAGGCACTGACTGGGCTGTGGTAGATCAGAATTTTGACAGGTCTGTAAAAACGGTGGGTCAGACCGTCACAAAAGTAACAGCTCACGAAGGTGTAGGTGAACTTGATATAGTTCCTGCGTCATCAGTACCTGCCAACAATGGCGGAGACTTTACCTTCTATTACAGGGATGAGGAGCTTTATCAAAAGAATCAAATGCATATCCTGAATCTTGACGGAAACGGTGTAAAGCTAAAAATCAACCAAACGGAATATCCCATGGTATATTCCGCTGAAAATGAACGTTTTGAATATACTCTTTCTGGTATAAAACAAGGTACTTATGAGTACTCTTACCTTATTACGAAGGACGGGCAAACTAAGGAAATTCCAGATCCCATGAATACTGTCGACGGAATTTCCAAGATTGTACACATTATACCTCAGGCGACAATTTCTACAAAGATATCACCTGAAAGTATTTCCTATAATGAAAATGCTGTTCTTTCAGTATCGGTGGACTTGGATAAGGGAAAAGTTTCAGCTATTTATGCTGATCTGACACAATTAGGAGGAAATGAGAATACTTTTATTAATCCTGAAATCAGTGCGGTGACTATAGCCGTAAAAGAAACCATAACAGCAGGAATCAAGGAAATCCCAATAGTAGTTGTAGATGAGTATGGAATAAAACATAATTCTTCGGCGGCTGTTGAGGTAAAAACGAGAGTATCTGTGGGAGACCTGGATTTTGACTGGGATGAGGCAAGAATTTACTTTATGCTTACTGACAGGTTTAATAATGGTGACAAATCTAATGACGACCCTAACGGTGAAAATTATAGTGCAGATGATACTGGAACATACCGTGGGGGAGATTTTCAGGGTATTATAGACAAGCTGGACTACCTGGACGAACTGGGCATAAATACTATATGGATCACGCCAATTGTTGACAATGTTGATTACAATATAGGAGCTAATGATGGAAGTTCTTATTATGGCTATCACGGATATTGGGCTAAGAACTTTACAAAGCTTGACGAACACCTGGGAGATATGAATACCTTCAAGAAGTTGATAGAGGCAGCCCATGATAAAGGAATAAAAATCATGGTGGATGTGGTTTTAAATCACACAGGATATGGTCTGAAGGCAACAGATGCAGGTAATGGGGCAGGCAAAACAAATTACCCTACTGATGATGACCGTGCTACATTTGCTAATATGCTTCGTGACGGGGGAAGTGATGAAGTACAGGGTGAACTGTCAGGTCTTCCAGACATTAAAACCGAGGACCCTGCCGTTAGGGCTCAAATTATCCAATGGCAGACTGAATGGCTTAACAATGCAAAAACCAATAGAGGAGATACTATTGATTATTTCAGAGTTGATACTGTCAAGCATGTTGAAGATGCAACATGGATGGCTTTCAAGAATGCTTTAACCACCATTGAACCGGATCACAAAATGATTGGTGAATGGTTTGGCGCAGGGATAAGTAATACTGCTGGCAAACTTCAATCTGGACAGATGGATTCTCTTCTGGATTTTGAGTTTAATGAAATTGCTCAAAGCTTTGTAGACGGCAGAATCGATGAAGCTAATGATTACTTGAGTAATCGCGATAAACAACTGAGTAATACTGCAACCTTAGGGCAATTCCTAAGCAGTCATGATGAAGATGGTTTCCTGTCAGTGACACTCAATGGGGACAGGGGAAAAATGAAGGTGGCCTCGGCACTTCAAATTACCGAAAAAGGGCAGCCCGTAATATATTATGGAGAGGAATTGGGCCTATCTGGCGCAAATAATTATCCGAAATATGATAATAGGCCTCAGATGCCATGGTCCGAATTTGAGGCAGAAAACTCTGATATGCTGGATTTTTATGACCATTATAAAAAACTGCTGAATATCAGAAAAAACCATTCCAAAGTATTTTCAAAGGGAGGAAGAACAAGAGTAGCCGGTGGAACCAGCGAAGGATACTCTTTGGTAAAAAGGACTTATGACGGAAAGAGTATATTTGTTGCACTGAATACATCAATAAATAAGGTGGACGGAGTCACTTTCAATGTTCAAGTGAAAGACGGTTCAGTTTATAAAGATGAATACAGTGGTACGCAGTATACTGTTACTGGTGGAAAGTTAAGCATAAGTATTCCCGGAAGAGATCAGGGAGGAACTGCAATACTGACTACTGATTCTGTGGATGCGGGTGTACCTGCTGTTCCTGACAGACATATAAGAATTCATTATAACAGGACCAATGGCGACTATGAAGGGTATGGTCTCTGGCTCTGGAATGATGTGGCAAACGCTTCTGCAAACTGGCCAACTGGAGCGACATCTTTTGATCTGAACCAAATGGACAGCTATGGTGTTTATGTGGATGTTCAGTTAAAGGATAATGCCAAGAATATAGGGTTCCTTGTATTGGATAAAAATACTGGGAATAAAGACGGCGGAGACAAGAATTTCATAATTAAAGCTCCTGAAATGAATGAAATATGGGTAAAACAAGGAATAGATCAGGTATGGAATTACGAGCCAGTTCAACTTCCCGAGAACACCATAAGAATTCATTATACAAGAAATAGCAAAAATTATGATGGATGGGGCCTATGGTTATGGGATGATGTTAAAACTGCTTCGTCAGAAAATGGAGAATGGCCTGCTGGTGCAACTCCCTTTGACAGCGGACATATGGACCGTTATGGAGCATATATAGATGTGCCGTTGAAGGAAAATGCACAAAAATTGTGTTTCCTGATTGTAAACAGAAATGACGGAAGTAAAGACGGAGCAGACAAAAGCTTTAACCTTCTCAATAAGTATAATCAAATATGGGTAAGAGAGGGAGATAATTCAGTTTATATTTCACCGTACAAAGAATTAGCAGTAGGACTGGCTTCGGCAGAAATTATTTCAAAAAGCAAGCTTTTACTGACATTTACCATGACTGAAGGATTAAAGGCCGACGAACTGAAAGGCGCGCTTGAAATCAAGGACGCAGACGGTACTGTAATTAATCCTGAGAACGTTGTTATCACGGGAACTACTACTGTTGAAGTTACTATGCCGGTTGATCTGGAAAATCGGACTCTTAGTGTTACATACTCGGAAAGAACCGTCACTGCAACCTCCGGCTGGAGATTGATTGACGATATATATTACTACAGTGGTGATGACCTTGGCGCAACTTACAGCAACGGAAGTGCTGTCTTAAAGCTATGGGCGCCAAAAGCCACAAAGGTCGTTGCAAATTTCTACGATAAAAAGGATTCCTCGAAGCTGATAGTAAGCCTTGAGCTCACAAAAGGGGAGAAAGGTGTATGGTCTGTACTTGCTACACCCAACGATTTAGGGATAGATGACTTGAGAGGATATTTCTATCAATATGAGGTTACAAATGATGGAGTTACAAAAAAGGTACTAGATCCATATGCAAAATCAATGGCTGTATCCAGAGTGGATACAGCAGGAAATGCAGGTCCTGATGGAGACACCGTGGGCAAAGCAGCTATTGTAGATTTAAGCAATACCAATCCAACTGGATTTGACCGTGCTCATATCAAGGGGTATGAAAAGAGGGAGGATGCAGTAATCTGGGAAGTCCATATCAGAGATTTTACATCCGACACCAACGTTGAAAAGGATCTAAATGCAAGATGGGGAACCTATAAGACATTTATTGACAAGTTGGACTATCTTAAATCTCTAGGTGTAACACATGTGCAATTGCTTCCGGTAATGGCCTGGTATTATGGTGATGAAGCTGATATGGGTAAAAGGGAAAATGGCTATTCAGTACAAGGAAACAATTATAACTGGGGATATGACCCTCATAACTATTTTTCACCTGATGGTGCATATTCAGAAAATCCTGCCGATCCCGAATTAAGGGTAAAAGAGTTGAAGGAGCTTATAGATGCCATTCACGATGCAGGTATGGGTGTTATACTTGATGTCGTATATACCCATATGGCAAAAGCAGAACTTTTAAATGATATTGTACCCAACTACTACCACTTCAAGGATGCCAACGGGAATAACCTTGGAGGATTCGGTAATAATCTTGCCACAAACCACAAAATGTCAGAAAAACTTATGGCTGATTCAGTAAAATATTGGTTTGAGGAATATAAAATTGACGGAATGAGATTTGATATGATGGGAGATGCCACCTATGATGCTATTCAGAAAGCTTGCGATGAGGCGACAACCATCAACCCGAATGCATTGTTCATCGGCGAGGGCTGGAGAACCTTCTCAGGACATCAGGCTGACCCTTCTCTCAACGGAAAGGCAGCAGATCAGGACTGGATGGACAAAACAGACACAGTAGGTGTATTTTCCGACGAAATCAGAAATGAGCTGAAATCCGGCTTCGGAAGTGAAGGAGAACCCAGGTTTATTACAGGTGGTGCCAGAGATATAAATGTAATATTCAACAATATCAAAGGGCAACCAGGAAATGTTACAGAGGATGACCCTGGAGATATTGTCAACTATATTGAAGCACATGACAACCTTACCCTGTATGATGTTATTGCACAATCCATAAGGAAGGATCCGGCCATACCTGAAAATAACCTGGAAATTCATAAGAGAATAAGACTGGGGAATTCGCTTGTGTTAACTTCACAGGGAACTGCTTTCCTCCACGCCGGGCAAGAGTACGGTAGAACTAAGCAATGGCTGGGTGATGGTGTTCCCGAACAGAAGTACCATGCATTAATGGATGAGTTTGGCAAGGTTTTTGGATACTTTATTCATGACTCCTATGATTCATCCGATGCGATAAACAAATTTGATTGGGCAAAAGCCACAAACTCTGAATTATACCCGGTTAATGCCGTAACACAGAAATATACTACTGGACTGATTGCTCTCAGAAAATCTACCAACGCTTTTAGATTGGGAAGTCAGAAACTTGTTAACTCCAATGTGACACTTATCAATTCAGATGGAATTAAAGCAAATGATCTTGTAATCGGGTATAAGAATGTTTCAACGGATAAGACAGGCACCTATTACGTATTTGTCAATGCGGACAGCAAATCTAGAACTTGGAAGCTGCAGGAAAATTTAACGTCAGGAAGGGTTCTTGTAGACAATGATGAGGCAGGAACTACAGAGGTGAAACAGAAATCTGGATTTGTTCTGACCCAAAACTCAATAGAGTTGGAGCCGCTTACCACGGTGGTCATACAGATTCCTTTTAAGGGAAGTACTTCAACGGGCGGAAGCAATTCTTCATCGGGAAGTTCAGCTTCCTCCAATAGTACAACGGTTGAACAAAATGCAGTTAAGGTGACTATAGACAGTAATGGAAAGGCCGTTGCTGAAATCAGTAATAATTATATGCGTAACGCCGTCAATCAAGCTTTGAGCCGGACAGGATCCGGAAGGGGTGTGGAGGTTGAAATAAGCGTGGACGTTGCGCAAGCAGCAGATAGCTTAGAAATTCTCATTCCGAAAGCTGCCGTTGAGTTACTAATTCAAAATAAGGTAAGCAGTCTTAAAGTGACTACTCCTTTTGCTACTATTACCTTCGGTGAGGCAGCCCTTGCTGGGCTTTATAATCAGGTACAGAGTGATCTGAGAATTATGGTCACAAATATTGATAATTCTTCTTTACCGGAGCAGGCTAAGAAAAATGTCGGCGACAGACCGGTATTTGACATCAGTATTTATAGCGGAGAGAAAGAAATCTCGCAATTCGACGGAGGTGTGGAAGTATCGGTTTCATATACTCCATCGGAAACGGAGGACTTAGATGCCATTCTCATTTACTATATCGACAGTAAAGGGTTTGAAGCAGTAAGCAACAGTAGGTATGATCCTGTGAATAAAGCGGTTAAATTTGAAACCCGACATTTTTCACAATATGCGGTAGGATATAACAATGTAACCTTCAAGGATGTGGCAAAAAGTGCATGGTATGCCAACGCGGTAGAATTTGCAGCAGCAAGAGGAATTACTGCAGGTACAGGTGATGAGAACTTCAGTCCGAAAAAAAGCCTGACCAGAGCTGAGTTCCTTGTAATGCTGATGAAAGCCTACGGAATATCTCCCGATACAGCAAGCGGGCATAATTTCGCAGATGCTGGAAAAACCTATTATACAGGCTATTTGGCTACTGCCAGAAGGCTCGGTATAACAGCCGGTACAGGAAACAATCTGTATTCTCCCGACAGGGAAATCACAAGGGAGGAGATGATTGCCATGGCGTACAAGACATTAGAGGTCATTGGTCAGCTTCCTGAAGGAACAAGCGGAAAGGCTATTACAGACTATGAAGACGCAGGGCAGGTATCAGTCTGGGCAAAAGAAGCCATGACGCTGTTTGCTGAGACAGGAATCCTCGGAGGTAGTGGTAATAAACTAAATCCCAAAGTAAAAACAAATCGTGCCGAAATGGTACAGTTATTGTATAATCTATTGTCTAAATAGAGGTATGGGATAATAATGCTCATAATCTTATAAGTAAAAAGACATATGAATAACAAGATTTTTTAATGGGAAGTGTAGCAAAATGAAAGAAATTTCATTTTGCTACACTTTTTTTACAGGTTGAGTAAGTACATAAATAATTGAGTGGTTGATATGTCAAAGATAGAAGAGTAAGATTGAACTAATTGGGTAAAAAAATGTCACAAATTGTAGCCTGTTGACATTAATTAAATTAATTGGTAAAATTAGATGAATTTATTACTTCAAGGGGGAATCAGTAATGAGAGTAGCAATAACTATTTTAGTAATCATTAGTGTACTTGCATCCGTAGGTTTAGGAGTAAAATGGATTAGCGACTTTAATGATTATAAAGATCAAATTGAAGAGGCTAGCTCAACTGCAGATGATTTGGGAATCGATATAAAAGATGAGCTTAGCCAAGTAGAAAAGCTAAAAACCGCAGCATATGCACTTATCGCGGTTGGCATCCTTTCTCTAATAGCAGTAATCTTTATCGGTAAGCTAAAAAAAATCAGTGCTATCATATTCCTTTTATCTGCGATAGTGCCTGCAATCTTTAGTCCGGTAACACTAATAGCCACATTTTTGTTCGTAATAAGTGCAATACTCGCATTTATTTACAAACCGAAAGTACAGACACAACAAACTACAGCAGCCTAAGTTCGAATTGACTAATTAAAAATTATTTGAATTAACGCTGGACTAAATATAGCCAGCGTTAATTTTTTGAAAAAAAGGAGTTAATATTATGAAAAAACTTACAGTTATATTGTTGATTACTTCTATCATTTTTACATTAAGTGCCTGTGGTATGGAGGTTACATCATCTAAAAGTACAAACGAAGCTAATCAATCAAGTGCAGCAGTATCAACAGCGGTGACAACCGAGCAAGCAAAATCTACTGCAACTACAACTTCAACTGAAGCTACAGCAGAAGGATGGACTAAAGTTGGAAAGACAGTTAAGGTGGGTGATGTAGAGTATACGATAAGTTCTATAAAATTCACTAAAGGCGGAGATATATTTGAGGCTGATGAAGGGAATACATATCTGCTAATTGACATGAATGTAAAAAATGATACTGCTGAGGAGCAGGCCATAAGTTCAATAATGATGTTTGAATTAAAGGATAGCGCTGGAAAAACATATGACATTTCACTTGGCGGGTCAACAGCACTCGATGATGAAAAAATTGAGATGATTGATGGTAGTGTAGCTGCTAAATCAGAAAAAAGAGGCGGCGTAGCATATGAGATTCCTGAAAATGCTACCGGAATAACATTTACAATTGATGATGTTCTTGGATCAGAATCTCAAACAATAAAATTAAATTAAGTTGCTAAAGATGTAAAGTGTTATAAGAAAATTCATGGTTATAGTGGATAATAACGTCGGAGATTAGTACAGCCGGCGTTATTTATTTTTGTACGGTAACAGTATAGAATTATCCATTTATTATTCAAATGAAATAAAATATAATAATCCGGTATAATAGTTTTATAAGATATGCTTAATCTGAATCTTGGGGGAGTCAAAATTCTATATAATATAAAGATTCTAAAAAATATAGCCGGTAATTTCAAAGTATTACACCTGTTTTCATGGGCTGCAGTAGGTGCTTATAATCCGTTTGTGGTAGTTTATCTTATGAATAATAATGTAGGTACAGCCAAGATAGGTGTAATATTAATGCTTAATTCTATCGCTACACTAGTAGGACAGCCGTTATGGGGGATGTTAAGCGATAAGATCAGGTCTATAAAAAGGGTCTATCTGTTTTCAAATTTAATGGCAGGTGTCCTTATTGCACTATTACCCCTCGTCACAAATCAAAACACTATATTTTTACTTCTTCCGCTAATACAATTTTTTTATTGCGGGATGTCCCCCCTTTTGGACAGCTGGACAATACGTAGTATCAAGAACAGCGGAAAGTCTTACGGTTCTTTTAGATTATGGGGTTCAATCGGGTTTTCCTTATTGGTAGTAGTTAATGGTAAGCTTATAACAGTGACATTTTTCAACATAATATTTGTGGTATATTTAATTATCAGCTTCTTAAATCTGATAATGTGCGCAACTCTGTTTGAATATAAACAGGATGAAGGCGACTTGTTAGCGAAGCCTTTAACAATAAGAGAGCTGAAGGTTGGTAGGCTTCTCAAGAACTTCAACTATACAGTATTCGTAATTTTATCCTGTATAACCTTTATGGCAATGACTTCGGTGTATAGTTTTCTTGCAACTTTAATAAAGCAAATTGGAGGAGACGACAATTTATATGGTATAGCCAATGCCGTAAGTGCATTCTCAGAAGTACCTATTCTCTTTATATCTAGCAGGTTGGTTAAAAAATTCAAACCCCAGTATTTAATTCTGACAGGTATGTTTGTTTACTCCATACGGTTATTTATATATTCAGTAGCTTGGGGTCCAGCTATAATAATTTTTTCCCAGGCACTGAACGGGTTATCCTATGGTATGTTTCTAGCCGGAAGTATTTACTATATAGACTCATTAGCTCCAGTAGAGTTAAAAGCTACTGCTCAGACTGTAGCGACAGCCATTTATGCTGGGTTAAGCGGGATTATCGGAAATGTACTGACAGGTAATCTGATTTCAGGATTCGGAATACTTACAGTATACCGTGGTGCTGCCATAATTCAATTTGGAGTATTTGTGCTGTTCCTGTTTTCCCTTTACTTGGGCAGACGTATTACACATTACGGTGTTAGTTCATAAAATTAATCCCCCCTCCCGCGTGGAACGATATGAACCACGCGGGAGGGGGGATTTTGTGCCCTCAAATAATCTGGTTATAAATTCTGCCATTTGCTGCCCTCAGGGTTCGGGCAATCAACAGTTCTGCGCAGTGCCCTCATTTGGACAAAACAACCGCAGTAACGGCAAGTACTTTCATAATAGAGTCCGGGACAGCTGCTGCACTGCGCAAGACGTTTGCTGTAAAGTTCATGTTCAGTGCGCAAATCGGGATCAATTGTTTTAATATATTCTGCCATATTCGATTTTACTTCTTCAAACGAATGGTGAACTGTTGCAGAACAGCCTTTACATTCTTTTAATTCAGTCATGACCTGTCCTCAGCTTATTTCTATAATTAATGTGCCATATAATGCTCTGATTACTGGAAACGATTATTTTGAAAGTTCCAGCTGAACTACAGACATTTTAGGAAGCTTTACAGTCAAGCCTGAATCACTGGTAGTAAAGCCATTAAAATCAACAACTGTAAGAGCATTTGGATTTTCAAAGCTGTTATGCTTGTTCATGGCATCAGCAGTAAGAACCTTACCGCTCACTGCTGACGGTTTAAAGCCTTTAAGATCAAGGTTCAGGTCAGCAACTTTATTTGGATTGAGGTTAGTGATAGTAATATTAAGCCTACCGTCAGCATCAACAGAGGCAGAGACATTGAGCTGCGGAATCTTTTTACCTTCAAACTCATAATCCTCACAAGTCACTATCGACTGAACCAAATCCGCTTCCTGGTGAACCTTGAACATATCAAATACATGATAGGTAGGAGTGAGCAGCATTTTTTCACCCTCTGTCAAAATCATTGCCTGAAGAACGTTGACAACCTGTGCAATAGCAGACATTTTAACACGGTCGCAATGATTATTGAAAATATTAAGTTGAGTTGCGGCAGACAGAGCATCACGTAAAGTATTCTGCTGATACAGGAAACCGGGGTTTGAACCGGGTTCAACCTCATGCCAGGTTCCCCATTCATCAACTACAAGTGCAACTTTCTTTTGGGGATCATATACGTCCATAACCGCGGAATGCTTTTTGACCAGTTCTTCCATATAGAGAGAGTTCTTCATTATCTGGAACCAGCCCTTTTCATCGAACGCTGTGGCAGACCCCTTATCCTCAAAAACATCACCTTCTACGGTATACTGATGAAGGCTGAGTCCATCCATCATATTTTTAGCCTCTTTCATCAACACTTCCGTCCAGTGATAGTCGCCTCCACTTGGTCCGCAGGCGATTTTAAACAGCTTATTATCCCCGTAATTACGGCAGTAAGTTTGATAACGTTTGTATTCATCGGCGTAGTATTCGGCTCTCATATTACCGCCGCAGCCCCAGTTTTCATTTCCAACTCCAAAATATTTCAGCTTCCAGGGCTTCTCACGTCCGTTTTCCCTACGCCACCTTGCCATAGGCGATTCACCGTCAAAGGTCATATATTCAACCCACTCGGACATTTCCTGTACTGTACCGCTGCCAACATTTCCGCAGATATAAGGTTCACATTCAAGGAGCTCACAGAGAAGCATGAATTCGTGAGTTCCAAAATGGTTGTTTTCAACAACTCCACCCCAATGAGTATTAATCATATACTTTCTATCGCTTTTCGGACCGACTCCGTCTTTCCAGTGATACTCATCGGCGAAACAGCCTCCAGGCCATCTGAGATTTGGAATCTTAATATTCTTCAATGCTTCTACTACATCATTCCTTATACCTTTTGTGTTTGGTATTGGAGAGTCCTCTCCGACCCAAAAACCTTCATATATACATCTTCCAAGATGCTCGGAAAACTGTCCGTATATATGTTTGCTGATAACGCCTTTTTTCTGATCGGCATAAATTTGAATGGTATTCATCATATCCTCCTGATACACATCTAATTAATAAACATATTAATTAGATAACATAAGTATTAACAAAATTGTATAAAAAAATAAATTAAACGTCAATATTAATATTGGATTAATTAATCAAAATATCCGGGAGCCAGGTTGTTAAAATAATGTTTTTTTAAGACTTTGTTACAAGCGTTGATTTTAAAAATGGAAAAATATATAATAAAAGTCTGTTTCTAACCACAGGGTAGGTATAATCCTTTTACATCAGAAAATTATTTCTGAACCTATGTGTAAAAGCAGTAAAAAATAAATTTCAGAAGCGTTTACTTGTGTTGTTTGAATACACTTGCTAAACGTAGAAGGAGGTACAATATGTCAGCTGCAAACCATCCGGCTTATAAGGAAGAGCTTGAAAGGTGCAGATATACTCTGGACTATGTTGAAATAAGTCTGGAGCGAGCATTGGAGAAGAGAACAAAAATTGGAAATGAACTTGAAAACGTACAAAGACACATGAGTGGAGACAGTAGTGCCGATTATACAAGTATAATGGTAAATACCATGCTCCACGATACTCTGGCTCTGAAGGTCCGAAACCTTAACACAGCCAGAAACAAGCCATATTTTGCAAGGGTTGATTTTAAGGAAAATGGAACAGATAAACAGGAGAGGCTATATATTGGAAAGATGTCCCTTGCAAGAGATGAAGATCAGGAGATTATTATTGTCGACTGGCGTGCGCCCATTGCAAATCTCTACTATGAAGGCAGATTGGGAAACTCAAGCTATGTTTGTCCTGATGGCACAATTGAGGGAGAATTGCTCTTAAAAAGGCAATTCGCAATTAATGACGGAAAGCTGGAAGAGATATTTGATATAGATATAACTACAAATGATGAATTCCTTCAAACCTACCTGGGGGCAAATGCTGAAAACAGGTTAAAGGAAATTGTTTCAACCATACAGGAGGAACAGAACAGAATTGTCAGAGCCCCCATGTGGAAACCTCTCATAGTCCAAGGGGTAGCCGGAAGTGGTAAAACAACAATTGCACTTCACAGAATCGCTTATCTTATTTACACTTTTGAAAAGACTTTTGAACCTGAGAATTTTATGATAATAGCTCCCAACAGACTTTTCCTGAATTATATTTCCGAGGTTCTTCCGGAACTTGGCGTTGAAAGGGTCAAACAAACAACCTTTGAGGATTTTGCCCTTGAACTTATTGGAAAGAAATTTAAGCTTACCGATGCTAACCACAAGCTTAATACGTTTGTAAACCATAATGCGACTATAAGACAGGAAGAGCATAATGACCGCCTGAGAAAGGCTTCTATTCTCAAAACATCGATGCATTTTAAAGAAATAATTGATAATTATATTGATAAAATAGAGCAGAGCTTTATACCTAAGCAGGACTTAATGCTGGGCACGAAGGTTATTTACAGTTATAAGGAAATAAACAATTTATTCCTGACCCAGTACGGTATGTGGCCAATAGCCCAGAGAATGAACGAGATTAAAAAGAGCCTATCTACACGGCTTAAAACCAGCAAACAGCAATTTATTTCACAAATAGAAGCTGAATGTGACAAAAAGGTTGCATTAGCCAGAATTAAAATAAATGATGAGGCTGAGAGACAAAAGTTTGTCAGGGAAGCCTTTGATAAGAGGGACCGGGTTATTGAAAAGATTGAAAAGGTATCAAAAACTCTAGTGAAGGAATACGTTGACAGTCTGCCCAAATTAAGTCCATACCAGTATTACTTTGATCTGATGGAAGACAGTGAAACCTTTGATCAAATTGCCAGCAGATATGTTGATAAGGAAACCTGCGAATATACAAGGAAGTATACTCTGGAAATATTGAATAGCAAACAGTTGGAGCTGGAAGACCTGGCGCCAATAATATATCTGAAATATAAGATTTACGGTATGGATGAAAAGGTACCCGTAAAGCATATCGTTATTGATGAGGCCCAGGATTTCAGTGCATTTCAGTTTTATGTACTGAAGAAGATTGTTAAGGACAGTTCATTTACAATCCTGGGAGACTTGTGTCAGGGAATACATTCCTACAGAGGTTTACGGCAATGGGATGAGATTGTTGAAGAGGTATTTGAAGGAAAGAAATGCGAATTTCTGACTCTGGAGCAAAGCTATCGAACCACAGTTGAGATAATGGAAGCAGCCAATGGGGTCATGGGAAAGCTTGAAAGTCTTGCCATGTATAGAGGTAAGCCTGTTATAAGGCACGGGGACCCTGTTGAATATATTCCAATGGAATCTTTTGATGAGACAGCCTCAAACATTTCAGAAAAAATCAGTGAGTTAATAAATAGGGGGCATAAGACCATAGCTGTAATATGCAAAACCATGGAGGAATGCCAAAGAATACTACCGCTTCTGAAAGAAGAACATAAAGACATCAGTTTAATAACCGGTAATGAAAAGGAATACAAAAGCGGAATAGTTATTGTTCCGTCCTATTTGTCAAAAGGTCTTGAATTCGATGTGGTTTTGCTATCTAATGTTAACAGGGAAAACTATTCTGACAGCGAACTTGATACCAAATTGCTTTATGTTGCAATGACAAGACCGCTTCACAAGCTCTGTATCTATTATGTAGGCGATAAGTCAGTATTATTGGAGTAATCCTGCAATAAATAGTAAAATTGTAGTAAGTAGTAAGTGATAATGTAAAGAGGGAGGGGCATAAACATGACCGCACAGTCTTTTAAAGGAGTTTCAGATAATAAAGCAGCTATACTGAAGGAGCTGCTTCAGGGGGTAAGTCATATCAAGCATTCTACTATAAAAATACAGGGGACTAAAATAATTTATTTTGATCCAATTGGAATTGAAGGTGAACCAAAGGATGCTGATATTATACTCATCTCCCACAGCCATGGAGACCATTTCTCAGCGGAGGATATCAAAAAATTGGCCAAGGACAGTACTATATTAGTAATACCGGGAGACATAGTGGAGACTGCTGTGCAGGAAGGGTTCACAAATATAGTTACCGTTGCGCCAAACAAGGACTATGAGGTGGATGGTGTGAAATTCAGTACAATACCAGCCTATAATACCAATAAGGATTTCCACAAAAAAGAAAGTAATTGGGTTGGATTTATTGTAAATATGAATAATACCAGGTATTACTTTGCAGGTGATACCGACTTTATCCCGGAAATGAAGGGAGTAAAGGCTGACGTAGTATTTTTACCTGTTGGGGGTACTTATACAATGACATCAACCGAAGCTGTTCAGGCCGCTAATGCGATTAAACCGACTGTTGCGGTACCGATGCATTTTGGAGACATAGTTGGAACCTGGGATGATGCAAGAACCTTTAGTGAAAATATTGAAAAAACAATCACGGGAATTATTTTACTAGAGTAATATAGAAAGTATTATAGTAAAAAAATGAAATTGCTTCGGCAATTTCATTTTTTATGTGCTATTATGTTTTAATTCAGAGTACTATTCGTAAGTAACAGATGACTTTACTCCTCAGTATTCTTACTGTTACGAGCTGCATTTTTAGCGGCTCTGGCCTCTTTCTTGGTCATTTTTGGTGCTTTTTTCGGACTCCCTTTATCACCCATACTAACTCTCCTTTCACATGATAATATCAATTTTACCTGTAAATGAATCACTTACAAGATTGTTTTTATTATTACCAGCAATTTCTTATAAAATACAAAGGTTAATAATTTAATATGAACAAAGTGTAAAATTTAGTGTATAAATGTAAACAAAAGCTTACACCTATTCCCTTTAACAGGATTATATGGTATATTTCACTTGTTAAAATCAGGTGGATCATGAATTACGGTAAAAAGAAAGGACAGTGGTTATCAAAAATGAAAAAGCGGATTATATGTACTTTACTGGCGGCATCTATTGTCATGAGTATGAGTGCATGTGGCAAAAAGGACAAAGAGACGGCTGAAAATGTTCTTGATATGAAAAATGTGACTTACTATCAAGAACAGGATCTCGCGAAGGAACTAGAAAAGGAACTCGGATTTGACAGATTAGGTATGCGAATAGGGTTGGACTCTAAAAACCAATTGGTTATAACAGATCAGAAAGATAAGGATTTCTATAACGTTACAGTGGATACAAACGGTAAAAGAGTTCAGGAGTACAAATCCGATTATACTGATTATGTTTTTACACTTGATTCACAGAATAACAGATATGTGGCAAGGGAAAAATACGGTGAGGTTAAAGCAGAAGACAAGAAAAGAGAAGTTGAAACTTCTGTAGTGGTATATAACTCAAACGGAGAAAGACAGAAGAGCTTTGACCTCGGAAAAAGGACCTATACTGATGAACAGGCAGGAATAACCGACATTGCAGTTGATTCAAGTGGAAATATTTATTTACTTCAGAGACGGGCAAAGATTGAGGTTTTGAACTCTGAGGGTAAACCAATAAAGGAAATTGAAGCGAAGATGATTGACTTTATTGAAATTGATGACAAGGATAACCTTCTTATGGGTTCTTCAAGCGGAGAAACCGGAAAGTCTTCGGTAGAAAGCATCAGCTTAAAGCAGGATAAGGGAAATCTGTTAACAGAACTGGATTCCGGGCATTTTATGCATGAAATGAATTATAGCCTTATAAATAAGAAACTATATCTTTTAACCGAAAAGGGCATTATAGCCTGCACACCTGAGGGCAAAATAGAAGGCTATGTTTTTGACCTTAAGCAGTCTTCACTTCTGGATGCTGGAATCTATATAAATGACTTTGTCTTCGATAAAGATAAAAATATTTACATATTAGCCTTTAAGATGGATCATTCATCAGGAGAGAACAAGAGCGTTTCGCTGTTTTACAAATACTCTCCATTAAAAGAAAAACCAAGTACAGCTAATCAGAAAACACTCAGCATTTATACCAGATATTCTGAAAAGTATATAGAGTCGGCAATTGCGCAATTTCAGAAAAAGCATCCTGATATAAAGATTGATTTAAAGGATTTTACAGCAGCAACTATAAGTTCAAGTGCAGACGGCCCAAGTGATGATGAAGTAAAAAGGGCTCAGAAGGCCGAGGAGGATTTCAAAAAAGTTGTCACTACCGAATTAATGGCCGGTCAAGGTCCTGATATTATAGAGATTGATGGCCTTCCCTATAAGAAGTATACAGACAAAAATACTTTGGTCAACCTTAGTGAAATGATTGAAAAGGATAAAGCCTTTGATATTAATAATTACAAGCAAAATATTCTGGATGCCTTCAAGTATAAGGGAAATCTGTTTGTAATGCCTGTAAATTTCGGATTTTCCCCCTTTGCGGCTAATAAAACCATCCTGGATAAGGAAGGAATTAAGATAGATGATACAAATTGGACATGGGAAGAGTTCCTGAAAATAGCACAAATAATCACCAGAGATACCAACGGGGATGGAAAACCCGACCAGTATGCACTGGATAAGACATCACCGGAGGAGATATTCGGATTACTTCTTCAAGGTGAGGAGGGTAATTTTATTGATTTGGATAATAGGACTTGTAAATTCGACTCAAAGGAATTTATTGATTTGTTGAAATTTGCAAAGGAGTTTTCGGATAAAGGAGTTTCCAGTCCTAAGCTTGATATAGCTGAACTCTATAAAATGCTTGACCCGGGAACAATTGGCTTTATGAGAAGCTATTTTGGTAATTATCAAGGTGTAATACAAACTCAGAGTCTTATGAACAGTGAAGTGGTATTCTTCAATACACCCACATATAGCGACAAAAGCGCCTCCAATATATTTTACTCCGGCAGGACTTATGCAATAAACAATAATTCGAAACTTAAGGAAGAGGCCTGGGAATTTATTAAGTTGCTGCTTTCAGATGATATTCAAAGCAGGGATGACATGTATCAGTTCCCAGTAAGTATAAGCGCTCTTGATAAGAAAGCAAAAGTTGAGATTGAACGTAATTACATCTATCAGGCTTATAAGGAAAAGGGACGAAAGATCAGAGCACTGAATGAAGAGGATGTAAAAATAGTAAATAAAATGATAGATGAGCTCAAGGTTATGCCGTATTATGAAGAACAAGCCTCACAGATTATCACTGAGGGCGTAAAGGATTTCTTCTCAGGAAAGAAGACGGCCGAAGAAACAGCAAAGCTGATTCAAAGTAAGGTAAGTATATACCTCAACGAATAACAAATATTATTTATCAGAACATAATAATTAAAAGCCGGGTCCGTGGATTAAACGGATTCGGCTTTTTAAGCTGTGCACCTTTGCTTATACGCAGGTACGGGTTTTCAAATAGGCTATAAAATGCTGAGCAGTTCTGCCGGATAATCCTCCGTGACGCATTTCCCACTTATTTGCTTCCAAAAGGAGTTCTTCTTCGGGAATTAAAATATTATTCTTTTCTGCAAGAACCCGGATAATGTTGTTAAACTCCTTTTTATTCGGAGAAACGTAGAGGATTGTTAGTCCGAACCTGGCTGCAAGGGAAAGTTTTTCCTGAACGGTATCATTTGTGTGGAGATCATCATCCCTGTCATCCTTATCACTCCACTTTTCGCGAATAAGATGTCTTCTGTTTGAAGTGGCGTACAGAAGAACATTGTTAGGGTTTGCTTCAAGCCCCCCTTCAATTATTGCTTTAAGGTATTTATACTCGGTTTCGTAATCCTCAAAGGATAAATCATCCATGTAAATTATAAACTTGTAATTCCTGTTTCTAAGCTGCTGTATTACCTCCTGTAAGCTACCAAACTGGTGCTTATAAACTTCTATCATTCTTAGTCCCCGGGAAGAAAACTCGTTTAATATTGCCTTAATACTGGAGGACTTACCAGTTCCGCTGTCTCCATAGAGTAATACGTTATTTGCTTTATGCCCGTTAATAAAATCTTCAGTATTTTTAATTAGCTCCTTCTTTTGGTACTCATAGCCCACCAGGTCATTAAGGTAAATATTCTCTGTCACCGAAATTGGAAGGATATCAACAGTATGCCGGCTGGAACCAAGCTTGAAGGCCTTGTACAATGCGAACTTTCCAGCCCCATTAGTCCTGTAAAAGTTGCTGATGTATTCATAAAACTCTTCAGCATTATCACATTCACTTAAGTTTTCGGTCAGCTTCATTAGGGCGGATATTATATCAGCATCCAACAAGGCTCTAGTTCCAACAGGACTTTTAAAGTCGGCGATGTGGTATAAGCATTCTATTCCAAGAGCCTTGTCTATCAAATCGATGTCGAAATCATATAGCTGTTTAAATACACCAAAATCTTTTAATGCCAAATCAGATATAGTACCTGAAGCAGAACCGCCTATTTCCAGAGACCTGGAAAAGGCGTTCTCGTTATTGACCAGCGAATAGGTTAAGAAGCAATGCCACAGGTTACCTTCAAAACCATAGAGTATACCCAACTCTACAAGTTCATTAATACAAAGGTATATGGTCTTCCGAATCTCCTCATAGTTAATGCTTTCATAGTTATTAATTATGTAGCTGAATTTATCAAATAACTCCTGGTGTTCAAAAGTCCTGAATAAAAACAGTTCATTTGTGTTTGCATACATAAGAATCTTCCTTTACGATACAGATCGGCATGTTTTTATTTTTTCTAATTTAATAGTAAAGATAGCATTAGTAAACCCGAATGTCAATCTGTACAGCACATGGGAGACTATTTATCAAAAGATTCAAAAACCTTTTCAGCTTCAAGGCGATCAAGAGTGAACCCGTAGATAAAATTTCTTTGCTTAAGTCTAGACTTTTGGTTGTTTAATGCCTCAATAATGTCGTCATTTGTAAACTGGTCATCCTTGGAGTCAAACTCCCGTAACCTGACTAACTCTGGTGCGGCAGTATAAGACAGCTGCCCAAGATGGTACACATCAATTGCTATTTTATCAGGGTTGCTCATATAGCGTTCAATATTATAACTTGCAATCATTCTTTCGGTATTAACAAGGCTTAAAATACACACACAAGTAATCACTGTAATACCGATGAGCTTCATTACATCAATTTTGGGAATAAAGCACTTTATGATCAGCCATACAAGACAGAGACCGATAAGGCACATGAACCAAAGTGTTAAAACACGTTTAACGCTAAGTCCGTATACATCTATGTATAACAGCATTCTTTTAAGAGCCGAAACAAGTAGAACACCATTGCACAAACAGAGACACACGGTGCAAAGCTGAACCCATAAAGGAAGTTTATTTCCCCGTTTTTTAGTCATAATAAGGACAAAAAGGGCAATTGAAAAAATAATACCTGATGCAGCTGCCAGTTCGAAGAAGCCCCTCCTTGCGTATTCAGCATAGGTCAAATTTGTCAGGGTTATATTCTCTGTTCCCCCGAAGAGGTATGCAAACTGGAACCCAACAAAAGCAATTAAAAGTATGTTTATCATAGTAAGGAAGGTCCCGATAACCAAGCCATCCAGAGAATTACCGATTGTACCGGCAGGCTTCTGTTTCTGCTCCTCATATTTTAAACCAAGCAATACAGCCGCTAGAAAGACTCCTCCAAAAAAACCAAGAAAAATATCTCCAAATGTATTTCCAAAGTCAAACCCGATAACGTCAATAACAGTATTAACAGCATTTTCAAAAACTGCATCTGCGCTCATAAAAAGGCCTAATAATATTAACACTACCGGCAAAGATACTGCCAATCCGATCAGAACAAGTGTTGCATTTTTAGAGGCTTTAGTCTTTCTGATTTTGAGCACCTGAAAAGAGAAGAAGGGCATACTGAAGTTTGAAAATGCACGACCAAAGACATTTACCGCCACTTTTGCAACCATATCAAAGGTAAAGAGCCCTTCAGCAGGATTGGTCCCCAACATTACAAGTTGAATACATACAAGGCTTATAAGGGTCAGCCAGGTAATGAACTGAGTACTTGGATTGTGATGAAGAAAAAAACTGAAGGCAAGAAGGAATACCGGAAGAGTAAGGTATACACCTGGCTTGCTTAATTTTAAATTATTCTCATGGAAAAAATAAAAGATAACTGAGTAAAAAGCTAATGCAAAAACCGGAACAGATATACCTGCTGAACCAAGAAAAATAGTTTCTGTAAAAAGAACAGCAAGAAGGAAACTAAAAATTGTAACAATCAATCCTTTTGTGGATATTATACGGGCTTTAAATGCTTGGTATTCAGGGGTTCTGCTCCTAGGTATATAAGGTTGATAGTAGGATGGAGTTCCGGACTGCGCGTTCTGAAGATTATTTGGGTTTGGTATATTCGGTTGAGGTGTTTTTTGTTCTTCCATTGGTTACACTCCTTTTATAATATTAGTATCTTGGAGGCTCCTTTTCGGGCTCTTCTTCCGGCACATATTCAAGGATGTCAGCAGGCTGACAATTGAGTGCCTTACAGATTTCTTCCAGTGTTGAGAATCTAATTGCTTTTGCTTTATTGGTTTTCAGTATAGATAAATTTGCTGTAGTTATTCCGATTTTTTCAGCCAGTTCGGTTGAGCTCATTTTCCGTTTGGCTAACATTACATCTACGTTTACAATGATGGGCATCTTTCCTCTCCTTTTCACTAGATAGTTAAATCATTTTCCTGCTTGTAACGTACTGCCTGATAAAACAGTTGGGCAATAATAAAAATACAGGCCGAGAGGAATAAAAAGGTAAGACCAACCAGTAATACAAATGCTGACGGGATAAAATATATAGCTATAAGGTAAGCAAATGCTATGGGTAAACACCAATAGGATATATACTTGATTCTATTAGCCGTTTCAAAGGTAAAAGGATCCTTCCTATTAATGTTGTGAAGAATTTTTTTTGCCTGCCCCAGAATACAGAATGCACAGATCCCCGATATAATCAGAAGAACAAGCATTGAATAGTAAACATTATCCGATACATAACTATTTTTAAAGAGCAGGTAATTATTCAGTGTCCAGGGCATCGATATTATTAGTATTACGCCCATTACTTGAAATACCGTACATAAAATCTCAACAAAGTAACTCAGATCCTTTTGTCCGGGTAATTGCAGTTTCATATAATCCTCCCATGGAAATCTTAATTATCATAACGATGTTATCACTATTAACCAATATTTTTACTCCCGATATTTTTACTTAACTGTAATATACAGCTAAAATTATCGTTTGTCAATAAAAAAGTAATTTAAAATGATAAAAAATAATTGAAACTCAATTAATTTTATTATTAAATGCAATAATTTGTATATGTGGTAAAATATATTAATATGTATAATTATTTGGAGGTCATAATGAAGAAGGTTGTTTTATTATTATTAATGTCTATTCTAGTTATTTCAGGTTGTGGAGATAAAAAAGATAATGGTACAGTTACGCAGTATCAGTCAAAAGTAGAAGAAAAAACTGACACTTATAAGGCAAAGGGAACAAATGATATTATAGACATTTCCCACACTAGTATTTATAGAATTTCTGATAAAAAGGATAAGGATGGCCGCGATGAGCCCCCGTATATTGAAGCAGGAGTAATGTTTACAATGGACAAAAAACCTGAAGCCGGAGCACTTGTAACAATTGTTCCCATAGCAGTAAATATTCCCGCATTCAGCGCTCCTATACAAAAAATAGAGGAGGGAAGTGAAGAGGTTTCTGAAAATTCCACATTAACCTGGTTTAATATTGAGGTCGGAAATATTGATAATAAAGAGATTCTTAGTTGTTCTCCATTAGCTGGGAGAGCTGGTGAATATCCCTTCGATGTAAGCTGCATATATCCTGCCCTGGAATATGCCAGAAATCTGGACATAAAGAATATTAAAACCGGGGAGCTGCTGCCATATGAAGCTAAAGGAAATATTATATGTGCAATAGATGTTAATATGGATAATAGCCCGGATCTGCTTATTACTGAAGAAAAGGACAGCGACTACACAATCTCCTGTTATTATATTAAACGCAATGGTGAATGGAAAGTGTTCAAGGAAAAGAATCCAATGTAAATGCATATTAGTTTTATAGTAAATTTTGGATGAGTAGGTTTGAACTGATGGTAACAGGGTATAATTATTTTAATTAATTTTATTGGATCACTTGCATAAATGAGGAAGGTTTTGACTAGTTGACATAATGTAATGCCTGTAGTAAAATAGCCATTACAAAGTAGTGATACATACAAATAAATATAATTAAAAGTAATGACCGGGAATCAGTAACAGAATTGCGAAACCTTACAGAGAGCCTTTGTTTGGTGAAAAAAGGCAGGATATAGCAACTGCGAATTCGTTCTGGTAGCTGTACACTGAACGGCAGAGGCCCTGTAGGTGGTTTCGGGATCCGCCCGTTACAGTGGAGGAACAATTATTGTTGTTCTCTGAGGTTGTAAGAAACGAAGCAAGGTGGTACCGCGAGATAAAATCGCCCCTGTGTTATACAGGAGGCGTTTTTTTATTATATTTACCTTTCTCGGGTAATTATTTTCTAAGCTTCAAACAGTTCAGTTGAACTGATTGAATATATAAAATTTTAATGAGTAGAACGGAGGAACGGTTTATGAAGAAAAGAAGCAAAGTATTAGCACTAATTATGACTGCAGCAATTTCAATAGCTACGGTAGGATGTGGCAGCACAAGTAAGGAAAGCACCAGTAGCACAGAGGCTGGCTCGGAAAAACTGAACATAGGTGTTATTCAAGGCATGGAGCATGCAGCACTGGATGCTGCAAGAGAAGGGTTTACTAAAGCCCTGGAGGACAATGGTTACAAAGACGGCGAAAATGTTTCATTTGATTTGCAGAATGCTCAGGGTGACCAGAGTAATCTGTCAACAATAAGCGACCGTTTTGTAAGCAATAAAGTTGATTTAGTTCTGGCTATTGGTACGCAGGCAGCGCAGTCAATTGCCGGTAAGACTCAAGAGATACCCATTATAGCAACTGCTGTAACCGATTTTGAATCTGCAAAGCTGGTGAACTCAAACGATGCTCCGGGAGGTAATGTAAGCGGTACCAGTGATATGAACCCTATAAAGGAACAGATAGACTTGTTGGTTAAGTTAGTACCTGAAGCCAAAACAGTCGGAGTAATGTATACTTCCAGCGAAGACAACTCAATTCTACAGGCCAAGATTGCTAAAGAAGCTATAGAAAAGTTAGGGCTCACATATGTTGAAGCAACAGTTTCAAATTCTAATGATATTCAACAAGCTGCACAGTCAATAGTTACAAAGTGTGATGCAATTTATATTCCAACTGATAACACTATTGCCTCTGCCATGCCTGTAGTAAGCAGCGTAACCAGTAAGGCGAAGATTCCTGTAATATGCGGGGAATCAGGAATGGTTACTGCTGGTGGTCTTGCAACACTGGGCATCAATTACTCTGATTTAGGCTACCAGGCAGGGTTGATGGCTGTAAAAATTCTGAAGGGTGAAGCAAAGCCAGCTGAGATGCCTGTTGAAACTTCCAAGCAGTTTGATTTCACAATAAACGGTACAGTTGCAGATGAAATAGGTCTTACAGTACCTGCGGATTTAGAGCAATACGTTATAAAGGGCAAATAACAAAGTGAAACTTTCGAACTTTTAGAAAATTCTAGAGATAGATAAAAGACAAAATTGAAAATAGGTGATTTATATGTTGGATGTATTTCTTGGGGCTATATCCCTTGGTCTTTTATGGGCTGTTATGACAATTGGGGTATATATTACTTATCGTATTTTAGATATAGCGGATTTAACTGTTGAGGGGAGTATTGCAATGGGTGCCGCCATTGCTGCCAAAGCCATAATTGATGGAATAAACCCATTTGCTGCAACGGCTCTGGCCCTCTTGGGAGGTATGGCTGCAGGACTAATAACCGGATTGTTACACACAAAACTGAAAATACCTGCACTTTTATCTGGAATTTTGACCATGATAGCTCTATATTCAGTAAATTTGCACATCATGGGGAAGGCAAACATAGCCTTATTAAGGATGGACACGGTTTATACACCACTAACCCAATTAGGTATCAGTTTAAATAATTCTATTATTGTTCTCGGCTTTATATGCGTATCGGCAGTAGTAGGAATTTTATACTGGTTTTTCGGGACTGAACTTGGCTCAGCAATTCGTGCCACTGGTAACAACCCTAATATGGTCAGGGCACAGGGCATTAATACTAACGTGATGAAAATAATAGGCTTGGTTATAAGTAATGGGCTGGTGGCAGTAAGTGGTGCACTTATTGCTCAAAGTCAGGGTTATTCGGATGTACAGATGGGGACAGGATCAATAGTTATTGGTCTTGCCTCTGTAATAATAGGTGAAGTTCTTTTCGGAAGAAAGAGTTTTTTCAGCAAGCTATTATCACTTGTTCTTGGAGCTATAACTTACAGAGTAATAATAGCAGTGGTACTGTTCTTGGGAATGCCGGCTAATGATTTAAAGCTATTCACTGCAGTAACAGTGGCCATTGCACTTGCTTTGCCAGTATTTAAGACATATCTTCATCCGATAAAAATATCTATCAAGGAGGGAGAGTAAATGCTTAAGGTCAATGGAATATATAAGGTATTTAATCCGGGAACAGTGAATGAAAAGGTTGCGCTAAGAAACTTAAACCTCCTACTTGAAGAAGGGGACTTTGTTACTGTGATAGGTGGCAACGGAGCCGGAAAGTCGACATTACTTAATTGCGTAGCAGGGGTATATCCGGTTGATAAGGGTTCAATAATAATTGATAATACAGATGTAACAAAATATTCAGAACATAAGCGTGCGTCAATGCTGGGACGAGTTTTTCAGGACCCAATGATGGGTACCGCAGCAAATATGGGCATTGAAGAGAATTTAGCACTCGCATACCGCAGAGGACAGCGACGTGGACTGAGTTGGGGTATTAAAAACAAGGAAAGAACCTTGTATAAAGAGTTGTTAAGTCATCTGGAACTGGGGCTGGAGAACAGGTTGGATGCTAAGGTGGGATTGCTTTCGGGCGGTCAGCGGCAGGCTCTTACGCTGTTGATGGCAACACTGAAAAAGCCAAGGCTTTTATTACTGGATGAGCATACAGCGGCATTGGACCCCAAGACCGCCGAAAAGGTTTTGCAGCTAAGTGACAGGTTCATTGCCGAGGATAAGCTTACTGCAATGATGGTTACCCACAATATGCGCGATGCTATTAAACATGGCAACAGGCTGATAATGATGCATGAAGGGCGTATCATTCTCGATATTAAAGGTGAGGATAAGAAGAAACTTACTGTTGAAGAACTGCTGCAGCGCTTTGGAAAAGTGAGCGGAGAGGAATTTGCAAATGATAGGGCACTATTGTCCTAAATTACAGCCTCCATAGGAAGTTTATACATTCAACAAAGCTGAGATAGATATAGAAAGTAACCAATAAAAGGGACTGTATCCGACACGTTTGTAATAAAGCATGGTGTCTGAGGCAGTCCCTTTAAAATTCATTATATCATTCAATTATTATATAGAGTTTTTTAGATTCTATAAAGTTATTTAGCTAAAACCGCTTTTGCCTTGGCAGCAATGTTTTCAGCTGTGAAGCCATAGTGCTTGAACAGAAGATCTGCAGGTGCTGAAGCTCCAAAGGTGTCTATTGAAACCATTTCACCCTTTAAGCCTACGTACTTGTGCCAGCCGAAGGAGGTAGCGGCTTCCACTGCAACTCTGTTGCAAACTGATGATGGCAATACACTTTCCTTGTACTCAGCAGACTGTCTTTCGAAGAGAGCCATTGAAGGCATACTTACCACTCTGGCATCAATTCCTTCAGCCTGGAGCTGCTTTCCTGCTTCAAGAGTTGCATGGACTTCTGAACCTGAAGAAATAAGAATTACTTGTGGAACAGCGTTCTTTGAGTCCAACAAGGTGTAAGCACCCTTTAATGCAACCTTACCGTCAATATCAAGCACTGGAAGGTTTTGTCTTGTTAATACCAGACAAGTAGGTGAGGATGGGTTGGTAACAGCTGTAAACCAACCTGCAGCAGTTTCATTTGCATCAGCAGGTCTGAAATCTATAAAGTTCGGAATACTTCTGATTGAGGCAAGCTGTTCAATTGGCTGGTGAGTAGGTCCATCTTCTCCAACACCTATACTGTCATGTGTCATAACATAGGTTACAGGTACATTCATAAGAGCTGAAAGTCTCATTGCGCCCTTCATATAGTCTGTGAATACGAAGAAGGTAGAGCAGTACATCTTTAAACCGCCATAGATAGCCATAGCGTTTGCTATTGCACCCATACCATGCTCTCTTACACCGAAGTGCAGATTTCTTCCGCTGTAATCAGCCGCTGAGAAATCGCCCATATCCTTCATGTAAGTCTTATTGGAAGGAGCCAGGTCAGCTGAACCTCCAACGAAGTTTGGAAGCTTTTTAGCAAGGTAATTTATGATATTTCCTGAAATAGCTCTTGTAGCATTTGGTTTAGTATCGAATTTCCAGAAGCTTTCGTCATTTAAGAGAAGGTCTGAATAATCGCTCTTCTGCCAGAGGTCCCATTCTGCGGCCAGGCCTGGGAATTCTGCGGCATACTTCTTAAACATGTCATTCCAGGCTTCTTCTGCTTTGATTCCTGCCTGTACAAATTCCTTGGTAAAGCCGGCTACTTCTTCAGTTACATTAAAACAGTCATCTTTGCACATTCCCAAGAATTCCTTGGTTTTGCTGAGGCCTTCTTCACCGAGAGGTTCTCCGTGAACGCCGGAAGTACCTGCTTTTGGTGAGCCATAACCGATTTGAGTGTTAACGATGATGATGGATGGCTTATTAGCTTCAGCCTTAGCATTTTCAATTGCTGTACTGATGTCTTCAACGCTGTTACCGTCCTCAACTTTGAGAACCTGCCAGCCATAAGCGTCAAAACGCTTAGCTACATCTTCGGTAAACGCTATGCTTGTGTCACCTTCGATAGTAATCTTGTTGCTATCATATAAAAGAATCAACTTTCCAAGTTTCAAGGTTCCTGCCAGTGATGCAGCTTCCGAAGCAACACCTTCCATAAGGCAGCCGTCACCGGATAATACGTAAGTATAGTTATCAACGATGTTGTAACCATCCTTATTAAATTTAGCAGCCAATAAACGTTCTGCCATGGCAAAACCTACAGCGTTGGCTACACCTTGTCCCAGAGGTCCTGTAGTTATTTCTACACCTTTAGTATGACCGTATTCGGGATGTCCTGGAGTCTTACTTCCAAACTGTCTGAAATTCTTCAGGTCTTCAAGGGATACATCGTATCCGAAAACGTGGAGCAGAGAATATAACATGGCTGAACCATGACCTGCTGACAATACGAATCTGTCTCTTCCTGCCCAATTAGGGTTCTTTGGATTGTGCTTCATATGTTTTGCCCAAACGGAATAAGCAATTGGTGCTGCTCCGAGAGGTAGGCCCGGATGGCCGGAATTAGCTTTTTGAACTGCCTCTGCAGCCAAAATTCTAATGGTATTTATACATGCTGTGTCTAACTTACCCATTACTAGTCCTCCCAATAATCTATTTTTATATTGCATAGGATCAATAGAGCCAAAAACATCCAGAAGAACACAGTGGACATCTATTGCCTTGATATAACATTAATCATAATATAATTGTTATTCTAAATTGTTTTTAAAAAGGTATTATAAAACTATAAATCACTAATATATTAACACAAAAGTAAATAAAAAATAAATATAAAATAGTTACTTGTTAATAAAATATCTAATTATTCAAAAAAATCCATAAAAACTTGTTGAATTGATAGAGATTATACAAATCAGTTTTCGCAGGTCTTGTTCAATTTATTCCGGATAAAAGTAAGTACTTTTTTATGATATGGAGTTACCAGGTAAATTACTAAGGAAATAATAATTGATATAGTTTGATTAAAGAAATAATTGTATTTAAGGAAAATAGAGAATATTTTTTGGTATAATAATTTAATAGGCATTTATTTTGTAGCAAATTACTTAATAATTTATGTTGCCTAAGATGGATTAAATAATTTTGTATTTTAATCCCCTTGAAAGGACTTTCATAATGGCAGAAAGAAATGTGAGACATAGAGATAATTGTGATCCCGGCAGAAAGTGCTGCGGGTATTGCTGTACACAAATAAAAAAGTTTTCTGTAAAAATCGGAAAATCTGAGATTCTGCATGATATCAACCTCCATTTACACTGCGGGGAACTCACTGCTCTGATAGGTCCGAATGGAGCAGGGAAAAGTACACTGCTAAAGGCAATATTGGGAGAGATAAAGCATGAGGGAACAATCGTATTCGCCGGATCAAACGGAGAGAGTACAGTAAAACCCGTTGTAGGATATGTTCCACAACAGCTTGAGTTTGATACAGCTGCTCCTGTAAGTGTAAAGAATCTTTTTACAGCCTGTATGGGAAGGAAGCCCGCATTTCAAAGTACTCCCCCCAAGGTTACTCAAAAGATTTCAGAGTGTCTTGCAAGGGTTCAGGCTGAAAGCTTGATAGATAAAAGGCTTGGGGCTTTGTCCGGGGGCGAGCTTCAGAGAGTTTTACTTGCGCTGGCGTTGGAACCCGTTCCGCAGCTGCTGCTGATGGACGAGCCAGTTTCGGGTGTTGACAGAAAAGGCCTTGAGGTTTTTTATGACATTGTTTCGCAGGTTCGAGAAAAGTATGATTTGACAATAATTCTTGTATCTCACGATCTTGATCTGGTAAAAAAACATGCCGACAGAGTGGTGCTGCTAAATAGAACGGTTATTTTAAACGGTTCGCCTGATGTAGTATACAGTGACAAAAGACTTCATGAAACCTTCGGCCTATCTGAATTTATAAAAAGTGAAGAATGAAGGGTGAATAATGAAGAGTTAAGGAAGGCTTGCTCTGTAAGCCTTTAAAATAAAAACTGGCGAGGCCAGCTAATAATAAGAGGGGTAGTACTTTGAATCAAATATACAGTTTGTTGAATGCAATTTTACCGTTTGAATGGCTTGGTTATGACTTTATGAAAAACGCCTTTTTGGCGGTATTGCTTATTACACCGATATTTGGGATTTTGGGGACCATAATTGTAAACAACAGAATGGCCTTTTTTTCAGATGCATTGGGCCACGGGGCTTTTACAGGGATAGCCATAGGAAGTGTCATAGGCTTTGTTCAGCCCATATGGTCAGCTGTAATATTTTCTATCGGGTTTTCGGTACTTATCACAATTATTAAGAATAAAACAAAGACCTCAACAGATACGGTTATCGGGGTGTTTTCCTCGGCTGCAATAGCTATTGGTCTCGTCCTGGTCACATCTGGGGGGTATAACTACAACTCCTATCTGGTAGGAGACTTACTGAGTATAAGCCCAGAAGAGGTGGGAGCACTTTTTGTCCTTGCAGTTATAATTATTGTTTTATGGATTATATTTTATAATAAGGTTTTATTGGTAAGCGTCAATATATCACTTGCCAGAAGCCGTGGTATTAACACCCTTGGAATTGAACTTGCCTTTACTGCAATAATAGCAGTTGCCGTCACCATTGTTATACAGTGGGTAGGTCTGCTTATCATAAACTCGCTGCTGGTGTTGCCTGCGGCAGCGGCTAGAAACGTATCCTCAAACGCGAGGCAATATAATATTATGGCTATTTTAATTTCTTTTGTATCAGGAATGATAGGTTTAATACTTTCCTTTTACCTTGATACCGCTACAGGTGCGACTATAGTCATCATATCTGCGTTCATATACTTTATAACCCTGATTATGAGGAAGAGGTTTGCGTGATATAAAATAGTGAAAAGTGAAGAGTGAATAGTGAATAGTTGCGGAAACCCGACTACGTCGGCTAGATTTGAAGTGAAAAGTGAATAGTTACGGAAGCCTTGCTGCGCAAGCAGAAATTGATAAATCAGTGAAAAACGAAGAGTGAAAAGAGAATAGTTAAAGAAACCTGACTACGTCGGCAATATAAATAACTATTAATAAGTCAAAATGTCAAGATATATTGATTTTTATGTACTTTTAATGACAGAGCTTTTGGACGTTTTCAAGGTTGAGATAAGTATTCTCTTGATTGACAAACATAAATCTTTAAGTTTACTGTACTCATCAGTAATATGACCCGTATTTTCAAGAATGTTCAGCCAATACTCTGTTTCTGCCGCTTCTTTTAATGCAATTTGCATTTTGTTAATAAAATCCGCTTTTGAGACAGCATAGTTTGCTTCATGAATATTTGCTCCGATGCTTGTGGCGCTCCTTAATAGTTGATCGGACATGATGTATTCTTTTTTTTTACCGGTTAGGTATTCATGAAACTTAACCATCTGAATTGAAAGTTCTATTGATAGGTCAATGAGAGGACTTTTTGACAATATAAATCACCACCTAAAGTAATTATCGGACAGATTTGAATAAATATTTACAATTACTTGAAGCCAACACATAAATACCCAAATATTTCATGTATTCAAAATTACTTCTCCACTTAAATAGATAAAAGGCCTGCGAAAGCAGGCCTACCGAAACTATTCACCCTTCACTATTAATTATTAACTTGTATAAAGTAGGCCCGCAAGAGCGGATCCTCCAAAACTATTCACTATTAACCATTCACTTTTCACTCTGCACTTAATTAATTCTATCCCATAACCACAAGGATATCATTTTTATCTTTAAGCTCCTCAAAACTCACGTAACAACCGTCTATTTTTGTGCCATTTAAAACAATAAATTTGACTCCTTTTTCAACACCCGCTGAATTATCAACCTGAATATTAAGTGTTTTTCCCCGGAAATTCTTTTTTATTTTGAAGGCTTTCCAGTCAGCAGGGATACATGGATCTATATTTATACCTTCATACTGTGGTTGAAGGCCCAAAATACCGTTGACAACTGAGACCATGACAGTAGAAGCTGTTCCTGTCAGCCAGTGAACATGGGAGCGCCCATGGTTTAAGGTGTCGATACCCTCTGTCGCCTGACCGTGGACATATGGTTCCAGAACTCTGATATCTGCCTGATCATTCATAGCTGCAGGATTGATTTCATTGAAATATTGATAGGCCCTATTGCCATTTCCCGCAATGGTTTCTGCAAGAATAAGCCATCCCTGGGGTTGAGAGAAGATTCCTGCATTCTCCTTGGTACCTTCATTAAATAGCACCATTCTTGCAACCGGAAGACCGAATTTTTTAAATGCGGGATAAAACAGCATGGCACCATAATTGGTGTTGAGTTTACTATATACTTTATCAAGAGCAAGCTTGGCTTTTTCACCCGCTGCTGCACCGCTTATAACTGCCCAGGTCTGAGGGTTAAGCCAGATATTGGCCTCCTCATTGTTTTTGGAACCGATAGTATATCCATCCTCTGTAAAGCCTCGGACATACTGGTCCCCTTCCCAAGCATACCGTTCAAAAGCCGAACTCAGTCTGGCCATATGCTTATCTGCCCATTCAACATCGGAGAGATTGCCCAACCTGGAAGCGAAGTCCTTGAAGATGGAAAGCGCATAGTACAGCTGGAAGGCAACAAACATGGACTCTCCTTTTGCTCCAAGTCTTAAGCAGTCATTCCAGTCGGCAAAGAGCCCTGCGGGAAACCCGTGACAGCCCTGTCTGTCCAGATTAAACTGGATTGCCTGTTTCAGATGGGTATAAACTGTAGCTTCACCCTTATCTGCATACGGAATAACTTCATCTATAAAACTCCATTCACCGCTCTCCTTAATGTATGTAATAACAGTGGGGAAAAGCCATAATGCATCGTCGGCCCGGTAGAAGGATTGCCCGGTCTTTTTTGCATATTCCGATTCGTCGGGAGTAGCTTCTGAACCGGGTACATGGTTGAATTTAACCAGAGGCATGCCGCCGCCGTTTGAAATCTGAGCAGAAAGCATCAGCCAAAGTCTTTCTCTGGCTAATTTACAATCCAGATGAATTATTCCTTGAATATCCTGAACCGTATCTCGGTAGCCTAAACCGTTCCTCAATCCGCAGTACTGAAAGGAAGCTGCTCTGGACCACAAGAAGGTAATAAAACACTGGTAGGCATTCCATACGTTAACCATATTGTCAAACTTGTCATCAGGTGTAGAAACCTGCAGATTTTCAAGTCTTGAGTGCCATAAAGATATTAATTCCTCAAGTTGTGCGCCGGCAAGATCAGTATTACTTTTTATTGCTACTTTATAACTATCTATGACATCTTTTGCAATAGTTTCATTTCCCGAACCCAAAAGGAAAAGCAGTTCCTTTTCTTCGCCGGGCTTTAAGGTAATATCAATTTGTAGAGCACCGCAGGAATTGCCGTTATAAGCCTGAGTGTCTGAACATTTTCCGCTTTCGACTGCCTTCGGGTTACCGTAATTTCTATAGTTGCCAAGAAAAGCATCCCTTTCCCCGTCAAAGGCTGTTACCTCTGCACCAACCACTCCGAAGAATCTACAACTTGGATCACCCATTACATCACAGCTGCCCTCAACGTCTGCTGATGCTTCGCTTCCGTTTTCATTTATCACTTGAAGAACATGGTCTCCCTTAAAATAGGTTTTACTAATAAATTGGGAGTACTGCAAATTGACGGTATCATTTTCGTAATGATCATGATTAGTGAACTCAACCATACCGTACACGGATAAATTCCTCGGAGAAACTCCTGTATTTTTCACTTTAAACTTCCATATCTCATAGTACTTATCCAGAGGAACAAAATAGGTAGTATTTGTTTCAATGTCTCTGTATATAGATTTTATTTTTGTATATGCAGTACCATGACGGCATTCACTTCTATATGTACTTAGCGGTTTACATACTGGCTGCCAGGAGCCTGACCAGTAATCTCCGTCCGAATTATCCCGGATATATATGAATCTGCCCGGTTGGTCGTTGGATTTCGAGTTAAGCCTGAACCTGATAATTCTGCCCGAAGCTCCCGACTTGACAAAGCTATAGCCGGTAGCATTATTGGATATAATGGCACCGTAATCGACCGAACCTAAATAATTGCACCAGGGAGCAGGAGTATCCGGGCTTGTAATAACATACTCCTTATTCAATTCATCGAATTCACCATATTTCATTGGAAAAAGCACCTCCGAGTTGTGAAACCGTGTTCACAAATAATAAAAAATAATTACGCTAATATATCTCCAGCTATGAAAAATGATATCATAACTGCCCTGAAATCTCTACAATTTTTTGGATAGACTCGTAATTTTCAGCCCAATATTAATTATTATTTCCAATAGATACAATAAATGTTAATATATAAATATAAATCTTATGTTGAAATGTATTGCTGAAATTAGTCAAGTTTTGAGGAGGAAGATACAATAATGAAAAATATTATGTGTAAGGAGATGTTGATATGGATGAAATACGGGTTAAACAGTTAACCAATAAGGTAGTACTGACAATAAACTCTTTATTGAGTCTTTTTCTGGTGGTAGGATATTTTGTTGAGTATCTTAAGGGGAACCGGTCACTGGGATATATTCTGTCTTTTATTATGACGGTAATTATACCGATAGCACTTGCCATAATCGTTTATAACAGAAATAAACAATCCGAAGTAATGAAATATATAACACTAACAGGCTACATGGTTATTTATACTTTAGCACTCACCACCACAAACACTTCATCAACATTCGTATACATATTTCCAATCATGTTGATGTATATATTATATTTCAATTTAAGACTCACAGTATATAGTTACTCATATGTCTTTCTTATTAATGTAGGCGTAATAGGATATAAAATAATTACAGGTAATGTTGATAAATCGTCATCAACGGAATTAACTATACAGTTTGCAGCCGTTATACTTTTCGGAATAGCCATTATCCTTTCAACCAAGCTATCAAATCAGTTTAATTTTTCTAAGATAAACAGTATAAAAAGCCAGCAGCAGAAACAAGACGAAATTATCTCTAATATTCTGAAAGCTGCAGATATTATGGAGGCCAATGCAAAGGACCTGCATAGCTTTATGGATAAATTTAATATGTCCATGAATCAGGTAAGCGGAGCAATTGACGAAATATCAAAGGGTGCTCAGGAGACCTCTGAAAATATGACACAGCAGGCAATTAATTCAGAAAAGATCAGTGAATTAATAGATGTCACTTCAAAACTGTCGATGCAAATGGGTGAATTATCAAAGAATTCAGCAGAAGACGTAAGTAAGGGACTGGAGATAGTAAATGAACTGAATGATAAAGCCATAATTGTTAATCAGCAGAGCCAGAGAGTTGAGGAACTGATGCTAGAACTTAAGGAGAAAACAAATGAGATACTTGGAATTACTTCAATAATTTCGGGTATCAGTGCCCAAACAAATCTTCTTTCCCTGAATGCTTCAATTGAGGCCGCCAGAGCAGGAGAAAGCGGCAAGGGCTTTGCTGTTGTAGCCGACGAAATAAGACAGCTGGCTGATCAGAGCAGACAGTCCTCCTCCAAGATATCAACAATAATAGATGACTTAAATACAAAGGTTATTGAATGTTTTGATCAGATTGAAAGTACTAAAACTGCAAATATAGAGCAGAACGAGAATATCAAGAACACAAAGACGGTATACAATAGTATTAACAGCAACACCAATCAGCTGTTTGGTAATATTGAGGAAGTAAACTATAAAATAACTACCATCGTGGAATCAAATAATAATATAAAGGAAGGTATAAGCAGGATTGCAGCAGTAAGCCAGCAGACAGCTGCAAACTCGGAGGAAGCTAATGCTATGGCCTGTGAGAATATGGCAGGGGCCGGTGAACTGATGAATAAAATAAATGAAATACTGGAGATTGCTGAGCAAATGAAAAAATACGCAGTATAGTTTGAAGGAAAGATATTTAATATATAGTGAAACGAAAAAAATAGCCCAAATACTAAAGGGCTATTTTTATCAAACACAATTATTTGCAAAGGATTACGAAAACTTATCCTTCACCCAACAAATATTTCATCAGAGTCTGCAGTTTTGGAACTACAGCTCCCGGTATATATTCGTGTCCAAAGTACCTGAATACTGCTATTTCCTTGGAGCATGTAAGATGATTGTAAGCAGAGAATACAGTGGATGGAGGAGTAATATCATCTACCAGACCTGAACTTATCCAGGTGTGGCATTTTATTCTGGGGGCCAGATTCATCACATCAAAATATGAGAGAGTCTTCTTAGCCTGAATCTCAATTTCAGGAGAGGGATTCCTTCTGAAATAATCATTGATTTCATTGTAAGGCCCGTTAGGGGTAATATCTATAGCACGCTCAAAGTTTGACAGGTATGGATAGTCGGCAACTGCTACCACAGGTATATCACTCAGTGCTGCCGCTGCCAGCGTCAGTCCTCCACCCTGGCTTCCTCCATGGACACCTATCCTTTTGGAGTCAACATTCTCAATGGCGGACAATACTTCCAGAGCGCGGACAGCATCCATATATACTGCTCTATAATAGTATTCCTTCGGGTTAAGGATACCCTTGGTCATCCACCCTGAGACTCCTCCCGTTGAGGAGGGTACATTATCACAACTGTAGCCCTGCTGTCCACGGACAAGCATCTGAAAAGCTGCATAGCCGTGCAAAGCCCAATTAACTGTATCACCAATACATCCATTCATTGCCCAGTTATAACCGTGATAGAGCATTAAGCCCGGATGAGGGCCCTCCCTGTCTGGAATTGCAAAGTAACCCTGTATATTAGCGTTATTAAAACTTAGAAAGTTAATTGTAAAAACTTTAACACCTTTCACAGGATAATCAAAGGGAGTAAGTGTATACTCAACAGGTATTTTCGATAACTCATCAAGGGAATTGCTCCAGAACTCGTCAAAATCGCGCTGTTTTGTGAGCTCGGGTTTAAAGGTTTTTAATTGCTCTAGGGGCAGATCGTAAGGTTGAAGCATAATAGTCTCCTTTTTCCAGTTTTTAAGTTAATACAATTATACGCCTGCCCTTATAGCTGAACAAGAGTAAAAAAGTAAATTAATAATTGTGGCTAATATTGCCAAGTAATTCGAAATTCTATACTATAATAATAGATTGCATAGTAGGAGGGCTGGTATTGTGATCAAAAAAATGGCTGTCAGTTTGATTTTATTTATAATTGTATCCCTGGTGGCAGGAGGCTGTAATAATGCCGTTAAAACTGATACTTCACCCGGGATAAAAAGTACAATCTCCGGAATGGAAACAGCGGCTGTTTACGACGGTAAAAAGTCCATTGACGAAAACATTTCAATGTTTCTAAAGGAAATGACACTTGAAGAAAAGGTAGGTCAAATGCTTCAGGTCGAACAAAGAGAAATATCTGTAAAGGATACAAAAAAGTACTTTATCGGCTCCATTTTTGCAGCAGGGGGATCGGCTCCCGAAGAGAATACAATGGCAAAATGGGCTGAAATGACCGGGCAATTTAAAGAAGCTTCTCTGGAGACAAGACTGGGCATTCCTCTCTTGTTTGCTGTAGATGCCGTTCATGGTAATAACAATATGAAGGATACAATAATATTTCCGCACAATATAGGTCTCGGAGCCAGCGGAGATAGCGAACTTATTATGGATATTGCCGGTACGGTAGCTATGGAGCTTAATGCTGCAGGGATTGATTGGAATTTCTCACCCTGTATAGCCGTCAGCAATGATATACGATGGGGAAGAACCTATGAATGCTTCAGTGAAAATCCGGACCTTGTAAGTATAATGTCAATACCTTACATAACCACTTTACAGACAAATGGAATTATAGCCTGCGCAAAACACTATGTGGCTGACGGCGCAGTAAAATTCGGTACGGGTGACAGCGGGTACTTAATGGATCAGGGAAATGTTGAAATAAATCAGAAGGATTTGAATGATTATTATCTTTCTGTATATAAAGAAGCAGTTTCTGCTGGAGTAAAAAGTGTTATGGTATCCTACAGTAGCATAAACAGCGAGAAAAATCACAGTAATAGATTCCTTATTCAGGACCAGCTAAAAGAGGATATGGGTTTCAACGGTATAGTTATAAGCGATTTTCAGGGGATTCACCAACTAAGGGGTGATAGTCTTTACGACCAAGTAGTGCTGGCTGTTAATGCAGGTATCGATATCCTTATGGAATCATCCCAATGGAAAGAATGCTATGACGCCATCATAGAAGCTGTCGGCAATAGTGACATACGGATGGAGCGGATAGATGATGCAGTCTCTAGAATACTTAGAGTTAAGATGGAAATGGGAAAATTTGATTCAATTCAAATGTATACCGGAGATTATAAACTCAGGAATTTTGTTCATCAGCAGATAGCTGAGGAAGCTGTAGCGAAAACCCTAGTACTGCTAAAAAATAAAAATAACATATTACCACTCGCAAAAGAGAAAAATATTGCGGTAATTGGCCCTGCAGCGGATAATATCGGTATTCAGTGCGGAGGATGGACAAAAACCTGGCAGGGTGGGCAGGATGATAAAAACGGGAGATGGATGAACGGAACTACTGTTTTGGATGGTTTTAAGGAAATAGCTGCAAAGAAAGGCTTAAACATAATAACTGACGTATCAAAACTCGATAAGGCTGATGTGATTGTTGCGGTACTGGGTGAATATCCATATGCCGAAGGCAAGGGAGATGACGACAGTTTAGATTTGTATGGTGGAACAGCTCTGTCTGAGAACGAATCAACTCTAAAAGCAGCATACGCGGCGAAAAAGCCAATAGTTGTGGTTTTGATATCAGGACGACCGAGAATAGTAACTCAGGAGCTGGACAAATGGGATGGTTTTGTACAGGCATGGCTTCCGGGTACCGAAGGAGGAGTGATTGCAAAATCACTGTACGGGGAATATGAATTTAATGCAAGACTACCTGTTACGTGGCCCAGAACGCTTGAGCAGCTCCCAATTACAATTCACAATCAATCGGATGGGTATAATGCACTGTTCCCTTATGGATATGGGTTAAACATAAAAAATTAACTTTTCCACATGGTTTCCAAGCATATAAATCAGGTTATTCACAGACTTATGCACATTATCCACAAAACAATATAGAATTGTTAATAACATTAACATAATAACTAAACTATTGATTTTACAGCATGTACAGATATTTATACAGGCAGTTCGCGAAGGTATTTCACATATCCACACGTAGAAAAATCAACAGTTATCCAAAAGTTATCAACAAAAAAAGCGGGAGTTATACTCCCGCTTTATTGATTGTCCACTGGACTTTAATTTTATAGGTCATCATCGTTATCTAAATCTTCATCGCCATCAAGTACATCATCGTCTTTGATAATTTTCTTATCATTATCATCAAGTCTCTCGAGATATTCATCAATAAGGTCCACGGCTTCGGATTTACTCATAGACTCAAAATTAACTTCGCTGATATCTTCTCCCAATTGTTCAGCAAGTTCCTTAATATACTCGATTTGCTGAACGGTTGCTAACTCAACCATAGATTTAATATGCTGATCGCATTTTTTGTTTGTACAGCTGCCGTTAATCTTTAATGAACCACACTTGTTACAAAATTCCATAAACTATCACCCCGCAATAATTAACTATAGCATATTATTAGATAATCGGGTCAAAAGTACCCTTTTAAAAGGTCATTCCAAGACCAGTCACAAAAAATTATTGATATTTATATATTATAATACGTGCTATTGATTTCAATGTAAATATATAATTTCTATTTTTTATAACAACTATCACAATAATATGCATTCAAGCTAAAAAATACAAGGGTTTTATATAATTTCCCTGCTTCTTTGAGCAGTTTTGAGCAATATGTTTCCAGCTGATTTAAATATAATCAGGAATATTATTGAATTAAGGGCAGCCTTCGTAAAATTGAATGGAAGAATCGCCGGAAACATTAGTTTTATAACAGCATCAAGAGTCATTCCATAAAAAATCGGGTCAAGAGCTAGATTTAAGATCCCCATAACAATAGTCTTGGCTATACTTCCGATAACACATCCGAGGATAGCTCCTTTAAAGGTTTTCTTTTTCAAGTAAATGAAGGCTGAAATACCAACAAGTGCAGAAGTGGACAGAATGTGCATAACACAACCCAAAATCCCGTCTTTTCCAACTGTCAATGACTGGACCACCGAAGTGATTACAGTCAGTACAACACCGGCTATAGGACCGAATACAAACCCACCTATCATGATCGGTACATCTCCCGGTTCATAAACTAAAAAAGGTGCTGTGGGCCAAGGAAATCTCAGCGGGGACACTACCAGAATGATTGAAATTGCAATCAAAATCCCCATTGTTGTAATTTGCCTGATTTTACTGCTGGTCATACAAAAAATACCTCCTTAACTTAACAATAACTAAGAATACAAGGGTACTATCAAGTTCCCTATTCTTTATTAATGATTCTGAGCAATATGTCTCCCGCTGATTTAAAAATTACAAGAAATACTATGGAATTAAGGGCAGCCTTCATAAAATTAAATGGAAGAATTGCCGGAATCATAAGTTTTATAACAGCATCAAGCGGCATTCCATAAAAAAACGGGTCAAGAGCTAAATTTAAGATTCCCATAACAACAGTCATGGCTATACTTCCAATAACACATCCGAGGACAGCTCTTTTAAAGGTTTTCTTTTTCGAATAAATTAAGGCTGACAAACCAACCAGTGAAGACGTAGCCAGAATGTGCATAATACATCCGAAAACTCCATCTTGTGAAACAGTCAGTGCTTGGATAACAGAAGTGATTACAGTCAATACAATACCGGCTATGGGACCGAATACAAACCCGCCTATTAAAATCGGAACATCTCCGGGTTCATAAACTAGAAAAGGTGCTAACGGCCACGGAAATCTCAGCGGGGACACTACTAAAATGATTGAAATTGCCATCAAAATCCCCATTGTTGTAATTTGCTTAATTTTACTACTTGTCATACAAAAAAATACCCCCTCATTTTGATTAAGTACAATCACAGGGGCAGGAATAACAAGGGTTGTCAGGCCGGGTGAATAAAAACGCCCTGTGATTAATAATCCACAGAGCGTTACTCAGCATAAAAAAAGCTAATTCTTCTTCCATCCAGACTGTACTGTCGGCCATGGGATCTCACCATGTCAGCTTTCGCTCGCGGGCTCATGCACTTGCTGCATATTACCGCCGGTAGGGACTTGCACCCTGCCCTGAAGATACAATATTAATTTGGTAATAACTATTAATACTATGGAAATAACAAATTATTCCCATAGGTTCTAAGAAATTATATCACTGTAAATAATAAGCGTCAAGAGATTTACTTTTATAAGCTGTTTCAATAAATTTCTTATGTTTTAGGGCAATAATATGCAGAAGTCTGTTAAAAAAAATATTACTGTGTTAGAATTGGAAATAGATGCAAGATAAAATTAAGTACTTTGGAGGCGTTATGAAGGTTAGAAAAGCGATAATACCGGCTGCTGGTCTTGGGACAAGATTTCTGCCTGCAACAAAAGCAACACCTAAAGAAATGATTCCAATTGTGGACAAGCCAACGATACAATATATAGTTGAGGAAGCTGCTGCAGCGGGAATTGAAGATATACTTATAATATCGGGCAGAAACAAAAGAGCCATTGAAGACCACTTTGACAAGTCTTACGAATTGGAAGAAGAGTTGCACCGAAAGGGCAAACAGGAACTATTAAGCTGTGTTGAAGAGATCTCAAATATAGCGAATATTCACTACATAAGGCAAAAAGAAGCAAAGGGGCTGGGACATGCCATCTACTGTGCAAAGTCCTTTATAGGGGATGAACCTTTTGCGGTACTGCTTGGGGATGATATTGTCGATTCCAAAAAACCATGTATTAAACAACTGATGGATGTGTACAACGAGTACAGAACAACAATTCTCGGGGTTCAGAAGGTTCCTCTGCCAGATGTGTCCAAATATGGAATTGTGGCATGTAACCAAATTGACGAAAGAGTCTACAAAGTAAAGGGACTGGTTGAGAAGCCCGATGTAGATCAGTCGCCTTCAAATATCGCTATATTGGGAAGATATATAATTTCTCCAAGAATATTTGAATTTCTAGAGAAGGCAACTCCGGGTAAGGGCGGTGAAATCTGGCTGACAGATGCATTACAACAGCTAATGGAGTGTGAGGCAATGTATGCTTTTGATTTTGAAGGAGACAGATTTGACGTAGGAGATAGAATAGGCTTCCTTAAGGCAACTGTAGAATTTGCCTTAAAAAGAGAAGATTTGAGTAAAGAGTTTACAAATTTCCTGAAGGACAGAGTTGAGAAGTTACCCTAAATCTAGTGAAGAGTGAATAGTGAAGAGTTATTGTAGGCTTGCACAAGCAAGCCTATTTTAACAACTAGATACCGTATATTGCAAAGGGATTATAAGCTTGTTTACGCTTATAATCCCTTTGTTGATTTAGTTTAAGGTTTTAAACTGATATGTAATAGTATTTCCCTTTACTTTTACCTCAACATACTTGGCTGCCGCCTTGTTTTTATCGCTGAAACCGGCTGCGTCAAAGCCAGCTGTTGTTATGTATTTGACGCCTTTATCCATATAGCTTGAGTTAGTTGAGCCCTTATAGAATACCCAGACATTTTTGGTAGGATTCTGCTTTTTATAATCCACCAACATATCCTTCAATACCTTTCCTTCCTTTGCATCATCAAAATTTGATGGATTCTCGGACAGGAAAATAAATAAGTTGTTTCCTGTAAAGGTACTAAGCTGCTTTTTGAACCAGAACCATTCGTTGTAGTTCGTTGCCCTGAGTCCGCCCTTTGTTGTTTGAAGCTGAATAAGTCTGTTGCCGTTTTTATCAAGGGCTTTATAGCTTGAGGTTGTTGAAAGCATTGGTATTTTAAGTGATTGCCATAAGCTATCGTGAATCCCTACCAAGACCGAAGCCTGCATACTTTTGTTGATTTTTGAAGCCAGAGAGCTTAGCAGACTAAGTTGAGTTTTATTCTTAACCTTGTCATAGGCAGTTGATTGACCGAAGACCGAAAAACTTAAGGCGTCGGAACCCGATACTGTACGTTCTTTGTAGGCATCATCCTTGGGAACTGTATTTACAGCTGCTTTGGATGTTGGGACTTCAGGATGCCCGGAATAAACCATGGTGAGATTGTCAAAGTATAGAGTACCCGAGACCTTCTGCTTGGAAGTCTGCACAGCATATATCTTTGATACCTTGGTGGGGTGAGGAATATCCTCAAGTGATATCTCGAGGTATTTCCAGCCTGTCCAGTTTACATCCTTGGTAAAGTACTTATAATAAGTATTTCCTTTTTTATCGTGTATCATAGCACCTATCCACAGAGGCTTCTTTGCACCGCTGTAAACCCAGACGCCGAGTTTGGATGTGGTGCTATCCAGAGCTTTACTTCCATCAGGAAGATTAATGTAAGCTGCCCTGTTCTTTTCAAGGCCCTTTGTAAAGTCATAGGTCAGCTTTCCGGAATAAGGACCGGACTTGTACACATTAGATGCTGCCTGGTACTTCGCAGTCACAGTTTTATCTGATAAATCTACAGGCATGACCGTTTGACTATTAAAATCTTCAATTATCTTTTTAACTCCCGGTTGACTTATTGATACAGGGCAGAAAACTGATGCTCCGCTAAAGGAGGCTGATACGTGACCTGTACCGGAGTTTCCGGCTGTAAAAACACCGGATGAAACGGTTCCAACCTTGTTCAGAACTCCCCACTTTACATGCGAAGGGTGTATGCTGGCACTAAAGCCGTCTTTATCCCATCCGCGGACGGTAAAAGTTGTAGTAGCACCCGGAGAGGTTTTCAGAGTATCAACATTCAAACTTAACTTTACAGGAGCACTCAATACAGTAATAGGGCAGGTGCCAATCACCGAATCTTCTATTTTTGCAGTTATAATCGCCTGTCCGGCAGTAGTCGGAGTAAAGACATTACCTGTGAAGGTACCTTTTACACCTGAAACAGACCACTGTATTTCCTGGCTGTTTATCTCAACAGGATTCAAATACTTGTCAACGCCGGTCGCAGTAAAGGCCCTGGAAGTGTTTACGAATACATAATCTTCGTAAGCGCTTACAAGCAGTGAAGCAGCCGGACCTTTCTCACCTACAGAAAATACTCCCAGAGATGCTGAAACACCTCTCTCAAATCCGTCAGAAGGCGTATTTACAGTTGAAATACCGGTATCACCTTGCTGCCTTGCTACAAGGGTAGTTGAACCGCCGCCATCATAGTTAATTGCGTTGGCACAGCCAAGCTCTTTCATATATTCAGCCATTTCAGCTTGGGTTAATCCAATGCTGACTCCCGGTTGCCTTCCGTCAACGGCTGCAATTATAAGAGTTTTACCATCAGCTGTGATACCTGCGGCGGTTCTGGGCTGCCTAGAACTACCAGCAGCCTGATGAGTAAAGCTTGTAAGCACCTTACCATCCTTTACCAGAATTGTACCCCCGGTTAGAGCCATACTTAGATTAGCGGTATCAATATTTGTAGTTACTTCATAAGTTACCGGATCTCCGACTTTAAATGTATTTTCCAAATAGGCATCATGGCCCATAGTAGCCAGAACAACAAATCCGTTTTTAGGAATGGCTACACCGGGCTTGTTTTTACTAAATTCTTTTACAACACCATCTTCAACTACCATTTCAAGCCAGTTGGGATAGGTTTTGGTTACACCGGGAGTAGTATTGCCCCACTTTGAGTCAACTATGTACATGTTCATATTGTAATAGCCGTTATACCTGTTATATGCTGCAACAGGCTTCCTATCACCGGCTGGAGTAATCAATTCCACTTTTACATTTAAATATGAAAGTATTGGATTATTTGCTTTATCCAGGGCTAATGTAGCCATGTCGGTATTATTACGGCTGGCAGCAATATCAAACTGTCCGTTTGACATAATCGGACCATAGGTTGCTCCGGTATCCATATCAAAGAAGCTTCCGTTAACTGCTGCTACAGCACCATTTGTCTTAGCAAGAGATTTTACCGGAGACATGGCAGTAAGTCCTGATCTATTGACGAGGCTGTCCACTTTGACGTTCTCATTTGCAAGGTCGACACGCAGCACGTTAGTACGAAGCCAGCCGCTTGTAGTAAAGCGGTCGTATTTTTCCAGAACTACTCCCGAAGTTATATTTTGTTTTTCTACAGACTGGTTTATTAGCAGTGGCATAGCTGAAACTTTGGTACTGAAGGAAACAAGTAATAATACCAGCGCTAATGTGAAGGCCAGACTTTTTCTTATGTATTTGTTTTTACGCATTATGTTCTCCGTTTCTAATTTTCTTTTGAACTTTAGTAACATTCTCCTTTACATTGGATTTGATATTGAATCCTACTCATGCCAGCCGTCAATTTCTGCACGCTTAATTGCACCAAAAAGATTACTCTTTATATCTCTGTTGTCTTTTTGAAGCTGATAGATTAAGTCTTTGACGTACTGACGCTTGGTTTTTCCATCGATATGACACGGACTTTTTACTATTGGGAATTGTCCTGATTTGGCAACAGCCTTAATTTGCTTCTCTTCTGTATAGATAAGTGGTCGAATAAGATAGAGATCTTTTCTGTCCAGATATGTAACCGGAGAAAATGTATGAAGGTTGCCTTCATAAAAGGTACTGAGTAAAAGGGTTTCAATGGCGTCATCCCTGTGGTGTCCGAGTGCTACCTTGTTACAGCCTAATTTTTTTGAGATATTGTGCAGAGCACCCCGCCGGAGGTTTGCACACATAGAGCAGGGGTTCTTTTCCTGCCTGATTTCAAATATGATTTTTCCTATCTGTGTATCTTCAATAGTATAATTAACACCTATTTGCCTGCAATAGTCGGCAACCGGTGTAAAATCGGCATTACCTATTCCCATTGTAAGGCTGATTGCCTCAATATCAAATTTCTTAGGATAAAATCTTTGTAACTGTTTCATGGTAGCAAGCAGAGTCATACTGTCTTTTCCGCCGCTTACGCCTATAGCGATTCTGTCGCCGTCATTAATCATGTCATAATCCTGAATAGCTCTTCTGACCTGCCCAAGAATTCGTTGTATAAGCATCACTCCTTTAAGTAAGCATATAAATTGTCTAATTATTCCTTATTATAGAAAAAGTCGTATGACGGTTCAAGTCAAATTACATTTCAATTGTATTACATATGAAAAATATACTAAAATGTGAATAAAAAAGGGGAAAAAACACCTCGAAATCAAATAAAGACTTTGATTTATGTAGTTTTTGTCCGGCACCTTAAACTTGCGAAAACTCAAGTATATTAAAGGTAGTAAGTGATAATTTCAAATAGACACATATTTTGTGAATTGATTATAAATCAAGGCTATAGTACAATACTTTTGCACTTGAGAAAGTCAAGCAGTAAATATTCCGGGGTGTAGCGCAATTGGCAGCGCGCTTGGTTTGGGACCAAGATGCTGGAGGTTCAAGTCCTCTCACTCCGACCAACTAAACCTCGACAGGTATATGTCGAGGTTTTTTGCTGTAGTAACCAGGACTTGAACCTGAGAAGGCTCTCGGCGTGAAGAAAATGCGAAGCATTTTTAGCCGAGAGTGCCGAGACTGAAGTCGAGGTGATAGGCTGCGAGCGAAGCGAAGCAGACGTCAAGTCCTCTCACTCCGACCACGGCGCTTGTGTTTTCTGCGGAAAACACAGGCGTTTTTTTGGTGCGCCCGGCGGGCGCACGTTTCAACGGGTGTAAGTCCCGAATTCGCCCGGTAGTGGGAAGGATATAGCCAATGACAAGGGTGTCGTGGGTGACTGCGAATCTGAAGGAAGTCGGATGGCAAATCTCTGGTCTGACGTATAGAAATCACATCAGGCTATGTATGAGGGTAAGGCTGCCAAACAAGTCGAAGCCCAATAACTACACGGAATCATGCATAGTAAATGTGGCAGATGGATGGAGAGAAGGAACGTGTGAGTACCCGGGGAGGTCTGTATGATACGCTCTGAAAGGAGTAACCACTGTACAAGGAAACGAGGCAGTGCTGAGCATACAGAAGTCAGCAGAGGTCATAGTAGCCGAGAGGTGAAGGACCGAATCAGTAGGAGTCCCAAGTATGACAGAGAAAGGAGGAGTGACTGATGAAGGCAGAAAACTCTGAAAATAGAGACTGTCCGCAGAGAGATAATGCGGAACATGAAGGGTATGCGGAAGTGCGAAGGTCATTCCGTTCGATATGGAAAGAAAGGGACAGTGCACAGCCTGAACTCTTAGAGAAAATACTGTATAAAGATAATCTAAACAGAGCTTTTAAGAGAGTAAAGGCAAACAAGGGAGCACCGGGAATCGACGGTATTACGGTGGATGAAATAGGTGCTTACCTACGGGAAAATCAGAAAGCGATTATCGAGAAGATATACAAGGGGAAATACACCCCTGACCCGGTAAGACGAAAGGAAATCCCGAAAGCAGACGGTGGAATACGAAAGCTTGGTATTCCAACGGTCAAAGACCGAATTTTCCAGCAAGCCATTACACAACAACTGATGCCGATTTATGAGATGCAGTTCCTAGATGGAAGCTACGGCTACCGTCCGGGAAGAAGTGCAAAAGATGCTATTACAAAGGTAAAAGAGTATGCAGAAAAGGGTTATCGCTATGCAGTAGCACTTGACCTCTCGAAATACTTTGATACCTTGAATCACGAGTTATTGCTTAACATACTTCGAAGAAGTGTGAAGGATGAAAGAGTAATACAGTGGATTAAGAGATATCTCAAAAGTGGTGTCATGGAAAATGGTGTAGTCATGGATACAGAGGAAGGTTCACCACAGGGAGGAAACATATCGCCACTACTGGCAAACGTCTATCTCAATGAGTTTGACCAAGAGTTCCAGGAGAGAGGTGTTCCGTTTGTACGATATGCAGATGATATTGTACTGCTAGCCAAGAGTGAAAGAGCCGCGAAGAGACTTCTAGAGACAAGCACGAACTATCTTGAGGGTAAGCTTAAGTTAAAGGTGAATAAAGATAAGAGTCGTGTTGTCAGTGTATTTGCAATCCGAAATTTTAAATTCCTTGGCTTTGTATTGGGAAGGAACGGAAATGGCATATATGTCAGAGTTCATCCAAAGTCATGGAAGAAGTTTAAGTCCAAGTTGAAAGAACTTTCTTCCCGAAGGACTGTTCAGAGTATAAGACCGGCATTAGAAAAGATAAAGGTATATGCTAGAGGGTGGCTTAACTATTACGGAATAGCAAGTATGAAGAACCCTATTGAAAATATCAATGGATGGCTCTATCGTCGAATTCGAATGTGTATTTGGAAGCAATGGAAGAAACCTAAGACAAAGATGAGAAACCTTCAGA
>JAEWMS010000053.1 GCA_023393115.1 Bacillota bacterium
TCCAGCTTCCTTCAGATTCCCCGTCGCCGAGGACACCCTTGCTCTTGGCTATGTGCTTGGCACTATCAACCTGCACTCGGGACTTTCACCCGTTAGATTGCGCCCATGCTGGGCGCACCAAAAAAAATAAGGTGGAAATTACCCCCACCTTATTTTATACTTTTATAACGCTTAGTTTCAATAGAAAATTATTTTCTAATTTTGTTTATTATAATCTTGTTCTATTCGTATTTCTTCAAGCAAAGTGTTGCATTGTGACCACCAAAGCCAAGGGAGTTTGACAGAGCATATTTTATATCTGCTTTTCTACCTGTATTTGGAACACAATCAATATCGCAGTCAGGGTCTTGATTCACAACATTAATTGTTGGAGGAAGGAAGCCTTCCTTCAGTGACATAGCTGTTACAATAGCCTCAATAGCACCTGCTGCCCCAAGAAGATGGCCAGTCATTGATTTTGTGGAGCTCATGGCAAGATTCTTAACATGATCACCGAATACTCTTTTAACAATGTTCACTTCCGTAGGATCGTTCAAAGGTGTAGAAGTACCGTGAGCATTGATATAACCAACCTTATCAGGTGTTATATCTGCATCTCTGATAGCCATTTGCATACTCTTTACTCCTCCGTCACCCTCGGGATGAGGTGCAGTAATGTGATAAGCATCACAGGTACATCCGTAACCAACTATTTCAGCTATTATGTTTGCACCTCTTTTCAAAGCATGCTCCAATTCTTCTATTATGAGTATTGCCGCACCTTCGCCTGCGATAAAGCCGTCTCTGTCCTTGTCAAATGGTCTGCAAGCAGTATTTGGATCAGGGTTCTTTGACATAGCTCCCATAGAACAAAAACCTGCGAAACTCATCATTGTAATACAAGCTTCAGCTCCACCGGTAATCATTACATCAGCATCGCCGCGTTCAATAACCTTGAAAGCATCTCCTATAGCATTGTTACCAGTTGCACAGGCAGTAACAACACATTCATTAAATCCTCTGAAGCCATATTCGATGGCAATTCTGCCAGCTGCCATATTTGAAATCATCATAGGAATAAAGAATGGGCTTACTCTTCCTACACCCTTGTTCAACGCTACCGAATGCTGATCCTCGAGTGTTTCAAGTCCGCCTACGCCTGAACCTACTATAACGCCGCACCTGTCAAGATCAAGACTTTCTAAATTGAGATTTGAGTTTTCCACTGCCATTTTTGCGGCAACCATTGCGAACTGGTTGTATCTGTCCATTCTCCTGGCTTCTTTTTTATCAATATATTGTGAAGCGTCAAATTCTTTTATTTCTGCAGCTACTTTAGTTGGAAGATTCGATACATCAATTCTGGTCACTTCACTTATGCCGTTTTTCCCTTCTTTGATGGCACCCCAGAATTGTTCAACCCCCATACCTAAAGAAGAGACTACACCAGTACCTGTAATAACTACACGTCTGCTCATAAATTAACCTCCGTATATTATATTTAATATTTTTTGAGATCTATATTAAATGTCCAAAGGACATCTGGATGTCCTTTAGGACAATCTGGACTTGAATTTTAGAAACAAAATGTGATTAAATAGTTAAAAATCATTTCTTATACTGTCAAATACTAAAAAAAGTCCCGTATATGGGACTTTTTTTAAGTATTCTTTTGAATGTATTCAACAGCATCACCAACTGTAGTGATTTTTTCTGCTTCATTGTCCGGAATCTCAAGATTGAACTCTTCTTCCAAAGCCATGATAAGCTCAACTATATCAAGAGAGTCTGCTCCGAGATCATCTATGAAAGAAGATTCCATTGCTATATCGTCTTCTTCAACACCTAACTGTTCAACAATTAACTTTTTAACTTTCTCGAAAACCATATATTCACCTCCTTCCAAAGGATGGTTTTATTAATCGATACTACATTTGTACGCACCGAAGCACGTACAGATTATATAGTATGCAATTTTAATAAATTTTAGCCTGTTTACTTGAATTTTACAAGCATACATTGCTATATTATTACATAACCAGTCCACCGTCAATATCTATTACCTGTCCTGTAACATACGAGGCTTCATCTGACGCAAGAAAAGCTACTACATTTGCAACATCTTCAGGTGTCCCAAACCTTCCAAGCGCAATCTTTTCAAGATATTTCTGCTTCAGATCCTCAGGTAATATTTCCGTCATGTCACTTTCAATCAAGCCCGGTGTAACTGCGTTACAGGTTATTCCCCTTGCAGCAAGTTCCTTTGCAGTGGTTTTTGTTAACCCGATCATACCACCCTTGGATGCAGAGTAGTTTGCCTGACCCGGGTTGCCATAAGCTCCTGCCACAGAAGATATATTAATTATTCTACCGTATCTCTTTTTGATCATTAGCTTTGCAGCCGACTTAGTACAAAGGAAGCAACCTTTAAGGTTAACATCCAGAACGGTGTCCCAATCGTCCTCAGACATCATTGCCATAGGTTTATCCTTGGTTATTCCAGCGTTATTTACTAAAATGTCAACGCCTCCAAAAGTCTCTACTGCCTTAGCCAGTATCAACTTAACATCTTCGGAATTCCTTACATCTCCGACAGTTGCTGCTACTTTGATTCCCATACCTTCAAGCTCAGAAGCAGTCTTTAGTACTGACTCCGAAGTACCGGTGAGAACCACATTTGCTCCCAATTTACCAAGTTTAACTGCAATAGCTTTTCCAAGTCCCCTAGAAGACCCGGTGACAATTGCAGTTTTTCCATCAAAACGCATTTCGGTTAACACCTCCACACCAAGAATTACTATAAATTATTTTGATAATTCCTCCAAAGTCGTATTAAGGCTCTCGATATTCTCAACATTAAGAACTTTAACATCCTTGTTTATTTTCTTTACAAAACCGCTGAGCACTTTTCCAGGGCCTATCTCCACGAAGGTATCAACACCCTGGTCTATCATTGTCTTTACGCAGTTTTCCCACAATACTGAACTACTTACCTGCTTTATCAAGGTTTCCTTTACTTCTTCCTTACTGGTAACTGCTTTAGCTGATACATTAACAACAACAGGTACCTTAATATCATTTAGTGCTATCTTTTCAAGCTCAGCTGCAAGCTTTTCACCAGCCGGCTTTAAAAGACTGCAGTGAAAAGGAGCACTTACTGCCAACATCAAAGCCCTCTTTGCACCCTTGGCCTTACAAAGCTCATTTGCCTTTTCAACAGCAGCAACTTCTCCGGCAATGGCAAGCTGACCCGGGCAGTTGAAGTTTGCCGGTTCACAAACACCAACAGCTGAAGCTTCCTTACAGCTTTCAATTACTGCCTCGTTATCAAGACCAATGATAGCTGACATTGCACCTACTCCTACAGGAACGGCCTCCTGCATGAATTTACCTCTTTTTCTGACCAGCACCACAGCATCTTTAAAGCTCATAGTACCCGCAGCCACGTGAGCAGCGTACTCACCAAGGCTCAAACCTGCAACGAAATCAGGCTTAATTCCTTTTTCCAATAGTGGCTGCATGCATGCTACGCTTGTTGTCACAATGGTCGGCTGAGTATTTTCGGTAATCTTTAAGGTTTCGTCATCACCGTTAAAAATCATTTCTTTTATATCAAAGCCTAGTGCTTCAGTAGCAGCCTCAAAAATCAAGTCTGCGCTTTTGTATTCTGCGGCAATATCTTTTCCCATACCTACGTACTGAGCTCCCTGTCCGGGGAATATAAATGCTAATTTGCCCATAAAAACCTCCAAGTTATAATATAAAGTAAATTATAATCTGTTATTTTGCCCACTTCATGGCTATGGACCCCCAGGTCAGACCGCCTCCAAAGCCAACCAAAACCATGTTGTGGCCTTTTTGGAATTTCCCTTCCCTGTTTGCTTCGTCAAGGGCTACAGGTATTGATGCAGATGATATATTTCCATATTTCTGTATCACATAGTGTAGCTTCTCATCTGTTACACCAAGTTTTTTTATAGCTCCGTCAATTATTCTGGTATTTGCCTGATGGGGAAATATATAATCCAAATCTTCAATGGACATATTTAATTCCTCCAAAACTTTTAATGTTGCAGATGACATTGCTTTTACTGCAAATTTGAATACTTCAGTGCCATCCATCCAAATTGACTTTGTTTTTCCGTTTGGTCTTTTTTCGCAGTCTACTTCGGAGTTATACAGATTCGGGATGGTCAGGCACATGCCTGAAGTACCATCTGAGCCAAGGTGGGAATTCAGTATTCCGTATCCTTCCGAAACCTCTCCCAGGACTGCTGCTCCTGCTCCATCTCCGAACAGCACACAAGTGTTTCTGTCCTGCCAGTCAACAATCTTTGAAAGTCCTTCGCAGCCAATAACAAGAGCATGTTTGAATACTCCGTTTACTATAAACTGTTGCGCTGTAACCAATCCATAAATGAAGCCCGTGCAGGCTGCATTTATATCAAAGGCTGTGGCATTAACTGCTCCGATAGCCCCCTGAATTATACAAGATGTAGACGGTGTCATATAATCAGGCGTATCTGTAGCAACAATAATCAAATCAAGATCTTCTGCTTCCACAGCAGCATTTTCCAATGCCTTTCTGGCAGCTTCAACACCTAGCTTATAGGCTGGTTCATCTTCTCTTAAAATTCTTCTTTCAGAAATTCCAGTTCTCTTTATAATCCACTCATTAGATGTCTCAACCATTTGCTCTAAATCACTGTTTGTAAGCACTTTTTCAGGCAAACAACTACCTGTTCCCAGTATTCCTACACTTTTAGTCGATATCGTCCTCAGAGGGCTTCACCTCCATATTTTTAAATTGTTCTTTGATCTCATCTACAATACCATATTTGATTAAAGGTAATGTTCTTTTTAGAATAGCTGTTCTGATTGTTTTGGCTTTTGAAGAGCCGTGACTTTTTATTACAAGACCGTTTATTCCAAGAACCGGCGCGCCTGCTAGTTCATCAGCATCAAATTTCTTTTTAAAGTCCTTAAAAAACGGCTTGATTAAAAGGTAACATACTTTTGTGAAGATATTTTTAGTAAATATCTTTTTCAATTCCTTCAAAAACAAAGCTCCAGCGCCTTCATACAGCTTAAGTGCCACATTCCCAACATAACCATCACAAACGGCAACGTCGACCTCACCGCTGGTGATATCATTTCCTTCTATATTACCAACAAAATTGACAGATGATTCTGTAAGCAGTCTGAAAGATTTCTTTAGGGTATCATTTCCCTTAGCATCTTCTGAACCCACATTCACCAAGCCAACCTTGGGGTTATCAAAATTATAAATAATTTTCATATATATTGATCCCATTATACCGAACTGCAAATAGTTTAATGGTCTGCAAACAGTGTTCATACCTGCATCTATAATCAGGCACATTTCTTTTCTGGTAGGAACCAGTGCAGGCATGGACGGTCTGTCGATTCCCTTCATTCTGCCAACAATAAGCAGAGCCCCGGTCATAAGAGCACCTGTATTACCTGCTGATAGAAAAGCATCTCCTTTTTTTTCCTTCAGCATTTTTAAGCCGACCACCATAGAGGAGTCCTTTTTGTTTCTTATAGCCTTTGTTGGGGTATCTTCCCCGGTAATAACTTCCGTAGTATTTACTACTTCAATTCTGTCTTTGTTATACTCTCTTTTACGTAATTTTTCATTTATTACTTCACCAATCCCCACGAGGGTGATATTGAAGCCATCTTGCATATTCAAAGCTTCAATACAACCGTCGATAATAGCATCAGGTGCGTTATCGCCGCCCATGGCATCAACAATAATGTTTATCATAAACTAATTTTCCTCCAATTGATCAGGACACCCCGTATTAAAAAATCTGAAACTATAACATTACTTTACGGGCTGTTCTTTAACAATACCTTTATCTACAGTAACCAGAATAAATTTACCCCTGAAGACTTCAACATTTTTCTCGAAAATTTTAACCCATACAATAAATCTGTTTTTCTTCGACTCCTTTACTTCAGCCTTTGCTACAATCTTTGCACCGGAATATACAGGTATTTTGTATTTTATGTTTGCTATTCCAACAAGTGCAACCTGAGCATCTATAACAGCAATGGCCAGAGTCTCGGCAAGTGAATAAATGTAATGCCCTCTGACAATATGAGTTTTTTCAAATGCCATTGAACTATTTGTCTCCATAAGTGAAATAGCACTTTGTCCCAGCTGTAAATCTATAAGCTCTCCAATAAACTCTTTACCTTCAATAGATTTCAGCTTTTCATGGTTTGTTTCAGCCACATGCTTTATTCTCTCTCTTAGTTCAGGTATACCTAATTCCAATCTGTCCAATCTAATTGTCGGTACACTTACTTTAAAAAAATCAGCCAATTCTTCATCTGTCAAAAACGGGTCATACTTAATTTTATCAAGTAAAATCTTTTGTCTTTGTTGTTTTTGTGAAGACGATCTGCTCACTAACAACCACCCCTTATTTAATAATTATTATAATTATTACCAGATACTAATTGCTGATAACAAAATTATATATTAACTTTGTAATGATTGCAACTATTTTCTGATAATATTAACCAAACTTAAAAACCTTATACTAGTTTTATGACCTGACCCTATTATAACCTATAGATTATAATAGGGGTAAGTTCCACACTATATAAGTTTTGAACAAAAAAGTAATAGCCGTAAATAATTACGGCTATCTGACGGTGCTTATTTATTTACATGTCATCCGGTTTGATAACTTTAATATTCTTAACAAAAAAGTCTATTCCCGAGTAAATTGTTACTAAAACAGCTATGAACATAAGATATGCGTCTATCTTAATATCTGTAAACAGTGAAAACGGGAAATTATTTAGTAAAGCTACTGAAACTGCTACGGTCTGACACACCATTTTAATTTTTCCCGACTTGTTAGCTGCAACAACCTGGCCTTCGCCGGCTGCCACCAATCTCATTCCCGTTACCAGCAATTCTCTGGATATGATAATCATGGCCGCCCAACCTGTAACTACATCTCTCTGTACCAAAGCTATCAATGCTGCTGTTATCAGTAACTTATCTGCTATAGGGTCAAGGAATTTACCAAATGCAGTTATAAGCTTATGCTTTCTTGCAATATAGCCATCCACCCCATCAGTACTTGCAGCAATAATAAACAAAGCAGCTGCAACATAATTACCGTAACTGTTTATAAATTTATTTATACTGAGCATTTCATCTTTAATAAAAGATAATAGAGGCAAGTTCACCGTTGCATCAGGAATTGGTATTACAAAAATCATGAATAATGGTACAAGAGCTATTCTGGATATAGTTATTTTATTTGGTAAGTTCATTTATGACCTCTCCTATCAAATCATAATCTTCAGAGTTCAATATTTTAATCATAACAAAACTCCCCATATCTAACGGTTCAGGACTGGTAAAATATACCGTACCGTCTATTTCCGGGGCTTCTGCAAATGTTCGTCCATAATAGAATATACCATCATCTGCAATCCCGTCAACAATAGCTTTGTATACTTTTCCAATTCTTTTTGAATTAATTTCTGTACTAATTGAATTTTGTAATTCCAGTATTGTTTTTTGGCGTTCTATTTTAATATTTTTTCTTATCTGGCCTTTCATTTTGGCAGCAGGAGTACCCTCTTCCTTCGAGTAAGTAAATACTCCAAGTCTATCAAACTTAAAATCTTTAACAAAATCAGTCAATTCCTGAAAATCCTCTGGAGTCTCGCCTGGAAATCCAACAATCAAGGATGTCCTCAATACGATATCAGGTACCATCTCCCGAAGCTTAGAAAGGGCATTTTGTATATCGTCTCTAGTTCCCCTTCTTCCCATTAACTTTAATATTCTGTCTGACGCATGCTGAACAGGTATATCCATGTATTTGCATACCTTGGGATTAGTCGCTACTTCGTGAATAAGTTCATCATTAATCTCTTCAGGATAACAATATAACAACCTTATCCATTCAACACTTTCTATTTTAGATATTTCCCGTATTAGTTCAGGAAGCATTTTCTTTCCATATATATCAATGCCATATCTGGTTGTATCCTGAGCCACAAGGATTATCTCTCTGGCACCGTTTGCTGCAAGAGTTGCAGCTTCTTTTACAAGCGCTTCTATCTTTCTGCTTCTATAGGCTCCCCGTAAATATGGAATAATGCAGTAGGTACAGCGGTTGTCGCAGCCTTCTGAAATCTTCAGATATACTGAATGTCTACTGGATGAGATTATTCTTTCTTCATCAAGATAATCTGTCTCGCTCAATTTTCCGTAGGCCACAACCTTTTCACCATGGTAAGCTCTGTTTATAACATCGGCAATTTCCTTGTAATTGCCTGTTCCAAGTACTGCATCAACTTCAGGTATAAGATCAAGTATTTTTTCCTTGTACCTTTCAGCCATACAGCCTGTGACAATCAAAATTTCACAGCTTCGCTTCTTTTCTTCTGCCATCTCCAGAATGGTATTAATTGATTCCTGTTGAGCAGACTCTATAAAACCACAGGTATTAACAATAAGAACCTCTGCATTTTCCTTATGGTTTACTATTTCGTAATCTGCGTGCTTTAGCATACCCAGCATTATTTCACTGTCCACCAGATTTTTGGGGCATCCTAAAGACACAATCCCTATTTTTTTATCCACCAATTACTCTCCTTAATTTAGTTTATGTTTAGCTGCAGCGATAGCTACAAAAACTGTAACAAGATAAACAATATAAATTAAAACGCATCAAACTCTAATAAAAATTATTTAATAATATTGGTGAATTGTCAATGATTAAGAATAAATTAATTATACCTTCCCGTTTTCAGTATCAGCTTATTAATCATCCGGCAGGAATATGCTTACCGCTCTGGATATCAGGCTATAACCGAAACCCCTGCTCAGTAGAAATGTTTTCATCTTCTGAATTGTTTTTTCATCAAAGGAGCTGTATTTTGAGTATTTTTTCCTTAAAAGCTCTACAGCCACTGATTCTTCATCAAGTTCGATTTCTTCAAAGGCACTGCTTATAATATCGTCTCTTATACCCTTCTGACTCAATTCCATCGTAAGCAGTTTAATTGATTTTGGTTTTAGCTTTGCTTTTTCAGCTATGTACTTACAGGCATAGTTATGGTCATCTATATAGTTTATTTCCTTAAGGTTCTCTATCACCTTTTCTATTGTTGCTTCATCATAGCCCATTTCTGATAGCTTTTGTTCAACTTCAAAAGCTGTTCTTAGTTTTAGGGCAAGAAAGCATACAGCAGCACTTTTTGCTGCTGCATATACCTCAGTATCCAATATGTATTTTAAAGTTTCTTCAGATATATCCCTTCCTTCAGCAAGCTCTAGCAGTTCAACACGCTTTTTGGGTAGACAGAAAGAAAGATTGTTTTCAATAGTAATACTATACATCGAGGAAACCTTTTCGCTTTTAACTAAGGAAATTATTTTCATATAACGCACTCCATATTAAAGGGCATACCGAATCAAATACTTTTTAGTAAATTTCTGATTCGGCATGCCCTGATATTTTATCGTAGCTGATACTTTAGTTCAAATTATCGTATAGATGTTGCTAATAAATTAGTCAAGTTCTTCTTCCTCTAACTCTTCTGCTGATTCAGTAATTACAGGAGCAACCGTCAAATTATTTCTGACCAGTTTTTCGATTTCCAAGCACATTGCAGGGTTTTCCTTTAAATACTGCTTAGCATTTTCACGACCCTGACCAATACGCTGTCCGTTGTAAGAGAACCATGCTCCGCTCTTATTTACGATATCACTGTTTACAGCTATATCAAGAATACTTCCTTCCCTGGAAATACCTTCACCGTAAACTATGTCAAATTCTGCTTCTCTGAAAGGAGGAGCTATCTTATTTTTAACTACCTTAACCCTTGTTCTGTTTCCAACAACCTCATTTGCCTGTTTTATGGACTCAATTCTTCTTACATCAAGACGTACTGATGAGTAGAATTTCAAAGCTCGTCCACCCGGAGTGGTTTCTGGATTTCCAAACATTATTCCAACCTTTTCACGAAGCTGGTTTATAAATATGGCTGTTGTTCTTGATTTACTAATAACACCTGCAAGCTTACGAAGTGCCTGGGACATAAGTCTGGCTTGGAGGCCTACATGTGAATCTCCCATCTCTCCGTCGATTTCAGCTTTTGGTACCAGAGCAGCAACCGAGTCAACAACAATAACGTCAATCGCTCCGCTCCGGACAAGAGCCTCAGTTATTTCCAAGGCCTGTTCACCTGTATCAGGCTGTGAAACTATCAAATTATCTATATCAACCCCAAGTTTTTTTGCATAAACCGGATCAAGGGCATGCTCTGCATCAATAAAGGCTGCTTCCCCGCCCGCCTTTTGAGCTTCGGCAATTATATGTAATGCAACTGTTGTCTTACCAGATGATTCGGGTCCATATATTTCAACTATTCTTCCTCTGGGTACTCCTCCAACGCCAAGAGCTATATCAAGGCTAAGTGAGCCGGTGGGTATAACCTCCACATTCATATGTGCATTCTCGCCCAACTTCATAACGGCACCTTTACCAAATTGCTTTTCAATCTGACCAAGGGCCATTTCTAGTGCTTTTTTCTTTTCTAACATGGGGTGACCTCCTCGCAATTATAGAACATTTGTTCTGTTTTTATTATATAGATTTTTATTTCTCAAGTCAATGATAAATTTTATTTTTTTAGTACTTTTGTCAACCTTCCCAGCAGTTTATTCTTGAATTGTACTGCTTCTTCAACCTTCAGCAGCATTGTAAATCCGAAATAAACAAGTGCTCCAACAACAATTTCCACGCCTAACACTACTATTTCAATAATCTTTGAATGTAATGTGTAGCTGTTTGTAAAGTCAACAGGCAATAATTTATCTATTCCAAAAATAACCACACCCATTAAAACAGCTGCTTCCAAAAGCTTTACAGAATACATGGCAAGCTTTTTCCAACCCATTCCATTCATTTTCTTTGACAATATGTACATCATTGCAGTCATAGTGAAAAGACTTGAAATTGAATAAGCAAGTGCCATACCGGCAGGTCCTAGCTTTGTTCCCTTAAGGAATATCCAACAAAGTCCATAGTTAAGTACTATTGAAACGATTCCTACGTACAATGGTGTTTTTGTATCGTTATTAGCATAGAATGCCCTGTTAAGTATTGCCAGCATGGACTGGGCAAGCATGGCTGCGGTAAAGAACAACAGTACATTTCCTGCAGTAACAATTCTCTGGCTGTCAATGTTGGCTGACCATTTGTAAACCACACTGATGACAGGTCTGGATATAACTAAAAAAGCTATGGCAGATGGTATTATTAAGTACAGTATTGTTTTAAAGGCACTGTTAGTAATTCTTTTAAACTCGTCTACCTGCTTTAAGGCTAATTTTTCCGACATTGTGGGCAGCAGTGCAGTCCCCAGACCCATTGCAAATATACCGTAGGGCAACTGCCATATGTCATTTGCATTGTAGTAGGCAGTGATGCTTCCTTCCTGCTCGAACAGTGAAATAAAGTTCAGAGATATTAGAATGTTTATCTGGATGATTGCTGATGCAGCCAGAGAAGGAATTGCCAGTCTGAACAGTCTTCTGAAGCCCGGATGGCGCCATAGCAGTTTTGGTCTGTAATATTTCAAATTTGGAAATGCAAAAGATACTTGTATAAGGAAATACATTATGGCGCTTGCAAGCACTCCATATGCCACATAATGCACTCCATAACGGCTAAGGACAAAAATACTTAAAGCCGTACCAAGATTATAGATTGATGGACCATAGGCAGCTGCTGCAAATCTCTGGTAGGAATTCAGGACACCGTTTGTCATTCCCGCCAGCATCATGACCCCTACTGACGGGAACAGGATTCTGGTCAGTTGGATGGTTGTTTCTCTTACCTGACCTTCTAGTCCCGACGCAGTCATTGAAACAACCCAGGGGGCAAATATTACTCCAAGGGTGCTTACAACAAGCATTGCTAAAAATATTACATTTATAAAGGTTCCTACAGCTTTCCATCCGTCTTCTTCCTCACCTCTGGCCAGATACCCTGATAGAATGGGAATCAATGCCGCAGATATTGCGCCGCCAATCAGGAGATTGTACATAAGATCGGTAGTTCTGAAAGCCGCCAGAATTGAATCCGACTGGGATGCCGTAAGTAAATTGTTTATCAAAATTGTACGCAGATAGCCTGTGATACGGCTGACAACCAAGGATGTCATGACTATAATAGCGGCGCCAGTTATCTTTTTATTGTTTGAGCTCAATTTATAGCCTCCATGAGCCGCAGTAGCGGCAACAGATTTTTCTTTCGTAGATTAATCATTACTGCCGGTATCTATTTCCAGCTTTAAAACATACCTTCTGATCATATCAAAAACATTCAGAGCTGTTATGGTTCTGATTTTGCTCCTGTTTCCCAACAGTCTCAGTTCCTTTGTTATTGTACACTGTTCAGAGGAAAGACCAATATATACCAGACCAACCGGCTTTTCAGGTGTTCCCCCGTCTGGACCAGCTATACCAGTAATAGATACCCCTAGGTCTGTCTTTAATCTTCTTCTGATACCTTCTGCCATTTCAAAAGCAGTTTCGCGACTTACTGCGCCATATTTAAGCAATGTTTCCTTCTTAACGCCAAGGTATTCTTCTTTTGCTTCATTGGAATATGTTACGGCTCCACCCATAAAAATCTTTGAAATTCCCGGAATATTGGTCAGAGTCTGCGAAACCAGTCCTCCGGTACAGGATTCTGCCGTAGACAAGGTAAGATTGTTTTTCAGAAGAAGTTCAGCCGCTACCTGATCAAGGGTCTTATCCTCCTCGGAATATAGACATTGCCCGGTTCTTTTCCTGATTTCCTCGATAACAGGCTTCATAAGTTCTTCTGCTTGCTGCCCTTGTTCCACCTTTGCCGAAACTCTGATGGTTACTTCTCCCTCTTTAGCATAGGTGGCAATAGTGGGATTGGTTTGGCCGTCAATCAGATCCAGTATTTTTGTTTCCATGGCTGATTCACCAATGCCAAAAACCCGTAAGAACTTTGACTCAATGGTATAACTGCTCTTTTTCTTAAAATAGGGAAATACAAAGTCATTGAACATGGGTTTCATTTCTGAAGGTGGCCCCGGAAGCATGATAATTACTTTCCCTTGTTGTTCAATAATACAGCCGGGAGCTGTTCCGTTGTTATTCTTAAGAATTATAGAATTCTCGGGCATATACGCCTGTTTTTCATTGTTTTGTGTCATTTCCCTGCCTATTTTTTTGAAAAACGCTTTAATGTCCTCAAGACTTTCATTATGAAGTACCAGTTTTCTCTGGCAGATTTGTGAAATCGTTTCCTTTGTTAAATCATCCTGAGTAGGGCCAAGACCTCCTGTTGTTATTACAACATCACATCTTTTCAGAGCCAGTTCAAGACTTTCTCTAAGTCTATCAGGATTATCTCCTACAACACTGTGATAATAAACACTGACGCCAACATCAGGGAGTTTTGAAGACAAGTACTGTGCATTTGTATTTACAATCTGCCCCATGAGCAGTTCTGTTCCAACAGCAAGAATTTCAGCTTTCATTATAAGGTCATCCTTCCTAACAAGTAGTTCTTTAATATTATACCAACCTGAAAGCAAAAAGTAAGCTGTTAATAAAGAAAAAGATGTAAAATGATTGTCCAAAACTGAACCAGACGGGATATTTAGGAAATGTTAAATAAATCAGTACTGTTTTTTATTAGATATATTATACCATAACATCCATATATTTCAAATATATTTTTTGACTACAATAATTAATTAAACAGTTATATAATATTTTTAGTACTTCTACAATTCAATAACTATTAAATTATAATTCGGGAGGATTTCACTTATGAAGGCTTTGTTTATAGGCGGAACGGGAACAATCAGTACAGCAATATCAAATTCATTGGTAAGGCAGGGTTGGGAACTATATTTATTGAACAGGGGAAATAACAACGATAGAGCCCCTGAAAGTGCAAAACTCATCACAGTGGACATAAATGATGAAGAAAAGGTTGAAGCACTTATAAAGAATCTTGATTTCGATGTTGTAGCTGACTTTATTGCTTTTGTACCTTCTCAGGTGGAACGTGACATAAGTTTGTTTTCAGGCAAAACTAAACAGTACATTTTTATAAGTTCTGCCTCAGCTTATCAGAAGCCGCTTTCCGATTACATAATAACTGAGTCCACTCCCCTCGCAAACCCTTATTGGGAATACTCCAGAAATAAAATTGCCTGTGAGGAGCTACTGATTGCGGAATACAGAAAGAATAGGTTTCCTGTGACCATTGTTAGACCGAGTCATACTTATGATGACCGGAATATACCTCTTGGGGTACATGGTAGTAACGGCAGCTGGCAGGTCGCCAAGCGCATACTGGAGAACAAGCCTGTAATAATTCACGGTGATGGTACTTCTCTATGGACTCTCACTCATAACAGCGATTTTGCAAAGGGTTTCATTGGCCTTATGGGTAATGTACACGCTATAGGTGAAGCAGTAAACATAACTTCCGATGAGAGTCTGACCTGGAATCAAATATATGAAATAATAGCTGCTGCTCTCGGTGTCAAACTGAATGCCGTTCATATCCCGTCGGATTACCTGGCTGCTTGTAGTAATTATGATTTTACCGGTTCTTTGCTTGGAGACAAAGCCAATACCGTTGTATTTGACAATTCAAAGCTAAAAAGGCTGGTTCCGGGCTTTAATGCGACAGTTCGATTTGATCAGGGTATCAAACTTATTATCAACAATGTGCTCTCCCATCCTGAGCTTCAGAAAGAAGACCTTGAATTTGATACCTGGTGTGACCGGGTTATTGAAAATTATCAAGCCTCAATAATTAAATGGTAGCCAATATTTCTCGGCTAGTTAAAGTCCAATTGCATGGTTATTACTCAGAGTCAATGCTCACTGGGTTAATTTTTGAGTTAACAGATTCAAGCACGAAATGTCAAGAATACTATTCTATTCAGCGATATACTCTAATCAAATAGGAGGCGAAAAAATGGATTTTATATCGAGTATTCAAAAAGCAATAGATTATATCGAGGATAATATTTTTGATAACCTTGAATATCACTTGATAGCAAAGCAGGCCTGTATGTCCAGTTATCATTTTCAGAGGATTTTTTCCCTTGTTTGTAACTGTACATTGGGCGAGTATATCAGAAATAGAAGACTTACTCTTGCCGGCTCGGAACTGCTTACGACGGATCATAAAATTATTGATATTGCACTTAAACACGGATATGATTCCCATGAAAGCTTTTCACGTGCATTTACTCGTTATTATGGTATGGCTCCTTCGGTGGCGCGCAGTCGGAAGAGTCTTCCTTATTCATTTGCCAAAATAACTATAAATTCTATTTTAGAAGGGCGGAAGGATGCCATGCAGGATTTGAGTAAAAGAGGCTATTTAGTAAAAGAAAACGGTTCTGTATATTACACTGAAGATATGGACAGAACTGCCAAATGGTTCAGAGATGTATTAGGCTGGTATGATGAGATTGATGCAAGGAATGAGGATGGTAAAGGAACTTACGGCTGTGTATGTACCATTCCCCATGATCTAGCGGCTCTTCATATAGCTCCCTTCACCGGAATACATATGTTCTACGGTAAACCGCAAAAATGTATGGTTGCGTTTATTCTGGTTCAGGGAATCGAGAAACTTTATGAGTTTGTTACAAAGCAAGGTTGGGTTCAAATTACCGAAATAAAAATGGAGCCCTGGGGCTGTAGAACCTGTGATGTAACCACAATTGACGGTAGTATTATCAGATTTTTTGAATAAGGTTTATTAACGAAAACCCCTGAAGTAGAGTCACTTTATATGGCACTAGTTCAGGGGTTTTGATCACTCGATTATTAATTACAGTAAACCTGCTGACTTGGTATCAGCGAAATGTCACAGTTTTCTAAATTTCTGATGGCAACATCAGGGTTTTCAACTCGAAGTATAACAAACGCTTCATTTCCATTTTTACCGACAAAAGCGTACATGTACTCTATACTTATGTTATTCTGCTGTAATACGTCCAGGGCTTTTGCCAGGCCTCCCGGCTTATCCTCCACCCCAATCGCAATAACATCTGTACAACTCACAGTAAATTCATTATCACCCAGTATTTTTTCAGCTTCCTCGGGCTTGTTTACAATGAGTCGGAGAATACCAAAATCAGTAGTATCAGCAATTGATAAAGCACAAATATTAATATTGTTATCAGCCAATGTTCTTGTAACATCCGCCAAACGGCCGGATTTATTTTCCAGGAATACAGAAATCTGTTTTACCAGCATGGTTACAGGCCTCCTTTATATTTAATATATTAACCTCTATGAGCCGTTTCACGGCGTTAAGCCGCATTGCGGTCACAAAATGTAATAAAATTTCATTATAACACTCTTTTATCAATTACTCTCTTGGCTTTACCCTCACTGCGCTGGATTGATTTAGGTTCAACCAGCTTGATTTTGGCACTTATTCCAAGAGTACTTTCTATCTCTTTTCTAATCTTTCTTTCGATATCCTCAAGCTTTTTAACTTCATCCGAGAATAGCTGTGGGGTAATCTCAACCTGTATTTCAAGAGTATCAAGATTATCCTTTCTATCAACAATCAGCATATAATGAGGTGCTGTTTCACCAATTGACAGCAGAACACTTTCAACCTGTGAAGGAAATACATTTACGCCCCTTATTATTAGCATGTCATCAGTTCTTCCGGTGACCTTGCTCATTCTGACTTCTGTACGTCCACATTTGCAGGGGGCGTAGTTCAGTGAAGATAGGTCTCTTGTTCTATACCTTATAAGAGGCAGACCCTCCTTGGTAATAGTTGTGAATACTATTTCTCCCTGTGAGCCCTCCGGTAGGACCTCTTCTGTTTCAGGATCAATTATTTCAGGTATAAAGTGATCCTCCGGAATATGCATACCACACTGGTATTCACATTCACAAGCCACACCCGGGCCTATTACCTCACTGAGTCCATATATATCAATAGCTTTAATCTTAAGTCTTGCTTCAATTTCCTTCCTCATGCTTTCAGACCAGGGTTCTGCTCCAAATATACCTGCTTTAAGCTTTAAATCTTCAGGCTCAATGCCCAGTTCCTGCATTTCCTCTGCAAGATATAACGCATATGAAGGTGTACAAGCAATATGAGTTGTTCCGAAATCCTGCATCAGAGCCAGCTGGAGCTTTGTATTTCCCGATGAAGTCGGTATAACAGTAGCTCCGAGATACTCTCCTCCGTAATGTGCTCCCAGACCACCGGTAAAAAGCCCATAACCATAGGATACCTGCAGGAAGGAATCTTTTCCGGCTCCGGCTCCCGCAAAGGTACGAGCCATAACTTCAGACCAGACCTCAATATCATTCTTTGTATAGCCCACTACTGTCTTTTTGCCTGTTGTACCCGATGAAGCATGAACTCTGACAATTTCGCTCATGGGCGCAGCAAAAAGACCAAACGGATATGTATCTCTCAAGTCCTGCTTATAAGTAAAAGGTAAATGCTTCAAATCATCCACTGATTTGATATCTCCGGGCAAAATACCTTTTTGATCCATCTTTTCCCTGTAGTGAGGTACATTGTTATATACCCTGTTAACCGTTTTAATGAGTCGTTCAGTCTGAACTTTTCTCATTTCGTCTCTGGACATACATTCGTATTTCTCGTTCCAATAAGACATAATACATTCCCTCCAAGATTAAGATATTTAGTTTTATTTTTTTTGCCAAACATCCCACCCCGGAATGGCTTTCAGGGTTTACAGCAGTGCTGCCCCACACAAAAGCAATAGGCTAAATTTCTAACCTCAACTCTTCCCTCTTCACCCTTCACTTAACGGGTTTCTTCAACTTCCAACCTCTAAACTTCCAACTACTTCCTACTTCTAACCTCTAAACTCTAACCTCTAACCCCCAACAGCGTATCCTTCCTCAAAAGCCTTTATATTCACATCCAACACCTTTGCAGGTACAACCTCGTGAATGGCATCAAGAAAAATCTGTTTATCTATTCCTGTTAATCTTGCCATAACACCTAAAAGAACAATATTTACCGCTTTTGTGGTACCGCACTGGCGTGCTATTTCCAGTGCATCCAAGGAGTATATGTTGTGACCCGCCTTTAGTGTATCCAGAATATTCTCAGGATATTTTGCCTTACCTATAATAACAGGCATGGGATCAATTTCCTGTTCATTTATTATCATTTTACCATCTCTGGTCAGATATTCAATCCATCTTAAAGCTTCCAATTCTTCAAAAGCAATAATAATATCTGCTTCACCTTTTTCTATCAACGGTGAAAATACTTTCTTACCAAACCTGACATAGGTTACAACACTTCCGCCTCTTTGAGACATTCCATGAACCTCGGAAACCTTTACGTCGAAATTCATTTTCAGAGCAACATTACCCAGAATTCTGCTTGCTAAAAGTGTACCTTGTCCGCCCACACCAACTATCAATAAATTTAACTTATCCATATTAACCGATCCTTTCTATCGCATTAAAGCTGCAAATTTTTGTACAAAGCTTACAACCAACGCAAAGCGCAGGATTGATTTCAAGGTGATCACCTTTATCTACTATGGCAGGACATCCAATTTTCATACAGGCTCTGCAGGTTTTGCATTTTTCCTGATTAATTTGCTGACTTCCTTCAAATTTTACATTCTTCAAAAGTGCACATGGTCTTTGTGAAATTATGACTGATGGCTCATCTGCTTCGATTTCTGCTTTAACTACTTTTTCAAATTCTTTTACATCAAAAGGATCAACCACTGTAACTCTCTCTATTCCGATAGCCTTACACAAGAGTTCGAGATCAACCTGCTTTGTGGGTTCTCCCTTAATAGTAAAGCCTGTGGTAGGGTTGTGCTGGTGTCCGGTCATACCTGTTATGGAGTTGTCAAGTATTAGTACCGTGGAATTACCCTTGTTATAAACTACATCAATAAGTCCTGTTATACCTGAGTGTATAAAGGTTGAATCCCCGATAACTGCTACAGTCCTCTTTCGGAATTCACTACCACGGGCCTTTTCCATACCGTGTGCAACACCTATGCTGGCACCCATACAAATACAGGTATCCATACATTCGTTTGGAGGAAGTGCACCAAGGGTATAACAACCTATATCTCCGCTAACATTCAATCTCAACTTCTTCAAAACATAGTACATACCTCTGTGAGGACATCCAGGACACATTACTGGCGGCCTTACCGGAATGGGTTGAGTATTTGTGAGCTGAGGCTCAGCTGTTTCAAATTTCTTGTCGAATAACCTTTCAGCAATTAGCTGCGCACTAAGTTCGCCCATAACAGGGAGTTTTTGTTTTCCGATAACTTTAATTCCCATTTTTAGTATTTGATTTTCAAAAAACGGTTCAAGTTCTTCTACTACATATAATGTATTAACCTTAGAAGCAAAGTCGAGTATTAGCTTCTCCGGAATTGGGTGCACCATACCAAGTTTTAATACAGATGCGTTTGGAGCAGCTTCCTTAACATATTGGTATGATATTCCGCTTGTAATAATACCAACTTCCGGGCTGTTTAATTCTACTTTATTCAATTCACTGGTATTTGAGAATTCTCTGAGAGCTGCCATTCTTTTTTCAACTTCAACATGTCTCTTTCTGGCCATGGCAGGCATCATGACATATTTGTTGGCGTCCTTGACATAATCCTTCAGCGTAAAGTTTTCCTTATCACTGATCTCTACAGCGCTTTGTGAATGTGATACTCTTGTTGTGAGACGGACAATTACAGGACTGTCAAATTGTTCACTGATTACGAAGGCATATTTTACGAAATCCTTGCATTCCTGACTGTCTGACGGTTCAAGCATGGGAACCTTGGAAGATCTGGCATAGAATCTGCTGTCCTGTTCATTTTGCGAACTATGCATTCCAGGGTCATCAGCCACCATTATAACAAGCCCCCCGTTTACTCCTGAATAGGATACCGTGAACAGCGGGTCGGCTGCGACATTTAGTCCCACGTGCTTCATAGCGCATATTGCTCTTGCACCGCCGATTGATGCACCTATGGCAACTTCAAGAGCTACCTTTTCATTTGGTGACCATTCTGAATATATTTCGTCATATTTTGATATGTATTCAGTGATTTCAGTACTGGGCGTACCTGGATAAGCAGCTGCGACAGTACAGCCGGCTTCATATGCCCCTCTTGCTACAGCTTCATTGCCAAGCATGAGCTTCTTCATCTTAACCTCCATCCGCGTGACCCCTCACGCTAAATTAGTATAAATTAATCCATTTATCTCTATAATATTTTAATAATTTATAGTGCTAAACCATTGCTATTATTATAATGGATTATTTTTATAAAAGTCAATTACAATCGGCGTCGAAGGCCGATTGTAATTGACCAGGTACGGGAGGTATTTGTGTCATAGAAATTATTCTTCATATGTAATCATTCATCTACGTAATCATTCATCATAAATAATTTCAATTTTAATTTTATCGTAAACATCTTTAGAATTTCTTGATAACATATAAGGCGATAAAAGCAGCAGTTCCATCATGTTCACCCTGTATTTCTTATTTTTTTTGCCCTCTTTAGGATATAATTCATAATTAACTACATTTCTTAAAATAATCGGAACCATTATTCCGTTATTGCTTAAAAAATTCAATTCCAGAGTCTCAATTTTTGAATCCTGACGATTAGTCCAATATGGCTTGTAACCAATTGCTATGAGCTTTCCCTCAATGCCGAGATCCATACTTCTTAAGGTATATTGATTCATAAGCATATCTGAAAATAGGTTTTTTAACCTGTCAATATCCATGTAATTCAAGCACTACTCCCCCTTAGAAAAGCAATAAACGCTCTAAGATATATTATGTTGTGTAAACCTTTTATGTTACAGCGTATACTTTTAATGGAATCCTTGGAAATTGCTTGAGCTGCAATCTGTTTTTATTTAAAAAGATTGCAGATTTGTAATAAAAAGATTGGAGATTATATATGGTATGAGCAATATTTTATGATATAATTTTATGATGATAAAAATCAATAATCTATAATGAGGTCTTAAATGAATACGAGAAAGTTTACCTATGTTACTACTTTAGTGCTGGGAATGTTTCTTTTTGTACTTGGAACATTCTTTTTGTTTTATATAAATAGTGTTGCTCCGGAACAGGGTTCCAATTCAACTATTCCACAGATTTTTAACGGACTCAGTGGAACAACAAAAAATGAGCCTATGAATTTTCTTGTGCTTGTAGGAGATAAATCCAGTGGTAATACCGATTCAATGATGGTTGTAAATTATAACCCAAACTCATCAGATAATAGTGAAGCTCCACAGATTAGTATTGTTACCATTCCTCGTGACACAAATGTCAAATTGAAGAATAATATTCTGCCAAAGATTAATGCTGCCTATGCAGCTGGTGGTCGTGAGCATGATGGCGCAAAATACGCCTCCGAAGTTGTCAGTAATCTGACCGGTATTAATATTAATTATTATGTTCACGTAAATATCTCATCAATAAAGAAAATCACCGATATGCTTGGTGGAGTCAATTTTGATGTGCCTGCTGATTTAAGGTACCAGGACCCTACCCAGGATCTTTATATAGACCTGAAAAAAGGCAATCAGCTACTGGATGGGGATAAGGTTGAGCAGTTACTTAGGTTTAGAAAGCCTAATGAAAGATTGTACTCACGAGAAGAGTTGAAAGAGTTAAGACAGTTCTATGATGGCAGTGATATAAAGCGTACTGAAATGCAGGTTAAATTTATTAAAGCTTTTATAGGACAGAAGCTTAATATTCAATATCTTCCCAAATTCAATTCAGTGTTAAATTATGCCTTTGAAAATATTATTACAAACATGACCCTAAGCGATGCACTTAAGCTTACTTCTGGTGTTATCAACATCTCAACCGACAGCTTCAATTCCTTCAGGCTGGACGGTGAGGACAAGATTATCAACGGAGGGTGGTTCTATGCCTACAACGGTAAAATAATTAATATTGATACTAAGGAAGCCCTGCCGGCCGAAGACATTGTTGCCAACTACTTCAAATCAGTCGGAGGAATAGCTACCCCCACAGAATTATTTGTTCCTGACAACAATAACGACGATGAGCCTGCCAAATCCACAAAGAAACCTGTAACCCCAGAAAACAAGAACCCTTCAAATGCTGAAACCGATTCAAAGGGAACAGGAAAAGACAAGCCCTAGAATATAATTAACAATAAAGCAATTTTATTTAAAGGTTATATAAAAGTATAAAAAGCCATATTTAAAGGCGTTAGAAGCTAAATCCTCTAACGCCTTTTTTATTTTGTATTAAAATTTAGTCGAATTATCTAATGAGTTTATTTATGTCTTGGTGCTCTCTTTACCAAGACAGCTGCTTTTGTGATAGCAGCAATAACATCAACTTCAAACTGATTTCTGAGGGAATTAACTTTAGAATATAATTCACCTTTTTCAGTGGCTATGTATTTCGGAGGGAGATCATTTAGCGCAAGGGCTGCTATATCCATCTTGCATAGTTCACATTTGCACATATTGATATCATCCAACACACCTTCAATTAAATTGAGCACCACTTCTTCCATGTAATTCTTTAATATAACCATTTCTTTCCTCCTTAGGTAAAACTCATAGAAAAATATTTATTTATTATACGGTACCAAATACTTATATTATTCGTTATATTTTTTATAAATCCTTTAATTTGCTTATAAGATTTAATATTTCTAAGGAAGTATCTTTTGGAACAGACTTTCCCGTCCATATTTCAAAGGCTGAAATGCCTTGATTAATAAGCATTCCAAAACCATTTTTTATTTTACAGCCCCTGTCTTCAGCCTGTTTCAAAAACAGTGTCTTTTCAGGCGTATATATAACGTCATATACCAATTGTTGTTTTTGAAATTCAAAGCTGTAATCAAAGGGAGTTTTTGCTGCATATGTACTCATTCCGGCGGGAGTAGTGTTTATAATAATATCACTGCACTGCAATTCATCACTAAACTCTGCCGATTCAGGAACTATTCCGGTAACAATGTTACCAAAATTATTTCTTACCAGTGTAACTATATTCTGAGCATTTTCAAGAGTTCTGTTTACAATGACCAGTTGACGTACACCTTCTGAAGCCAGTCTGATTGCCAACGCTCTTGCTGTCCCGCCTGCCCCCAGAAGCATTACCCTTTTTCCGGTGAAACCGGTAGCGAAGGAATCCTTGAAATCTCTTGTGAAACCTTCGGCATCAGTATTGTACCCCTTTAATTTTCCGTTTATATTTTTTACGGTATTGACAGCCCCCATAAGAAGGGCATCATTTGATACATCATCCAGATATTTTATTACATCTTTCTTATAGGGTACTGTAACGTTAAAACCGGTAAAATTCTGAGCTTTCAGACCATTAACCGCCTTTTCCAGATCCCCCTGGTTTACATGTACAGGTACATAAACTGCGTTTATATAAAATTCCTTGAATAACGTATTATGAATATATGGAGATTTTGTGTGCTCTACCGGACAGCCGATAAGACCGAAAAGTCCTGTTTTCCCATTTACCGTTTCAACTAATTTCATTGAAGCTCCTCACAATCTTTACTTTTTATATCTGTTCTTTTCAATTATCAGCCTGTTTTTCTTCCAAAGCTCTCTCTTTTTAAGACGATGCTCCAGTTTTTTCATATAACCTGCCAATATAAGCTTTTCAGGCCACCGCTTAAGGCGGACATAAAGGATTTCCTTTTTGTCTATAGGCTTGACAAGAATGGTCAGCATATTAGCCTTATTACCGCCGTGAATATCGGTAAATATCTGATCTCCTACTACGGCTATACTTTCAGGCTCAAGCTCCAGCTTCTCAGCTGCCATAAGAAATGCCCTTCCCGAAGGTTTATAGGCTCTGTGTATTGCATTAACCGCAATGTCCTTGTTAAATCTGACAACACGCTTTTCGGATGCATTTGATAAAATACATACTTTGAAACCCTGGTCCTTTAGGTCTCTTATCCAGGTGATGGCATTTTCATCAGCATCCGCACTGTGCATTGGGACGAGTGTATTATCTATATCCAGAATCAAACCTTTAATTCCCTTGCTTTTCAGCATGCCCAAATCTATATGTCTGATGCTGTCGCAGTACAAGTCAGGAAAGTATTTTTCAATCATTTGCTATTTTCCTCCATATCAATTTTTAATGATAACAAAAGAATAGACGTTATACAATACAAGAATTACTTTTATTATTCATCCTGCAATAAAATCAATACTATATATTTAAATCTCATGGACTATGTCTTGATCGGTCTTTTCAAATTCAAGCAATCGGTTTTCAAGACAAATCAATAAATCAAGCTTTTTGACAATACCGTTAAAAAATTTGATTTCGATAAGTTCCCCTGGTGAATTTATGTCATCAGGAGAATATTGTGAAACTACAACACCTCTTCCAAACTTTGTATGCCTTACAATAACACCTTCAGCAAAACCATCAGTCAGTTTCTGCTTCAGTAGATCCGCAAGCTCCTTTAGAAACAAGGAAGGAGAAAGTCTGTCTCCATTAGCTGCAGTGGGATAAATCATAAAAAGGCTTTGCCTTGCCCTTGTCATTCCTACATAGTACAGCCTTCTCTCCTCCTCAAGCAAAGAAAAGTCCTTTGCATCAGCTGCCTTTTCAATAGCCTTCTCTCCCGGGAGCTCACTGTTTATCAGGTCTATCATGAATACACAATCATATTCCAGCCCCTTTGAGGAATGCATGGTGCTTAGTGTAATTTCAAAAATCCCTTCGTTGTTGTTCCAGTCATTACTCCCTTCAAAAAGCTTTTCCAATTCAGCCAATCTATCAAGAAATTCAACAATTGTCTGGCAGTTAAAGGCTATACCCTGCAGAATCTCAAATAGTCTGGATATATATTCATAGGACATACCTACCAGAGAGCAGTATTCCTTAACGCTTTCCAGATACTTAAAGTTATTTTTAATGTATTCCAAAGCGTTATAAGGAGGCTTTTTTACAAGGTTTGGAAATTCCAGTTTCAGCTGCTGCAAGCCGTCTATCTGAAAGGGTTTCAGTTCAACACCAGACATAATACGGTCAATAACCGGCTTGCTCACATTTCCAGCCATGGCACACTCCAGCATTGCCTTGGATATATATCTGTTCATTCTGTAATATATTTTGGAGAAGGCTTCAACATCCTGTGGGTCCAATGCAAAAAGCAAAAAAGCTGAAACTTCCTGTACCAGCCAGTGCTTAAAAAAGAAAAGTCTGTTCTGTTTTAGTCTGAAAGGAATCCCGTTTCTATTGAGAATATCAGCTGTTAGGATAGATGACAGATTATTTCGGTAAAGAATTGCAACTTGCTTTTTCCTTCCCTTAATGTATGCATCTGGTTTTATTTGTGTGTCATACTCAATGTCTGAAAGCTGTGAAAAACTGATCAGCTTATCCAGGATAAACTGAAGCTGATCGCGTTGATCTAGTGCTTTTATTATTTCAGGCTCTGTCAGCTTTTCATTCAGGGTAACATGGTTTTTATCATATCTGTTTTTGTTATTTTTAATGAACCTGCTGCTGAGACTGACAATATTCTCAGTTGAGCGGTAATTGTTTTCAAGCCTGAATATTCTACAGCCCCTGAACTGTTTCTCGAAGTCCAGAATGAACTGTGGGTGGGCACCCCGGAAACCATATATGGATTGGTCATCGTCAGCAACTATAAACAAGTTACGGTGTTTTTCACTCAACAGTCTGATTATTTCAAACTGTATTTTTGACAGGTCCTGCCCTTCATCCACCTGGATATAACTGTAGCTATTTCTATAATGTTCGAGAACCTCGGGATATTTTGATAAAATACTGTACGCATAGGTCAGCATATCGTCAAAATCTATTAACAGATTGTTTTTTTTATAGTCCTCGTAAGCCTTGTAAATTTGCTGAAATCTTTTTGTTGTGAAGGTTAAACCGTCAAAATCCTTAATAAGGCTGTTTTTAACAAGTCCTATTTCATTAATAAGAGTTTCAAGCTCATCATCATTAATTTTTGAGTTGTTAATGCTTTGGTGTATTTCTTTTAGCAGCTGATGTTTGTTTATTTCCTGATCATTGCCTTCAATCCTATGAAGCTTGCGACCCTTCATTCTCTCATAGTCCCTGACCACTCTGTTGCAGAAGCTGTGTAGCGTTGCAAAATGTATCCTTTCGGTAATGTCACTTCCATATAGCCTGTTAAAGCGCTTTTCCATTTCAAGCTGAGCGGCTTTATTAAAAGTAAGAGTCAGTATATTTTGTGGCTTAATTCCTGCTGCCTTTACTAGATATGCAACTCTGGCTGTTATAACGGTGGTTTTTCCTGAACCAGGACCGGCCAGAATCAGTGCCGGACCGCTTTTGTGGCTGACTGCATTTCTTTGTTCCTCATTTAAGTCTATATTATATTTGTTCTTAAGTATGTTAAAAAAGTCCAAGGTATCCTTCCAGTCTATTCTATTTAAGTTTGATATTAAACTATTTACTGCATTCCCAATTCATTAATTCCCAGGTTCATCTGAGACAGCATTATTCTCCTTCTTACAGGAGCCCCAAAAGTTTTTCAATCTGGTTTTTAACTCCTCCCTGCTCCTGACCCTAATGTTATGCTCCCAGTGCTTTGGAAACAGACTTATATAATTTCTTTGTGAAAATCTTTCATCAATAAGAAGTACCATTCCCCGGTCCTTTTCCGAGCGAATAACACGTCCTGCCGCCTGTAGTACCTTGTTCATTCCTGGGAACATGTAAGCATTTTCATAACCCATGCCATTTTTTCTGTTGAAATAATCCATAATAATATCCTGTTCAACACTTATCTGTGGCAGGCCCACCCCAACGATTATAGCTCCTATGAGTCTGTCCCCCTTAAGGTCAATTCCTTCAGAGAATATACCTCCCAGCACTCCGAAGCAAACCAAAGACTCAGTATTATCGGGCTGGAATCTATTGAGGAAGCTCTCTCTTTCCTCTTCAGACATGGAATTCTCCTGTATAAAGGAATTAATATCAGGATATTGTTCGTTAAATCTGAAATACACCTCATTCATATACTTATAGGACGGAAAATATACAAGATAGTTACCTTTACGCATATCAACCGCAGTCTTAATTATTTCAACAATTGTATCATAACTGTTCTCACGATTTTTGTATTTTGTAGAAACCTCATCATCCACCAATAGACAGAGTTTGCTATTGTCAAAAGGTGAACAGAGATTTATGTTATAGTCGTCCTTGTCACCGCCCAGAATATCAATAAAATAGCTTAATGGAGTCAAAGTGGCCGAAAAGAACACCGCTGTCTTTCCTCTTTTCACCGCTTCAGCCAGTAAAAAGGATGGATCTATGCAAAAAAGCTTCACCCTGACCTCACTTCGGTAGGTTTCAATAAAGGTTACATATCTGTGGTCAAAAAACTCAGATATTTTCAGGAAGGCTATAGCACTAAAATATGCCTCCAACAACAGGTCAAATCCCTCTATTCCTCTATTCTGATTTTTAACGATCCATTCCTCGGCCTCTGATATAAATCGATTGAGTAATTTGTACAATTCACTGAGCTCACCCTTGTTTATTATATAACCGTCATCGGTACACTGTTTTCTGAGTGAGATCATATAAGTATTTATCTTTCCCAGAACTTTTGCTATTTGGGGCTGATGGTTTTTTATTGCCTTTCTGGCCTCAAAAAAGGCTGTTTTACTGATCTGCGCAGAAAACATTTCTCTGGCCCTGTCTACCAGATTATGTGCCTCATCTACAAGGAAGGCATAGTCACCCTCGTTATTAAGAAAAAATCTCTTCAAATACACTCTTGGATCAAAAACATAATTATAGTCGCATATAATACAGTCAGCCCAAAGTGAAATATCCAAAGCAAATTCAAAAGGGCATACCTTGTGCTTTTCAGCGTACTGTTCTATTATCTCTCTGGAGAGATACTCCGAGTTATTCAAAATATCAATTAAAGCAGTATTGACCCTGTTATAATGCCCCTTTGCATATTCACAAAAGTCAGGATTACAGTTGACTTCATTCTGAAAGCATATTTTTTCCTTGGCAGTCAGGGTCAATGTTCTGAATTTAAGGCCCCCGGCTCTCATTTTTGTAAAAGCCTCTTCTGCAACCTGCCTGGTAATAGTTTTTGCCGTCAGGTAAAATATTTTTGAAATGTGCTGTTCTCCAAAGGCTTTCACTGCTGGGAACAACGTAGAAATTGTTTTTCCTATGCCGGTGGGGGCCTGTACAAAAAGCTTTTTGTCCTGCATTACGGTTTTATAGACTGCTACAGCCAATTCTCTCTGTCCTTTACGGTAATTTTCGAAAGGGAACTGAAACTCCTTTATGGACTTGTCTCTTAGAGTGTTCCAGCTGTCCGACATACTTGCCCAGACCATATACTTGTCCAAAAGCATACTCATATACTCTTGAAGTTCATTAAGCGTAAAGGCTCTCCTTATTATTTTCCTTTCTTCTGTTTCAATATGAAAATATGTAAGCTGGACAAATATATCATCTAAATCATTCTGAACGCAATAAATAAAGGCATAGCATTTTGCCTGTGCCCAATGTAGCAGACTGAATTCATCATCTATATATTCCAAGGGTCTTGCTGTGGACTTTATTTCATCAATAACTATTCCGTCAGTTTCAGAAATTATTCCGTCAGCCCGCCCCTCCAGTCTTATTGTAAAGCCCTGCAGCTGATAATCGTATGACAAAAATACCTCCTTGGCATATTTATCACCGCTTTCCTTCTGTATTTTCTGATGAATTCTGGTGCCCTCCAGCATCCGATTTGAAGAAACCAGCCTGTTATCTATATCTCCTGACCTTAAGACCAACTCCACCAGATTTCTGATAGAAATCTTTATCTGTGCTTTTTCCATACGTATCCTTAAGTTTGCAAAATGATTACTGAATGATTAATAACTGCTTACCATAACAAAATAATTATACAACAAACCGAACAAATGTTCAATTTCCACTTTCAAGAGTAACTACAACAACCTCAGGAGGATTTAGCATCCTTGGCACAGGAGCATTATTCCCCAGCCCTCTGCTGACGATCAGGGTTGTACCATTTGAAGTCCACTTGCCATCTGTATATTTCGGAAACCATCTGCGTTCATGATGAGGTGAGATTAAGCCACCAATAAAGGGAATCTGCAGCTGACCACCGTGCATATGTCCCGATAATACTAATTGAAAACCGCTTCCTTTAATAGTATCAAACATATTTGCCCTGTGAAAAAGAAGTATATTGTAGCCCCTGTCGGGCTTCAGAGCCTTAATCTTCTCCTGCAGATAATACGAAGCTGTCTTGTAAGTCCAGTCTTCGGGATCTCCTATTCCGTACAGGTTAATACTTGAATTCCCTCTTTGAAGAATTACCTTCCTGCTATCCATCAGATTTACACCTAAATTTTTAAGTGACTTTTGCAATTCCTTGAAATCACCATACCATACATCGTGATTACCCGAAACGGAATATACCGGAGCAATGTTGACCAGTTGTGCTGCAAGCTTCTTTACAGGTATCAGATTAATCTTGTTATCATCAACCATATCTCCTGTTAAAACTATTATATCCGGCTTTTCCTTCCTTACTTCTTCTGTAAGGGCTTCTACCCCTCCATAAAAAGAACCTGTGTGAAAATCCGATATTTGTAATATTTTATATCCATTAAACTCCTTTGGTATTCTATCTGACCTGATTATGTAATGAGTAACATCAATGACAGTTGAAAAATAAACAAGTCCGGCTATTAATATAACATTAATTGCTATTGTAATAAGCCGGACTATACTGTTCTTACCCTTACTGATATTTTTTGCTTTCCGAAGCCGACCACATATATAGGCTGAAACATTCCATATAAAAAACAGCAGCAGAACAGTACTGCTTGCGTTTATACCCTTCATAATTCCCCTCAAGCTATCATACTTTATTTAAATAATATGCTTTAAGCTATTTAATATAATACAAAAGCCTGCTAATGAAAAACTTATACAAGGCTTTCAACTTCTTCTTCAGTAAGTGTAATATCAGCAGCTCCCATGCAATCATAAAGTTGTTCAAGATTTGTACACCCTATGATAGCAGAGCCGTTCAATTTGTTATCTATAATATAGTTCAACGCCACAGCGGTTCTGTTGTAACCTTTTCTTTTACATAGTTTAAGTAAGTTGTTAAAGCGGTTGATGTTTTCCAATGTTAAAAATTTCAGAAGCTTCTTCGGTACATTTTCCAGGTCATTTTCATTGGCTTTGGAATAAAGTCCGTTAGCCTGTGAAGAAAATGCCATAACCAGCATCCCCATTTCGAGATATTGATTATATTCCTTTGGGTTCATACAAACAAGAGTCGGATCGTTAAAATTCTGCGGAAAGCACTCTGCAAGACTCCACTGAATTTGCGAAATTACAAGCCGGGTTTTATTATTTTTATCGGCATAAGCATTAGCTTCCAGGATTCTGTCGCAGGTCCAGTTCGATACACCTACAGCTCTTGCTTTTCCCTGCTGAACCAGTAAGTGCAAAGTATCCATAATCTCATTAACGGGTCTGTTAATATCATCTCTATGCAAGAGATATAAATCTACATAATCAGTTTGTAATGCCTTGAGACTAAGGTCCATGTCACTGAGTATTTCTTCTTCGGACAAACGTGATATTCCGTCTTGGGTGGGGTGTCCGCCCTTTGTAATGAGTATAACTTCATTTCGATTATTTTTTGACTTTATCCAGGCTCCAATAGTGCGTTCACTAGCCGAATGACCATTTTCAAGCCAATTACAATAAACTCTCGCTGTATCAATGGTGTTCCCGCCTCTTTCAAAATACTTATCCATCATTTCGAAGGATTTTTGATCATCAAGAGTGGTGCCAAAAGGTACTCCCCCCAGAATAATTCTGGACATTCTTATTAGTTTATTATCAGCATCATATAATTCGAAGTATTTCATGGGACAGGCCTCCCTAATATGTAATTTTTAATACTCCATTCATTAAATGTTACTTTATATGTAATAAAAATTCAAGCCTGTTAAGAATTTCTCGACAGGCTTGAATAGTGTTTTTTAAGCTTGAGCTCCTGGTGAGAAGGTTGAACAATCTGTCTCTTGTGAGCTTGATGCATTTCTCGGTTTTACTTCAATTTGCTCTGCTGAGCAATGATCTCCTTGCATATAATAAGTGCAAGTATTAACAACACATTTTATTCCTTGATTCGGATGATCCATTTTTTTAGCATTCATAATAAATTCCTCCAATTATATAATGTTTATTTAATTGCTAATAAATATTATTTGATAAAGAGGAGTTTTTATTCTAATCACATTTTTACAAATTCAAATGAAATTACCTTCTTGCCTTTCCAGTCATATGTTCAATACTGATTTTCATTACTTTAGTAGTGTCTTTATCCTTATTAATATAATCCATGCCCTTATTTAGAAATTCAGCCGCATACTTTTGTATCAACGCAGTCAGAGCCATTTCCTTTTCTTTTTCAAACACTTCTGAGCAGTTTCCGAATACTACTGTACTTATATATCTGTAGCTGAATTTCTCCGGAATGGGTTCAGAGTCTCCGATTACGCAAAAGGATACCCTGTTATTTTTAGCAATATTATTCAATTTGGCTCCTTCCTGAGCACAGTGAAAATATATACTGCCGTCTAAATAGGCATAATTCAAGGGCACTCCATATGCATACCCATTTTCTCCAGTTGTTGAAAGAATTCCATATTGAGCCTCCTTCAACAATTTGAGAGCTTCTTCTTCACCGATTTGCCTGTCTCTTCTTCTCATTTCCTTAAACATGTCTCTGCCTCCGTTCTTATATGTTGTTAATACTATTTGAATGTATATAACTTGTTACTTTTTTAGTATGCCTTTTTCAATTGATGTCTCGATAATTTCTTTTGCAAGCTGCCACAGTTCAGGTGCGTGCTGTTCCAGCATTCTATTTCTTTTAATAACTTTTTCGCTGGTAACACCCGGCTTCTGCCAGGTATGACCCCCTGTGTTATAATTTAACAACAATGGCTGGAGCCTGTCCATACATGCAGCAAATTTGGCTTCTGATGTTTTAAGTTCTTCGAATTCTCTCCATAGACCATAAATTTCATCTGCCTGATCCTTGGGTAACATATTGAATAACTGCTGTGCAGCTTTCTCTTCTCTCTCTGCTTTATCCTCACACCCCTTCTCATCATAGCAGAAGGTATCTCCTGCACCTATTTCAACCAGATCATGTACGAGTATAAGTTTTAAGACTTTTAAAGTGTCCAGATTTTTTTCAACTGAATATTCAGACAGTAGAATAGCCATAGCAGCCATGTGCCAGGAGTGTTCAGCATCATTCTCATTACGTGTTGTCCCGATTACAACATTTTGACGAAATATTTGTTTTAGTCGATCAATTTCGGTAATAAACTTTATCTGCTTGATTAATCGTTCATTCATTAGTATTTCTCTCCGTTTCAATATAATTAAACATATCAATTCTATTCTGTTATTAAAGTATACCATGATTCATCTATTGTTCTAAATATCTTATAAATTTACTTTTCTTTAATGGGGAACAGTAAATCAAGCTGTAAATAATTCATATCCGCATCATGCTTAAGAATAAAATTATATAGATTCAATGTTTCTTCGAAACCGTGCCCAGAACCTGTTTCAGGCGATTCCCATCGTGGAGTACCCCAGTCGCTTTCGTATTTATCATTGGCTTTCACCCATTCCTTAAGCCTCCGCCAATCCTGAAAGTCCCAGAACCTTAACACATGCGCAGCATATAACCCGCCTTTGAACTCACGTTTTACTAAGGGTGCAGGTAATTCCATATTATCTGGAATAGACACCCATGCTTCATGTCCTCTTATATTTTCTCCTTCAGGTGTAACCATTGAGCAGTCAAAATCTAACCCACGTGCGTCAGGCTTAATTTTTAGTAATTGGCTCTCTTTTATAAACTTATTTAATATATCCGATGCCTTGTCCACACAGTCTTCGCCCCAAGCAAAAGCAGCTGCCATAATCATTGGCGGCAAATAAATAATACGAACATCCTTGTCCTCTATTTTCAATAATTCTTCGTTGGCTTTGTTTAATTCATCCATTGATAAATCCTCCCTCTTTTCTTTTATTTGATTGTCAGAAAAAGAAAGAGAGCTTATAATTGAGAACACAGTTTCGTCGCCAAGAAGATTTAAGTTTACATGGGCTTTTTCATTGATCTCTTCAACCAAACGGGTCAATATGGATTTAATTGTTGATAAGGCGGTAATTTCGCTGTCTATTTCACTGATATTCTGCATGAAAATTTCCACTGCTTGGGCAGCATCGGAATTGTTAAGAATGCCGATGATATGTTTCACGGGAACCCGTAATTTACGCAGTATTATAGTTTCCCGCAAACGGTTCAGGTTGGCTTCATCGTAGACCCGGTAAGCATAATCATTTTTCCTCAGACTTTTGATTAATCCCACTTGCTCATAATAACGTAACATTCTTGTAGAGATTCCATAATCCCTTGACACTTGACTGATTGTTTGAAGTTCCATATCCATATTATACCCTCACTTCTTATCCTTACTTTATTATTTTAAAGTGCGACACCGTGTCAGAGTCAAATGGCTGTTACTAGCTCAATTATAAAAATATACCCTCGATATGTTTCTGTAAACGTATTTCGAGGGTTTAAATTGTTTATTATGATCATTTGCCACTTTAGAATTTTATTACCTTTGGCTCATTGGTAAATGAATAGAAGGTAGCTGTTGCATCCTCAAAGTAGAGAACCTCGGTATTGTCATCCTCCGCCGAATACATAGCTTGAAGACTTGGATAATTATCCAGCATATGCTTTTTTACCTCAATTCTTTCATCTCTGATAAGCTTACCTGCTACTCTAAGCCACTTTCCATCAGCAAAAGCACAAATCTCAGCTTTGGGATTTGCCTGGAGCTGTTTAGATACTGCTTTTACCTTGCCTGTCTGAATATAGAGTTTACCTTCAAAAATGTCCACTGTACCAAATGGTCTAACTCTTGGCTGATCTCCTTCTACAGTAGCCAAATAATATGTTTCACAATTCTTTAAAAACTCATAAATCTCCTGCATTTTCTTCTCCTCCTGTATATTAATAATTTATCTAAAGCTATTAGTACCATCACAAAATAATTATATTCTAATACAAACTAGGACTCCTTCAATTTGTACAATATTCTTTTTATCAGAGACTAATTTTATCAAATAATTACTATCGAATAGGAGGTAGCTGATTATTTCAGCTACCGACCTTTCACACCACCGTACGTACCGTTCGGTATACGGCGGTTCAATAGAATTAACTTACTTTCATGTACTGTTCCAATAAAGATATTAA
>JAEWMS010000058.1 GCA_023393115.1 Bacillota bacterium
TCCAGCTTCCTTCAGATTCCCCGTCGCCGAGGACACCCTTGCTCTTGGCTATGTGCTTGGCACTATCAACCTGCACTCGGGACTTTCACCCGTTAGATTGCGCCCATGCTGGGCGCACCAAAAAAAAACACCCTACACTAACGTGTAAGATGTTTTTTCTTTTGGCAGGGGAGACAGGACTTGAACCCGCAGCCGACGGTTTTGGAGACCGCTACTCTACCAATTGCGCTACTCCCCTAAGACGAATATTAGTATACAATACACTTTACATTTTTGTCAATGCTAAATGTGATAAATATGCTAAAAAAACGATTGACGCCGATTAACCGTGAAAAATACATCAATATGCTAATTTTTAAGTTAATATACGACTAAAATATTTCCGCAATATATTATTAATATTGCTCCTTTGCTTAAAAAAATGTATTATTAAAAGTGGAAAGATTTTATTTGTAACAGGAATTATTTCATTAACATTTGTCGAAAAACTTTTGAATGAGGCAGCGATGAAATTCAAAGATAATTTCTTTATTTTATTTATAATATTCTTACTTTTAGGTACTTTAGCTACTATTCAAATCCGAAGCACTGTCAGTATGCAGAGGGAGAATGCCGAGACTTTGAATTTGGATAAGCTTAAAAGTCAGCTGGATTCAAGAGTAAAGCTTGGCGAGTCCTACAAGTCGCAGATTTCGAAGTTGGAAAATGATATCGAGGCTTTTATCAAGGCTTCTTCAAACAATGTTACCAACGCCGAATCAAAAATAGAGCTTGACTATCTTAGACTTATCTGTGGTTTGACAGAGGTCACAGGTGACGGAATAATTATTACTTTGAATGATGCAGAAGAACCAAAGATGCTCGAGGGCGAAGCCGTTATGGACTATATCATTCATGACTCCGATATCCTCAATGTTGTGAATCAGCTCAGAGTCGGCGGTGCTCAGGCTATATCCATTAACAATGAGCGCATAATATCCACCAGCGAACAGGTGTGTGCCGGCCCAACAATAAAGGTAAACAGTAACCGCTATGCTGTTCCTTATGAAATTAAAGCAATAGGTGATCCTGAGCAGTTATATGGTACCTTAAGCGAAAGCGGTATTCTTGATGAGATGTCGGCCCTTGGCAAGAGGGTTACAATGACTCGGAAAGAGGGTATTGAAATACCCAAGTTTTCCAACGATATCAGAGGTTTGATTTCCAAATTGGAGGTAGTTAATGATGAAAGCAAAGAAAATAAGTAGAAATATATCCATTTCCTTGATATGTGTTATTTTGGGACTAGCATTATCCTGGCAGTTTCAGAGTATACGTAATAATGCAAAGGTTATTAACCTGGAAAGCCAGAAAAAGGATGATCTGATTGTTAAAATACTTAATGAGCAGAAAAATAATGAAAATCTCAGATCCAAGCTTACTGAATTACAGACTCAGCTTGACAAGTTTGAAAAAGCCAGAGGTAACTCCGATGAGAATTTTAAGCTTCTAACCGACGAAATCCAAAAGCTGAAAACCGTTGCAGGACTTACCGATGTTAAAGGCAAGGGAGTTATCGTAACCTTTGCGAAGGAGGATGCCCTTAATGTGGAGGACGATGATCTTTTGTTTGTACTTAATGAACTACGGGCTACAGATGCTCAGGCTTTAGCCATTAATGAACAAAGAATCATTGATACAAGTGAAGTGAGAGTTGCCGGAGGCTATATAATGATTAACGGGAGACACGTTACACCGCCTTATGTAGTCAAAGCCATCGTTGACCCCGATAATGCAGTAAATGCTCTGAATATGATTGGCGGAGCCCTTGAAAAAATAAAGTTGTTTATAGATGTTGACGTTGAAAAATCGGATAATATAGAAATTCCTAAAATAAGTGAGGAACTGATTAAAATCGATAAATTAAAGACTGTGGAAAAGAATTAAAAGCGGTTATGGCTGAGCCTTGCGGTATGTTAAAACATCATACCCAAGGCTCTTTTTTTGTTCTCAAATTCATAAAAACTTTATATAAATAAATATAATTATTTTTTTATGATGTACTAATTACGTCAATGGGGGTAGTCATATTGAGAGTGAAAAAAGTTATCGCTATATTTATCATACTGGTTATTTTTGCCTTGTTATTCAATTATTTTGTAATAAAGAATAACAAAACCAGTGTAAATACAGGCCTTGCCGATTTGGGAGGGGTATACAGTGCCAGCAGCAGAAATGTTGACTTTTCAGAAGAGCTTACAGGTAAAGTCATGGATGAGGCTAATTCTGCATGGCGGAAACCCTCTGCTCAAGCTAGTGTTTATACCTTTGAGCAGAAAAGATGCTGGGGGATATCGCGTCAGCCAAACGGCCAAACTCCCAAGGCTGATCCCGGAGCCAACGAACTTCTTCAGAAATATGGAGGAAGGTATGTTGGTGATGTAAATAAGAACATAATTTATCTAACTTTTGATGAAGGTTATGAAAATGGATATACCTCAAAAATTTTGGATGCCCTAAGAGACAATAACGTTAAAGCTGCATTTTTTATTACAGGCCCATATCTTAATGAACATCAGGATCTTGTAAGAAGAATGGTTGAGGAAGGCCATACCGTAGGGAACCACACAATCCATCACCCAAGTCTGCCCGAAAAGGAGGATTCGCGGATAGAGGAAGAGGTTCTAGGGCTTGAAAGGGCTTTTTCAGAAAAATTCGGTTTAAAAATGAAATTTCTAAGACCTCCAAAAGGGGAATACAGTGAGCGCAGTCTGAATATTACAAGCAAGCTGGGATATTGTAACCTATTCTGGAGCTTTGCATATGATGATTGGCACAGGGATAAAATCCGCGGCCCGGAGTATGCCTATAAAAAGGTTATGACTAATCTGCACAACGGCGCTATTATCCTTCTCCATGCTGTATCAAAGGATAATGCGGATGCTTTGGATATGATAATAAAAGGAGCCCGGGCTAACGGATATGAATTCGGTAATGTGGAGGATCTGGCAAATTAAAGCCAAAATTTATTAAATCAGAGGGCGATTATGGTTCATAGAAATTCTACTACAAATAGAGAAATGCACACAAAAAAAGGGAGAAGTCAGCAAAAGGGGAGAAATCTGCAAAAAGGTAAGGATTCCGGCAAAGATAAAACCACAGATAAAAATAAGGTTGCAAAAAAAATCGGCATTAAGGAAAAGGTGACAGAAATTCTGGAACTGCCTAAAGAGATAGTATTAAATATGCCCAAGCTTACTATGCTGGGGAACGGGGACCTTATCGTTGAAAATTATAAAGGAATTTTGGAATACGATGAAGGCGTTATAAGGCTTAATACCACGTCGGGAATTATTAAGGTTATAGGTACAAACATTTATATTAAGGAAATCACACTGGAAAGCATAATGATCTTCGGTGACATCCACTCACTGGAATTCATGAAATAAAGTATGCCGGAAAAAGCGCACTTTAGTACGTTTGACACGCAGATAGGAGATATAATGTTAATTTGGAGATTATGGAATTATATTATTGGATATGTTATTATTAATGTAGAGGGATATTTTTTGGAGAAATTTATAAATATATGTACCCACAGGAATATCCGGTTATGGAATGTCAAATGGCAAAAAAACAACAGAGTAACCATGAAGCTTAGTATAAGCGACTTTAAACTGATAAGGCCTGTTGTTAAAAAGACCAGGTGCAGGGTACATATAATAAAAAGGAAAGGTATCCCGTTTATATTGAACAGGTACAAGAGCCGTAAGGCTTTTGTCATAGGTTCAGGAATATGTATAATTGCTTTTTTTTTGATATCCTCCTTTATATGGGATATAACGATTTCTGGAAACAATAACGTTTCAACAGAATTCATTCTGGAGAGGTTAAAGGAAAACGGAGTAGAACCGGGAGCATTAAAATATGGAATTGATACAGATGATATTGTTGAAAATATGATGCTCCAGATAAACGATCTGGCCAGAATGAGTCTATCGCTGAAAGGGACCAGAATCTATGTTAATGTTACCGAAAGAACAAAACCACCTGTATTGGTAAATAAAAATATACCCTGTGATATCATAGCTTCAAGAGATGGGGTTATTTATTCAATAGTCGCCAAGGAGGGACTTGAGACAGTAAAGATTGGAGATACTGTTACAAAGGGGCAGCTTTTAATTGCCGGAAAAATCGACAATGTAAAAAATCCTGAACTGCCTCCTTTGATGGTACATTCCATTGGAAGCGTCAAGGCCAGAACCTGGTATGAAGGGACTGCCCAAATAGATCAAAACCTTGTGACGGTAAAAAGGACGGGGTTAAAAAAGGATCAATATTCTCTTGTCCTTTTTACTAAAAAGCTTAAATTATTTCATGGAAAAATTCCATTTGATAATTCTGAACATATACAGGTGAATAAGAAGCTTTCCCTTGGAGCTGATTTCGCATTACCTTTTGAATTGGTCATTGATCAGTATTATGAATATGAATTAGAGCAAAATAAAATTGATATGGCAACTGCAAAAAAAATTGCTTCGGATAAAGCAGTTGAATTGGCTCAGGAGAAAGTACCTTCTCATGCAGAGGTGCTAAAAAAGAATTTATTAGAACTTGAAGACGACAACGGAGTTAAATCAGTAAGAGCTGTAATAGAATGTATTGAAGATATTGGATTAACACAAGAAATCGATGATATTGGAATTACTCAAGAATTGGAAGATGTTATACACTAGATTGGAGGAATGTAGTACTTGGCAGAAATAATTGAAAAGAGCATTGATTTTTACAGTATTGAGTATGCAATGAATATTTTCGGAAACTACGATGAAAATATTAAGATCATAGAGGAAGCCTTCAAGGTGAAGGTATTAACCAGAGGAACTTCAATAACCATAAGCGGTGAACCGGAAAATGTACAGAAGGCTGAAACAGTTGTTATAAAGCTTTTGGAAATAGCGAAACAAGGACAGTCTATTACCAGACAAAATGTTCAGTATTTAGTGGGCCTTACCCATGAAAAGCAGATAGAAAAAGCTGATGAAATAATACAGGATTATGTTTGTCTTACTGCAAAGGGAAAGCAGATAAAGTACAAGACCCATGGTCAGAAGCTCTACTTTAACGCTATAAAGAAAAATGATATTGTTTTTGGAATAGGGCCGGCTGGTACGGGTAAAACCTTTCTGGCTGTGGCCATGGCAGTTACAGCCTTTAGAAACAAGGAGGTTGACAGGATAATTCTCACAAGACCTGCTGTGGAAGCTGGTGAAAAATTAGGATTCCTGCCCGGAGACCTGCAAAACAAGGTAGATCCTTATCTGAGACCTTTATATGACGGTTTGTATGAAATAATGGGTGCTGATCTATATATGAAATACCTTGAAAGAGGTATGATAGAGATCGCTCCCCTGGCCTACATGAGGGGTAGAACTCTGGATAACTCTTTCATAATACTTGATGAGGCCCAAAACACAACTCCTGAGCAAATGAAGATGTTTCTGACCAGAATAGGCTTTAACTCAAAGGCAGTTATTACAGGTGATATCACGCAGGTGGATTTGCCGGGTGAAAAGAAATCGGGCCTCAAGGAAGTGACCAATATACTAAAGGATATTAACGGTATAGAATTTGTATACCTGACCGAAAAGGATGTTGTCAGACACGAACTGGTTCAGAAAATTATAGTTGCATACGAAAAATATGATAAGAAGAGTAACGTCAAATCATAGTTTTTAGGGGATCAACAAATGAAAAAAAATAAAAAAAATAGCAATAAGCTTAACAAAATTGCCAGGAATATCAATGTTCAAAAGGTATTCCTGGTTTTAGTCACTGTTTTAATAGCTTTTTTTATAATTGAATCAGGTGCTCAGCCCACTAAGTATAAGCTCAGTGTTGGAGATGTGTCCATGCATGACATTACAGCACCCAGAGATATTGTAAATGAGGTTCTTACTGAGCAAAACAGGCTGGCTGCAATGGAAAATGTTGAACCTGTTACAAAGGAAGATACAAAAGCCTTTATGGAAGTAATTCTGAAAAATGATGATTTTTTTAAGGCAGTTGCAAGCGCAAGGATAAGTGTGGAAAGATATGTAAAGGATTTGGGTATTTCCTTAAGGGACGAAAATTATGCTCAATATCTGAAGGACGCACAGGAGAGTGCAATAGCAGGCTTGTCAATTAAGGTGAAAACCCAAGGCATAACACTGTCTCAGAACCAGATAAACTATCTTATTACCAAAGCTTCCGATGAAGAGCTTGAAACCTTTGAAGCTTTGACAAAGCAGCTTATCTCTGAATCAATGGCAGAGGCTGTTACCGAAAGTAACCTTGCAATACATATACATAGACTGCAGAACAGCTATCAAAGTGAACAGGGTATCAGTCAGGAACTGAAAAATATAGGTGAACAGCTGGTCAGAAGTATTTTAAAGCCAAACAGGATTGTCGATGATGAAGCTACAGCAAAGAAAAAAGAGGAAGCCTATAATGATAATGCAAATATAGTCAAAATAAAGAAAGAGTCCAGAATTATAAGCTTTGGTGATATAGTAACAACAGACAAATTGAAATTACTCGAAGAACTAAATCTTCTGGAGACAAAAGGAAGGTACGATTATCTGTTCTCTGCCGGTATTTTTCTAATTATTTCTATGCTTGCCGCTCTGACAGCAGTATTCTTGAAAAAATATAACAGGGACATCTATAATAGTCGGAAATACATTCTATTAATCTGCCTGATAGTTACCATAATCCTAGTATTGGCCAGGTATCTGTTTACTTTTTACAATGGGCTGGTAATACCAATATTTGTTGGAACAATGCTTATAGCAACACTCCTGAACGTAGAAACTGCCATTGTTATAAATTGTGTATTAACCATTGCCATATCAATCATGTCCAAGGGAGATGACAAATTCCTGTATATGGGACTGGTATGCGGTGTGATATCTGCCTTTTTTGTTTCAAAGGCTAACCAGCGAAGTAAAATGTCTATGAACGGTATACTGCTCGGGTTAATAAACATTGTCTTCATTGTTTGCCTGGATTTCATAAACAAAAGTGGCTCAAGGGAAATATTGACCGACAGTATTGTGGTATTCCTAAACGGTTTTGTTTCAATGATACTGACAATAGGCTTCCTTCCGTTTTTGGAAAGTGCCTTTAACATTGTAACACCTTTAAAGCTTCTGGAATTGTCAAATCCCAACCATCCTCTGCTGAAGCGACTGCTTATTGAGGCACCGGGAACCTATCATCACAGTCTGATGGTGGGAAACCTTGCAGAGATTGCTACTGAGGAATTGGGCGGAAATGCTCTTCTGGCCAGAACAGGTGCTTACTTCCATGACGTGGGCAAACTTAAGAGGCCTGACTTATTCAAGGAAAATCAGCTTACTGAAAACCCCCATGACAGGATGACACCAAGTCTCAGTACACTTGTTATAACGTCCCATACCAAGGATGGGCTGGATATAGCAACCAAATACAAGCTGCCTCAGGTGATACTCGATATAATAAAACAACATCATGGAACAACTCTGGTAGCTTATTTCTACCATAAGGCTCTAAAGAGTGAGAAAGACGGCACTGAGATAAAACAGGAAAATTTCAGATATGAAGGGCCCAAGCCTCAGACCAGGGAAGCTGCCATCGTAATGCTGGCAGACTCTGTTGAAGCTGCTGTGAGGTCCATGACCGACAAAACAGAAGCTAAAATTGAAGCTTTGATAAGAAAGATAATTAAGGATAAGCTTGATGATGGCCAGCTGGACAACTGTAAGCTCACTTTAAATGATCTCAATAAAATAGCTAATTCCTTTATGAAGGTTTTAAGCGGATACTTTCATGCCAGAGAACAGTACCCTGAAATAAAGGAAGCTGCTACTGGAGAGAATAAGTCTTATACCGAAGCTGCTATAGATAAAGAAACGATAGATAAAGCTGCCATAGACAAGGAAGCTGAGGAGAAAGCAGTTATAGAAAGAGCAGTTAACGACAGAGAAGTTAATGAGAGAGAAATGAAAGAGAAATTAGCCTTTGAGGGTATGGAAAATAGGGAAGAAACCGGTAAAAAAGGAGAAGCAAGAATTGATAATAATAGAAAATGAGCAGGATAAAGTAGAAATACCCGATAGCATAATCAAATTAATTGAAAAAACTATAGAACTCTGCATGAAAGCCGAAAAGCTTGCTAAAGCTTATGAGGTAAGTGTTTTAATAGTGGATGATGAGGAAATCAGGGCTATAAACAAGGAACACAGGGATATTGACAAGTCTACAGACGTACTCTCCTTCCCCATGGCCGAGTTTGAAAATGGTGAACTCATCTCAGACGAAGGAGATTATGACCTCGAGTTTGAAGAATTGATGCTTGGTGATATAATTATATCAGCAGAAGTTGCAAAAAGGCAGGCAGATGAATATGGACACTCCTTCGAAAGAGAAATTGCCTTTTTGACAGCGCATTCCTGCTTCCATTTGCTGGGCTATGACCATATGGAAGAGGAAGAGGAAAAGCTAATGATTGGCAAACAGGAAAGCATACTACAGCAAATGGGTCTTACGAGAAAATAATATCATCTGAGAATAATGTGATTGTTTTAATATGGAGTGTTTATGAAGAACAAGAATCTTTTCGAGAGCTTTAGAACTGCTTTCCAGGGTATATGGCATACCTTTATGAATGAAAGAAATATGATAATACACCTGGCAACCGCCGCCATGGTTATTCTTCTCTCCATTTGGCTTAAAGTAGATAAAATAGAAATGACGGTATTATGCCTTACAATTGCAATGGTAATTTGCTTCGAGCTCATCAATACGGCTATGGAGGTAATGGTTAACATAATAGTTGATGTATACCATCCAAAAGCAAAGATAATAAAAGATGTATCGGCAGGTGCGGTGTTTGTATCGGCTATATTCAGTATTGCAATTGGAATAATAATATTAGGAGATAAACTGATTAATAAAGTAATAAGTATTATTGAGTATATAATGTAGATATTTATATGGAGGTTAGTATGATTACAGATCAGGAACTAATTGATTACGCAAGAAAAGCAATGGAAAATGCATATGTACCTTACTCAAAATTCCATGTGGGAGCTGCACTGCTTACAAAAACAGGCAAGGTTTATACTGGGTGCAATGTTGAAATAGCTTCCTTTGGGGCAACAAACTGTGCTGAGAGAACAGCGGTTTGGAAAGCTGTTTCAGAGGAGGGGAAAGTGGAAATAGAAAAAATCGCCATTATCAGTGATGAGCCTGATTATATATATCCCTGCGGTATATGCAGACAGGTTCTAGCGGAATTTGCTGATGACGAAATGCAGGTTATCGGAGCAAAGAAAAGCGGGGAATATAAAATCATACGTTTTGGAGATATTCTGCCCCACGCATTCAGAAGTTTTTAGTCAGAAATATTTAAACAATTTAGCACAATTTTTTCAGTTTTTTAGAAGATTTTGAGAACATATTTGGAGGATATATGGCGTTTAAATCGGGTTTTGTATCAGTAATAGGGAGACCGAATGTTGGAAAATCTACACTGTTAAATGCAATTACAGGACAAAAAATTGCAATAATGTCAGATAAGCCACAAACCACAAGAAATACTATCCGTGGAGTAATTACAAATGAACAATGCCAGCTGGTGCTAATAGACACCCCCGGCATTCACAAGCCTAAAACCAAATTGGGCGAATACATGGTAAATGTTGCATCTGAGACTATGAGGGAGGTGGACCTTATACTTTTTCTTGTGGAGGCTTCTACGCCGGCAGGAAATATGGATGTCAGCATAATAGAACAGCTGAAAAAGGTTAAAACCCCTGTATTTCTAATCTTAAACAAGGTTGACATTGTAAGTAAGGACAAGCTCTTTTCAATAATTGAAGGCTATAGTAAGCTCATGGACTTTAAAGCAATAATACCCATTTCTGCATTAAAAAATGACGGTACTGATATTATCTTAAATGAAGCGTTGAAGTATATTCCGGAGGGTCCTCAGTTTTTTTCGGAAGATACACTGACAGACCAGCCCGAGAAGGTAATCGCTGCTGAGATGATAAGAGAAAAGGTACTTTTGAATCTGGATGAAGAGGTACCACATGGAGTAGGTGTGGAAGTTATGTCCTTTAAGGAGAGGGAAGATGGACTGATAAATATTCAGGCTACCATCTATTGTGAAAAAAGCTCTCATAAGGGAATTATCATAGGCAAGCAGGGACAGATGTTAAAGAAGATAGGCAGTGCAGCACGATATGAAATAGAAAGATTACTGGACACTAAAATATTTCTGGAGCTTTGGGTCAAGGTTAAACCCGACTGGCGAAATAACGACAGTATGCTTAAAGATCTGGGCTATAAAAGTAATAAACAGTAGAATGGGTTAACCTGGAGGCCGCGGAGGTAAATGGGTACTGTACATTACAAGGGAATTGTCATAAAAGAAGTAAATACCGGAGAGGCCGATAAGATAGTAACAGTGTTGACAGCAGAAGAGGGTAAGATATCAGTTGCCGCAAAAAATGCCAGAAGGCCCAAAAGCTCATTAAGCAGCGGCACACAACTGTTGTGTTTCAGTGATTATATGCTATTTAAGGGCAAGGAATTGTATAATATGTCCTACTGTGAGGTTATTGAGCCAAACTATGAAATAAGAAATGACATTTTTAAGCTTACTTACAGTTCACACATTCTGGAGCTTATTTCTGACAATGTTCAGGAGGGAGAACCGTCTGGAGACATACTCCAGCTCTTGTTGAACACTCTTTACGTTATTGCTAAAACCGATCGCTCTCTTGAATTGGTGACCAGAGTGTTTGAATTGAGGCTCATGGCACTGCTGGGCTATGAACCTCAGGTATCAGGCTGTATAAATTGTAACAGCACAGGTGACGAGAATATGTATTTTGACCTGGATAATTCGGGAATTGTTTGTGCTGAATGTGTTAACCCCAAGGGAAGGGTAATACCTCTTTTACCAGGAACGGTGAAAGCATTGAAGTATATTATGAAAATCAGTCCTCAGAAGCTGTTCAGCTTTTCATTATCAGAGGAGTCAATTAAAGAGCTGGGGATTATATCCAGGAGGTATATTAAAGAACATTTGGGAAAGGAATATAACAAGCTGGATTATTTAAAGCAATTAATGTAAACACAGGTTTTTTATCATATTTGGAGTGATATATGAGCAATATGTGGTCCCCTATATCAGTAATTATTATTGTCATAAATATTGTATTCATTATCACGGCTGTTTTCTTTGAACGCAAAAAACCGGTACAGGCTTTAAGCTGGGTTTTAACCCTGTCTTTGCTGCCTTTACTAGGTTTTTTTCTGTATTTGCTCTTTGGGAGAAAATCCTATAAACAGTACAGTCATAAGGTCTTTAAGAATTATAACCAAATTCCGTATGGTAAAGAAATAAAGGTTCCGGATTTTCACGGAGAACCCATGAAACAGCTTTTGAGACTTAATGCTGCTACCTCTCAAAGTCCGTATACCGATAACAATGAGGTCATAATCTTTACTGGTGCACAGGACAAATACAATCAGTTGTTCAAGGATTTGGAGGAAGCAAAGGAATCAATTCACCTTCTTTATTTTATTTTTCAAAATGACAATATCGGTAAAAAAATGATTGAATTGCTTGCCAGAAAGGCAAAAGAGGGTCTGGAGGTGCGGGTGTTATTCGACCATGGCTCAAATCTTTTGAGGCCCTTTGAGGCTTATTCCTCCATTATAAAAAACGGGGGCGAGGTATACAGCTATTTATCAAATACATTCAGCAATTTTCTTAAGGTCAATTTCAGGAATCATCGTAAAATCGTGGTGATAGACGGCAAAATAGGGTATACAGGAGGAATCAACATTGGAGATGAATATCTTGGATTTCATAAAAAAATAAAGCCCTGGAGAGATACTCACTTAAGAATAATCGGCAGCAGTGTCCTTGACCTTCAGCTGAGGTTTATTGAAGATTGGCTGTATGCGTCAAAGCAGGATTCGGATAAGTTTGACAGTATCCGATACTTTCCTGAAATCGAAGCGGGTAAAGAAAGCACCGGAATCCAAATTGTGTCCAGCGGCCCGGATACTTCCGGACAGGAAATAAAACGGGGCTTACTCAAAATGATTAGTTCGGCGAAGCAGAGCATCCTAATCCAGACGCCATATTTTGTACCTGATACGGCTTTCCTGGAGGCTCTTCAGAATGCTGCCTTATCCGGTGTAGAGGTAATGATTCAAATTCCGGGTGTACCCGATAAACCTTATGTCTATAAAGCTACAATGTCTTATGTGGCCGATGTTTTGGAATATGGAATAAAGGTTTATCTTTATCCCGGCTTTTTACATGCAAAAATGATGGTAGTGGATGAACTTGTCTCTGCGGTGGGAACTGCGAATATTGATATGAGAAGCTTCTCACTTAATTTCGAAATTGATGCCTTTATGTATGGAAAGGAAATAACCAACAGATGTTCAAATATATTTCATGAGGATTTGAAGCTATGCAGACTTATAACTAAAGAGGAGTTTAGCAAGAGAGGTATATATTCCAAGATACAGGAAAGTACCTTCAGATTATTTTCACCGATACTATAGTAATTATGTAAACAGGTTCAATTACGTTAATTTCATCTGGTTTATTGTCTTAGTGTTTCAAATGAAATATAATTGATAGAAATAATGTAAAAAACGGTAAGGAGGTATATTGGACAAAAAATATTTATGAAATGATTGTGAATTGATTATGAAATGATTATGACTTGTCCGATAGAGTGAGATATGATTGAACAGATTACTAGAGAAATGATTTTATATTTTGATAAGGATGTAAGAAGAATCAACCATGCTCTGAAGGTTCATAGTTTTTGCGCTACCATAGCAGCACTTGAACAGCTTGACGAGAAAAGCAGTCTAATTGTAAATCTTTCCGGGATTCTTCATGATATAGGTATTAAGGAAGCTGAGAGAAAGTATAATTCATCTGCCGGACCCTATCAGGAAAAGGAGGGACCCGAAATAGCACAGAAGATTATGGAGAAGTATCCCATTGATACTGATATTATTGAGCGCGTTTGTTATATAATAGGGCATCACCACAGCTACAGTAAAATTGACGGAGTTGATTTTCAAATTTTGGTGGAAGCAGATTTCCTTGTGAATATTTTTGAGGACCAGATGGATAATTCTGCTGTAGAATCAATCCGGAAAAAATACTTTAAAACTACAGCCGGTACAGAGCTTATGGACAGGATGTACTTATTAGAAGTTGGAAGTTAGAAGTTGGAAGTTAGAAGTTGGAGGTTAGAGGTTGGAAGTTGGAGAAAGTCAAGTGAATAGTGAAGAATGAATAGTGAAAATTAAGAGCGAATAGTTAAGATGTGAACATACAATCGATGATTAATACATAGTAGAGTTGAAGAATAAAAGGGGTTTTTTCTTTGTTAAAGCTTGTAAAGTACTTAAAACCATATATAAAGCAGGTGACTTTAGGGCCTGCTTTTAAATTGCTTGAAGCCATTCTTGAGCTGTTAATACCGTTAATGATGGCCAAACTTATTGATAACGGAGTCAAAACAAATAATACTTCCTTTGTATACACCATGGGAGGACTGATGCTTATAACAGCAGTTATAGGGGCAGGTTCTGCATATATATGCCAATACTATGCCTCTATTGCATCCCAGGGCTTTGGGACTTCAATGAGAAATCTGTTATTCAAAAAAATACAGAGCTTCTCTTATAATGAAATTGATAAAATAGGGACACCTTCTCTTATAAACAGAATAACAAGTGACGTAAATCAATTGCAGTTTGCGGTTGCCATGTTGATAAGGCTGGTTATTCGCGTACCTTTTCTGTGCATTGGCGGTGTAGTAATGGCCATGATAATCAACCTCAGGTTATCTCTGATTTTATTGATTATAATGCCCATATTTGCTGTTTTTCTTTATTTTGTAATGTCAAGAAGCGTTCCTATGTACAAGTTGGTTCAAAAGAAACTTGATGGACTTTCAACGGTTATAAGAGAAAATTTGTCGGGGGCAAGAGTGGTTCGTGCTTTTGCAAGGCTTGACAAGGAAAGAACAAGATTTGTTGAAAGTAACAGGGAATATGCTGATAGTTCAATAAGGGTGGGACGAATCTCCGCCCTTCTAAATCCGGTGACAACAGTCATAATCAATTTAGGTGTTGCTGCCATTCTTTGGTTCGGAGGTGTACAGGTAAATGAAGGAAGTATGACACAGGGTGAAATCATTGCATATATAAACTACGTGAATATGATTTTATCTGCGTTAATAGTTCTTGCAAACCTTGTTGTAACCTTTACAAAAGCGGCTGCATCAGCGGGTAGAGTCAATGAGCTGCTTGATTTGAAACCCTCAATTGTTGATATGGATACTGACCAATCTAAACTTCATGGAGGAACAAATTCGCAGGCAGAAAAGGATGAATCACTGGCACAACCGACATCGGCTTCACATGAGGAACTGCATAAATCCAACCCAATAATAGAATTCAGCAATGTAAGCTTTTCCTATGACAGATCAGCTGAGAATGTATTACAAAATATCTCCTTTAAAATCAATAAAGGTCAGGTTACAGGGATTATTGGTTCTACCGGTGCAGGAAAGTCAACCCTGATAAATCTTATTGCACGTTTTTACGATGCAACAGAAGGTACAGTCAGCTTTAACGGGATAAATGTTAAAAAATTGAAACAAAAGGAACTCAGAAATAGAATAGGATTGGTGCCTCAGAAATCAGTGCTTTTCTCAGGAACAATTGAAGAAAACCTTAAATGGGGAAAGCCCGACGCAACTTTCGAAGATATGGTCAAAGCTTCAAAAATAGCTCAGGCCTATGAATTTATAGAAAACAAACCTGAAGGCTTTAAGGCGCAAATCGTTCAGGGTGGCAGAAATCTTTCTGGCGGTCAAAGGCAAAGACTGGCTATAGCGCGAGCTTTAGTAAAGGAGCCGGATATATTGATACTGGATGACAGCTCAAGTGCATTGGATTATGCTACAGACGCACGTTTGCGGAGGGAGCTTAAGGAAAAACTGTCCGATACCACAGTGATTATTGTTACTCAGCGTGTGGCAGCAATTCGAAATGCAGATATTATTATTGTTATGGACGAGGGAGAAATAGTGGGCATGGGAAGTAACGCTGAGCTCCTTGAGAGCTGTTCGGTATACAAGGAAATTGTCAGCTCCCAGGACGAAAGTGAGGTGGCGCCAAATGAAAAATAGAGTTGTTATACGTCTTGTCAAATACATTTTAAAGCACAGGCAATTTGTTTTTGGCGCCTTGCTTTGTGCGGTATTCAGTAACATACTTATGATTGCAGGCCCTTATATAATAGGTAAGGGTGTCGATAGCATAGCGGGAAAAAACAGTGTAGACTTCAAACAGATTGGAAAAATCGTACTTATAATAATAATCCTATATTGCGTAAGTGCCATATTCCAATGGACTCTTCAGGTACTGACAACAAAGCTTGCCAACAGAACTGTTGAAGAGCTTAAAAATGATGTTTTTATCCACGTAACCAAAATGCCTCTGGAGTATTACGACAAGAATGCTCACGGAGATATTATGTCCCGGCTTACAAGCGATATGGAATACATTTCTGAGGGCATCTTCCAATCAGTAACACAGTTTCTTACCGGAATAATCTCAATAGTAGGTTCCCTTGTATTTATGTTTATTCTTAATCCTTTTATAACTCTGGTTGTAATTGTTATGACGCCGGTTACCTTTTTCATTGCTTCCTTCATAACAAAACGTTCTTCCAAGCTTTTCAAGGAACAGTCAAAGCTGAACGGAGAGCTCAATGGCTTTGTTGAGGAAATGATAGGTGACCAGAAGGTGGTAAAGGCCTTCAACTATGAAGAACGTGCTCAAGAGAAATTTGAGGAAATAAACAACAGGCTTTATAAAGCTGGGAGATGGGCGCAGTTCTATTCCTCCCTTGTAAATCCTTCTACAAGGCTGGTGAATAACATAACCTATGTATTACTGGGGCTGACTGGCGGAATAGCAGCAATTGCCGGTAGGCTTAGTATTGGATACATTTCAAGCTTTTTGACCTATTCAACATATTTCTCTCAGCCCATTAATAATATAACAAGTGTAACAACACAGCTTCAGACTGCCATCGCATCAGCTCAGAGAGTATTCTCAGTTCTTGACAGTGAACCTGAGAACAATGAGGAGGAGGGGCTTATTGAATTTTCAAGTACTATAAGTACTACAAGCACTAATAGCAGTAACAGCACTAACAGCACTAACAGCACTAACAGCATTATAGGTAAGGTTACATTTGATAATGTATCCTTTTCATACACTGCAGACCATCCTCTTATAAAAAATTTCAGCCTCGATGTAAACAATGGCACCAGGGTTGCTATAGTTGGCCCTACCGGAGCGGGAAAAACAACTCTTGTTAACCTATTAATGAGATTTTACGATGTAAATAGTGGGAATATATATATTGATGGAATAAACACTAAGTCTATGACAAAGGATAGCCTCAGGAAAGCTTTTGGTATGGTTTTACAGGATACCTGGCTGTTTTCGGGTACAATACGTGATAATATTTCTTATGGTAAGCCCGATGCTTCAGATGATGAAGTAATTACAGCAGCGAAGTCGGCTAATGCACACAGTTTTATAAAGAAGCTACCCATGGGCTATAATACCATGGTTACTGAGGGCGGGGGCAACCTATCACAAGGACAGCGCCAGCTATTGACAATTGCTCGAGTAATGCTTATAATTCCACCAATGCTGATACTTGATGAAGCGACCAGCAGTGTTGATACCAGGACCGAGATTAAAATACAAAAGGCCTTCAATAGGTTAATGGAAGGCAGAACAAGCTTTATTATAGCTCACAGACTATCAACTATTCGGGAAGCCGATTTGATACTTGTTATGAATAAAGGGCAAATAGTGGAACAGGGAACCCATGACCAACTTATAGCACAGGGCGGGTTCTATAATAAGCTATATTACAGTCAATACGAAAATGTTGATTTGTAAAGGAGGTTAATATGGACAATATTTATGAAGATTACAAAGTTCAAAAGAAATTATTAATGGAAGCTCTTGTTGAACGTGATTATATGGAGATATACGAATCAAGCCTGCTAAAAAATGATTTCATTCTTAAGCTTGGGGAACCCCGGTATGAGCTGCATAAGCTTGAGCTGACTATTGCCAGAACAAAGCTGAAGCTTGAAATGATGCAAACCTGTCTTCAATTTCAGATTCCTATTGATCACCAACACATAGACAGAACTCTTGAAAAGGAGTTTGAAAAGCACTTTAACATGCTCAGGATAATGAAGAGGGAGATTGACAATGTGCATAATATGAGTGTGGATAATTCAGAATTGATTAAAAAGGCTCAAGAGTTAAAAAATATGTATATTTCAATAGCTGAGCGAATTCATCCCGAACTTACAGTTATCTCTGATAAAATGATCAAACGTATCTGGAAGGCTGCAAAGACGGCATATGAAGCCCAGGATGCCGAGAAATTAAAGAAACTTCATAAAAAAGTTATGCTTGAATATAAGGATGACCCTGAAGGTCTTGAGAAACTTGAAGAGAAATCAAAAACAGATATGAAAAAGGCCGTAAAGCATTTAAAAACAAAAACAAAAACTGTACTGTCGGAGATTGAAAGTCTGAGAAAGCAATTTCCTTTTAACGAAGCCAAAATTCTGGGAGATCAGGAGGCTGTTGAAAGGTTCAAAAAAGATATTTCCATTGATATAAAAATCGCAAAGGGGCTTTTAGACAAATTGGAAAAGCAGATATTGGAAAAGCTTCCTCCCTCAAGTGATTTGCTACAGTAGATTTTGCAGACAGCAAAATCAGGTGCGGAAAGTATCTGGTTTTTTGTGATTATGGACTTTAACCCGGTGACATTAGTGTTTACATTAAAAGGGGTGTACATATTATGAAGAAAGTTGTATTAATGTTAGTTGTGATACTATTTACCATTTATGGTTCATTTGGAACAAGTAATGCTTTGTCCAAATCAACGAAGGAACCTGACATATTTCTAAAGATAAGTCAAAATGGGAAAAAAGGCTTAAAGAACACCGATGGTGTTTTAGTATTGAACCCAATATATCAAGACTTTGGAGTTAGTCAGATCAATGGTATGCTTGCAGTAAAGAGGGAAAATAAGTGGGGATTTGTTGACAATAACTTTAATGAAGTTATAAAGCCTGAGTATGATGAGGTTATGTATTTTTATCATGGATGGTGTCCTGCTAGAGTCGGAAAGCTATGGGGATTGATTGATGTGAAGGGGCAGTGGATTATAAAGCCTTCGTACGATTTGATAGAAATATCTCAGGAAACAAAATTGGCAATTATAATTAAGAAGGAGAAATATGGCCTTATCAATGGCTCTGGTAAAGTCACAATTAATACGAAATACGAAAAACTTAATTTCCTAAAAGATGGGATACTTGCTTTTGTCCGGAATGGAAAAACCGGAATAATTAATGAAAACGGAAGAGAGATGGTACCAGCTGTATACAAGGGGATTTGGAAAAACTCAAATTTTCCTGAGAAATCCAAGCACTATTTTTCTGTTCATATAGAAGAAGAAATACCTACTAAGGGTGGCTTCTGTATAAAGAACAAGGCCGGACTTATTGAAAAATCCGGCAAGGTAACAATACTTGACAAGAATGAGAGTTTTGAATTTTTTCGCGAGGATATAGGTAGCATAAGAGATGAATTCAACAATACTGTCGGACTAGTAGATATCAATCTCAACACCTTGGTTAAGCAAATTTACACAGAAATTAAGCCATATTCAGGTGACGAATTCATAGCAGTAAAATATAACAGATATCACGGAACAATTAGTAAAAACGGAAAGGAAATTATCAGACCCGTATATACCTCTATGACTAAGGTTGGTGAAAACCTACTTGTATGTAAAGGCAATTTAAAAGGTGGTAAATGGGGGATTATTGACAAACACGGTAATGTAGTAGTTCCTATTAAATATACAGCTGCTAAAACAAACGGAGAATATATATGCTTTGAGGAAAATGGTTTATGGGGAGTTATGGACGCTGGTGGCAAAATAACCACAAAACCTCAATTCTCTGCTAAGCCAACTTTAACAGAAAATAATGCTTTGTTCGTATTAAATTATAAGGATGGCTATATTCTTAACGCAGGTTATTTTAATGTACATGGACAGTCATTAACCAAATCAATTTCGGATTTATCATATCCATTTGAAAATGGACAGTACTTTTCAGGTGGAATGGCGGCTGTAAAAATGGGCGGGAAGTGGGGATTCATTAATTCCAGTGGAGAGCTGGCAATACCATGCAGCTTCGATGATATTAACAGTGGTTTTAATAGTGACGTTGCATGGGTAACCGGAAAAGCCAAGGATGGTAAACTTAAAATGGGGCTAATTAACAAAAAGGGCCAATATATCTTTGAACCACAATTTAATGGCCCGGCGTTTAATGCAATTATTAGTGCGTATTAGGTTACACCTGAGTAAAAAACAATTATCAATTTGAATCATTTACAACCTTTTTATAAATTTTCTTCGCCTTGACAGCCAAGTAGCCATATAGAACAGTCAGAGACACCATAAGGATAAAAGGGAGTATTCTTAACAGCACAAAGGGTGTTTCAAATAATAGGCCCAGCCAGAAGGATGCTCCGGTTCTATCCCAAAGTCCCGGGGTAAGATAACCTACATTACTGAAACTGAAATCATTAATAAGTAAAATTGAAATGGAATAAACCAAAGAAAAAAAAGCCACAGCAAACATTGATTTATTAATCTTGTATATCTTGCGGCTCTGGATTCTATATCCGAGAAAATCTCATGATTATTACTGCCCTTCGCCGGTAAAAAATACTGCCCTCCCGAGTATTTTGTACCGAAGACATGGATCCAGCCTGCATCCTGGAACAGCATTTTGTAATTCTCAAAATCACTCTTTTTATTAAAAACTCTGTAATCAATTTTATAGTGTAAATCTTGAGGTGTTCCCTTTATAAAACTGTAAAACCCTGAAGAATTATATTTTTTAAGCATATATCCCTTTTTAGCCATAGCATTGAGGTATTCTTCTTCCTGTTCCATATCAACAAAAAACTTAAACTTTAACATACATTGTCACCCTTTCTTATTAATAAACATACTCGATTTGAAATATCTCTATTTTTAACATCTCTATTTTGAGTTAATAGTGACAAAAAACAGGTATTAAGTGATGCTTTCAGATATTTTTATCAGGTGTTTTAGTCTTTGAATTTCAAGCTTTAAAACTTCCATACCTTCTGCTGTCAGGACATAAACCTTTCTTCTGGGGTCCTGGCTTTCCACAGCTCTTATGAGCTTTTGTTTTGTAAGGTTTTCAAAGGCTCCATATAAAGTTCCGGCAGCCACCCTTACTTTATTATCGCTTAACTGTTCTACTTTCTGCATAACAGCGTATCCATGAGAGGGCTCCACAAGTGATAGCATTATATAAAAAGTAGTTTCAGTTAGAGGAAGAAACTTTTCTAAGTTCATAGGCTTTGTCTCCTTTACTGCCACAGTTGTATAAAAATGAACAGGATATAGCTTGAAGATTCCGAGTACATTTTACACAGGCACACTCTGTATAGTTAAATTAAACAGAAAAACTATACAGACAAAATATATAGTTATACTGTATAGTTGGATTATATATCGTCAGACGGTATATGTCAATAAAATATTTGTATAGATTTGCTTTCACAGAACAAAATATCATAGTAAATTATTTTGTTCTGGAGGTATTTTTGTGGATACAATAAAACAAATAAAAAAGGTCGCAACCCATGATGGTAGATTTCATGCCGACGAAGTAATGGCTACTGCAATACTTAAAGAGGTGTTTGACATTGAGCTGACAAGAACAAGAAACCCGGAGTTACTTGAACAGCAAGACTTGATATATGATATTGGCAACGGTGAGTTTGATCATCATCAATTGGAAAAGGAATACAGGGAGAATGGAACACCATATGCGGCTGCAGGATTAATTTGGAGAAAGTTCGGGAGGGATGCCATAATATCAAAGCACCCTGAAATATCAGACAGGGACGTTGAAAATGTGTTCAGATATACTGATACAGTACTGATAGAGGGGATTGATGCAGCCGATAATGGTATAAGAACAACTGAAAATATAATTCCTACCATGTGTATTTCCTCAATTATAGGAGGCTATAATCCGACCTGGGATTCACCTGCGTCGGTAGATGAAGCTTTTAATGATGCGGTTAACTTTGCTTTTGACATTCTGGATAATGTTGTGGACCAAAAAGTTTCGACAATTAAAGCGAGAACCTTTGTTATTAATGCGTACAACTCTCGTGTTCGACCCGAACTGCTAATACTGGATAATTCTTACCCCTGGGAACGGACGATAAAAGAAATTGATATAAACAGGGAAGTGCTGTTTGTGATTTATCCAAAAGAGGAGGGCTACTATATTCAGACTGTCAGGGAATATGGACAGGAACGTAAGGACAGAAAGAGGCTTCCTGATGAATGGGCCGGAAAAAGAGAAGAGGAGCTAAGTAAAATAACAGGTTTAAAGGATGCGATATTCTGCCATTCAGGAAGGTTTATTGCTAAAGCCGGTTCACTTGAAAGTATATTGAAAATGGCTGAAATAGCTATTGCTGAGCCTGAACTATCTGAACAAAAGCAACATAAACCACATGAAAAAATAGGATTTTTCAGAAGTATCAAAAGATTTTTCAGAATGCGGATTGTTATTAAATAAACCATTTAGTGACCAGTGCCTTATTTAGCAGGTTCTAAGGCGACTTTAGTATTTCGTACAGCTTTGCACATGGCCAGTAACTGATCGCCATTAATACATTCTATGACATTTTTATGACAGTATAGTCTGGTGCATGGCTTGAAATCTCCAAGAGTAATAATCATGCCTCGGTAGACCGAGTTGTCGTGCATACACTTGGACAGATTCATTGCCAGTTCAACATCGACAATTTGCTGGAGTCCATGCTTCCAGACTTCTGTGAATTGGATATTATTTAATTTAAGTCCGCTGCCATCTATGCCACAGGCAGTGGTTGGATTAACCTTATAGCCTGAGCGTTTCAGAACTTCAATAATTACTGCCATATAGTCCTTAAAATTTAAATAAAGCAAATCCTCTTTAGTATTAATAACTTTTATGAGTTCAGTTATTTTTCTTTTATAGATTAATTTATTTGTTATTTCAGTCAGCTTTACCAAAATAAATAATGTTAAAAATAATGTCAGCATAGTAATCACCCGACATTATTTTTAACAGAAAGTTCTATTATATACATGTATTTAACAGCTATAACAAGTATTTAAAGCTTAAACTCCATAACATGTACTTAACAGTGCTAAATAAAACAATAGTCTTAAACAATTTGCAAAATTGCACATTTCAGGTACTCTGTTTCAGGAGATGCCAGCAGAACAGGGTGGTCTTTAGCCTGTGATCTGTACTCCACTACCCTAACCTTACGCTTTGAGTCTGCTGCGGCGTCATATAAAATATCCATAAAAAGCTCGGAATCCACATGCTGCGAGCAGGAACAGGTAATGAGGTAGCCGCCGCGTTCAATTATCTTCATTGCGCGAAGGTTAATTTCCTTGTAACCTCTGATAGCACCCTGAACTGCATTTTTGGTTTTAGTGAAGGCTGGAGGGTCAAGGACGATAGTGTCAAAGGTTTCACCATTATCGTAGAATTCGCGCAATATATCGAAGGTATTCGCTGCCTGGAACTTCACAACGGTGTCAAGGCCATTGATTTCGGCGTTTTTTGTGGCACACTTTACCGCGTGCTCAGATATATCAATACCCAGTACGCTGCTGGCACCAAAAAGGCCGGCATGTAACGCAAAGGAGCCTGTATGTGTGAAGCAGTCAAGCACCTTGACACCCTTAACGAAGGGAGCAATGGCAGCGCGGTTTTCCTTCTGGTCCAGAAAGAAGCCGGTCTTTTGTCCGTTTTCCACATCTACGAGAAATTTAACACCATTTTCAGACATTTCAACGAGGGTATCAAAGGGACCTTTAAGGAAACCCTTCTGCATTTCAAGCCCTTCCAGCTGCCTGACCGGTACATCATTTCTTTCATATATACCGCGAGGCTTAATTATATCATCCAGGATGTCTACGATTTCCTTCTTATATCTATCTATTCCCAGAGCCAGCGTCTGAACCACCAAAATGTCGGAGAACTTGTCTACAACCAGGGCAGGCAGAAAATCCGATTCGGCAAATACAGCCCGGCAGCTGTTTACATCTGCAACTTGTTTCCTGTAATTCCAGGCATCCTTTATTCTGTTATAAAGAAAATCATAATTAATTTCTTCATGCTCATAGGTAAGCATTCTTATGGTTATCTGGGATTGAGGATTATAAAAACCCCTCCCGAGAAATTTCTTCTTACTGCTGTAAACATCAACAACATCACCAGGAGTTATATCACCTTCTGTATGTGAAATATCACTTCTGAATATCCAGGGATGTCCATATTCAACTCTGCTTTCCTTGCCTTTTACAATATAGGCCTTTGCCATGTTTAGTTATCCTTTCTCAGACTTCTTCTGTTACCGTCTTTGTCAACGATTACAGTATTGTCCAGCGTAGCCTTAAGATTTGCCCTGAACGCACCGATATATTCTTTTCTAAGTTGATCTCTTTCTACCAGTTCAGCGTCGGTAAGGGGGCCGGTTTTAGCTTTTTTTGCAAGTTCATTCAATCTTTCAATTTTGCTTTTTTCCATTGAAACCATCCTGTCTAAAATATTTTCTGTTGTATTATATCAAAAATTATGTCCTTTAAAAAGCAACTTTATAGATATTATGGCTGAGGAATGATAATGTGGAAGTATTTCACCCCTTTGAATTTTGGTTGCGGCTCATTCAGGACTATGATATTATTAAAACAGGGGTAACACATATATTGGAGGTGGCGGGATGGCTGACACACAAGTTGTTATATTTACATTAAACAATGAATTATGCAGTGTTGAAGCATCAATGGTATTTAAAATAGAAAAATACAGCGAAGTTTCTACTATTCCACAAATGCCTGATTACATAAAAGGGCTGTATAATCTTAGAGGCAGTGTAGTTCCAGTAGTGGATTTGAATAAAAAGTTCAGCATGGGGGATTCGGAAATAACGAAAAAAACAAAAATAATTATTACCGAAAAAGATGGACAGCTCTTTGGGTTTATGGTGAACAATGTTCTTGAAATAATTAATCTGAAAGACGATTCGATAGACAAATCCGATGCAATAATTAAAGTAAACAATAAAAAGTATATAAAAGGTGTTGGAAAAAAAGACGAAAAACTTTTCTCTATAATAGATCTCAATGAAGTTTTACGTGAAGCGGAGATTCAAGAGGTAATAGAGGTTATAGCAAATAAGGAATAGCAGGAGAAAAGAAACTCCAATATTCTGCAAGATTATTATAACCCCTATTGTTGGTATTATTTACTTGGGAGCAGCCGGCTCAATGTTCTGGTTGGATCTAATTTACGGGATTACAGTAGCAGCCTTAATACCAAACTTGTTGATACGGATTTTCGCTTAAATAAGAAGAGAATAAGAGAATATTTATTAGAAGCAATAAGAAATTTTATTAACAAATTAATAAATTGTAGCATAAATCAAACCCCGTAAAATCCTTCTTAGAAGGATTTTACGGGGTAAACTATAATTTAAACATTAAACCTGAACAGAGTTACATCTCCGTCATGCATAACATATTCTTTTCCTTCTGATCTTACCAGGCCTTTTTCTTTTGCAGCTGTATATGTGCCGCAGGCCATAAGGTCATTGTAGGCGACAATTTCAGCACGTATGAAACCTCTTTCAAAGTCACTGTGTATTTTACCGGCTGCCTGTGGAGCCTTTGTACCGTTGATAATTGTCCAGGCTCTTACTTCCTGCGGGCCTGCAGTGAGATAACTGATTAGGCCGAGGATTCTGTAGCTTGCTTTAATAAGCTTGTCCAGACCGGATTCGTCAAGTCCCATTGCTTCAAGGAAGTCGGCCTTCTCCTCATCGGCCAGCTGAGCAATTTCTTCCTCAACCTTGGCACATATAACCATAACTTCGGAACCTTCGCTTGAAGCAAATTCCTTCAGCTCAGCTAAAAACTTATTATCTTCCAAAGAAGAGAGAGCGTTTTCAGATACATTTCCCGCGTATAGAACCGGTTTTAACGTAATAAGGAAAAGCTGATCCACCAGCTGTTGCTGTTCACTATCAAAGGTCATGGATCTGGCAGGCTTTCCACTTTCAAGATGAGCTTTTATTGATTCAAGAAGCTCTATTTCAACCTGGAACTTCTTATCGCCAGATTTGAGATTCTTTCTGGTTCTGTCGATTCTTCGTTCCAACATTTCCAGATCCGCAAATATCAACTCGAGATTTATGGTTTCAACATCTCTTCTGGGTCCGATAGAACCGTCTACGTGAACTATATTTCCATCTTCAAAGCACCTTACTACATGAACAATCGCATCTACTTCTCTAATATGGGAAAGAAATTTATTCCCCAGACCTTCACCTTTACTGGCTCCTTTAACAAGTCCTGCGATATCAACAAATTCTATGACTGTAGGAGTTATTTTATCAGGATTATACATTTCGGCCAGTTTATCAAGTCTTTCATCGGGAACAGCAACAATACCTACATTTGGTTCAATAGTACAAAATGGGTAATTTGCGCTTTCAGCACCTGCTTTTGTTATGGCATTAAACAGGGTACTTTTACCTACGTTCGGAAGTCCAACAATACCTAGTTTCATTAATATATCTATCCTCTCATTATTTCTAACATCAAAAATACCATAAAAATTATATACTATTAAGTATTTCAATGCAATAAAATTGATATTTAAAGGACAGATGAACATGTATTTCGAACCGAAAGTTCATTTTTATAGTATTCAACAATTAACTTATCCAAGTCCTGACTTAGAGATAAAATCTCTTCATAGTCCATACTACAGTTTAAAACCTGTTCGTTCAGAATCTCTCTTAATTTGTTAATTTCGTCAACTAGCATATCAAAACCTCCTTAACCTACATTTTTGTCTCATAAAATGTCAAAAAACTCAATTGTGTGAATGTAATGGTATGATGGTTTGGTAATGCAACCTTCCAATATAGTTGAATTATGTAATAAATTGCCATTAATTAAATTATAAAATTCGAAACGCAATTTGTCAACTAAAAAAATGACGAAAATGAGTTGAAAAATGTCAAAACGAAGTTTTAATAAAAAGTAATAAATTGACATATATACAATTTTATATTTATAATAAGATTAGTAAGGGGATTGGAGGATATATATCAATGGATAAAACAATAGGTGAAAGAATAAAAGAATTGGTCAGAGAAAAAGGTTTGGAGCAGCAGGAAGCAGCTAACCAAATGAATATTAAAATACCAACCTTCAATGGATACGTGAGTAATAAAAGGGAGCCGTCAATTGAAAGACTTAAGCAATTGGCAGATTATTTTAAAGTATCTGTGGATTTTTTAGTCGGTTACAGTAAAATACGGGATCCGTATTTAAACTGCTTGTCTGAAGAAACAAGGAGCTTTATACTGGATCCCGCAAACGAACCATATATTGAATTGGCCATGGACATAAAGGAACGTACTACTAACCCTAGCACTAAAAATTATAAAGAAATGAAACGGTAAATTAAACAAAGAGATTAAGCTAACCTTTCATTAAAACTACATACAAGGGATAGCGGTTCCTACTTAAGGTTAGGAACTTTCGGTTGGTGAAGTCCCCAGAAGCAAGCTGGTTTTACACCGAATAATAACACCAGTATGTACAGTAAACTTGATAAAATTGTAAATAAAAATGCTTTCATTTCTATCGACCTCCTTAGAATCTAGTAAATTATTAATCACTCCGTTTCATGTTCTTTATAAAGTTTTTTTGCAACCTCCTCAATGCCCATGCCAATTTCATTCAGTTTCCACCGAATATTATCGTATTTCTCATTTCTTGTGTATGTTTCTATATCTTTCATTAATTTATATAGACTATCTGAGGCTATTTTTTTATCTTTGGCTTCCTTATTTTTTAGAATATAGAAGAACCAAAGGAGTCCAGAGATATTTAGCATTGGGAAAATAACTGTGCACATAATAATGAATATTTGAGTTAAGCGGGGAACATCTATTAGCACTTTATCATATACTATTGAATTATACATAATCCATAAAAATAAGATATTTGAAAAAACCAATAACGAAAATATGACTAAAAGTATTGGATTTGATACAAGGTTTTTTATTAACCTTCCTTTTAGCAACGTGCGTCTTCTGCTTATGAGATACAAAAGTAAAGAATATTGTAAAAATCGCGAAGGAAGTGAAATTAAAAAGTAAGTTAGGAAACTGTCGCTTAATTGCGCCAGTGTCAAGCCTGTACCATATAATATAAGAGGTATATAAAGTAATTCAAAAATACCTATAGTAAGAAAACTGAGCATATAGAATATTGAAGCTTTTACTACCCACTTTATTGCACTTGCATCTCCAAAGATATCATTTGTAAATACAATAATGATAAATGTAATTATGGGAGATATAAACTGGAAAAAACCATAGTTAAAACCTGTATTAATAATTATATTCGATATTAATGCACCAATAATGGTAGGTAGAAAGACCCTGATATAGTCGAACCTGTTAATAAGGCGTTTACATTCAGGCTCCTTCCAATATTCAAATTCTCCCACCATTATTAAAGTAAACATTACAAGATACAATTCTTCCGGAATTGATACAAATAAAGTATTCATTATTATTTTTGCAACTAAGCTGTTACTAAATAAGGTATCAATCATACTAAAACCTCTTATCAGTTGTAAGTTTTAATCAGTTAATAAACAATAGCATAATCAATTATACCGACGGACAGAAGTCCTTCTATTTAGCCCGTTCTTTATAGTACTAAAAAAGCTGTGTCCCGCAGGGGTTATGGTAAATATCTCAAGTAAAATACCGAAACCGATGGATAAAGCATACAATTTTAGGTTAAAAAGCGTTAATACACAGCAGAGTATCAGCAATATGCCCAGATATGCTATTGACAACCGTTTATACTTCCTAATCGCAGCGGGTTCTGTAATAGGCTTGGTGGGTGTATCCTTGGGGGCATACTTAATCAGCATTAAAAGGCTGAATGCAAATATTAACAATAAAAATACAGCTATTGATACCATATTCCAGTAGCTATAGGTATACTGAGATATCAAAGCAGTGGATAAAACGAAAATTAACGAGACAAGTAGACATTTTCCGTAGGTATCAAAGTGAAATCCCCCTGCAAACATTCTCAAAGAGCCTAAAACGAGAACAGTCAATAGGGCTGGAATAAGGACTCCAAGAAGTAAAGATAATGAAATCAATATAGTACCTTTTACCAATGAACCGATTATTATGTAAAAACCATAATAGTAAACAGCTCTTTTATTATGATTTTCTTTTAATACGTCGGCTACATGCCTGGCACAGGAATATGACCACTTTTGTACAAATCTCATTTATTCACTTCTCCTTACATAAAATTTCTTTATTACCAATTTTATCATATATTGTTAGAAAAAGCACCATATTTTTGAAATTATGGTGAAAAAACTCCAGATAATACTATATAGAATTAATTTATTGATGTAGACTTTTCTTGAAAATTAATATATATTAATCAGGTATAACAAGATGTATCTTACCTCTATTCAACATACAAAAAAATCTTTCAGACAAACTTTGTAGTACGCCGTATACTTAGGTGTAAATACATTTTCGAAACTTGTATAAAAAATTGGACTTACGATAAATATTAAGCAGGAGGTATATTTATGTATTGTAGAAATTGTGGTAATGTTATGAATGATCAGGCAGCAATATGTGTGGCATGCGGAGTACCTGTTGGAAAGGGAAACAATTATTGCCCATTGTGCGGAGATATGACAAATTCAATGGCTCAGGTTTGTATGAAATGCGGTGTGAATCTAAATGCATACGGTCAGCAAAAATCCAAACTTGCAGCAGGCTTATTCGGTATCTTTCTTGGAATGTTCGGAGTGCATAGATTCTATTTGGGATACATTGGCATTGGATTGGCGCAGGTATTGATAACTGTACTTTCGTGTTTCTTCCTTAGCCCAATAACATGGATATGGGGTCTGATTGAAGGTATTATGATATTGTCAGGCAGCATAAACAAGGACGCAAAAGGATTCCCACTGAAGGACTGATACATTCAGCAAAGAATTGAATGATTGGAAGATAATAAATTGAACAAAAAAGTAATATTGAAGAAAGAGGCATTATCTATTAATTTGATAGCGCCTCTTTTATTTTTTTAGTTACCGATTCAAAATAAATTTAAATTCCGGTAGTAAAAGATTTGTCCAAATTTACTATATAGATGTAAAGATAATATAGTAAATCTTGCCCTTCTGCAAAGAACCATTGGAAATCAGGCAACGATGAAACTTATAAATGAAGTAAAAGAGCGCATACGGCTTGAAAAGCTGGGAGAGACACCTATGTCAGATAATGCTCGACCGGTAAGGAATATAATCAATGAGATAATCAAAAAGGCAAATAAAAAGATAAATAAAGAGACAAACAAAGAGAAACATCAAGAGGAAAACAAAGGGACAAATAATAA
>JAEWMS010000002.1 GCA_023393115.1 Bacillota bacterium
TTTGCCTCCAGCTTCCTTCAGATTCCCCGTCGCCGAGGACACCCTTGCTCTTGGCTATGTGCTTGGCACTATCAACCTGCACTCGGGACTTTCACCCGTTAGATTGCGCCCATGCTGGGCGCACCAATAAAAAAACCGCTAGTCTTTAAACTAACGGTTTTTCATGGTTGCGGGGATAGGACTTGCCGTCTGCTTCGGCAAAGCCTCGCATACTAATGACGTCGCCCACCCAAACCCGCGGTTTTGGTACCGGGCTCCTACTCAAAGCTAAAAAAGTGCATTCAGCACTTTTTCTAGCGCTTTGAGCCTTCTCAGGTTCAAGTCCTCAAATTTATGAAAATAAGAAAAGTGTCCTGCACTTATGCAAGACACTCTCTTTATGGTTGCGGGGATAGGACTTGAACCTATGGCCTTCGGGTTATGAGCCCGACGAGCTACCAACTGCTCCACCCCGCGATATATAAATGTAATAATATTATATGCTGCAGCAGTAATTTTATTCACCCCTGCCGACAACTATTATAATTTAACACATATTTTTTATAATTGCAAGACCTTTTTTACTGTTATTTTTTTCAATACCGGTCTATCCGAAATTTTTCATATGGTAAACAGCCAATTGGGTTCTATCCCTTAACTCAAGCTTTTCAAGTATATTTGAAATGTAATTTCTGACTGTACCTTCACCCATAAATAGTTTATCTGCTATTTCTTTATTTGATAAACCCTCGCATATGCATATCATAATCTCATATTCCTTTTTGGTTATTCCCACCTCTTCCGGACTAATGGTCCTGTTTGTTTGTACCATATTTGACAGCATGGCAGCAATATCCTTATCGTATACAACACTTCCCCTGTATACCATGCGGAGGCTGTCAATAATCACTTCCGAAGAGCTGCTTTTAAGAACATACCCTTCTGCACCGAATTTTATTCCACTTACAATATATTCAGTATCTTTAAAGGTTGTAAGAAATAATACCTTAATTTTTGGAAACTGCTCTTTGATCAGTTTAGTTGCCTGTACTCCATCCATAACAGGCATTCTGATATCCATAAGCACCGCATCCGGTAATTTTTCCATGCAAAATTGAATACACTCCTGCCCGTTAGCCGCAGTTCCTACAACTTCCATGTCTTTCTCAAGTTCAAGTATCATTTTGAGCCCGTCTCTTATTAATGCATCGTCATCTGCAATTAATACTTTCATAAAACCTCTGCCCCCTTAACATTTGGAAGAGTAAAAATCACGGTAAAACCGGCACTGCCATCGACGGAATAAGTTCCTCCGAGGTTTTTTACCCTATCCCTGATTCCTGTCAGTCCAACACTTTCTATAATCTTACTGCAGCCCTTACCGTTATCCTTGTACATACACCTTATATGCTTTGCCTTAATATCAATTTTTAGGTTTACCTCATTAGCTTCGGAATACTTTATTGTATTTGTAAGAAGCTCCTTTATATTTACTTCCAATACCTTCAAATTAGCTGTGGACACTTCATTAAAATCTCCATTATGGGATAGATTGATTTTGCAGAAGGTAAATTCTTTGACAAGCTTATAAATACTCTCTATTCCAATGTTCTGATTGCTTTTCATATTAAATACGGTATTCCTGGTTATTTCAAGGGCCTCAGCCAGCTTAACCACGCAGAGCTTAATAATTTCTCCGGCTTTCAGGTTATCTGTCTGAATTATCTTCTCTGCTGCTCTCAATTGAAAAAGTACTCCTGCAATGCTGTGTCCCACATTATCATGTATTTCCTTTGCAATTCTGTCACGTTCCCTGAGCTCCGCAGTCCTTTCAATCTCATTCTGCAGGTTAACCAGCTCAGTCTTTGTTTTCTCAAGCTGATAGCGCAATGCTCTTTCATTGTCCAGTAGCCCAATATGTTTTATTTCCTTATCATGGTTCTTTCTTAAGGTATAGCCCCATAAGGCGCCGACAGCCATATGAAAAGAGTATGGAAGCAGCTCTGCTCTGTGAAGAAGGACAAGAGATATAATAGCCGCGGCGCCGAGCAGATAGTATTTCTTAAAATAGGTTAAATCTACAAATAATATCCCCAGCAACAATAGAAGATAAGGGGTTCTAAAAGAAAGCCCCATAACCAGGGCTGCAAGTATAATGGAATAAACTTCCCGGTCAAGGTACTTCTCTTTTATTACAAAGAGGCACAAGGCTAATAAAATAAACCCTGTGCCTTCCAGATTACTATTGTCTGTTTTAAGAATAACTTCGGCTGCAGTCCATATAAATAATAGAATTCCATATATGTATTTCATAAAACCGCCATTCCCTATTTTTAGGTTAGTAATCACAAGCAGCTTAAATACAGATTTACACAGTTTTATATTATTATAATTATTTAGAAATATCAACTTTTTTTGCAAGACCGGCAACGAGAAATACCAAAGCAAACAGCAGTAGTATAGCGTAATTCGTAATTAATGCATTACCTGTAATAGACCCATCCAGTACCCCATCAACAGTTCGCATTACCCAGGATAAAGGAATAAATCTCCCAATTTTGTTCAATATGTCTGGCATCAGGTCAAATCCCCAATAACATCCCCCAAGCATAACCAGAGGAGTAGTGATAACAGCCACAGTAACATATGCCTGAATAGGCTTTTTTAAAACAGAAATAATGAATAAACCCATTGTAACACAAACAAAGGAAAATATTATAAACAGACCGATAATGGCTGCCGGGGCACTTCCCATATACATCTTAAATATAAGTACAAGTGCCGATATAATTCCTAAAGCTTGTATCACGCCTGTTGTGAAAAAGGCAGCAAGGTTTTCAGTCATATATCTTTTAATACTTACATGTCCGTAAAATACTCTGTAAAATGTGCCATTCGATTTATCTTCTAATATCAACCCTGTAGTGATTACAGCCATGTACAGCATGAATTGAACTAAAAAGCCAAATGCTGCTCTTGATTTCACTATTTTGTTTAAAATATCAAGATTTGTGTTTATGGTAAGTTTGGATTCCCTATATTTGTCTAAAGAATTCTCAAACTTTACCTTGTCGTAATTTAAAGCGTTTGCAATTAATTTATAATTTTCTATTTCAGTATTAACAGAGTTCTTGACAAAATATAACTTCTGCCTGTCTTCTACATAATATTCCTTAATCTTAGGGTTTTTACCCTCCAGAATTTTGTTTTCAAAATCCGAATCAATAATTATTGAATAGTCCACCACATAACTGGCTGTTAAGTCATATATTTGATCCTCAGATATTTCTAAAAGCTTAATTCCTTCAGTATTTTTTAAGAGCTGGAATATCCCTTTTGAAACAGCACTTTGATCATGGTCAACAATACCTATTGTTGCCGCTGTATGGTTCTGTGTAGTAAATATTGATATGAAAATAAGGGGTAAAATTATCATTAAAACAAATCTTATTTTACTCTTGAATAATCTCTTAAGTGTTGTACTAAATATTATCATAATCCACCTTCCTTAATTTCAAAATTGATGTAATATATATCACGGCTAAAATAGCAAGCAGACCACCTGCCGCTTTATACATAACCATATCCGGGTAGTTGTAAATAGCTCCGAAAATCAGTACTTTTGCGTAATAAATAGGATTAATAATGTTAAGACTCTGAATAGTTGCAGCCGGTGTAATTGACCCTCCTGCTACTGCTGAAAAAAGCATAATTAGGAATGAAATACCCAGAGCCGATGCAAAACTTTTTACAAATGAATGAACCATGATTCCGATACCGATGGATATGAACGAAAATACTATAAGTACTGAACCAATAATAAGCAGGTTGCCATCCCAATTTGCATGATAAACAAATTTTGTGAAAATAACTGTAACAATGCAGGAGAGGAATAGAAATATACTGGTTCCAAGGACTTTACCGCATAAAACCGTCCATTTAGAAGTGGGTAGTGCATATAGTCTAATATGAATATTAGATTCCTGATTTCTTGTGACTATCAATATTCCCAGTAATGCACCCATTGTAACTACTTGTAACAGAGATAAAACAGAGTAATAGTCTATAGCCTCAGGTAGTTTTGAATCCGCGGGAGTAATTCTTTCAAAGGTTTCCGATATATCACTGGGCTCCTGAATATCAATTTTATTTTCAGAGAGTTCCATGGCAACCGAAAGCGCATTGTTTCTGTATATGTAAGTGTTAAGAATTGATTTAACCAGCTCGATATTCTTTTTTCCTTCAATTCGAATTTCAGCTGATTGCTTTTTCTGAAGTTTTCCTGTTGTGTCCTCCGGTATAACAATGTAATTATCAATCTTCCCCGTATCCATTGCTTCTATTGCCTCGGCCTCAGTTGAATAATTTACTGCATCAATAATTTCTTTAATATCATCGGTTTCCAGTAACTGCTTAACTCCCGTACTCACCTGACCATTGTCAAGTATAACATAGCCCGACTTCACCTTGTTATTAAAATCCTCTGTCATATTGCCATCAAATGCCGTTCCCAACAAGATGATAATGCTGATAGGGAACGCAATCAGTGCTATTAAAACACGTATGTCCCTTATATTCTTAATAAACTCATAATATGCCGACCATAATACCTTCATTGCAATACACCCCCTAATCCCGCAGCCTCTTGCCTGTAAGTTCAAGAAAAACATCTTCCAGTGAAGCGTCCTCCATATTGATTTTTGTAATGATTCCGCCATTTTCGACAATAGAATTAATTATTCTTGCCAGACTGCTGCTTTTGTCCAGAACAACCTTCATCCTCCTATCTTCGACCAGGCATTCCTTCACGCCATGGACCGCCTTGACAGCTTCAGTTAGTGTATAATTATAATTTTTAAGTACTATATCGACTATCTGCTCATCCTGAATGTATTCCTTCAATTCATCAATGGTACCCTGCACTATCAGCCTCCCATTATCCATGATTACTACTCTTGAACAAAGAGCCTCGATTTCTTCCATGTAATGTGAGGTGTATATAACAGTGGAGCCCATTTTATTCAGCTTTCTTACTGAATCCAGAATATGATTCCTGGATTGCGGATCAATACCTACGGTAGGTTCGTCCATAATTATCAGTTTTGGCTTATGTACTATGGAGCATGCAATATTAAGCCTTCTTTGCATACCACCTGAGAATTTCTTAGGATAGTCCCCTTTTCTCTCCCAAAGTCCGGTAAATTCCAGTGCCTGCCGGACACTGTCCTTAAGTTCCTGACCTTTTAGTCCGTAGAGCCTGCCGAAATATTCAACATTCTCATATGCCTTAAATTCATTATAGATGGCAAGATTCTGAGGAACGACGCCAATATTTTTCTTAACATAATAGTTGTTCTGGGACATAACCTGCCCGAAAATTTTTATCTCACCGGAATTAATTTCAGTTATTCCTATAATGGAATTTATTAATGTGGTTTTTCCAGCACCATTTGGTCCAAGTAAACCCAAGATTTCTCCATCTCTGACATTCATGGTCATATTGTCTACTGCAACCCTGTCTCCATATCTTTTGACAACATCCTTTATCTCAACAATCATGTCTTTAACTCCCTTCATTTTGATTATTCAAGCATTTAGCTTTTTTCAAATATTTATCCGAATCAAATTTGATGATATTAGTATACATTTTCTGAGACAGTGCTTTTAGTGATAAAAAGACCGATATAAAGTGACAATTGTCATTTCATATCGGTATGTTTGTCTTGTGTCTTATAGTTGGTCAACTGCTGCTTTAAGCCTTAGCAGCGCCTTCTCCACAGTCGTTCTGGGGCAAGCCACATTCATTCTCATATAACCTTCACTGTTCTTACCAAAATATGTTCCGGCACTCATTGCAACGCCTGCCTTATGCACCATAAAATCGATCAGCTGTTTTCCATTCATCCCAAGCGCTCTGCAGTCAAGCCATATAAGATATGTACCCTCGGGCCGTATAGGTTTAATAGCAGGAATATTATTATGAAAATAATCCATAACCAGATTTACGTTCCCTTCAATGTATGGAATCAGCTGATCCAGCCATTCTTCACCATGTTCATAGGCTGCCTGAGTAGCCACAAGACTGAAACAATTGTTGCACTCAATATGGAGCCTGGCCCAGGTCCGGTCAAAGGCTGATTTAGTTTCGGTGTCAGGAAAAACAACTGCAGAAGACTGGAGTCCTGCGAGATTAAAGGTTTTACTTGCTGAAATGCAGGTAATTGTCAGTTTTCTGAGTTCCTCGGAAATTGATGAAAAGGGAGTGTGCTTATTTCCCCACAAAACGAGGTCTGAATGTATCTCATCAGCAATAACTTTAATACCATACTTTATACATATTTCACCCAGCTTCTCCAGCTCGCTTTTTGTCCAAACCCGACCGATAGGATTATGAGGACTGCACAATATAATATATTTAGCCCCCTGCCGAGCTTTTTCTTCAAGATCTTCGTAATCCATATAAAAGTTCACGTCTACTTTTTTCAACGGGCTCTCCAGCAGTTCTCTGGGCCCATCCTTTACTGCATTATAAAAAGGGCGATAAACCGGTGTCTGAATAATTATTTTGTCGTTTGGTTTGGTCAATTCCTTTATATACATGCATATTGAAGGTACAACTCCCAGACTGATGCTCATTAACCTTTTATCAATATCCCAATTTTTTCGTCTCTTCTGAAAGGAGCATACAGAGTCAAAATATGTGTCAGGCTTAACGGTATAGCCAAATATGCCATTTTCAGTTCTTTCTTTAATTGAATCTATAATGGGTTGAGCTGCTTTAAAATCCATATCTGCAACCCATAGTGGAATAGCGTCAGGGTTTCCATAAAGCTTATCCAGTTCAGCATATTTTTCAGCCCCGGTACCGCTTCTATCTATTATTTCATCAAAATTGTATCTCATATGCGTTCTCCCCATATTATGTTAACAATAAAAAATCTATAAAGGTAAAATATATAAGTATTATCTTCTTTAACCATCTCTAATTAATATATTACTTGTTTTTTTACAATTTTTATAGACGTTTTCAGTTAAATCAGTATAATTAAATTTGATTGTATTAGTTTACTGGATTTGTACTACTTTAGTAAATTCCAAATACTCTTATTAATAATTATTTTACGGAGGCAAACCATGTTTAGAAGTACTTTTAAGAAATTATCAGCAGTATTGTTAATTTGCATGTTTCTTCTTGTTGTTTCATCCGGGTGTTCCGACAAAGGGGCAAAGGATAGCAGTGAGGGAACAATAGATTTATCGGATCACCCACAAGTACAAATTGAGATGGAAAACGGGGATAAAATGGTTTTGGAGCTCTACCCTGAATACGCGCCTGAAACCGTTAAAAATTTCACTGAGCTGGTAAATGCAAAGTTTTATGATGGTCTTACCTTTCACCGTATTGTAAAAGGGTTTATGATACAGGGCGGTGACCCTGAAGGTACCGGTATGGGCGGTTCAGAGAAAACCATAAAAGGCGAATTCAGTGAAAACGGCTTCACACAAAATACTCTAAAACACACCAGAGGGATTCTCTCAATGGCTAGAAGTAATGACCCCAATTCGGCATCAAGTCAGTTTTTTATAATGCATGATGACATGTATGGTTCACAGTTGGATGGAAAATATGCGGCTTTTGGCAAACTTATCAGCGGAGAAGAGACTCTTGATAAAATTGCAAACACCGAGGTTACAGTTAATAAAGCATCGGGAGAGCCTTCACAACCGGTAGAAAAGGTTGTGATAAAGTCAATTACACTGTTGGATAAATAATAATTAATCTTAAGGAATTGTTAAACTGTTGAGTATCCATTGAATAACAAACCCACAAGCTGTTTAGTCTCTTGTGGGTTTGTTATATTTCAAATTTACATAATCTATAATGAAATGCCCATGCCAATTCTGATAAGTAAGAACATTCTGTCGGCTCCATTTTTCAACAGGTCTCTCGAATTGGCAATAGCCTCCTCCAGCGTCATTATTCCGTTTACAGTTGTCATTATGCTTCCCAGATTGGTCTGCCAGAAGAGTTCGGCACCTTTTCCCATGCCTCCGGAAATAACCGCAACAGGTACCTTCTTTGGCGTACAGCGTTTCATTATTCCCGAGGGTACCTTTCCAAACCTGACAGACTGCTCGTCAATATTGCCTTCCCCGGTCACAACAAAAGCTGCTTCATCAATTAGCTCGTCGAAGTTTACTGCATCCAGCACAACATCGACTCCCGGTTTCAACCCGGCGTTCAGAAATGCCATAAGAGCCGCTCCCATTCCTCCCGCAGCACCTGCCCCGGGGACATTGGCAATAGCCTTTCCAAGAGTATTTTCTACTACTTTGATATAATTGGACATGCCTTTTTCCAGCCTATCCAGCAGCTCTGGGGTCACTCCCTTTTGAGGCCCATATATATGAGTTGCACCGTCTTTCCCCAACAGTGGGTTTGATACATCGCAGATCACCGTGATATCACATTCTGAAACTGCAGGATTCAAACCTGAAATATCAATACTTCTGACCTGTTCCAGGTCGGACCCACTTCCATTCAATTCTTTATCTGAAGCATCCAGAAACCTTATACCAAGGGCTCTCATGGCACCCATTCCGCCGTCATTGGTTGCACTACCTCCGATTCCAATGATAATATTTCTGATTCCTTGATCCAGTACCTTCCTTATCAATTCACCGGTACCATAAGAGGTTGCAGAGAGAGGGTCTTTCCTTCCTCCCGGAACCAAAGATATGCCTGATGCCTGAGCCATTTCAATTATAGCGGTCTTACCCCCATGTATGTATCCAATGTCCGCCCTTACAGGATTGTTCATGGGTCCGGCGACTGTAAACGTTTCTTTGGTTCCGCTTGCCGGCACTATCAGTGCATCTATGGTGCCTTCTCCTCCATCCGCCATGGGAACAGGTACTGTTTCAATCTTTCCAAAGATACGCTTTGCAGATTCATTGAGTATGTCGATTATTTCCATAGAGCTTAAGCTCCCCTTAAAGGAATCAGGTGCAAATACTATTTTCATATTCCCTCCATGAGCGAAATTTGTTCACTCCTCCATTCCCCATAAGGCTAATAGAGGAGGTTAAATAGCGATAAAGATTAATATTCTATTGTACACTTTTGATCATCATAAACCGCTTTAGCAGTAATAATGCCTTTTGAATGCCGTCCCAACACCATAACTTTTTTTGGCTCATCAGGAAGCAGGTCGAAGTAATTGTCTGAAAAGAGCCAGCCAAATTCGTCACCGTCCTCATTGCCCAGCAATTCAACACACCTTGCGAATTTCTTTGAGGTTAGGACAAGACAGTTGCCGCCTTCTTTGACAATTTCCAGGCCGGTATCAACAGGATACATCAAATGCCTTTCCAGTTCAAACACATCAATGCATTCCGCAATCAAACCTCCTCCTGGTGCAAAAGCTTTTGCACATATCAAGAACCTCTTACGGAATTGGCCGAATTCATCCAGTTGGGCTAAAACCTTTGATTCGTCTGCTTTAACAGAGAATTGTACGCTAAACCCTTTTACATACATGTTATTATCCATGTCAAATAATTTTATGTCAAGTCTCCCCTCAACCGGGTTCATGGTATCATTTGTCATCCATACGTAGCCATGCTGTGAGAACTCACAAGACAGAAGAATGGGTTCATAGGCCCGTTTCAAAGCATAATAGGGATAATACGGTTCCTGAAAATAATCGATTACTCCATAGGATATGATATTACTGTTATTGTTGAATTTCCAGAGCATATGTCCCTTTGTTCTGCGGACTCCTTCTTCATCCCCGGCTGATCGGCCTCTACGGAATCTTTCCACTTCTCTTCTGATATATTCGGCATGGGCGGCACCAATGCGGTAAATCAACTCCCCGGGCGAATCCGCATCATAATAATGCTCAATAGGCCCCAGTTTGATATGCCCTAAATTTGTATTGTGATTGCACCATGATCCGGGCCAGGGCAGTGGATTTTTTCTGCTGACCTTTGCAGTATATCCCACAGGCCACAATTCTTCTGATGTCATCATTTTTTTCATTGTACGCAGCGGCGGAGTCGATACTCTGCAGTTTTCACTGAGAAAAACAGGATAATCTCTTTCAGGTACGAACCATAGATGCGTATATCCATGGGTATCTCCTGCCGACGGATCGTTTGCCCATTTTCCCCCGTACGGCGAGGATGGATGGTACAAACGGTCTGGATCAAGTCTTTTACATACCTCGGGAAAGACCTCCATAAAGATTTTTTCCCCGAAACAGTATTCGCCTGGAAAATCATAATCGCGGGATAGAAGCATTTCATTGCCGCCGCACCACAACAAAATACACGGATGATGACGAAGTCTTTTTACAAGCTGCTCGGCTTCCAAGCGGCAGGCCTCCATAAACCTGGACTCTTCGCTGTACATAGAATAGCACAGATAAAAATCCTGCCACACCATGATACCCCGACTGTCGCACTGATGATAAAATGCTTCGTCATAAACTTCACTTTCTCCCCAAACCCTAACAATATTACAATTTCCCAACTCTGCCAGATCCAGAATTCTGTTCATCAGCTCTTCATTGTAGCAATTTGTAAACGTATCGGGGTGGGTAAGGTTTACTCCCCACAGCTTGAGTGGGTGCCCGTTTATCCTGTAATCAAAGTCTCCGGCAAGTTCAAGTTTCCGGAAGCCGACTTTCTTTACAAGCTGGTCACCTTTCTCACTCCCGCAGCAGATACAAACGGTGTATAAATATGGTTCCCCGTGTGTGCGGGGCCACCACAGCTGCGGTTTTTCTACAGTTATACTCAATTCTGCCGAATCTTCTGGAATTACTGACTTTTCCTGGCCTTTCAGATTATTGTCCCCGTCATACACCGATATTGTACATTCGGTTTCACCTATGTAGTTCTCCAGTTGAAGACTGCAAACAATCGTTCCTTCGGTATAGTCCTCATTCAGGAACGAATCCAGCTTAAAATCCCTTATCCGGAGTGTCTCTACCTGTTCCAGTACCACCTCGGAATAAATACCGCATCTGATAAGACTCGGAATTGGCCCATTGTAATCATGAAACCCGGAACGGAACACTCTCTCGCAAGAATTTGCGGGCACTCTGCCCGCATACTTCTCCGGTACCTCAATTGAATCGATCACTTTTTTGGAAGAATGAAAATATACCATAAGGGTATTGTCCTTCTCCAAATTTTCCAGCCGTTCTGTCCTGTGCTGGAGGTAAACATTATCAAACCGGGCTATGTATCGTCCATTCAAATATATATCTGCATAAGTATCCAATCCCTTAAAATATAAATAAGAAGGAAGAGCCGGATCATCGACTTTGAAGTCACAGAAATATACCCAATCAAAGTCATCGATCCATGTATCCTTATTATGACCCATAATGTTGGGATTTTCTATTATACCGTGGGAAAATAAGACATCATGCACCTGTGAAGGCATTTTACTAATAGAATAATCTAAATCCGGGCCATCTCCGTTTTCACAAAGTATGTCCACTAGCCGTTCCGGCGTCAATTGCCCGTCAGGTTTTATCTGTCTTAATTTCCAACCCTTTTCCAAAATCATACGTTTCATTTTTCAACCTATCCTTAAGTCATCTCTGTTAAAAAACAAACCCTTTGGTAGCCGACAGTTTTTTCATAATACTCTCGCTCAGGCGCTTTCCACTGGCTGCTGTATTTTTTATAACCTGGTCAGCATTTTTTGCACCGGGGATAACACTGCATATTCCAGGATAGCTCAAGTTGTATGCCAGTGCCAGTTCATTCATCTTCATACCGGTTTCCTTCACACATTCCTCGATTATTTTCATATCCTCCTGCACTGATTCAAAACGTTCCTTACTCCAGAAACCTTTTCTGTTGTCGCCGTCGCCAAACTTTGTATCAACACCATACTTACCTGTTAGAATCCCGCTTGCCAGAGGCTGGCTCGTAAAAACAGGTATGTCTCTCTCCTTTGCAATCCTTACAACCTCTATATTAGATTTGTTCAGAATATTAAACGGGCATTCGATTGCCTCTATGGTACCATTTTTGTCGTTTTCCAGTGCATGCAGGGTATCTGCCGCTCCCCACATTGCCAGACCGCAGTATCTTGCCTTACCCGACTTTTTGATCTCATCCATTGTGCGTAAAACATCAGCCTCATCCTGCCATTTTGAATCGGGAACATGCAAAAGATAGACATCCACATAGTCTGTTTGGAGGCGCTGTAAGCTTTCATCCAGGCTCATCATGAGATAATCCCTTGTAAAATTCTTGTTTCGCTCGGGTACACGGAAATTGGTTCCCCCTTTTGTTACTATAATTGCCTCCTTGCGTATTCCTTTAAAAAATTCGCCTATGAGCTCTTCACTGTGCCCGTCTCCGTATGAATCGCAGGTATCATAAAAATTAATACCCGCTTCCAGGGAAGCCTTTAACGCCGCTTTTGCATCATCGTCCTGTCTGCCACCACCCCAGGCTGTTCCGCCTATTGCCCATGCTCCGAATCCTACATCCGAGACTTTGAAATCCGCATTACCAAAATCATTATATATCATTAAATTCCCAATTCCTTCCATTTTTTTATCATTTAGTAACATTTATCAGTCTACCTTTATCATTCGGTTAACCTTTTCTTTAAGATTTCCAGGTAATCCTTGTTGATTATGCAATTCTTGAAGTTAAATGCCTGCATTATATTATCAATTTCCGTTTCGGTCATATTTGCAAACCTTCTTGCATAGGCAGGCTGCAGCATTGCAGCAGCATAGCCGGTGAGAGCCGCATAGTTGAAGGTATATGCATTAGCGGCATTCTGGCATTGATAATTGCCCGACTCGGCCAGTATCAAGTCCGCCAGTTCACGTGACTTGACTCTCCCGGGAGAATCCCAGTACTGTGCCACAAAATTTTCGGCACCCAGATTCCGTTTCATCTGCTGTACAGGTTCTACAATCTTCATGTAGTCTGATTCCGGATTAAGGGTCACCCATCCCATTATTCCGGCATCTTTATATGTCCAGGTTGTCCAGTGTATATCGCATTCATTGTAAACCGCAAGCTGGTCATCCATTGCCTTAAGCCTGTAATGCAATTGCTCCTTTTCTCCATGATATTGAGATCCGAATTCACCTACCCATAGAGGAACATTGTGTTTTCTAGTGAAAATATACCCTTGACAGTTCAAAATGTCTTTTCTCTGGCGGGTTTTATCCCAGTAAACCGGTCCTGCTTCAGACTGGCAATAACCCGGATAGGTGCCTGATCCGAAACCTGGTGCGGTATAATTGTGGCTGCTGTAAACCAGATTTGGAGCAAATGGTGCTTCAAGTCCTTCAAAAAAGCGGGAATAATTATCCCCTTCCAGGAAAATGATATGTTTCGGGTCAATGTCTCGGATAGCTTTTACCGTACGACTGTACAAGCTGTTCATAGCGTCCCAGTCTGGCTTGTAATGCTCATAGAAATCGAAGGCATGTTCTCCATTGGGGTTTCCGGTGGAAGGTTCATTGGCCAGATTATATCCGGCAACAACATTCCTTCCCCCATATCTACGTGCCAACTCCTCCCACAATGCGACAAAGCGGTCCTGGAAGAGCTTGTGCGTCCATAACAAAGCTACTCCCCTCTCATTGTCGGAGTGCCAGTGACAATTCTGCCAGCCAGGCGCCGCATGCATATCCAGAATGACGTAAATGTAATATTTCTCGCACAGCTTCAAAATACCGTCCAAACGTTTAAAACCCTCTTCATTATACGAAAACGGTTTATCGTCCGTTTCAAAGCACCTGTAATTAAAAGGGATACGGATACAGTTAGCACCGCTGGCCGCAATAAATGCAATATCATCCTCCGAAAAGAAATTATCCGCCATACGGTCGAAAAACATTTTCCCTTTTACGCTTCCCAGAGTATCCAGCATGTGTTTTCTCAAAGTACTCTCTGTTCCCGGATATGCATTAATAAAATCTTCAAGGTTGAGAAAACCTCCAACGCAGGTTCCACGTAGGTTCACGACTTTTCCGCTTGTATTAATAATTTTTCCATTTTCTATTTGAAGTAAATCCATAATTTTTGTCCTTTACTATGAGTATTATAAGTCTATTCATTGCTATACTGCTATTCTTTCACGGCCCCCGCCGAAAGTCCTTTAATTACCTGCTCCTGACATAAGAAATAGAAAATCATTACCGGCAGTGAAGCTATCAGTACCGCCGTAAGAATAGCAGGAATATTTACCGCTTCTGCTCCATAGAATTCACGAATCCCTATAGGCAGAGTTTTCTGACTGGGCGAGTTGATTAACGTCAAACCAAATATAAATTCATTCCAGGATGCCAGAAAATTGAAAATGGCCACAGTTGAAACCGCCGGCAGTGAAAGAGGTAGCATAATCTGTCCGTATATCCTGAAAATCGACGCTCCGTCAATGTGGGCAGATTCCTGTATACTTTTTGGTACTTCTCTGAAAAAACCCGTCATAATAAATACAGATATAGGAATTGCAAAGCTAGTATAAGGTCCTATCAAGCCAAAGGTTTTATCCAATAGTCCCAGCTGCCTGTTTAATGCAAAAATAGGGATCAATGTTGTGTGTGCAGGTATCATCATACCTACTAAAAATAACATGAAAACTGCCTTGTTAAGTTTGAATTTCATCGTTGCCAATGCAAAACTTGCCATTGATGATATAAAAATAGCCAGTGAAACAGAAATACCAGCTACAAACAGCGAATTTAACAGGTATCTTAAAAAGTTAGCCTTGAAAACCGCAACAAAATTTCCTAAATAAAAAGTTGACGGTATGCTCCAGAAACTCTGCATATATCCGGTCTGGTCCTTGATGGAGGTAATAAGGACAAAAACAAACGGGAAGCCGAATATTACTAAAAATAGTATTGCTACAAAATATAAAAGAGACTTAAGAGTAATTTGCTTTGTCATTAATTATTCTCCTCCTTTCTGCGGGTTCCAAATTGGAACAGAAGAACCATGGTCAGGGATACTATAAACATAAATGCCGCAACCGAACTGGCATATCCCATATTCGAGGACTCGAAACCATTTTTGTACATATACGTGGCCATTACTTCGGTTGCACCGTTAGGTCCTCCTCCGGTCATGACATATACCAGATCGAAGTATTTTAAGGAACCTACCAGGGATAATATTGCCGAAGTCTTCAAGGTCGGTGCCAACAAGGGCAGAGTTATGCTTTTGAACAGCTGAAGCTTGTTTGCTCCGTCGATGGTGGCTGCTTCGTTGATTTCATCAGCTATATTTGTAAGCCCTGCCCGTAGCAGGATCATATACTGGGGAATATACTGCCAGCATACAACAAACAAAACCGCTGGCATTGCACTTTTAGGATTTCCTACCCAGGCCATGTTCTCAAGAGATTTAAAACCCATGGCTGTGAACATATGATTGATAAGTCCGTAATAAGGGTCAAACATCAGAAGCCAGATGATACCTGTTGCAACAGTTGACAGCAACATAGGCATAAAATACACGGTTCTAAAGAATTTTGCTCCGCGGATCCTACTGTTGACAATAAGTGCCAGAATAAGTCCAAATGAGAGCTGGAATACAATTGAGACAACCACCAGAATCAGATTATTTTTTAATGCCAGCCAGATATTTATATCTGTAACCAAATTAATATAGTTCTTTAATCCTATAAATGTCATTTTGGGACTTAATCCAGACCATTTCATAAAGCTATAGTAAAAAGTCCGGAAAATACCATAAACATTGTAAGTACCGTATACCAATAATGCAGGCAGAAGGAATAAAAAAATTGTTAGTCGTTGCTTTATCGCTTGTTTTATTTTACTTTTTTTAGCATAATCGTTACCGGGCATAGTTCCTTCAAGGGTTTTCATTAATGTTGCACCTCACATTGCTTATTAAGATTCAGTTCTGTGGCCATAAGGGCAAGTCAAACCAGATTTGACCTGCCCCTGTGGTTTCGTTCAGTGAGTGAGTTATTTATCTTTTAATACTTTTTGTGCTGTGTCCTCACACTTTTTGTATACATCCTCAGGGCTCATTGCTCCGCCGATTAATGCCTGTGTAGATTCATTGAAAGTATTTGCAACTTCTGTAGGAAGTCCCTGGTCAAAGAAATTCTGAACCGAAGTTGATTGTGATAGAATTTCCATAATTCCGCTTACAATAGGATCTTTAATGTTAACATCCTTTGTAGCGACCAGGATACCTCCATCATTTGCATTCCTTTCATTAAGCTCCTTATCGGTGGTGTAATACTTCAAGAATGCTACAGCATCATCAGGATTTTTACAGTTCGTAGATATCGAAAATGCATTATTACCAAGCAAAGTTTCCTGTGTAGTTCCTTTTCCGCCGTTAACTGTGGGGAATGGGGCAACTGCGAGATTGTTTTTATAAAAATCAGGGTTTTCGTCTTTAGCAGCAGAACTCATACTGCCTGTTTGCAACATCATAGCTGCCTTTTCAGAGTAGAACAGCATACGGTCTCCGCCTGTATCATAATTGATTCCATTAGTACCTGCTGGGAACCAACCATCATCGACCATTTGTTTAATATTCTTACCAGCATTAATAAATGCATCTTTATCAAATATGCCATTTCCCTTATCTTCGAGACCGGTTATTATGGCATCCTTTCCTCCGAATCGGATGTACTGGTAAATATAGTACATTGCTCCAGGCCAAGCTCCTTTGTTACCCATTGCGAAAGGTATTATACCATTGTCTTTGAAAGTCTTTGCAACAGTCTGCATTTCATCCCATGTCTTCGGGAACGTCAAGCCGTATTTATCAAACAAAGCCTTGTTATAGTATATTACAGTACCTGTAAGTATATAGGGGACTCCGTATACTTTTCCATCAAAAGTATACAGATCCCATGCAGCTTCTGAGAGCTACGACTTAAAATTTGCTGTCTTATCCGTGATTTCCAGTACCTGGTCCTCATCGACAAACTGTCTGAGCCAGGCACCGCCCCATGAGTGGAAAATATCGGGAGCTTCACCGCTTCCCATAACTGTCTTTAACTTTGTCTTATAGGGGTCGTTTTCAAAAAACTGTACCTCAACTTCTACATTATTGGTTTCCTTAAAATTTGCTGCAGCATCATTAATAACTTTAGTAGCCGCATCATTCTTAACGATTGTCCATAAAGTAAGGTGCTTTACCTCACCGGAACCATTCTGGACATCACTTGCAGCTGATTGAGAAACTACCTCTGATGTACTTCCTGATGTGTTTGAATTTCCGCAAGCAGCTAAGGACATAATCGTAGAAATTGCTAGAACGACTGATAATAACCTCTTTTTCATTTTCTTCATAGCCTCCTCACAAATTATTTCACTTATACTACACAAGGATTGCAGTAATGAAAACGCTCTCAATTTTGAGTAAAAAATTTTGTAAATAGCTATAGCCAAACCGCGTAAATTGAATAAATAATCTAGCTGTTTCCTACTATTTTTAGTCAAATTATACAATTATTGTGTAAAAATATAATTTACAAGTAGTATTTAACCAGATAATCATTTTTGTTTTGTGAGCGCTCTCATTTCTGCCTCAATTCCAATTATACAAGGAAATTGGTTTTTGTCAACACTTTAGCAGGATTATTTTTTTTTCATTTGTTCCAGCCCTAAACAGTAATAACTCAATCTGGAACAAACAAAAAGTTGCTGCCAAATGCGGCTAAACCACATCCAGCAGCAACTTCTTATCCGAAATATAATTAACTCTCTACTTCAAAGGAATACACGTTTTTCCTTCAAATAATTTAGCTTTCATATTTATCGTGGTTTTTTTCGGTCTTTCACCATCCAACCAGGCAACCATTAACTCGGCTGCAATCCTGCCCATTTCATGGGTAGGTTGTTCCATAGTAGTTAATACCGGCAAATACGCTGAATGGTCAAAGGTATCTCTGATGCCGTCAAATCCGATGACCGAGACATCCTCAGGCACTCGTATGTTCATTTCACCGGCAGCATATATTCCTCCGTAGGCCGATTCGTCACTTCCGAAAAAGACTGCGGTGGGAGGGTTTTCATGTGCCATAAGCTGCTTCATACCCCAGTATCCGTCCTTGAAAGAATGCCCTCCGTTAATAATATTGTCTGGAAACACCGGCAACCCCGCTTGTTCCATTGCCTTAGAAAAGCCTTGAAGCCGGGCCTTTCCAATTCCACTGGTCAACAGGCCTGTTACATGCCCAATGGACTTATGCCCTAGCTTAATCAAATAGTTTGTTGCCTGGTATGCTCCTTCCACATTGTCTACATTAACACTGACTATCCTGGGGTCATCCACACAATTCTGCATAACAATATATGGAATGTTAACGCTCTCTAAAAAATCAATATCTTCTTTTTCGAGATCATTCAGTAAAGTCATGATAACACCGTCCACCCCATGACTTACCAGGTTTTTCAGATTATCTTTATAGGCTTTTTGATAATCCCAGAAGGTTTTATGCTTTTTACTGTTTGCAAAGAATAAACCATAATTTGTAGGAACTACCCCATCTTCAATTCCCGATATATAGTTACCCCAAAAAGGCTGTGTAATATTATATATGAGTGCACCTATTATATTGCTTCTTTTCCGGACAAGCGAACGAGCAGCGGCACTGGGGATATAGTTAAGTTCGTTTATAACCTCTTCAACTTTTTTACGTGTCTCTTCCTTTACTCCTGGAAAATTATTTATTACTCTTGATACTGTAGCCCGCGATACTCCTGCCTTTTTAGCAATTAAATCAATATTCATTGCTTCCACCTTTTTGAATTATTTCATATGTAGGATATCATATATAATTTTTTTAAACAAGCATAAACTTAGTGTAATCAGCAATCTCAGGCGAAATTGACGTATTTTTATTTTATGTTAACTTTTTTTCTTCTCAATAACTACAATAAACTTATAACAGGGTAGCAAAAACGAAAGGTCTGATTTTATTGAAAATCAGACCTTTCGTTTTTATTAGCTTAAATTTTAAATTTACCCACAGCGTTAGCAAGTCCATCCGAGCTAACTTCAGTCTCCTTCATTAAATCGGAGACTTTTACTGCCTTATTCATAACATCTGAAGCTCTTTCTGCTATATTTTGCGTGCCTTGTGCTTCTTCGTTGTTAGATATTGTGACTTCATTAATGGCTCTTATCATATTCTCTATCGATATGGATAATATCCCAGCTGTTGAACTAAAATCAGAAACTAGTGTTTGTATGGCTTCTGCATCCTGATAGTATTGCTCTCCCGTATCTACCAATGTTTTATAGTCGCTGATTACTGTCGTATCAATGAAATCTAAAGCCTTCACCGAACTACGTGTCAAACTTTCTACAGAACTAACCACAAGTTTTGTAATCTCTTGAATCTCGCTGGCAGTGTTTTTTGAATCTTCAGCTAGCTTACGAATTTCGTCCGCTACCACAGCAAACCCTTTGCCAGCCTCTCCCGCTCTAGCCGCTTCTATAGCAGCATTTAATGCAAGCAAGTTCGTTTGATCTGTGATTTGCAGTATGGAATCGGTCAGTACGTTAATTTTCTCAACAGCCCTGGACTGTTCAATTGAATTTCTTATATCCAAATCTATGTCTCTACTGATATCGTGAGCGGACTTTTGTGAATTTAAAGCATTTTCTTTTAAGTTTTGTGCACGTCTGCTTATTTCTTCAGATATCAAAGAGCCATTATTGGCTTTTGTCGCAATGGACTCTACTGCCTTCTCTATCTCTATTGATGTTGCATTCATTTCTTCGGCTGAAGCTGCTGTTTCTTCCATTCCGGCAGACATCTCTTCTGTGGTCGCCGATACGTCCTCAATTTGTGACACTAAATCTGACAAATTTAGTGTTGATACTTCAACGTTATTTTTCACACCATTAATCCCATGGATTATGTCCTGAAGAACAGTCCGAATGGATTTACTCATAACATCTACAGAACTCAAAAGAAGTCCAATCTCATCTTTCCTTTTAAGGTATTTTTCTTGTATTTCGCCGGTGAAATCCGCATTTGCCAGAACATTTAAATGCTCTGCAGCTTTTTTTATAGGTACAGCCACATAACTTGACATAATTAATGAAACAAAAACTGTGAGTAATGCAACAGCAATTATGCTTATAATTATAGTCAGCCTGTCACTGTTGAAATCTTCAAACACTTCATCCAGAGGAGCTACAGCCACTACCTTCCAGCCTGTATAAGAAACTGTAGAATACGCTGCTAAAATTTCTTTGCCATCATCATTCTTATACTCAACAATTCCCTCACTTTTAGCTAGAATTTCATTTTCAAATGCCTCTTTATTGCTGGTACTATTAATAATATCTTTATAATTTTTACCTACTTTATCAGAATTAATATCAAATATATAATCCCCTTTAGTAGTTAACATCATTGCACTTCCGGTCTTTGCAACCTGTATCTTCCCAAGTGAGTTCTCCAATTGTTTTGTATCAACCTGGCTGAAAACTGCTCCCTGAAAATTTCCACTATCACTAAAAATTGGTACAGCAATTGTTATAACCTTGTTTCCGGTTGCTTTGCTAACGACAATATCTTGTATATAGGTTTTCTTCGTACTTTTTGCCTGCTGAAAATACTCTCTATCAGCAAGATTTATAGTTTTACCATCTAATACATTAATTGCATTGCCGTCTTTATCAATAAATACAATTGTCTCTAGTTCTGTGTCACTATCGTAAATAGGTCTAAGTACAGAATTTATCTGTGATGCATTCCCATTTTTAAATTCTGGATGGGCTTCAATAATACTTTCAATAATTGAAACCTTTTTACCAATCCATGTATCCATAGTATTGGTGTTAGATTTGGCTATCTCATTTACCTGGTCTTCGATGTCATTTGTAACTGTTTGATTAAATTGGTTGAGCTGAAATAACGACAATCCCATTAATGGGATTAGTGCTACACACATAATAATAAGCATTAACTTAAATCTGATTTTCATGACTTTCATTCTCCCTATTGTTAGATTGTACATCTACTTTTTCTTTTAAGTCTTTAATACCTTTCAAAAACATGAAAATAGAGTGGGACATCAATTGCTTTGTTATGTATATACAGATGACTAATTAATAATCCAATAAACTTAAGCAAGCTATCCCACTGTCGAAAAATGTATATGTTTTTAGTCGAAAATTAAAGAATTAGTATCTTATTTTAATAATACCCAATTGTCTAATGAGTAAACATACCCTTTATTAATCAAGTGTATTATTGATATATTATAGCATCTTACTTGAGAAAGTGATATCGTTATATATTGGAATATTGATGAATTATGTCGAAATTTGGATTTATTTATTTCGATACCTCTCTGAGAATTATTGTGTATATGCACAAGTTTGGCGTAAAGAAAGTGCCAAGGAGTTCAAAACGAAGGTCACTAAGTATAAAAAACGAAAGGTCTGATTTCTATTGAAAATCAAACCTTTCTAAATATAGAATAAAGATTAAATTTTAAATTTACCCACAGCGTTAGCAAGTCGATCAGAGCTAAGTTCAGTCTCCCTCATTAAATCAGAGACTTTTACTGCTTTATTCATAACATCAGAAGATCTTTCTGCTATATTTTGCGTACCTTGCGCTTCTTCATTGTTAGATATTGTTACCTCATTAATGGCTTTTATCATATTTTCTATCGATATGGATAACATCCCAGCAGTTGAACTAAAATCAGAAATTAATGTCTGTATGGCTTCTGCATCCTGATAGTATTGCTCTCCTGTATCTACCAGTGTTTTATAGTCGCTGATTACTGTTGTATCTATAAAATCCAAAGCTTTCACCGAACTCTGTGTCAAACTCTCCACCGAACCAACCACAAGCTTTGTAATCTTCTGAATCTCATTAGCAGTATTTTTTGAATCTTCAGCCAACTTACGGATTTCATCTGCTACCACAGCAAACCCCTTACCGGCCTCTCCTGCTCTAGCCGCTTCTATAGCAGCATTTAATGCAAGCAAGTTAGTTTGATCTGTAATTTGCAGTATGGATTCAGTAAGGACGTTAATTTTCTCAACTGCCTTGGACTGTTCAATTGAATTTCTTATATCCGATTCTATATCTATATGGATATCGTTAGCGAACTTTTGCGAATTCAAGGCATTTTCTTTTAAGCTCTGTGCTCGTCTGCTTATTTCTTCAGATATCAGAGCGCCATTATTGGCTTTTGCCGAAATAGACTCAACTGCCTTCTCTATCTCTAATGATGTTGCATTCATTTCTTCGGCTGAAGCCGCAGTCTCTTCCATTCCGGCAGACATCTCTTCTGTAGTCGCCGATACGTCCTCAATTTGTACTACCAAATCTGACAAATTTAGTGTTGATACTGCAACGTTATCTTTCACCCCGTTAATCCCGTGGATTATGTCCTGAAGAACAGACCGAATGGATTTACTCATAATATCTACAGAACTCAAAAGATGTCCAATCTCATCCCTTCTCTTAAGATATTTTCCTTGTACTTCTCCGGTGAAATCCGCATTTGCTAGAACATTTAAATGCTCTGCAGCTTTCTTTATAGGTTCAGCCACATAACTTGAAATAATTATTGATACAAAAATTGTGAGTAACGCAACTAATACTATTGATATAATTATAGTTAACCTACTCTTGTTAAAGTTTTTAAAAACTTCATTTAGAGGAGCTACAGCCACTACCTTCCAGCCTGTATGAGACACTGTAGAGTATGCCGCAAGGACATCCCTGCCATCATCATTCTTATAGCGAACAGTTCCCTCTTTCTTAGCTAAAATTTCATTTTTATAGGCTTCCTCATTACTTGTATTCGTAATAAACTCCGTATAATTTTTTCCTATTTTATCAGAATTAATGTCAAATATGTAGTCGCCTTTAGTAGTCAACATCATAGCACTTCCGGTCTCTGCAACCTTTATCTTCCCAAGTGAGTTCTCCAAGGATTTTATAGCAATCTGGGTGAAAATTACCCCCTGAACTTCCCCACTATCGTTTAGAATCGGTAAAGCAATAGTTATAACATTGTTACCAGTCACTTTACTAACAAGTATATCTTGTATATAGATTTTCTTTGTACTTTTTACCTGTTGAAAATACTCTCTTTCAGATAGGTTTATAGTACTGTTATCTACTACATTAAGTGCATTACCTTCTTTGTCAATAAATACGGCTGTCTCCAGTTCGGTATCACTCTCTCTAATAGGTTTAAGTACGGCATTAATCTCTGATGCATTTCCATTCCCAAATTCAGGATGGGCTTTTAAAATGTTTTCGAATGTGGAAATCTTCTTGCTTATCCAGGAATCGATGGTGTTGGAATTAGAATTGGCTATTTCATTTACCTGATCTTCGATGTTATTTGTGACAGTTCGGTTGAATTGGGTGAGCTGAAATAACGACAAACTCATTAGTGGAATAAGTGCTACACACATAATAATAAGCATTAATTTAAATCTAATTTTCATAGCTTTCATCCCCTTTATTGTAATAATAATTTCAAGTTATACTTCTTGAATAAATCCTTGATGCCTTTTCCAGAAACATAAAACTAAAATGGGATTAATGCATTAGGTAAACCAATAAATTGCCAAATAAGGTGTAATTATTTATCGGAAGAAAATTATATCAATTAATAGAATAAATATCAGAAGGATAATTAATAATCTAATACTTTTAGTGATTATTTACTGTTGCAGCCACGAATAAAGGGAGAGGTTCTTTCTTCCTTTTCAATCAGTAAAATATGCCCTCCTTTCTGCTAAAGGAATGTTGATTATTAGTATAATTATGAATGGTTAATATAAATGTCTTATTGAATATTATTATGAATAGTTAATATAAGTATTTTATCGAGTATATTGAATAGTTAATATATAGTAGTGAAAATTTCGTTATTCTTAACTATATTATAGCATACATTTTAAGAATTTAATATAGTATTATGCTGGAATATCTGATATTTTAAAGAAATCTGTCGGAATTTAGATTATTTTGCTTATACAAGACATCAGCTTGTAATTGTGTTTAGGTTTTACAAAAATATATACTATCCCAGACAATAAAAAATGCTACCAAACAAAGTTTGATAGCATTGGTGCCGAAGACCGGAATCGAACCGGTACGGGGTGTTAGCCCCGCAGGATTTTAAGTCCTGTGCGTCTGCCAGTTCCGCCACTTCGGCTCGGATTAATAATGGCGACTAGCTTATTATAATACTATATGTATGCCAGTGTCAACACCAAATATTTCATATTTTAACGATAAATCAAATTAGTACTGGGCTGATTTCCTGTATCCGCTGTTTCCGCGTTTTGAATCCATACTTTTCTTAAGGTCATGAAGCTTTTCATCGCTATCCTTCATAAATTTTGCCAAGCGGTCTTCAAAAGAAACATTTCCGCCGGAAGGTTTGGAACTGTTCCATTCCAATTCAGCAGGGGCTTTAGAAATGACAACGGGCGGTTTCTGATCACAGGCCTTCTTTATGGAGAGACCGATCTTGCCGTTAGAATCAACTGTTAAAACTTTCACCTTGACTATCTGATTTTCTTTAAGATGGGAACTAATGTCCTTAACATACTCTTGAGCAACTTCTGAAATGTGAACCAAACCTGTTTTGCCTTCGGGTAATTGAACAAACGCTCCAAAAGCAGTTATTCCAGTAATTTTACCCTCAATAATCTGACCAACTTCAAGCGGCATAAAATAAGAAATCCTCCTCAAATTCGACCCGTGATACACTTCTGAAAATAACAATAAAACAATTCGATTATATAGTATATGTTAATCCCAGTCAAGCAGTAGTTACTTATTGGTGTCTACATATATTTTTTCACCATCTTTAACATAACCCAGCTTTTCTCTGGCTATTTTCTCAGCGAATTCGTCAGAATTTATTTGTGACTTCTGCTTCAAAAGCTGCTGCTTTTTTAGTGTCTCGGCATGAATACTTTTCTCAAGCTGTGCATACTGTAACTTTCTGTCCTCGATGCTGGCCTGCTGATTATAGAATGTATAGCTGAAGTAACAAATTGAGGCAATCAGTATTAATGTCCACATGTTAAATTTCTTTTGTTTTTTCATATCCTACCTCACGGATCACAATATCTTTTGTAACTACATTTAATTCGGTGAATTCTTATTACACAAATACGCAGCCATTCATAACTATATTCTATACATACACAAAAAATCCTTCAAGCTGAGTAATAAATTTATCAATTTAGTTTAGGAGCCGCTTTCATCACTTTGCTTGATTTTTTCTTTCCTTTGGATAATTCTTTTAAAGCTTTCTTTACCAAGCTTACCAGCCTTCAATTTTACTCCCCGGGCTTTTATTCCCAGTATACTGACTTTCCCCTTTACATCAGCCTTTCTGAAAGCTAACAGGAATCCGCGGCCAATAAGCCGTAACATTTTAACAATTAGGCCAAAAATGAATAAAGTTGGAATTGATATTATTTTGTATAACAACTTAAAGGGATAGCTTATTACTTTCCAGATAAATCTTAGAATTATCTTAACTATATTAATAATAGTTATTGAAGATTTAATAACAATATTACTTAATAGTGTTTCATAAAGTATAACACCTATTGCATTCCCTATAAATATGAATCCTCTCATCTGGCCATTGTTGCTGTAATACACCGTTACAAACAATAGTACTGCGGCTATGAGCCAATACAATATGTCTTCAAGACTAACAAATATAACACCGGTTTTAATAGCCCTTCTTTTTATTCTCAAAATATCATATAGAAAAGCAGCAGCGGCTCCGGCCAATATAGCATATAGAAATATGTACACCTGTTCAGCAATCATCTGGTATCCCCACAAGCCTTTTCGTAAATATATTTAGCTATATTAATAGTCTATTTAAACATTTTGCCAAAGAACGACTTTGATTTGGTATTTTCACCATCAGTATATTCAAGCGAAAATATATCCCCTTCCACAACCAATTCATTACTATCCAGATTGAGCTTATTTATATGTAACTCTGTCCCCCTTATAACCAATACTCCAATATCTGTAACCGCTATTATGTTCTCTTCGTTGAAGCTTTCTACATCAACAACCCCTGTAACACTTAGTTTTTCACGGTTATCAAGAATCAGTGTCTGATTTTTCGGCTTAATTGTTTTCTTATCTTCCATTTGAAAACATCCTCCTTATAAATGCGAAATAGACTAGCCCTCGCTATATAATACATATGCTTTAACAACCTAAAAAATGATTTTGTCTGCAGAATAAATATTGATTTGATGTAAAAGGACAGGACTACCTTCAGAAGGTTGACAACAAGAAAACAGGACTCGCATTTTCTATTTTAGGGATAAAAAAAAGGACTGCTGCTCAGTGAACAAATATATTAATTGTGCAACAGCCCCTTTAATTACTTTAAAATGTACATTTCTTTTGCATCATCTTTTGTTACGTGTTCTGATATCCTAGTAATTTCAATGATGGTATTATTATTTCCAAATTGAATTTCTATAATATCTCCCACCTTAACTTCCGAGCCCGGTTTTGCAACCTTATCATTAATTTTAACTCTTCCCTGCTCACATACTTCGTTTGCGACAGTTCTTCTTTTTATTAGTCTGCTGACCTTCAAATACTTATCTATTCTCATTTTTCCCCCATCTGTGTAAGCACACCCCTCATAATTTGTATAACACCTAAATCATATACACAAAATGTTTTCGGTTGTATTGCCTCTTTCATAAACTACTGATTCAGCTTATCCTTTAGGTCCTTACCTGCTTTAAAAGTAGGTACATTACTTTCAGGAATATCAATTTCTTCCATTGTCTGCGGGTTTCTTCCCTTTCTGGCAGCCCTCTGCTTAACTTCAAAGGATCCAAACCCTACAAGCTGAACCTTGTCCTTATTAACAAGAGTTTCTTCCACACTTTCAATCAAAGCGTTTAATGCCTTTTCTGAATCTTTCTTTGACAGGCCGGATTTTCCAGCTATACTGTCGACAAGTTCGGTTTTATTCATAGAAATTCCTCCCAAATGGTTATTACACTATGATTTTAACCATTTTTACAGCGTTTATTCAATATTATTCAGAGTATAACCTGAGTAAGTAAAAGCAGTGTAATACATTTAATAATTTTCAGTAAATGTTTTTAGTGATTACTTCTTCTTAGCCTTCACCCAGAGAGTCTCCATTTCATCCAGACTCATTTCATTGAGCTTTTTACCCTCTTCGTCAGCCTTTTTCTCCATATACTCGAATCTGTTGATAAATTTGTTAGTCGACTGTGTTAAAGAAAGCTCAGGGTGTACTTTTAAGAATCTTGACAGATTAACTATAGAAAATAATACATCACCAAGTTCATCTTCCATACCAGATTTATTGTTTTTCTTGTACTCTGCTTCAAGTTCATCAATTTCTTCCCTTATTTTAGCGAATACATCCCCGGTGTCTGTCCAGTCAAATCCGACTTGTGCTGCTTTCTGCTGGACCTTGTAGCTCCGCATCAAGGCGGGAAGGTTCTTAGGTACATCCTGTAAAACAGAGGTTTGATCGGTAACGCCCTTTTCTTTTTTCTTAATTTCCTCCCAGTTTTTAAGTACCTGGCTTGAGGTCTCAGCGCTTACATCACCGAAAACGTGCGGATGCCTGTGTATCATTTTTTCACACACTCCATTGATAACATCCTCGATATTAAAATCGCCATTTTCCTCGGCTATTCTGGCATGAAACACTATTTGCAGGAGGACATCCCCCAGTTCCTCGCACATATGGGCCTTATCCTGCAAATCAACTACTTCCAGGTATTCATAGGTTTCTTCAATAAGATATTTTTTCAGACTTTCATGGGTTTGCTCCCTGTCCCAGGGGCAGCCTTCCTCACTTCTTAAAAGCTTCATTATATCAATTAGTCTTTCTAATTTTCCGCTGCTCATTTCTATCTCCATTTCTGCATAGCGCACGCATAACTATCTTCGTTAGAAGGTATAATTGCTATAATTACTATAACGAGGTAATAAATGTACATAACTTTATAATAACCAAATCTTTCTTTGGTTATTATACTATTTCTTTTAATTTGAAACAAGCAGTCCACTGCTTGATGATATTAAGGTTGTTCACTGGTAAGTGTGCTCCAGCTTATCTGGACTCAAGACGAAGAAAGGGAGTATCGCTTTTACCATGATATAAAGATACCATGGTATTGCAACACTCCCAGTATACCTGCCATTATGTTACTATATTACAGCTTCTGCCGCATTTTCCTCTTCTTCTGTAGTACCTTCCTCTTCGCAATTAGCATCCTGTTCGTCCCCAGGCTCCAGTTCCCTGTACTTTGCATCAGCAAAAAATACTTTGTCGGCAATTACCTCTGTGACGTAATGCTTATTCTTTTTATCATCTTCCCACATCCTTGTGTGAATACTGCCCTGAAGGGCTACTCTGTGCCCTTTTGCAAAGTATTTACTTGCAAATTCAGCTGTTTTTCCCCAGACAACAATAGGTATAAAATCGGTTGACCTTTCACTTACACCTTTTCTTGCATCCCGGTCAACAGCTAATACAAATGACCCTACTGCTTTAACTTTTTTGGTTGTAAAACGAAGTTCCACATCCTTTGTCAATCTTCCTACCAGGCTGACATTATTCATATAATCCTCCTTTGCTCTCTTATAACAGAGCATGTTAATTTATTACCACCATTAACCACTTCTTAGAGTACACAAGTTTTGCGTTTGGAGGATACGTATCCTATGACAGAACTTTAGTGAAGGTTCCAAGGAGTAATTAATGACCAAGTAACCTAAAGTATTTTTATAGGGAAAAAAGAGTTATTAATTCATACAAGGGTAAACATATGAACTTTTAGATTTAATTAATAAATTGATATTGATATTTGAGAAAAAAGGCAGAAACGCCTGAATATTTTAGAACACTAACATTATTATACATATTATGATATTATATGTCAATATATAGATTGCATCTTATTACACTTTCCCTATTTATCAAGGACAAAGTATTACTATTTAGCAGACCCCATACAATAATAAATGGGAAGATGGTTTGACCATTCTTCCCCATTTGTTTAATATCTAACAACTGTATAAAATAACCTATCGACTTAAATAATCATTGTTCCATCTGTCTTCCTAAAAAGCCTGCTGCTGATTGAGCAAGTTTAGCTTCAACTTCTCCCATTTTTACGTTTGCATCTGTAGAAAGCATTATTACGGCTCCAATTGGATCACCTTCAGAAATTATCGGAGAAACAACCTGTGAGGTATACTTTCTTTCTCCGGTTTCATCTGCCAAAATCAAGATAGCTTTTTCCTCCGGAGACTTAATAAGTAAGGTTTGTTTTTCCTCGATTGTCTTCTCCACATCGCTGCTCAGTTGTTTCTCAAGAAATTCTTTTTTAGATGCACCTGAAACAGCAATAACTGTGTCCCTATCGGTAATACAAGTAATGTGACCGCTGGTCTTGTGAAGGGATTCTGCATACTGTGTAGCAAAATCGCTGAGTTCACCAATAGGAGAGTATTTCTTTAAAATGACCTCTCCTTCCTTATCGGTAAATATCTCCAGAGGGTCGCCCTCTCTTATTCTGAGGGTTCTTCTTATTTCTTTTGGTATTACAACTCTTCCCAAATCGTCTATACGTCTAACTATTCCAGTTGCTTTCAAAATATATTACCTCCTTAATAGGTTATTTTAGTCTTAGTATTGTAAACTTGATGATTTTTTATACATTATTGGAAAGGGAGGATTAAATAGAAAAACATATATTAATTATAAAATAAAATGCACCTCCGGAATGTCAGTCTGAACTTCTGACACCGGGGGTGCATTCATCTACTTTATTTAATAACTATATACCGTATAAGCTTTTATCTACCTTTGCTATAGCATTTTCGTCGGGTTTGAGTGTATACTTGGAATCCTTTTTCAATTCCTCAAGCTTCTTTGTGAAAAATTCACTCTGGTTCTTGTTTAACAGCGCGGATTTTATATTTTCTTTCATATCATCCAAAGGAGTTGCTGTACGTTTATGGAATTGCATTACATGGTAACCGACAGATGTCTCTACAACATCAGCATCTCCTGCTTTACGGTTTTTATCAAATGCCCATTGTTCAAACTCCGAAAGCATTTCTCCTTGACCAAAGGTATATTCACCCTGATAGCCTCTGCCGTCCTTAGTAGTAACAGCAGGCTTGTCTTCGGAATTTTTCAATGCCAGATCCTTTATATCCTCCCCGGCTTTTACCTTAGCAAGAAGTTCATCTGCTTTTTTCTTTGCCTCTGCCTTTTTACCTGCACTAACTGCAGCACCGTTCTCATCTACAGTTTTTATGAGAATGTGGGTTACTGTAACCTTGTCAAATTCACTTTTATTTTCGTCATAATACTTCTGAATTTCATCGTCAGTTACTTTTACGTCTTTTATAACATATGCCTGATATTTCTGTGCAAGAGTAAAGCTTTTATATATTTCCTTATATTCGGATAATGTTACCCCATACCCTGATTTTACTGCTTCCTCAGCTGCATTTCTGCCGCCGTTTTGGGTAATCAGCTGATCTATTGCCTCATCAACATTTTTAAGATCATCACTATCAAGCTTTAAGCCTGCTTCCTTTGCCTTGATTATCTGTATTTTCAACTCCTGAATCTGTTCAAGAGTACTTTTCTTTACTGAATCTTTTGCTGTTTCGGTTCCTTTTTTTGTATTCCAATCGTAATTATCGACTGTAGCACCACTTTCTATACTTTCAACGAACTGGCTCATATTAAATTTCGAGAAAAATTTGTACTCATAACTTGTTACATCTAAATTATCGACTGTAGCAACGCCAGAAGACCATGGTTGTAATATAAAGAGAATAACCGCTGTAATGATTATAACTACAGCTACAACTAAACCGATTATAAGGCCTTTTGACCTTTTTTTAACATTTGCATTTTCATTTTCCAAAGGTAATCGCTCCCCGTTTTTATAGTTAACATGCTTGTAAAACCTGTTTTTTCAGAACACTCTGTAACAATTATATTCAATTATTCACTACACTGCAATTTAATAATGTCATGTAACAAAATCTTAATATTTGCCAAAATATCTCTTCCCGCCAGATTATTAAGCCGGAAGGTAATATAGGGGCTACTTCCGGCGTTAAACATAATTCTTCTAGGATATTTATCCATAAGCTTCCCAAGATACATAGGAAGCGCTTTTGTATTTTTACTCAACTGAAAAATGGCTATTTCATCTTTTTGAGAAATACCGGTAAAGCTGCACTGTCTGGCCAGAACTTTAATATATGCAATATCCATAAGACTCTCAACCTCTTCGGGAATGTCTCCATAACGGTCAATAAGCTCATCTTTTATGTCAATTACATCATTTTCATTCTGTATATTTGCTATTTTTTTATACATGTCAATTTTTAGTTCTTCCGAACTGATATAATCATCGTTAATGTAAGCACTGACATTTAAGTCAATAGCCATTTCCTCATCAGTTGGCCGGACTGAATCACCACTGATTTCCTGAACCGCTTCTTCAAGCAATTTACAGTACATTTCATAACCTACAGTCTCCATATGTCCATGTTGTTCAGGTCCCAGAAGATTACCCGCTCCTCTTATCTCCAAATCGCGCATGGCGATTCTGAAACCCGAACCAAATTCGGTAAATTCCTTGATTGCCTGAAGTCTTTTCTCAGCTACTTCGGAAAGTGACTTATCCTTTCTGTAGGTGATATAGGCATAAGCCAAACGGTTTGAACGCCCCACCCTACCGCGTATTTGATACAATTGTGAAAGTCCCATTCTGTCTGCATCTTCAACAACTATGGTATTAACGTTAGGCATATCAAGCCCTGATTCAATTATTGTGGTACATACCAACACATCATACTCGCCGTTTATAAAGCTGTACATTACATCTTCCAGCTCTTTCTCATTCATTTGTCCATGTGCAGTGGCAATCCTGGCCTCGGGTACAAGTCTCTTTAACTCTTCTGCTTTAAGTTCTATTCCTCTTACGCGGTTATATAGATAAAACACCTGCCCGTTTCTGGCAAGTTCTCTTACTATACCGTCACGTATGAGTTCGGTATTATGTTCCATAACATAGGTTTGAACAGGATATCTTTCTTCTGGTGGATCTTCAATTACACTGATGTCACGTATGCCAACCAGTGACATATGAAGGGTCCTTGGTATAGGAGTTGCTGTAAGGGTTAAAACATCTACATTAGGCTTTATGGCTTTCAGCTTCTCCTTGTGTGTTACTCCGAAACGTTGTTCCTCGTCAACTATAAGAAGACCGAGATCCTTGAATTCAATATCCTTTTGAAGCAGTCTGTGAGTTCCTACTAAAATATCTATGTTTCCAGCCTTAACCGACTTTACGATTTTTTTCTGCTCGGCCGCGGTCCTAAAGCGGCTCATTACATCTACAGTTACAGGGAAGTCGCTCATTCTCTTTTTAAAGTTCTCATATATCTGCTGGGCCAAAATGGTTGTAGGTACCAAATAAGCCACCTGCTTTCCATCCATTACAGCCTTGAAAACTGCTCTTATGGCCACTTCTGTTTTACCATACCCTACGTCACCGCACAAAAGTCTGTCCATAAGCCGGGGTGACTCCATATCTTTCTTAATTTCTTCAATACATTTTAGCTGATCATCTGTTTCATCATATGGAAACAACTCTTCAAACTGTCTCTGCCAAACTGTATCAGCAGCAAAGGAATGTCCAACCTCTGCCTGACGTTTGGCGTAAAGCTTTATAAGCTCTCCGGCCAACTCTCGCAGTGATTCTTTTACGCGGCTTTTGGTTTTGGCCCAATCCGAGCTCCCCAATTTATTTACCTTTGGGGCTTTTCCTTCAGTCCCGATATATTTCTGAATAAGATCAAGCTGGTTAGTAGGAATATAGAGAAAAGCTCCCTCCTGATAACGTATCTTAAGGTAGTCACGCTTTATATCTCCAACCGTCAGTTTTTCTATACCGATATACTGTCCTATTCCGTGGGCCTGATGGACCACGAAATCTCCAACATTCAGGTCTGAAAAGGCTTTTATCTTCTTCCCGTCATGTTTGGATTTTGCCTTCTTTATTCTTTTATCCTGCCCGAATACCTCTTTATCACTGATTACAACGAATCCGGCTGTAGGATACTCAAAGCCCTTCTGGAGGCTTCCGCGGGTAATAACTATCTCGCCCTCCTGGACCTCCTTTTCACAGCTGTCGGTGTAGTTTGACATAATGTCATTAGTTGCAAGGGTTTCAACAAGTCTATGTCCTCTTCCGCTTGGCCCGGACAGTACCACTATCTTGTAGTTTTTCCCTTTCAGCTGTTCTATGTCATTTATAAGTAACTCCATGTGGTTCTGATAGGAATTACCTGTTCTGCAAGGTATGGATATCTGGCTTGAAGGCCTCAGAAGTGCATTATTTGAAGCAATTGCCGCAAGAGTTAATACTTTAAAGGTTTTGATTTCTTCAATTATTTCATCAAAGCTATGGGTCCATCTTGCACCTCTGGGAAGCAATGTTCCCTTTTCAAGCAAGCTCTTTGCAAGCTCCTCCTGTTCCAGTTCAACATTTTCTATCCTCTGGGAAATTCTTATGGTCTCATCAAGAGTTACCACAACGTCGTCGCTTATATAATTCATAACTGACCGGGGTTTTTCCAGAATGTAAGGCAGGTATCTGTCAATCCCCGCAAAGTAATGATGCTCTTTCAAGCTATCAACGTCTTCGTTCACCCGTTTAACAATATTTGCCGCTACTTCTTCTGAGCCACTCTTTTTTCCTAATTTATTTGTGTAATCTTTTAAATCCTTCAGGATTTTTGCTATGATTGTGTCTTTTGAACCGTCATCATATACAACATCCCTAACGGGTGCTATAGTACAGGTATCGGCTGAATTTGTCGATCTCTGGGTTGCCTCATCAAAGTATCTGATTGAATCAACTTCAGTGTCAAAAAGCTCTATTCTAAGAGGATGTTCGCTATTAATTGTAAATATATCAATAATCCCGCCTCGAATTGCAAATTGTGCTTTGCCTTCCACAACCTCAACTCTTTCATAGCCATAGAGAACCAGCTTTGAAACCAGTTCCTCCAGTTTCACCTGATTTCCCAGTTCAATATTGATTACGCCCCCCAGAAACAAGTCCTTCGGTGAAATCATCTGAATGAGAGCTTCGGCCGGCAGCACCATAACCTTATAATCACCATTTAAACATCTAAGCAGGGTTTTTACTCTCTGATATATAATATCGTTACTTTTTGCCTCCACACTATAAAGCATTGTTTCCTTTGTCGGAAAGTAAATTACATCATCCCCAAGGAATAGTTGAAAATCTTCAAAGGCCCTTCTCGCCTGCATTTCATTGTAGGTTACAAATAAACCCTTTACATTCATGTGAGTCAGCATAGAGTATACAATATGAACCTTTTGAGAGTCCGAGGGACCTATTACAGAAACCGGCCCAAGGTTATTATTGACAGCCTCAAGAAGTGTATTGTATTCATTCAGTTTTAACAGGGGGTCTGCAAATAAATTCATGTGTTCCTCCGCTATTTATTAAAGCAGTTCATCGCTTTTTCCACACCGTTCCGCACTACGGTTAATGCTGCTTCAGCTGCCTTTTCTATACTTCCGTTAATTACTTCCCTGTCTTCCTTTGAAAATTTGCTCAGAACATAGTCGGCAAGGTCCCATCTTTCAGGTGCACGGCCTATTCCTATACGAATTCTGGGAAAGGTGTCTGATTGGAGCTGATATATTATGGACTTCATGCCGTTATGAGTACCAGAGCTGCCCTTAGGCCTAACCCTTATCTTACCCGGTTCGAGATCGATATCATCATATATAACCAATATATTTTCCATTGGCAGCTTATACCAAGCCGAAATATCTCTAATGCTCTCCCCGCTGAGATTCATAAAGGTTTGCGGTTTCAGTAGAATAACTCTTGTTCCGTCAACCTCTCCTTCACCATAAACCCCTTTAAATCCTATTTTCGACAGCCTTATATTCAGTTTAACCGAAAGTTGATCAATTGTATCAAATCCTACATTATGCCTTGTATTATCATATTTCGTTCCGGGATTGCCCAGTCCGGCTATTACAAACATTTCTCCCAAGTTCGGCCTCCAGTCTATAACCATACTATTTCATGGTACATTTTCTAAATGTCTATGTCTATGCGTCTATACACTTAAAGGGCGGTTCCAAAAAAGGACCGCCCGACAAATTTATAATCATTACTTTATTTTAGTAGTATTATTACATTTTGTAAAATATTTTTTTATAACGCCATCTATCGCCGCCTCGTTATATTTGTGTGAACAAAGTGCTTATGGATATATCTCCATAAATTCTTTCAATTGCTTCAGCAAATACTCCTGCAACAGATAAAGCTGTTATTTTGTCTATTTTCTTCTCATCATTAAGAGTAATTGTATTGAGAACAACTAATTCCTTAATTGCTGAATCCTGGATTCTTTGTATGGCAGGTCCGGATAAGACAGCATGTGTACAACAGGCATAAACTTCCTTTGCACCGGCATCCATCAAGGCATTTGCACCGTTAACAATTGTTCCTCCGGTATCAATAAGGTCGTCTACAAGAATACATCTTTTATTTCTTATATCACCGATTATATTCATTACTTCAGACACGTTGGCTTTTGGACGACGCTTATCAATAATAGCAAGCGGGCTTTCGAGTCTCTCTGCTACTTTTCTTGATCTTGTAACACTACCGACGTCAGGAGATACCACTACAACATCATCTTCTCCTGCAAACTTTTCCTTGAAATACTCGGCTAGTATCGGTACTCCAAGCAGATGATCCACCGGGATATCAAAGAAACCCTGAATCTGTGGGGCGTGTAAATCCATGGTCAGTATTCTGTCTGCTCCGGATATAGTTAAAAGATTTGCAACTAATTTTGCTGATATTGGATCTCTGGCTCTGGCCTTTCTGTCCTGTCTTGCATAACCGAAGTAAGGAATTACGGCGGTTATTCTTCCTGCTGATGCCCTCTTAATAGCATCTATCATTACCAGAAGTTCCATTAGGTTATCATTTACAGGCTGGCAGGTGGATTGAATAATAAATACGTCAGAACCTCTAACTACTTCTCCGACGTTTACAGCTGTTTCCCCGTCACTAAAACATCCAACACTTGCAACACCTACAGGAATACCAATTTTTTCGGCTATCTCATTTACCAGTGCCCTATTGGAGTTACCTGTAAATATTTTTATGTCCTTACCATGCAAATTCATTTCAACTCTCCTTTTTATCACTAATGTTTATATAAAATTTATTTGCGCTTCATATCTTTTTTTATTACCCAATCCTCTTTTATAACCTGGCGCTCTCTTGCTATAGCGAGGGCATTCTCAGGCACTTCATCAGTAATGGTCGATCCTGCAGCTATATAAGCATCGTTGTGAACAACAACTGGTGATACGAGATTTGTATTGCAGCCGATAAAGGAATTATCTCCGACTACTGTTTTATTTTTATTTTTCCCATCATAATTTACAAAAACTACACCACAGCCAATATTAACATTTGAGCCTACTTCGGCATCACCCACATAAGTAAGATGTGATATTTTGGTTTTGTCTCCAATAACAGATTTTTTTATTTCAACAAAGTCACCAATTTTCACCTGTCTTCCAACCATACTACCCGGACGAAGATAAGCAAAAGGTCCAACATGAGTTTCATCTCCAATAGAACTGTCAACAGCAACCGAATTGGCTACTTCAACATTATTTCCTATTTTGCAGTTTGAAATTCTTGAATTAGGACCGATAGTACAATCTTCTCCGATAGCTGTATTCCCTTCCAGTATTGTATTCGGAAGAATGATTGTGTCCTCACCGATAAAGACTCCTACATCTATATAAGTTGATGAGGGATCAACAATTGTTACTCCGGAAAGCATTATTTCACTTAATATTTTTGCCTTTAGTTCGGCCGTAGCCTCAGCAAGAGCAATCCGATCGGTAACAACCATGAATTCGTTACAATCCTCTGTTAAAATTTTATTGGTGTTGTTTATTGATAGAAAACATTTCTTTAATACTTCTCTAGAAAGGTTAAGAACGTTAAGCTCACTAAGTTTATTTAATAATTCAGTTCCGCTAAAAATATAGACTGCCGCTTCACTTATGGAATCAGACTGCCAATCCGGAAAAATCGCTGTAGCATTATTTCCTTCGGTACAGTGTTTATCCAGAAGCCCCCGGAAGGTTTCGTCAGATATTAAAGGTTGATCTGCCCAGTTAATAATTACCAACTCTGCAGTACTTATTAGCTGCTTACATTTATCCAATTCCTCAAAGGTAATTGTATGTATTTCAGTTGCCAACTCTGTCATGCCTGTAGTTGACCATTGCTGAATACTTTGTCCTAATACATTATGGCTTTCCTTAGAGCTTTTGGACTTAAAAGCACTATTATTACCGTCGGAAATTACTAATCCCAGAATTTTTTTCATTTTCAAAGCCCCCACTGTATTTTACAGGTACTATTCTCTCACTTTTATGTAATAATTTCAACCATTAACAATAACAAAAATGGGTTTTATATCGCTTATATATTGTACAGATTTTTTTCAAAACTCAGTGTAAGTAGATATCAGTATTATTCTTCAATTGTTTTTATTTTTTACAGACAATAAAAAAAGATACTCCTTGAAGTATCCTTTTATTCATTCTTGGATTATTCCTGTAATGAACTCTCGTAACTAGCTAAAATTGCTGTCTGGAGTTTTTCTCTGGCTGTCGCATTAATAGGGTGAGCTATATCTCTGAATTCTCCGTCCGGGGTTTTTCTGCTTGGCATTGCTATAAACAATCCGTTCTGGCTTTCAATAATTTTGATATCATGAACCACAAATTCATTATCAAAGGTAACTGAAACTACTGCCTTCATTTTTCCTTCAGCATCAATCTTCCTGATCCTTATGTCTGTAATTTCCATAATGACGAACCCTCCAAGAAATATTTTAAGTTAATATTACTATTCGCCATCTTGGTAAATATTCCTTCTTTTTTGCGCATATTTTTACATTTTTTTTGATTATTTTACAGTCACATTCGACTTTTTACTATTAATCTCCGTATTTTATTCTATATTTTTCCAATAAATGCTATTCCTGTATATAAAATTACGGCCGAAATCCGTACTTATTTAGGATTACGACCGCATTATATGATATTGTAAATTTTGTTTATCTGTTTACTTCTATAAATTTGGCTTTATATCTATGGTAGTATTCTCCTGAAGATCAGCATTTAAGGTTACCAGAGAAAAATAATTATCAACCAGTTTTTTGTTTGATGTGTTGGCTTCGATTAAGACACCTATTCCTACTACTTCACTGTCGAATTGATTAGCCATTTCTATAATTCCTTTTGAAGTCCCTCCACCTTTCATGAAATCGTCAATAAATAAAAGTTTGGAGTTTCTTTTTAGGGACTTCATAGGAAGTATCATTGTTTGTATTTTCCTTGCCGAAGCTGAAACATAGTTTATATTTACAGAAGCACCATCTGTTGCTTCATTATAATGTCGTACAATAACCAACGGAACATCAAGATACTGGGCAGTGGCAAATGCAAGGGGAATACCTTTGGTTTCAACAGTTATAACACAATCAAGTTCCAGTTGTGAAAATCTGCTGGCAAACATCATGGCAATTTTGTTAACCCATTCGGGATTATATATAATATCCAGCATATAAAGATAGCCGCCAGGCAATACTCTTTCTGGATTTGACAGTTCCTTTGAAAGCTCTTCAAGTGTTCTCTGCATCTCAGTCTCATTCATTGACGGCACATACTTTACACCGCCAGATGCACCTGGTATAGTACATATATTTCCCATATTGTTTTTTTGGAGGGTTTTTTGTAACAGGTCAAGATCTTCACTGATAGTAGACTTAGCCGAACCGAACATTTCAGAAAAATACCCTAGTGTAAAAACCTTATTCGGATGATCACACAAAATTTTAGTAATTACTGCAAGTCTTTCATTTCTTTGGATTTTATCCATGTTATCTCCCCGCATCATTATAAACATTAATAATTATTATACAATAAATTATTGAATAATAAAACTGATAATCAAATTATTATTCGGAATTGTTACTTGAAATATTACAAACTGCATAATAAATACAATATTTCTATATGTGGCATCATACAATTTACCATATATACATATTCTTGCTGTTCCGAAAATTTTTTATTCTTTTACATTTGGAAGAAAATAAGGTATTATTTTTATGGTTATAATTTTTATTGGCAATGAACTCTCTAATATTGAGATTAATATTATATAGTAATATCACAAAGGAGTGTTTTTTCTTTATGAATTTTTCCAACTTATTATATTCAGAAAATACAAAAAATGTTCATTTTATTGGAATAGGCGGTTCAAGTATGAGCGGTCTTGCTGAGATTCTTCTAAGCCAGGGCTACAGTGTATCCGGTTCAGATATAAAATCCTCCAAAGCCACACAAAAGCTTGAGGGCAAAGGTGCTCAAGTATATATAGGTCACAGCGCCGATAACATCAAATCTCCGGATCTTGTGGTCTATACCGTGGCCGTTAAGGAGGAAAATCCCGAAATGCTCCGGTCAAGGGAGCTGAATATCCCCGTTATTGATCGGGCAGAACTTCTTGGCCTGATTATGAAGAGACATTCCTTTGGAATAGCAGTATCGGGAACCCATGGAAAAACCACTACCACCTCCATGATTACAACAATTATGCTCGAAGCTGGAACTGACCCAACGGCCCATATCGGAGGAGAACTGGATTGTATCGGCGGCAATACCAGAATCGGTAATTCAGAATACTTTATAACGGAGGCCTGCGAATACTATGGGAGCTTTCTCAAATTTTATCCGTTCATGGCAGTAATCCTGAATGTGGAAGTTGACCATGTGGATTATTTCAGAGATTTACAGCATATAAAGGACACCTTTGAGAAATTTATATCACTGGTGCCGGAAAACGGTTATATAATTGCCTGTGCTGATGATGAAAATACCATGTCGGTTATAAATGATAAAAAATGCAACAAGGTCACTTATGGATTGAAAAATACTGATTCCATGTGGACTGCCCAAAATATCGTATATAACGAACTTGGCTATGCATCCTTTGATGTATTCAGGGAAGGTGAAGAACTTGCTTCAGTAAGCCTCTCAGTGCCCGGTCCCCACAATGTGAGTAATGCTCTTGCTGCAATAGCCGCAACCTATACCTGCGGCTGCAGTATGGAAAGTATTGTTTCAGGCTTGGTGAAATTCGGCGGAAGCCATAAAAGGTTTGAATTGAAGGGTTTGGTAGACGGTATTAAGGTAATTGATGATTATGCCCATCATCCTTCTGAAGTTCAGGCAACACTCAATGCAGCCGCAAACACAAATCACAATAGAATATGGTGTGTATTCCAGCCACATACCTATACAAGAACTAAGGCCTTTATCGATCAATTTTCCAGCTCATTTGATAATGCCGATAGTATTATTATCACAGATATTTATGCTGCCAGAGAAAAGGACCCGGGTGATATTCACTCCAGCACACTGGCAGAAAAAATCCGCCAACGGGGTGGTAATGCCATATATATAGGTGATTTTCAGGAAATCGCCCAATATCTCGACAAAAATGTTCAATCCGGCGATCTTATATTAACAATGGGCGCAGGAGACATAGTGAGATGCGGAGAAATGTTTCTTAATATTAGGGCTAATAAGTAAAATTGATTGGCACGTGAATACAATATCGCAATGTAGAAGCACGGTTAAAAATTTATAGAATAAACAGTTATATGACTATTTATTTTATTAATTTTGTGTGCAATACATTGCGATATTTTAGTATGGAAGTGCTATAAATATTATTTTCGTTCAAATCAATTTTACTCAAGCCTTAACCATGGCAAATTTAATCTCACCTTCGGCCGCAACTTTACCATCAACTGTGGCTTTTACCTTTGCCTTGACTACTCCCATTTTTGCCATTAATATCTCAGCTTCCAGCTGCAGGATATCTCCAGGCTGAACCTGATATTTGAATTTAATGGACTCTATACTTGCGAATACACCCAATTTGCCCTTGTTTTCTTCCTGTACCGCAACTGAAATCCCTGCAGTTTGTGCGAGAGCCTCTACAATCAATACTCCCGGCATTATAGGGTGATCGGGAAAGTGTCCCTGAAAAAACGGTTCATTGACTGTGACATTTTTTATTCCTACAGCTCTTTTACCAGGTTCCAATTCTATTACCTTATCAACCAACAAAAAAGGATATCTGTGGGGAAGAATCTGTTTTATTTCTTGAATTGTTAACATTCCAACACCTCTTAGCTTTTAATTATGACCAGGTAATATATTCTACAGTATTAAAACAAATTCCTTTTTTTCCTGCGAATATATTTTTAGTTTTCTATAAATTTAAATTGTTTTACATCTTTCTATATATAAAAAGAAATCATTATTAGGATTATCTTTAGTTTGAATTGTTATCCTTGAGCTTGACTATGAAGGCCCCGGCAACCGGACGCTCCATTCCCCGATCGGAGGGTCTGTTTTTTAAGCGGCCCTCAACAAGTATCTGGGAGGTTGCACCTCCATCCAGCATGGCAGCCTCTCTGACCCCCAACTTAATAAGATATTCTGCCATTTCTCTTCCTGTAAGCCCTGTGCTATACCCTGGCTGCCTTCCGTCAACCACCATGAACACCATTCTGCCGTCAGCTTTAATACCAATGGCTGTACGAGGGTCGCGGTTCAGTAATGTGCCTGCCCACCTGTCCGTATCCGGCACGACAACTTTTCCTTCACTTACCAGCATACTTCCACAGCTGTAGGCCTGATAACCCTCGCTGAAGTCAGGTTTGATTTCAATTTTTATAAGGTCTCCCCTCTTTATTCCCATTTCTTTTGGTAGTGAGGCCCTCTTGCCATAGAAGCTGATGAGCTGGCTACCCTCTTTTAGTGCCACCTCCGTTTGATTTTCATAAATATCTGTAACCACATTATTTTCTATCCTAATGGAAGTATTTTTCATTTCTGCTCTGTTTGAAGAACCGTACTCGTTTGTATATAATACTATATTTCCGTCCTTCCCTGTCCGGTTCATTTTATTAATACTTATTTTCTTATTATTATATGAAAAATATATATTTGAAATGATTTTCTCAAAACGAGGCCCTTTATCATCAACGATAAGCACCGGGTCATATCCGGTTGCTGCCATATACAGCTTGCCGTCAATGGCAGTCATCCCTACGGGATCTCCATACTCATAAAAGAAGCCTCCGTTTATGGCTGCATAGGCTCCGGTTCTTTCAGAAATTTCAGATATTTTTTCAAAACCGAATACATTATCGTAGGAGAGAACGGGCTTAAATTCGATACGCTCATCGGAAGGGTCAAACTCCACCGTGAAAATCTCCTGCTTATAACCATTTATTTTTTCGGAAGAATGCTTGAATTCAATAGGAAAGGGTCTTGTATCCGAAGGAGCCGCCGTATGCCCTGTATTACTATCAGTAACTGTTGCACTCCCCTGCGACTCAGCTATTTCCTTGTTACAAAATAAAAATTGCCCTACATAAAAAATAATGAAGGACAATGCTAATATTATTATAGAAATTATAATCATTTTATGATTATTTCTTTTCATCCACGACTCCTCCGGCAGCATCATTAGAGCTGCCAGTTTTCAAGTACTGTTTCGATAACTGTCTGTACATGTAATCTCCCAGACCGATTCCTTTTTGTGAAATTGTTTCAACCAAAGTTTCATCCATCATGGTATTATACATTTCAGTACCGTAGTCACTACTCAAATAATCTGATTTAGGTACTGTAGCTTTCATCTGTTTGTACATCATATTTAGAAAAATGCCTTCAAACTCTTTACATACCTGTTTTAGCTGTGCCTCTTCTCCATTTTCAGCGGCAGCCTTCAGCCTTTTCTCAAAGTCATTATCAGCCGAGCTGGTTTTATAGTTTTGCGCACTGCCAACAGAGCCTCTGGAATTTGAATTTATACCGTCAATCCCCATAATATCTCCAATCTGTGTCTAATATGAGTCTAATTATCTCTTCAGGTTATTGGCAATCTGAAGCATATCATCTGATTGCTGAATAGCTTTTGAACTTATTTCATATGCTCTTTGAGCAACTATAAGTTTTACCATCTCATCTACTACCGAAACATTTGAAGACTCAAGGTAAAATTGAGAAATGGTACTCTTTCCTGCTGTATCCTGGCTTGCCTGAACAGGTTCACCAGTTGCGGAATTTCTTTCAAACAGGTTTTTCCCTGTTGCTTCCAATGCATATTTATTAGGGAAGTGTACCACACCTATGGTTTGATCCAGAGAAACTGTTTCTCCTTCAGCATTTTTATAGCTTAGTAGTCCTTGTGGGGAAACTGTAAGAGTGGATACATCAACATCTGTATCGAATACTATTTCCTGCTCGGCATCATCTAATACCGCGTATCCGTCAGATGTAGTCAATTTCCTCAAACCATCCTCGGTAACGCTTATTTTAAACGAACCATCTCTGGTATATCTTATTTCTTCATCTGAACATAATACTGTAAAAAAGCCTTCACCCTCAATTGCAAAATCAAGAGGAGAATCTGTTTTATCCACATTACCTGATTCAAAACTTCTTACTGTAGCATTTACTGCCGTTCCGTGGCCAACCTGTAAATTAACTGGTTTTCCGCTATTATCAAGTACATAGGCTCTGCCCATAGTTTCATACAGAAGATCCTTGAACTCTGCTCTTTCTTTTTTATAGCCTGTTGTATTTACATTTGCAAGGTTATTTGAAATAACATCCACATTGAACTGTTGGGCCTTCATACCCGAACCTGCTGTCCACAATGCTCTCATCATAATTTTAATCCTCCTAAGGCAATAAGATATTATCTGACAACTCCAACCTCATTCACTGCCTTTTCCAACAGGGAATCATGGGACTGTAATACCTTTTGATTTGCTTCATATGCTCTCATTACCGTAATCATGTCAACCATTTCATCTATAACATTTACATTTGATTCTTCTGTGAAACCCTGCATAACTGTACCCGTAAAATCGGAGGTTTCACTTCCGTCATTTTCTAACAGATTATCACCAAATTTTCTCAACTTGGTACCATCAACAAACTGGGTTATTCTAAGTGTATCTATAATTGTACCGTTCTGAACAATATTTCCTTTATCATCCACAGAGAAGGTACCCGGTTCAAGTGTTATAGGGCCATTCTGCCCCAACACAAGATTTCCGTCTCTTGTGGCTAATTGATTATCTGCGTTTAAAACAAAGGAACCATCCTTTGTATAATACTCTTTCAATTCACCGTCGCCGGCAGGATTAGCTACACCGATTGTAAAAAACGCAGGACTTGCTGCTTCTGCAGTATTGTCGTCACTAATAGCTATATCCATTGTGTTATTGGTCTGATTCAGCTGACCCTGAGTAAAGTATGTATATATTTCTCCAACATCGCTGCTTAATTCCATTGAACCAATATTTGACGAGTTTTTTGTATCATTTATTCTTTTGGTCAGCAAATCGGGAAAGCTTTCGAAAACTACAGTATCCTTTTTATAGCCTGTAGTATTAACATTTGCCATGTTATTGGTGATAACATCCATCTTTTTGCTATTTGCAATCATACTCCAGGCTGAAGTATATAACCCTCTTATCATGAGAATTCTCCTCGTTAAAAAGTCATCACTTGTTTATCGGTTAAAATTAATAAATACTTAATAAAAATTTTGCGTGCTACCCGTAGAAGAGAGAGGTTTCCATTAATTACTATTTGTATTAATAAAAAGAGGCTAGCCGATATTTCAAAGCTAACCCGTATTTCTATTAATTAATTATCTTTTGTAATTCCCTCTGCTTTCAGACAACGCTGATTCTTCTATTGCCTCGATATTATCCAGTGCCTTTCCTGTTCCAAGAGCAACACATGATATAGAATCGTCAGCAATGATGACATTAATACCGGTTTTTTCCTGGAGAAGCTTATCCAAACCATAGATTAAGCTTCCTCCGCCGGTCATGACTATTCCCCTGTCACTGATATCGGCAGCCAACTCAGGAGGTGTTCTTTCAAGAACAGAATGAACTGCCTCAACAATGCTGGATATGGGTTCCTCAAGAGCCTCCATCATTTCGGTAGAAGAAATGGTTATGGTTTTTGGAAGTCCGGAAATAAGGTTTCTTCCTCTTATGTCCATGGTAACTTCCTGTACTCTCGGGAAAACTGTACCGATGTTTATTTTAAGTTCTTCAGCTGTTCTCTCACCAATCATAATATTGTGCTTTTTACGCATGTATCTGACAATGGCTTCGTCGAACTTGTCTCCGGCAACCTTTATAGATGTGCTTACAACTGTTCCTCCAAGGGAAATTACAGCTATGTCGGTAGTACCGCCGCCCATATCAACGACCATGCTTCCGCAGGCTTTCGCTATATCTATTCCTGCGCCAATAGCAGCAGCAATAGGTTCTTCAATCAAATACGTCTTTCGGGCACCAGCCTGCATGGAGGCATCTATTACAGCACGTTTTTCAACTTCTGTAACACCGCTAGGTACACAAACCATAATTCTCGGTTTAAAAAACTTTCTGTTGCCTGTTACCTTGCTTATAAAATATTTCAACATACGCTCAGTTATGTCATAATCTGATATAACGCCTTCTCTTAAGGGTCTGATAGCAACAATATTGCCAGGAGTTCTTCCCAACATTCTTCTTGCCTCTTCTCCAACGGCTAGTAATTTATTTGTATTCTTATCTATAGCTACAACGGAAGGTTCTCTTAGAACGATACCCTTTCCCTTAATATAAACGAGCACTGAAGCAGTTCCCAAATCTATACCTATGTCCTGTCCAAAACCCAATTATAACAACTCCCTTAACACAATTTGATAAAATTAACAAAATATACATAGACTATATAATTATTCGTTCCGTTAAAATATTACAAATATTCAAGTTAAAATTATCTATTATTTATATTATCATAATAAATTAATTATGCAATATTTTTGTAAGCTTTTGATACCTTATGGTAACTTAATTTAGTTTTTGTCACTTTTTACCAAGTATTTTCCATCTAAGGTCAGGTTGAAACTACAAGACTATATTACAGTGCTATTTTGTCCAATATATCATTTATTTTCGCTATTGCAATGCCATAGTTGCAAATAGGCACATTCTGTTCCTGCGCCATAGCTATTCTGGTGAGGACGTATTTTCTGTTAAACATACAGCAGCCGCACTGGATGACGAGAGAATATTTTGACAAGTCCTTTGGAAAATCAGTGCCGCTTACTATATCAACAGTGAGATTCTCTCCGGCTTTTTTTCTGAGAAGACGCGGAAGTTGGATACGTCCGATGTCTTCACCCAGTGGCGCATGAGTGCAGGCCTCAGCAATAAGAACTGCTGAAGACTCGGTCAATTTTTCTATTGCTTCAGCTCCCTTAACATATTCAGTAATATCCCCTTTGTATTCGGCAAATAGAACAGAGAACGACGTCAGCAAACTTTCAGCAGGTTTAATAGCATAAACTTTGCTGAATACCTGGGAATCGGTAATTATCAGTTTGGGCGGCTGAACCAATGTTTTCAGAGCCTGCTCAAGCTTATCGGTGGTTACACTCATAACAAGACATTTATTGTCCAGCAGGTCACGAATTGTTTGAACCTGCGGCAGTATAAGTCTGCCTTTGGGCGCCTGGATATCCTGGGGCATAACCAGCAGAACAAGGTCACCATCCTTTACAAGGTGTGAGGTTATGCTAGTTACCTCAAAATTTTCAGGAACTGCTCTTATCAATTCTTCCTTTACTTCATCCAATCCGGTCTTTTCTTTTGCGCTTATAATTATTGGAGTAAATCCGAAAGCAGCTTTTACAGCAGCAGATATCTCTGTTTGATTTTCAATTATATCAGCCTTATTTATTACAGGAATTACAGGAATTTTTCTTCTTTTAAGCTCTGTAATCCATTCCTTTTCGTAGGAAAGCTCGGTTTCACATAAAAATACAATGGCTACATCGGTCTTATCAACTGCTTTCCGGGTTTTCTCAATACGCATTTCACCAAGAGTTCCCTCATCATCAAAACCGGCCGTATCTATAAACATAACGGGACCAATAGGGTGCAGCTCCATCGCCTTGTATACCGGGTCTGTTGTAGTTCCGGCTATTTCAGATACCAACGCAATATCCTGTCCTGTTATTGCATTTATTAATGAAGATTTTCCGCTGTTTCTTCTTCCGTATAACGCGATGTGTAGCCTGTTTGCACCAGGTGTGTTTGTCAGACTCATATTAACCTCCCAAGCCACTTTAGTGGCTTTGAGCCATCATTGTGGCAACAAAATAGTAATGAAAATATATATCCTTTATCGCAATGAGGCGAATAAAGGAGGTTCAGCGCTAAAACCTGAAATCTCTCTTTCCCTGATTGAGTTCACAGAGATGTTCTTTTACTATTCTCTTTACATCTTTATTTTGAAGTGTCTCCACCTCAGCCTCTATCATTTTTCCCCCTTGAATTTTAGTATCCTCCGAGGCATAGTCCTCAAGATATTCCTTGAGGGTCATCAAAGCATTAGGCTGACAAACATTTGCAATGGCCCCACTCTTGACCAGTCGCATAAATCTGTCTCCTGTTCTTCCCTCACGATAGCAGGCAGTACAGAAGCTTGGAATATACCCCAGCTTGATAAGCCAGTTTACAATTTCGTCCAATGTCCTTGTATCATTTACTTCAAATTGTGCGGAATTTTCCTTCTCCTTTTCCACATAACCGCCGACACTTGTCGAAGAGCCCCCGCTGATTTGTGAAACGCCCAATTTAAGACATTCTGCACGTGTCTTCTCTGATTCCCTTGTCGACATGATAATGCCGGTATACGGCACTGCAATACGCAGTATGGCAACAATCTTTTCAAATATCTCATCAGGAATGGCGTTGGAGTACTCATCAAGATCAACATCATCAGCCGGACGGATACGCGGAACGCTTATAGTATGCGGTCCAACGCCCATAGCATCCTCAAGATGCTGCGCATGCATCAGCAAGCCGACAAAATCATACTTATACAGGTTCAACCCAAACAGAACTCCCAGCCCGACATCATCAATCCCAGCTTCCATCGCCCTGTCCATAGCCTCGGTATGATAGGCATAATTATGCTTTGGGCCTTTGGGATGCAGATACTCATACGTCGGCTTGTGATACGTCTCCTGAAACAGAATGTAAGTACCAATTCCGGCATCGCTGAGCTTTTTATAGTTTTCCACCGTTGTAGCGGCTATATTTACATTAACGCGTCGGATTGCTCCGTTTTTATGCTTTATACTATATATGGTTTTAATACTTTCAAGAACATACTCTATAGGGCAGAGTTCAGGGTCTTCTCCGGTTTCAAGAGCAAGCCTCTTATGCCCCATATCCTGAAGCGCAATTACTTCCCTGACGATATCCTCCTGCGAAAGCTGCTTTCTGGCAATATGTTTGTTCGAGCCATGGTAAGGACAGTAGCGGCATTCATTAATGCAGTAGTTCGAAAGGTATAATGGAGCAAACATTACTATACGGTTTCCGTAAAATTTCTTCTTTATTTTCTCAGCCAAAGAATATATTCTGCTTTTCACATCATCCAGATCACATTCCAGCAGAACTGATGCTTCTTTATAGTTTAAACCCTTAAACTGTGCCGCTTTCTCAAGAATATCCTCCAGCAAAGCCCTATTTCCCTTGTTCCGAACTGCAAACTCAAGTGTATCTAAAATCTCCTGGTCATCAATAAATTCAGTTGCTATTTTTGATTTACTGTTATACATAATTTTAACCTCACTATACCTTGGAATAAACGGTTTTTATGTTCACACCCTGGACCATGCCCAGTTTCCCTGAAAGAGAACTGATTATATCATTGGGCGCATCGACTACAACACTGATAATACATACGCTCTTTTCCCGGTAAGGGATCCCCATTCTACCGATAATATACTTTCCGAAATCATGCAGTATGCTGTTAAGTTTGTCTGTTGACGACACATCATCAACTATAATACCAATTAAAGCAATTCTGGTTTCCATAGTATTGACCTCCATACACAATTACAATAAATAAACCCCATGCACAAAATGGCACAGGGTTGCTTTTTAAGTAATGCTCTAATAAAATCATCACTATATTTAAGCTGCGGCAAACATACAGGAAATTTCATAAAGCTTTTTAGCACCGTCTTACCATTTGGGACTAACCCTCATGCATTCAGAACGACTGATTATTTAGTTTTATTTTAGTGTTCCTCATTCTCAGCTCATTGCTTTAAACTTGGAACTTAATGTATGACCAATAGTTCGGTTTATAATATTGATAATATTTTAACATACTTTATATAACTTATCAAGTATGTACATTTCTGAATTTAGTGTTATCATTTTAATAGACATAAATAAAAAATTGAGAAAAAGGAAGCAAAATGTATGATTTTTGATACAATACTTTTTGACTTGGATGATACAATACATGATAGAAATAGGTCATTGTGTAAGTTTGTTGACCATTTTATATTACGATATTGTGATACATTGGACTATGATAGTAAGTCAATTGTGAAAGATGTTTTTTTTGAAATTGATAACAAAGGGTATAAGCCAAGAGAAGATGTATTTAAGGAATTACAAGACAGAGTCTCCTGGAAATATAAACCTGATTTAAAAGATTTAATCGATTTCTGGAATGTAGAGTTCCCCAGATGTGCTGAACCTATGCCTAATATATACAATGTTTTAGATTATTTTATAGACAAGAACATAAAAATGGGGATTATAACAAATGGTAGTTCTACTTTTCAGAATACAAAAATTGATAAATTGGATTATAGAAAATATATGAAGACTATAATAATTTCTGAGGAAGTTGATATTAGAAAGCCTGACCCTAAAATTTTTCAACTCGCGTTATCAAAAATAGACTCAAATAGTGAAACCACGCTGTTTGTCGGAGATAATCCATTAATTGATATAAAGGGAGCAATTGATTCCGGTTTAGTGTCTGTTTGGTTAAGTCATGGACAAGTCTGGAATATAAAACACTACATACCCACATATATTATTAATAATATATCTGAACTTATGAATATATGAGTAATTCAACCATTTGTGTGTCTTTATACTGGGTATACTCTATATGTAATATTTTTTGGAGGTTGGTTTATGAATTGGTTGAGAAAATTCATGATGGGTAGATATGGAGTTGACCAGTTGTCTGTGGGACTTCTTTTTCTATCGTTTTTATTATCGGTAATATTTTATTTTTTTCCGTTAGGAGTATTGAACTATCTTGTTTACATTCCTTTCCTGGTATTCCTTTTCAGAGCTCTTTCAAAAAATCATAGTGCGCGCAGAAAGGAAAACAATGCTTTTTTGAAACTCTGGAACCCGATTGCAGGCTGGTTTAGCAAAAAGAATAGCAGACTCAGCACCTATAAAACCCACAGGTATTTCAAATGCCCCGGCTGTAAGCAGGAAGTCAGGGTTCCGAAAAACAAGGGAAAAATACGAATTACCTGTCCAAAATGCATGCTGGAATTTATCAAGAAGACATAGGAGTAGCATAGTAGTAGCATAGGAGTAATATTATAGAAAATATACGGCTATAAAGGCGCTGTCTATAGCAGGACAGCGCCTTTTATTATTGTCTTGTAAAGCATAGTTTTTACTGGTTCCAGGTTACTATGTTCATCTGATAAAGTTAGTCCAAACACGTTTTTCTATTTCAGGCAGCGTAACTTTTTCTCTGCTGTACTCAAGGGATTTCATCAGCCAGGCCATTTTTTGCCCAAGAGTTTGCATAATTTGAACGCCTTCCCTGTCTTGCATTACTTCCTGAGGGCTTGAGCCATGAATAACATTCCAATAATGTGAAGGTGTTATTACTACGTTTGCCAGATTGAAATAGTTATTCATCTGGTGAAACGCATCCACACCTCCCGAACGTCTTAATGAAACGAGAGCGGTTCCAACCTTGTACTGGAGGTGAGCTCCCGAGTAAAAAAGTCTGTCCAGGAAGGATTTCATGGTTCCTGCAATTCCTGAGTAATAAACTGGTGATCCGATAATAATACCATCAATCTCCTTTGTCTTTTCGATTACCTCATTTACCATATCATCATTGAATACACACTTTCTTTCAGCTGATCCGGAGCAGTGATTACAAGCGGTACAACCTCTGATTATTTCATTTCCCACATGTAGTATTTCAACTGCAATACCTTCCTTTTCAAGCTGATCTGCCATAAGCTTAATGGCCGTATACGTACATCCATTTTTATGAGGACTTCCATTGATGGCTAATACTTTCATTGATTTTCTCCGTTCTATGATGTAACGTTATTTGTTCTTAAATAAATTTTTAGTAGGGGACTTCTTCCTTTTACAGTAGGGGAGATACTTCGAGTTGGCCGAATGATGCTCAAGGCACTCCTTACAGTTTCCATGCCTCGGACAGGACTTCTTTTTGCAGTTGCACTTTTCCTGACCGTTTTCAAGTAACATACTCAAACCAGTCAAAATCAGCATGGGCTGAAGTGTCCTTTCCATTGCTGCTGGCAAACATTCCGATATAAGTTCCAACAAAGCCACCAGCGACATCGGTACTTAATAGTTTTCCGTCAACCTTTTCGGCCAGTATTTCCAACTCAGCATTCGTTGATCCGAAGCTAAAGCTGTAATCCTGTCCCACTGCTGAAACCTTAAGACAGAGGCTCTGTCCCTGGAATTCCTTCTGGGAAATAATAGTCTCCCTTTCATCAAAGCATTGCACCAGCCTTACCACTTTCCTGCCCTCAAATAAAGTATACTCAAAGCGGAAGTTATAGGCATTGCTTTGTATTAGTGCAATACCGGCAGCTTCGCCCTCTGATGCAGGACTAAACTCCAGGGCTGCTGTAGCTGAAAAGTTCATATGCTGCTGGCGTCTTCCCACAAAGCTGGGATTCAGTTTTTCAGTTATTTTTTCAGCTCTTAATTTCAATCTTAAAAACCCAGGTCTTTCAGTAAGACTCCAGAACTTTTCTCTGGGTGTGCGAAGGAAATTCCATACAAGGCTTAAATCCGACGAGTCGAAATCATCACATTTTGGAACTTCAATCTCCTTATCTGCCGGAAGAAGCGGCTTTTTGTATTGAAATTCAATTTTACCAGTACCAGGGCTTACTATTGGCCAGCCATCCTCCCACCTGACAGGCATCAGGAAGGTCTCACGGCCGAGATTTCTGAAGTATCCGCCATAAGGACGTGATGCTAAAGCAACCATCCACCATTCACCGTTTTGTGTTTCCACAAGGTCAGCATGGCCTGTATTTGCTATTGGATAGCTTCTGCCAAGATGCCTGTGCGTAAGAATTGGGTTGCTGGGGTTACCTTCATAGGGGCCGGTAAGCTTTGAGCTTCTGGCTATTGTGACGCTATGGTGATAATCAGTGCCGCCCTCGGCTATCATCAAATAATATATACCCGAAATCTTATATATGTGAGGCCCCTCAGCCCACAGAGCATTTTTTAATGCTCCTCTCCATATTCCATACCTTTGTCCTGTCAGAGTCATGCTATTCAAATCCAATTCCTGAAGATAAATCTCATTGTCTCCGAAGTAGCTTCCTCCTTCCGGAACTTCATTGGTTCCTACATAGTAGGCTCTTCCGTCGTCATCAAAAAATAGTGAAGGATCAATTCCTGGAGCATTTGGTAACCAGTAGGGCTCCGACCATGGACCGGAAGGGTTTTCGGCTATTACAATAAAGTTACCCCCTCTTGTGACATTTGTTGTTATCACATAAAACTTACCCTTATGATATCTTATGGTAGGTGCAAATATGCCTGCCGAATGCCCGCCCCCGTCCAAATCCAGCTGTGAAGGACGGTCAAGGACATGGCCTATTTGCTTCCAGTTTATAAGATCCCTGCTGTGAAAAATAGGAACGCCCGGAAAATAAGAAAAAGAGGAAGTTACCAGATAGTAATCTTCATTGACCCGGCATATGGACGGATCAGGGTAAAAACCGGGCAAAACAGGATTCTTGAAGTTTTCTTCGTTTTTACCTTCTTTATAAGCAATGCTGCTATCATCCATCTCACAGCAGCCGATATTTGTATCGGGTTTTGTAATTGTATTCATATTAACCTCCATGAGCCATATTTTGGCTTCAACTAATTTAGCGGCTACACACTATTTACTAAATGAATCCACGTTCTCCATGGGTTACCGTATTCCTCATTTAATATCTGTCACCGTTCCGGCCTTTATTCCAAAGAGTTCTCCGTCACATTCCAACCATAGGTCCCTGTATGTGGGATTCTTTACTTTTTTCCCATCTGCACTGAAAATCAAACGGTTGTAATCGTCAATGTACTCATATATTTCAATATTGGTTGCATACCAGATATCATCCCTTCTGCCCAGTAAAGCACCAAAATCCTTAATAACTCTCCAATTGTTGTTATCTTCAAATTCGTAGCTATGACCCCACAGATAGAATAAATATGGTGAGCGGGTTACTTTGTCTACGGAAAATTTTCTAGCCAGATTATTAAGTTCCGGTGAGTCATGGTGACAGGTAGCAGTCAGTCTCAGCCAGTCTGTCGGAATACGAAATTCATTTGTTGAAATAACAGTTCTGGAATATACTATACCGCAAGCTTGTAAAGCCGATACTACAGTGTCGTTGAAAGTTCCGTAGGGATATGCCATGCCCCGTACAATTGTACCGAACATTTTCTCAAGATTTTCCCTGTCTTGTATTATTTCTCTTACAACCATGTTGATTGGAAGCTGCTCAAGAAACGGATGTGTTAGGGCATGTACTGCCACCTCATGACCGCAATTTAGATATGTCTGCCTCACCTGTTTTTCTGTCATCCTTCTATGTATCTGCCCCTTGGGATATACCGTTCCTTCTTCTGCATATAACCCGCTATTGATATTGAAGGTTCCCTTTAAGCCATATGTATTCATAATATCTATTAATTGTATATCCTGCTCTACTCCGTCATCATAACTTAATGTAAGAGCTTTAGCTTTACCTTTAGGAAATCTCATAAAAATATTTGCCATGCATTATCACCCCTGAACATTCATAAAGTATTTTATGTTCTAAAACAGAATTATGTTTTAGTTGTAAACACTTGAATTATACCACTTTTTACAGGGTATTTCATTGCAAAGAGATACAAAAAAAGCAATGAATTTTGTGCTAAATCCTATATTCAAGTTAAGAACTCACATATTGAATAAAAGCCGATAATCTGTGATACTTCACAAATTATCGGCTTCTTTGTTCTACATCTTATTGTTTATCATTTTATCTTAATCATATATAGAATTATCGTAACGAGACATAATAGAATTGTTCCAATAGAAAGCATTGCGTGAAAATCAACGTCCTTTTCGCCCGGCCCGAATTTCATCCACAGTCCGCAAATTAAAGTACAGGCGATTGCAATAACAGAAATAATTCCTAATATTTTCATTTAATTATCCTCCAAAGTTTAAATGTTAATATAAATATCTAAAATAGTTTGAAGTAATGTATCCCTTTGCTTTTTGTCGTTAACATCAACTCCCGTATACTTCAAAAAATCACCGGAGCGATAAAATACTAACTGTGAGAATGATATCAGCTGGTAAGCAATAATTCTGCATTCCGTTTCAGACCTTTTATCCCCACAACATTCTTTTATCATCGGAAGAATATAGTAAGGTAATTCTATATCCCCCTCTAACAGCAAATACGGTACAGTGGGCCTACTAAGCTCCGAATAATCATTCGCAATATCCGACATAGTTATTAAAAATTCCTTTAATTTTTGCTTGACGGGTATATTGCTGTCCCTTATTTCTTTTAAATCATTGGCCCTGTCTGCCATAAGTTTGTTAACAGCGGTATTTACCAGCGCATCTTTTGAGCTAAAATAGTAATTTATCATAGCTAAATTTACATCCGCTTCGTTAGCGATTTGCCGGGCGGTTATTCTGCCTGGATTTTTACTTTCGCCCAAAAGTTTCATAGTAGCTAGAATTAACTGGTCTTTGACATTCTCGTTCTCCATTATGTGCCCCCTTCATTTATACCTGTATTAAACACGTTTAATACAGGTATAATATACCATGGGAATATATGTATGTCAAGAATGTTTTTTTAACACTGAAAAAGCCAGTCACCTACGGTGCCTGGCTTCTATAACTTATCTTATATATATTGATGGTTGTTATTCTATATTTCACTATGTAACCTTACTAACTTCATTTTTTAACAACTGGTATCCATATTTCGCTTTTATAGTCAGCTGCACTCAGATCACCTTTAGAATACCACTCCACTTCCGGCGCTTCTGCATGCTCATATCCTGATGTAGGAAACCATTCGGAAAAGATCCGTCCCCACACTTCTGCCATAGCAGTAGGCATAGGACCGGTTATTTCAAATACTGCCCATGTAAGAGACGGTATATCTAGCTTACTCAAATTTTCGGGACAGCTTTTTTTCGTTGTGGTAGCGATATAGTAGTCAGTTGTATTGTCCTCATACATTCCACTATACACACCTAATAAACCATATGGTTCAGTGTCCCCCAGTGCATTGATTTGATCAAAAGTCTCTGCGGATGTTTCACTCCACATTTTTCCGATGTTTTCACCTAAGCCATCAACATGTGAAAACCTCCGTTTTACACCTACAACGGTAAATGGCTCTTTTTGCTCAATTCTGTATTTCATCTCAACCACTCCTTTTAATGATAAGGAGAATGTTACACGTGGATACGCTTTTAGTGATATGCCTTTTTCTCTTGCCTTTGAGGGTATAACTTCATGCATTGCAAAAAATGCACGGGAAAAAGAGTCAGGAGAATTATAGCCATACTTTAAAGCAATATCAATTATCTTCTCGTTGCTATTCTGCAAATCAAAGGCGGCGAGGGTAAGTCGGCGACGGCGTATATACTCTGCCAGAGGTATGCCGATCAGGAAAGCAAACATGCGTTGAAAGTGATATTGGGAACATAATGCTATTTGTGCAACCTTTGCGTACTCAATTTCAGCATTAAGATTATCTTCAATATAATCAATGGCATTTTTCATATTCTCGAGTGTATCCATATGCTTCTCCTTTCAAGATAAGTATAATATAGGTTTTTTGTAAATACCCGATAATATTTGCAAGAATTTGTAGGTTGTAATAGTTAAAAGTTTGTCCTGCATCTATACAATATTTGGAATTACCTGGAGTCATAGTTTTCTTTGAAGGATATCACCAACTCCATATAGGTAGTTTCAGGTGTACTGCTATAATATAACTCAGGAGAAAAGCAATCCATCATAAGATTGTGCTTTTCTAGCCATAGCCCGCTGTATTTTATTGCTTTGTCCAGTGCAACATTAACAAGCTCCTCAAAATCACTGGCCTCAAATCCGAAGACGATGTACTCCCGGGCTGGAAGCTGCCAAATTTGTAAACTCTCATCCGTTACCCCGGGCTCAACCTCCGCTCCTGCGAAATAAGTAAAATGTCCCTCTGGTGCATTGCCCATATAAGCAACACCCAATTCACGACCATTAGGTTTGCGGGGAATCCGACTTTTTTCCCTGTGGAAACGACTCCATGTTTCACCGGGTATGTCAACTCCAGTGGATTCTCCAACGGGTAACTGTCCTGCAATTGGAACATAACCAATGACCCCCATAAAATTAATCGGTTCCTTTAAAGTCATGCGGTTTATTTCCAAAACAAGACCATCGCTAATCATCGGTACACCCTCGTCAATTAGAGTATAGCCAAGTGATAGATCAGGCTTCTCAAATTGGTTAAGAGATACTGGATTTTCCCGGTATTGCTCAGGAGTCATTCCATATGCTTCTTTGAATGCTCTCGTCAAAGTCTCATGGCTGCCGAAGCCGCAATCCAAAGCAACATCAAGAATGCGCTTGTTTTTGTTTTCCAAAACTTTTGAGACTCTGCACAAACGCCGCAGTTTAATATACTCCCTCACTGGCCTTTTAACTAAACGACTGAACAACCTCTGATAATAGAATAATGATAGCGATGCTGTTTCAGCCAATTTCTCAATCTTAATATCTTCTCCTATATGTTCCTCAATGTAATCCAGCGTTTTCTGGATTGCTTCCCATGCGTGCATTATATGCACCTCCTTTATTACAAGGTTACATGAATTTATGTATTCTTACTTGATTGTATCTGCCCTTTTTAATAGTTTTGATAATAACAAAAAGGAAATTGGAACTCAACCTAAGCCGAAAGAATTTTTACTTTAACGTTGGAATTCGGCAGTAAAAATTTATCAGGGTTATCAAAACTAACCTTTATGGATATAACTGTTTCGTTGTTTTTCACTGAAGCCAAACATGACACAAATGAGACTTTACCTGTATAAAATTTTGTCTTATCCATTTCCGGAATGATTTGTACCTTTGCACCCACATGTACTTGCGATATGCTTTGTTCTTCTATTCCGACCTCAACGTACAGACTGTCAAGATCCAATAAATTTGCGATAATATTGCCTGCTGTGATTGAATCTCCGGGGTTGAACTTTATACTTTCTAATGCGGCCCTTTTCATATCACATATCAGGTAGTCGTTTCGAACAGAGGCCTCATTGACTTTGTCTGTTATATTCTTCATCTCTGCTTCCTTCGAAGATAAAAGGCTTTTATTTTGTACAATTAAAGCATTTAGGTCCCTCACCTCATTAGTCATGTCAGCTTTCAAACTAGTAAGATCAATTTTATTCTGATTTATTGATATTTCCAGAGAATCAGCATCCGATTGATATTTTTGCTTTAAAGCTTCTATTTCCAATTTTATTTCTTTAATTTTCTGTTCTTTCTCTTTCACATTCCTTTGTTGATTCTGATAATCCTTTAGAGAAACTGCTCCAGCATCAAATAATATTTTGCAATCCGACAAATTTGTTTTTTCAACTGAGAGATCATTTTCTGCAGTTTCAAGAGTAAGGGCCAATTTTCTGTTTTCAGGTGATTGTCCTGTTATTATGTAGCTTTTAGTAACACCTAACTTTTTGTTTAAAGATATCATATTATTATTTAAATCAATTGTTTTGAGAAGTGTTTGATCCTGTATGGTTTTCAGCTTAATCTCCAGGTCTTCCAGCTGCTGTTTCAAACCATCTATTTCATTTCGTATCTTCTCAATTTGCAGATTATATTCCGTTAAATCAAATTCAATGAGGGACTGTCCCTTTACAACTTCCTCACCCTCTCCGGTCAGCACTCTTTTTATACTCGTATTGAATGGTAAAACAATACTTTTAGTATTGAAGCATTTAATAACACCGAATGTAGTGATGGAATTATCCCTGTCACTGACAGGAATTACTTCCTCATTGTGATTTTCTCCACTGCAGGCTGTTAAGCATAAAATTGAGAGGATAATCACGCTAATTAATGTTTTCTTCATATTTCCAACCTACTCTCATACAAGTTTATTTCATAAATGTCACATAATCTCCTTAGATAAGAAAAATTTTTGTTAACCTATACATTATGAAACTTGTTTTCCGTCTCTTATATGAATAATTCTGTCTGCGTTTTTCAGTATTTTGTAGTCATGTGTAACAACAATTACGCTGCCATCCTTCATACAATCTTCAATCAGCTCCATTGCAAATAATGCGGAATCCATGTCCAGCGATGCCGTGGGCTCATCTGCAAACAATACCTCAGGCCTGTTAATTAGCGCTCTGATAATTGCGGCCTTTTGCCTTTCACCAACTGATATTTCACCAGGCTTCTTATCCTTATATTTTAGTAAGCCCATTTTTTTCATAATGTCGAGAGCCCGTTCGGTATCTTCTTCTGAGATTGTTTTAAGAGGAAGTAAAATGTTTTCCAATATTCCCAGATGAGCAATAAGATAGTGCCTTTGAAATATAAAGCCGAATCTGTCCTGTCTTATGCCGTTCATATCATTCTTATTTAGCAGCAATATATCTCTGTTGTCATAAAATATTGAACCTGCGGTTGGCTTTTTCAATCCGGACAATAAGTATAAAATCGAACTTTTACCGCTGCCTGAGGGTCCCATTATGCCCAGTATTCCATTTGGTCCGAAGGAAATATCAAAATTGTCTACAGCTACAGTCAAATTGTCCTTATCACCATCAAATATTAATGTCAGTTCTCTGCCTTCGATTTTCACATTGCACCTCCGTCTTCCATTTCAATAACCCCTACGATATCTATTTTTTTACTAAATGAAATACCAATTGAAACAGTCTGAACGATTATACATAACATTGGAATACAAAGAGACAAAACAATTGCTTTGGAATCGAAAAGTGCTAAAGGCGATCCTTTTACTTTGAAGACCGTTTGATTAAGGACCAGTCCGATTATTATTAAACATAATATTCCGCTTATAGCAGATAAGAGGTTAAGTACAAGCACTTCGGATATATTTCTTAATATAATGGTCTGACGTGAATACCCTATTACATTCAGTATGGCAAATTCCTTCAGCCTTCCATGGTAAAAGAGATATGTCAAAAACCCGAGGCATACCGACACTATAATCAGCACCGAGCCATAGATTACATTTAATAACAAATATATACTTTCAGAAGACTCGGTAAAGTCAGACCAGCTGTTGCTGTAGCTGCTGAGATCATTTCCTGTAAGCGGCAGATAGCTAAGATAACGGTTCAGGCTGTCAAGCCTTCCTTCTTTTGCATAAATCAATACACCGTATTGTTCGGGATTGCTAACAACATTCTCCTCCTTCCATTCTTCAAGGGATGCAAAACCCGCCAGTGCCTTTCCTTTTAATGTACCTACAATGCGATACCGTCCCGAGAGTTTTTCTTTTGCAGTAATATCGCTACCAATGGCGTCACCAATAGTTAAATTTTTATTTTTTATTATATTCTCATGGAGAATGATTTCGTTCTTACCAGGATCAGGGAGCCTCCCCGCCGCAACTTCAAGGTTCATTTTATCCATAAACTCCCTCAAATCATTCTGATAGAGCAAATAGACTCTGACACCCACAGTTGATAGAACACTTTCGATTTCTGTATAGCCTAAAACACAGGGAACTACCTTATTAGTATCCTCATGGGTTTCAATGGATGTAAGAATTTCCGATTTAATAAGGCTTCCTCTAGCCTGAATGCTTGAATAATGCTTGCGGGTTTCAACGAATGCATTATATTGAACACTGTAATACGAGTTTATGATCATATATACCGTGTGCAGTAAAATCACGCTAAGTAACAGAGGTATTACTAAAAGCAGCAGCCGTCCTTTGTTATGTTTATAGTATTTCATATTTGATACCGGTTTCAAATAAAGCCCCTCCTGTTCTAACGTATAGACTTATAGAGTTGTGGACATCTATTACCTCGTTATACAAATTATACCACTACAATAAAATAAATCATGAAATAATGCCATCCTTTATTTTAATGATCCTATCGCATTGCCGGGCAAATTCTTCCGAATGTGTAACCATAACAATTGTAACTCTGTTATTGATATTTATCTGTCGCAGCAATTCTATAATTTGTATGGAATTCCTTGAATCAAGATTTCCTGTGGGCTCATCTGCAAGAAGAAGTGCTGGATTGTTTGCAAGTGCTCTGGCAATTGCAGTCCGCTGCTGCTCTCCCCCTGATAGTTGTGAAGGCCTGTGGTCTTTTCTGTGAACAAGTCCAACGGTTTCCAGAAGCATATTGATGTAATTGTGATCTACCTTACGTTTATCCAGAAGATTAGGCATAATAACATTTTCATATACTGTAATGCCCGGTATTAAATAAAATGATTGAAAAATAAAGCCTATGTTTTTTCTTCTTAAAGTGGCTTGTTTTCTATCCGACAGTCCTGCCATATCCTGACCGAAAATTTTTACTATTCCGCTTGTTGGTCTATCAAGCATTCCAAGTATATGCAGCAATGTACTCTTCCCTGAGCCCGAAGGGCCTGTTATTGCACAAAATTCGCCGTTTTCAAAACCAACACTTATTCCCTTTAAAATCTCTGTTTTAAACTCTCCATTAACATATTCCTTGCGTAGATTGTTTGTTTCAAGAATGTAATTACTCACTGCGTAGACCTCCTATAAGAGTAGTTCTGCTGTAATTGATCAAGCCTATTGTTCCTGACAAAATACATACTACTAATCCCTTAAGGCAAGTACCAAGAATTGTACCTATACTAAAATATATTCTCATGGAAATCTGTAGTGAAAAAATCAATTTTGGCAGGGCAATATAGCTAACAATACAGCCCATTACAACTCCTGATAATATGCCTGCTGCACCGGCTAAAAGCAATTCATAAAAAAGGACTCTCCCAATACTTCCTTTAGGAAAACCTATAGCCCCATAAATAGCAAGTTCTCCGGCACGGCACTTAAAGGACAGGAGCATGATAAAAAGCATACCAAAGATACCGGTTATTGTAGAAATATTTGAAATCCACCTCATGGAAGATATTATCAGTCTGCTTTCCTCAATAGAACTCATCTGCATCTCACTAATAGTTTCAATCTGTGCCTGTCTGTCGCGGTAGATACTTTTAATGGATGAAAGTGCAGTAGCAATGTCATCAGCTTTAACCGATATGGAAGAATATTGCGTTGGCTGAAAATCCTCTGCGAAATTCCTTCGGGATATCAGGGCATATCTTCCCAGTTTGGTATATTCATCATCAAAAAAGCCTGATATGTTATAACTAACTTCTCTATATACTCCGTTATAAGAAAATATTTTCAGAATAATTTTGTCGTTTTCCTTTACTTCGTAAATACGTCCAAGGGTTTTTGTAAGAAGTATGTTTTTTCCTTTTTCCAGCTGATTGAGGGGGTTGTCGTAACTGCTGGATATAATGTAATCCATAAATTCCGGAGCTTTCTGCGTATCAATTCCGTGAATCCTGTATATGGATATGCTCTGGCCTTTCACTTCGGTGCCAGCTGAATAATAATTTGCACACGCCCCGGAGACTCCGGGAAGTTGAGTCAGTGTATTCAGCCTTCCCAGGGACAGATCACCTGCAGAAACCTCTATTTCATAATGGAACCTGTCATAGTATAATCTACTGCCCTCTGAATTGCTGAAAGTGATGGTATCTATTATTATACCTGTAGCTATTATTACAGCCAGAATAGTAGAAGCTATCACAAAACTTCTTTGATGCTGAATTGATAAGGATACTATTTTAAAGGTACCTTTAACGGAATAAAAGAGTCTTTTAGCAAATAATGCTAAGATATTAAATATAAATGGTGAGGCTATCAAAAAGGACAGCATTATTACTATGACAAGCGCTACATAAATTACCAGACCGTTAAGAGACTGCACTAGCAGAAGTACTACCAATGAAACAATAAAAAGTATTAGAGCTGCTATTGGCCTTGCTATGCGCAAATTGCCCTGATTATCGGTATCTTGTTTAACAAGTCCGATAATTTGTATTGATTTATACTTTCGAAGAGATAAATATCCCCCGATAATACTGATTCCAATACATATTAACATAGTCAATGCAATATGCCGGCCAGAAACTGCTAGTACAACATCACCGGCAACTTCTGCTGCAAGTAGGTACCTTGCCAGCAAAAAAAGAAATAGCATACCTGCTCCCAGACTACAAATACCGGCCGCTATTCCATAGACAAGGCCCTCTAGCAGCACCACTATATCTGTGTTGAACCTACCAGCCCCCATAGCCCGTAACACTCCCATTTGAGGCATACGTTCAATAACAATGTTTTGAAATATTATGTAGATTACATACACAGCCATTAAGCAAAGGAGTACAGACATAAATACGAAAGGAACAGCGTTTCTGTTCGTTTGTAGGCGAATATGCTCTGCGGAATAAGTTTCGTCTACTTTGTATTCTTTATATAGCTCCGACAATCGTAATATCATGTGGGGTTTGGAAACACCTTTTTTAAGACCGATATATACTGTGTCAGCCTTACCTAAATGCCCTGATAAAGCCTGCATTTTTTCATATGGAACTATTGCAGAAAAACCATCCTTTTCATAAGCAAAAGGGCCGTCGGAAGAACACACCGCATACACAACAAACTGCACTTTCCGGCCATTTATCTCTGCTGTCAGTACATCGCCATTTTTTACTTTATTTTCATCAGCATATTTTTCACTGATGATTATCATATTACCTGCAAAATGAGATGTATCAAGTTCCTCTAATTTCTGAAGATCAATCATTTCCAGCAAGGTGTCAAGAGTATATCCGTGGAAAATAAAGGAATGGTCACCGATTCTGCCACTGCCACTCACTTTTTTGACTGTATAGTTGTAGTAATTGCTGTATTTCTCAATCTTATTCTGGTCAAAGTAACGTGAAGGTGATGACAACCTGGATGTAATAACAATATCAGAGTATCCGTATTCACTTCGCCACTTATTTGCAGTGGTTTTCATCATTGTATCCGATATGGAAACCGAAGCAAGTATGGCTGCCCCTGACAGGCATATGGTTATTAATATCAGAGTCAGTCGGACGGGCCTTTTTAATACAGTTGATATAATATATTTTAAAAGTATTATCATTCCGCGCTCCTACAGATTATGTACTCTACCCCAGGCAATTTTATGGTCTGTACTGTTATTTATGCTTATCGATATAGGCCTTGTATTTTGCTATTGTTTCATCAATATCTGTAAGTAGGAGAAGTACTTTATATTCATCTCCCTGCTGCTGAACCATAATCCGGTATGTATCCTTGTCATAACCGCTTAATTCAACGTCTGGTATAAGAATCTCCTGCTTGCTGTCAACTTTGAGTCCGTAAGCATTTCCAAACTCAGTTCCAGAATATTTGTAATCTTTAAATACATCAACCTCGCTATCAATGATAAAGCTTTTTACAGTCATAATATTGGCAGCCAGTTCACGCCAGGTATTAAAGTCTTCCTCACTGATATTTCCCTTGTCAAAGTCTGATAATAGAGCATAAGCCTTGCTGTATTCCGACGCATTAATATTGTTCAGATAATCAGTCATAGTCTGTTTTGCTTGCTCCTTCTCTTTACCGCAGCCTGTAAAAAGGCTGATTATCAGGCATAGGAGCAAAACAACCGCTGTTATTTTCTTTATTTTCATAACTCAAACCCTCCTGAATAATTCTCTTCAACTTCATAATAATAAAAGACACTACCCTCAGGTAGTGTCCTCTGTAATATTGTTTGTCACATTTTTTATGACACTTCAGTCATAAGCCCAGTTCCTTCATCCTAAGAACAGCACTGGTTCTGTCGGTTACTTCAAGCTTTTCATATATGCAGCTGACATAATTTCTTACAGTTCCTTCAGACAAGTAAAGCGCTGTTGCTATTTGAGAATTGTTGAATCCGTCAGTAAGCATTTGAGCTATTTCGATTTCTCTTCCTGAAAAGTTAATACTTTTCAGCTTTAACTCTGTATCCTTTCTGGCCTTAATCCGCATAAGTCCCCTTTTTAGGTTTTCAGCTACAGCAGAAGGCATAACCAGTTGACCGTCCAGTGCATTACGAACTGACCATACCAGATCTTGAGCATCTATATCTTTGATAAGATATCCATCAGCACCATTTGCAATTGCATCCATTATGTAGTCCTCGTCATTAAAGGTTGTAAGCATAATGACTTTCATATTCTGATGTACTTTTTTTAAATGCGATACAACATCAACACCATTCATTTTAGGCATTCGTATATCAAGCAGAACCAAATCCGGTTTTAAGGCATTGGCCATATCTATTGCCACACAGCCATCATAGGCCATTCCTATAATTTCAAAATCACCATCGGTTTCGAGCATCGATTTAATACCATCGCACATGAGACGCTGATCATCAGCTAGAAGTATTTTTAACATTGTTTTCCCCCTTGTAAGGTATGGTAATTTTTATTGTAAACCCTTCATTCTTTACTGAAAAAGTCTCTATAATACCACCCTGCTCCACAGTTTGCTTCTCCATGGCAGTCAAACCGTATCCCGTGCAGATTTTATCAGTTCCACTGCCGTTGTCCATCAGGTAAAAAAGAATTTGTGAACAATCAATAATCAGTCGGAAAACAAAGGCTGAGGCCTGCCCGTGACGGACACCGTTGGTAATACCTTCCTTGAGTGCCGAGAGAATTAATTCCTGAACACCTGACGGTAAATTTCGATCTATTTTGATTTGTGGCAGTATTTTTATATTCATACTCCTTTGTGAATTCTTTATAATATCAAAAATCCTGTCTTCAAATTGCATGTTATCCTGGTCTATGAGGGCCAACGCCTGCTTAATGCTGCGGAGCCCTTCCCGGGTTTGTTCCTTTGCATTAGATATTTTCTTCAGTGCCTCAGGAGTATTTTTTTCAATGAGAAGCTCTGCTGCTTCAAGCTGCACAGATGCTGCTGTCAATACATGTCCCAAGGTATCATGGATTTGCTTTGACATCCTGTTTCGCTCCCTTAAAATGGCAACCTTTTCCATATCTTCACTGTATTGCTTCATTTGCTTGTTTATATCCTGCAGTTGCTTTCTATTAACGTGCAGTCTGGTAATTTGTTCAAAATTCTCCTGTTGTAGCTGCTTGATATTGTTTAGGGACAACATCATCAGAGTGCCGACCAGACCTGACAGCAGCAGGAATACTGCGGGATAAATAGTTTTGGGATTATTTTGTGGAAATATGTATAGATAAAAACTAAATGTAATAAGAAGAAATATATTTATTACGACTGAAATCCAGGTCTTATAAGCAGTAAATATTCCCAACTGTAATACATAAACAAGAGGTACGCTTCCAAACCCGTTCGAAATATATACTAATAGTAAAATAAGAGAGTACTGAATTATAGCAATAATACTGTTCAGAATAAGTTTTCCTCTTAATATAAAGTCATTAACAATAGTGAGAAAAGAAAATCCTAAAAATATTAAAAGCCATGACCATAGAGAACTATAGTTATCATATATCAATAGTATGAGACTAAAACAAAACAATATTACATATATTAAATAATTGTACTTTTCTGCTTTTTCCGCCATAAACCACCCTAATTTAACAATCATGTAAGTACTGTTCTATTAATACTATATCTGGAATGTAGTTTAGTCAAGTTTTAATCCGGTACCGTAAATACTAACAAAAGCCAGGCTACTTACCGTGCCCGGCTTTTAACTTATCCTCTATGTAAATTTATGACTTTCAGTGTTACATTCATCTATGTAAACTTACTTCCCCTGATATTTTGCCTTTGTTGCTTCCCCGCCCCGTATATGCCTCTCTGCCTTATTCTCCTCGAGTATGATTCTGACATCATTCATAAGTGTTGGATTGATTTTCTCTAGTCTTTCAGTTACATCTTTGTGGACTGTGCTCTTGCTGATTCCAAACTTTTTAGCTGCGTATCGTACTGTTGTCTTCTTCTCGATAATATAATTCGCGAGTTCTAAAACCCGTTCTTCTATATATTCCTTCAACCATATACCCCCCTTTGATAAGGCAAATATTTACTGCAAAGTAGGCCAAATCAATTATCAATAAAATGTGAGAGATTGTTTTATTGCAATTGACTTCTAAAGCTACACAGGCAATGTCTACGATGTATCTACTAGATACATTGTATATATATGCCTTTGGGGTTTGGGTTATGAATAATATAAGTTAATATTCCAGATGTTTTATTAATTATTAGTTAATAATCATCTGTTATTATATGTTAATAAAAAGTTATAATTTACCGATATACTCCTGTAATGTTAACGTCTTGTAAAATTCGGGCTAATGTTTCATACTAAAATATTTTGGAGGAATTATCTGTGAAGTTAAAGAATACAGGTATTGTAGTGGTTTTATTAATAGTATTATCCTTGGTACTTACAGGTTGCGGCGACCCGGTTGCTGATGATATCAAGAATTTCGATAAATCCTGTGAAAGTGTTGCAGAATTAATGACTTCTGTTGAAAAGTCTTTGACAGACGTCTCTGAAGACAATGCCGGAAAGTTATTAGTAGAAAACGCTGCTAAAATAGAAACAGCAAAGAAGGAAATTGAAGCAATTGAAGTAAAAACACAAGAACTAAAAGATGTAAGTAGTATTTTAATTGAAGCTTTAGGCTTAACAGCTGAAGGCTGTAAAACAATAGGAGAGGCTGCACAAGAACCGGAAAAAGCTGACCTTAAAGCGGTAGAAGATGCTCAAGGCAAGCTTACAAAAGGTATACAGTTATTTACTGATTTCTCTACTAAATATGAAGAGCTTGCAAAAAAACACGGTTTAACAGTAGAAAAATAAATGTGATTTTCATATAAACATATATTAATACTAAATATATTGACAAGACTTACATTACTATTAGAAATAACATGTAAACACCTCTCAAATTGATTCTTTGAGAGGTGTTTTATAAGTATAGCTATTTTCCTTTAATATTGATAAAATTATTTATATAACTTATATCTTTATTTTGGCATTCTTAATTTATTTACCCTATCAGTATAAAAGCCGGAATAACATTCTTAAGAAAACTATATGTTTAAATGAAAATAAAACTACCTATTGGAGTGATATCATTTGAATCCTAAGTTTACGAATTCAGCCAGATATAAATGTTTGGAATACTTGAAAAAGCATTCTGTTGACTTATATTTAAGCTATTGTGGAATGGAAGAATGTGACCCTGGCCATTCTTATGGTCCAATAAGCAGAACAGAATATTTATTTCACTATATTCTTAGCGGTAAGGGAGTATTTGAAGCCGATGGCAAAACCTATCATCTTGGAAAAAATGAAGCTTTTATCATTTATCCCGGCGAGATAACCTTCTATCAGGCCGACACTGAGGAGCCTTGGACGTATATATGGGTTGGCTTTGGAGGTGTGAAAGCAGAATCCTGCCTGAAGCATGCTTGTTTGGGTAAATCAAAAAGAACAGCAAAATATAGTTGTGAAAACCAGCTGTATGATTGTGTCAAAGGAATGTTAAATGCAAGTCAGCTTACATATGCAAATGACTTGATAAGGGAAGGTTATCTTTTCATGTTTCTGTCACATCTCATAGAAGAAAACCATGATACAAATTCCCAAAACGGTACATATGATTACCCCTTTCACGTTTACGTACAGCATGCGCTGGAGTTTATTGACCATAATTATCATAAAGATATTAAAATTAATGATATAGCAAATTATATCGGGATTGACAGGAGCTATTTTACAAATATATTCAAAAAAACAATGTATATATCGCCCCAGCAGTATCTGGTTAATTACCGTTTGGACAAGGCCTCTAATCTTTTAAAGACAACCTCTCTCCCAGTAAACAATATAGCTGCTGAAGTCGGTTATCCTGACGCACTGACCTTTTCAAAGATCTTTAAAATGAATTATAAATTAAGCCCTAAGTCTTATCGAGAACAGCATGAAGAATTGGTTCATTCTGATCAGAAGGGAACATAATAATAAGAGCGCCTATCCGGCGCTCTTATTATTATGTGTAATACCCTATAGTCTCTCAGATGTTTCTTTTAAATAAAATACTATTGAACTAAAATCTGAACTATTATTATTAAAGTCCTTATAATCAATAACAATTCCTATGTTCATCAATTCATCCCCATAATAGGAAATAGTTTTGACATTGTTAATCACGTATTTTTTATCATTATGTAATCCTGCCAGTTTGAACCTCTTCCAACCCTCATTTGTACTATTCAGCACTTTATAGTAACCGGCCAATGCTTCTGATTTGTCTTCTGACACCACAATCCAGGCGGTCACATTACTTTCAAAAGGACTGGACAGTCTATAAAATGTTCCATTGAGGATTAAATCCCTGTGCTCCTTATAAAACGCTACCTGCTGCTTTACCTTTTCTTTTTCATTATCTGTTAGTTTAGTCAGATCGAGTTCATATCCAAAAACTCCAAAGAGAGCAACATTTGCTCTTGTATCAAGTGGTGTTACCCTTCCAACCTGAAGATTCGGACTTACCGACACATGTGCCCCCATACTGCTCAAAGGATACACCATTGAGGTTCCGTACTGTATCTTAAGGCGTTCAATCGCATCAGTGTCATCACTAGTCCAGGTCTGTGGGGCAAAGGAGAGTATTCCGGGATCAAATCTGGCACCGCCGCTGGAACAGGATTCAAACAGGATGTGTGGGAATCTCGAGGTCAACCTGGTATACAGCTCGTAAACTCCCAGAATGTACTGATGAAATACCTTTCCTTGACTTTTTGCATCCTTCTCATTTGAATAGCACTCAGTTATATATCGATTCATATCCCACTTAACATATGAGACTTTAGCTTCACTGAGTACCTTTTCCATCAAATTGTAAATGTAATCCACCACTACTTTTCGCGAGAAATCCAATACATATTGATTTCTGGAAAGAGAGCAGCTTCTTGAGGGAGTGGATATTATCCAATCCGGATGTTCCCTGTACAGGTCACTGTCCTTGTTTACCATTTCCGGCTCAAACCACAACCCAAACTTCATTCCCATTTCTTCTATCTTTTGAGCAAGCCCTGTAATGCCACCGGGGAGTTTTTCAAAATTGACTACATACCAGTCTCCTAAACCAGCTTTATCATTATCCCGTCTTCCAAACCATCCGTCGTCAAGAACAAACAGTTCCATTCCTAGTTCTTTTCCGGTCTTAGCAATGCTAAGTACCTTTTCTTCAGTAAAATCCATTTCAGTTGCTTCCCAATTATTAATCAAGACCGGCCTCGCCCTATCCCTCCAATACCCCCGGGCAAGGTGTTTTCTGTACAGCTTGTGAAAAGTCTGACTCATCTTATTAAGTCCCTCGTCGGAGTAAACCATAACAGCCTCAGGGGTTTGGAACGTTTCTCCCTTTCCTAGCAGCCACTCAAAAGTGTCGGGATGAATTCCCACCAGCACTCGTGTCATATCAAAAGTGTCAACTTCAACCTGTTCAAGGTGATTCCCGCTGTATATCAGGCTAAAGCCATATGACTCACCGCTAAATTCATTAGTATTGTATCTCTTTAGTGCTATAAAGGGATTGTGTTCAGCACTGCTTATTCCTCTCATGCTGTATATACTCTGAATTCCGGCCTCAAGGCGTCTGCATTTAATATGTCTTTCTCTTGTCCATGCACCTGCCAGATGGAGCATATCAAATTCTTTATCAGGTAAATCAAGACTTGCACTCATAACTCTCTGAAGAACTATTTGTTTTTCACCTTTTTGCTCGATTCGGACATTGCGGGTTATAACGGGAAAATCCCTGAATATGGTATAGCTCAAAACAATTTGCGTATCAATTACTTTATCGTATAGTAAAATCTCTAGAGTATCTGCCTCTTGCAGGCTTTCGACATATGTTGATGGCAGTCCGTCTAAATTTCTCTTCCCCATAAAGATTTTATGGCTTGTATACTCAAAACAGGAAATTTTGCTCCCGTTCTGTTGCTTAATTTCAAAAGCCGGATAATGGAAGTCCGTTGTTCCATAAGAAGGGTATTCCTGCATTGTGTGCTGAAGTGAAAACGCCGGGTCATCTTCGAACACATATGCTGCTAATGATCTCGGTCTCCCTCGAAACAGGTGCCCAAATGACTCTCTGTCATTCACCCTCTTACCAAAATATAAATTTCCCAGTTGGTTATTTTTTAGTATCTTTATAACATAACTTATATCATTATTGTATAAATGAAATTCCCGACTTTTTTCGTGATAAATAATAGGCATTTAAACCCTCCTATGATGAGTTACATCGTTAACCCCGACGTAGTAACACTTTGCATAAATTGTTTCTGGAATAGAACGTAAATCAATATCATAGGCCATATAGCAAGGACAGAAGCTGCCATCAGTCTAGGATAATTAACGGAATAAGCGCTTTGAATCTTGGCTAAGGCTGATGCCAGTGTTGCTGCATCATTGCTTGAGTTTACAATAAGTGGCCACATAAGGTTTTTAAATGAAAACAGCGCAGTAAAGATACTAAGCGCTACAAGTCCCGATCTTACAAGCGGCAGCATAATTTTCAAAAAGGTCTGTCCAATATTACATCCGTCAATTTTCACAGATTGTTCCAGTTCAGCAGGTATTCCTTTGAAAAACTGTCTTAGCAGGAAGGTTCCAAATGCACTGACAAGGCCCGGGAAAATCAATGCAAATATTGTATTTCTGGCGCCTAGTTTGTCAACCATCATGTATTGAGGAATTATAAATATCTGTGTTGGTATCATCATTTGGAAAAGAACAAGTCCGAAGCAAAAATCTCTTCCAGGGAACTTGAGTCTGGCGAATGCATAAGCCGCCATTGAACTAAACACCAAGGCACAGGCAACATTTATTACAATCATTGAAAAGGTATTAAAATACAGTCGGATGAAATTGCTTTGCTGAATTGCCTGCAGATAATTTTCAAACCTCCATGTAACCGGGAAAATTACAAAAGGATTCATTGCTGTTGATTCAGCTACTGATTTAAACGATGTTAACACCATCCATATAAAAGGCAGAATCATCACACAAGAGCCTAAAATTAAGAATAAATGCATAAGTAAAGCAAATAGTTTGTTTTTTGTAGTCATTTTCAGCCCCCCTAAATATAATTGACCCATTTATTTTGTAGCTTTACTTGTATAACTGTTATTACTGAAATTATAGCAAGAAGAAGTATTACTATAGCTGAGCCATAGCCTTTATCCATATACTTGAATGAGTTATTATAGAATAAATATACAAGGGAAACCGTTTTATCGTATGATGGATTATTTACGGCAACCATCATGTAGATGACGTCAAATACCTGCATGCATTGAATTATGGAGGTTATAACAACAAAGAAGATTTGTGACGAAACCATTGGAAGTGTAATTTTGAAAAACTGTAATACAGCATTCGCTCCGTCAATATTTGAAGCCTCATAGTATACCCGTGGTATCTCCTGCAGGCCAGCTAATATTAACACCATATTGTACCCTGCAGAACTCCAAATCCCGATTATAGCGATGGATATCAGTGCTATTTTGGGATTATCTATCCATTTTACAGAATCCAAACCAACTTTATTCAGTGTAACATTTATTAATCCAAAATTATAATTGTACAACCATCTCCATAGCATGGTTACTGCCGCAGGGGTGGCTATTACAGGTATATAGTAAATTGCCCTGTAAACATTTTGACCTTTTAATTTATTATTCAATAATACAGCTAGAACTGCTGATATAAACACTCCCAAAGGCACTACCAATATTGTATACTTAAAGGTATTTAATACTGCATACCATACCTGGTGATCGTTAATCATTCTCTGATAATTTCCCAAGCCTACAAAAATATTATTTCTTCCAAAATCACCACTCTTAAAAAAGCTCATATAAAAAGTTTGTATCGCCGGATAAATATTCAGAATTATAAGCCCGATAACTGTAGGAGCTATTAAAAACCAACCCCAGAACCATTCATTTAACTTCGATCTATTGCTAAGTTGACCTTTCATATGACTTATTCCTCCTGTAGGGCTTACATATTAATTACAATTTATGCGGAAGTCCTACAGGACCTCCGCATAAAACTTTTTAACCCTATTATTAGTTTATTTCTCCTGAACAAGGCTGTCATTCATGATTTTTGCAGCATCCTTACAAGCCTGTTCAACAGTTTTTTCTCCTGTGAAGGCTCCTTTTAAGGCTTCATAGCATTTGTCCTCCCAAACTGCTGTCAGGTTGGAATATGGTCTAATTTGAGCATATTGCACCATGTCTAAGAAGCACTTAATATTAAATGTTTTATTTGAATTAACCCATGCATCCGCAGTTCCATTGAAGGCAGATATAGCCACACCAAGCTCGGCCTGTCTGGTCTGACCCTCTTTTGAGCCAAGGTACTCAACCCACTTCCATGCTGCATCAGCATTCTTTGTATTTGGAGCAATTGCAATACCCAGACCATTAAATATTGATGCTTTTCCGCCGCTTGGGGACTTAGGAAGAACAGTCACATCAAAGTTCTTTGCCATATATTCGTTTGAAGTAAAGCCTGAGAGATTCCATGATCCGAAGAAGCCCATCGCTGCAAGTCCGTTCTCCATATCCTGAGCGCGTTCTGCATCGTCATAAACTGTAGGTGAGAGACCTTCCTTGACAAACCTTACGTAGAAGTCCATTGCTTCAATAGTTTTTGGATCATCAAAGCCTGACTTTTTATCGTTCGTAATTACTGTACCACCATTTTGATATATAAAGTTATAAAATCCTTCTTGATTGTGGAGCGGAGCAAGGAAGCCATACTGTGATTTGTCTGCTTTTGTCAGCTTTTTAGCCGCATTGTATAAATCATTCCAGGTCCAAGTATCATCAGGATATTTTACACCTGCCGCGTCAAACAATGTTTTGTTATACCACAAGCCAATTGTGTCAAAATCCTTTGGAACAGCATACTGTTTACCATTAAAGTTATAAATTTGAACAAGTCCCTTAGGGAAGTTATCCATTTTAACCTTTTCACTGGAAGCTATTTTACCGGTCAAATCCATAAGCATGTCATGTGAAGCAAATTTGTAAATATTATTTGAGTGCATCCAGAAAGTATCTGGAAGGGTTCCGGCAGCTGCTGCAGCATCAAGTGCCGTCCAATAATCATTCCAACCATTAACTTGTAATTCAATGTTTATTCCTGGATTAGCCTTTGTAAACTCATCAGCCATTGTTTTGATACCAACAGCCTGGTTGGAATCCCAAAGACCATATGTAAGTGTAACAGGCTCTGCAACAGGTTCACCTGCTGTTGTTGATACCGCAGCCTGTGGCTGTTCAGTTGGCTTTGTCGTTTGTTCAGAGCTTGCGGCACCTCCACAGCCAGCCAATACTGTTGAAAGCATTAATGATAATGATAATCCAACAACCAGAACTTTTCTTTTCATAATATTTCCTCCTTAATTCACGGTTTTTCGACCACGTTATGTAATTATAATACAGTGATAAGCTAATATGCAGAATAGAATAATGTGTTGGCAATATGGAATAATGTGAAGGATAATAAAAGGACACAGTTGAGAATAGTTTTGTCAAACTACCTTAACTGTGTCCTTTTAATTTATTTATGTCTATCTTATCACAGTCATTCCGCCCATATACGGCTGGAGACCCTTAGGAATATTCACTGAACCGTCAGCATTCAGGTTGTTTTCAAGAAAAGCAATCAACATTCTTGGAGGAGCAACAACGGTGTTATTGAGTGTATGCGCAAAGTATTTTCCGTTTTCACCGTCCACGCGGATTTTCAAGCGGCGGGCCTGAGCATCCCCAAGGTTTGAACAGCTGCCTACTTCAAAATACTTCTTTTGTCTTGGTGACCAGGCCTCAATGTCAACAGATTTAACTTTTAGATCAGCCAGATCTCCTGAGCAGCATTCCAGTGTTCTAACCGGTATGTCAAGTGAGCGGAACAGGTCCACTGTATTTCTCCACAGCTTATGGTACCAATCCATACTTTCCTCCGGTTTGCAAACGACTATCATTTCCTGCTTTTCAAACTGGTGAATTCTATAAACTCCTCTTTCCTCAAGGCCATGAGCTCCCTTTTCCTTTCTGAAGCAAGGGGAGTAGCTGGTCAGTGTCTGAGGCAATGAACTCTCAGGCAGAATAGTGTCAATAAATTTACCTATCATGGAGTGTTCGCTGGTTCCAATCAGATATAAATCTTCACCCTCAATTTTATACATCATGGCATCCATTTCAGCGAAGCTCATTACCCCGGTAACAACTTCACTTCTGATCATAAACGGTGGGATACAGTATGTAAATCCCCTGTCTATCATAAAATCCCTTGCGTACGAGATTACTGCTGAATGTAGTCTCGCTATATTACCCATCAAATAATAGAAACCGTTACCTGCCACTTTTCTTGCACTGTCCAGGTCTATTCCACTGAGCTTTTCCATTATCTCTGTATGGTATGGAACCTCGAAATCCTTTAAAGCCGGCTCTCCAAAACGTTCGACTTCAACGTTTTCACTATCATCCTTGCCGATAGGTACACTTGGATCTATAATATTAGGAATGGTCATCATTATGGTTTTAACTTTTGCTTCAAGCTCAGTTTCCTTTACTTCAAGCTCAGCCAAACGAGCAGCTTGATCATTGACTTTTTTCTTGAGTTCCTCAGCTTCATCCCTCTTACCCTGAGCCATAAGTCCGCCGATTTGCTTTGAAATCTTATTTCTGTCGGCTCTCAGAGCCTCTGCTTCCTGCTTCGCTCCTCTGAGTTCGATATCAAGGGCTATGACTTCATCAACCAAGCCAAGTTTTTTGTCCTGAAACTTGTTTCTTATGTTTTGCTTGACTATTTCGGGATTTTCCCTTACAAATTTTAAATCCAGCATATTCTTCTCTCCAATCAAAAAGTATTCAAAGTTTCCTACTATAAAATAATAAATACAATAAAAAAACTTTCACCCCTCAAACTGCTGGGACGAAAGTATTCCGCGTTGCCACCCAAATTGCAGGTTTAATAACCTGCCTCTCAACTATGGTACTATAAAGGATACCGGCCTTCCGACTTTATCGGCAGCTCAAAAAGTGGACTAACCTATGTTTTCACCGATTCACACCACCCACCGGCTCTCTTAAGAAAACAATAAATCTTGGCTTTTATCATCGCTCATTCATATTATGAAATATTATATATATTTTTATTCCTAATTTCAAGAAATATTTCTTCTTCGATTGAGTCAATTTACTGTAGGGAATTGAAAAATAGATTTCATCCTTGGATTAACAAGTGCCTCTAGGGTCACGCCCTTGACAACAAGCATCTCCCATATGATTTAGTCAGCTATTGTTCAGCTTTCCATGTTAGTGAGAGTTCATAGTTGAGCAGCTGACATTTTTATCAGTATATCATATGGGTCCCTCTTATTGTAAAGGATTCGCTTCGCCGTTCTTTCGTCCCTATTTAGTTTTTATAAATTGCTAATACTTCTCAACCCGTTATATAATGCTGTTTTATGACCTTTTTCAAGTACTGTCAGATTGCTATTCCATGTACTTAAGTATCTATTGCTACTTGCCTTTTTTAGCTCTCTGATCAAGTAATCTTGCTCTTCGTGCTCTTTTTCTTTCTTTTCTTTTTTCTTTTGTGCTATTACAAGATCGTAGACTTTTCCTCCATTCTTTTTAAACACCCGTAATTGAGCCATTTTATCAGCTCCAACTCTTGACCACCCCATAGGTCTGCTACTTAGTCTATCTGAGAAAACGTGGCTTATATGCCCTTCTGCACTACATCCGACTATTTCATAATTATCTACTTTTATTTCTATCCCAGCCCAATTATTTTCTATATACCTTCTTGCATCATTTACCGCATTATATCTTGTTTCTGTATCTGTAAGCTCTAGTATCTTTTTAAACACTTTCTTTAGTAATTCTTTATCTGCTTCATCTACAGCATCCTTAAGGCCTTGGGTTATGGCCTCATTGTCCAAGTGTGCAGTTGCAGCCTTTATGTACTTATTCAAATGATAATTGTCCAAAACAAACTTACTCTTGGGAATCCAGTTTAATCCTTGTTTTATCCATGCAGCTCCATCCCCTGAAAGGTATATGGTTTCAACCTTTTCCATATCGTACACTTCATCTATATATTTAGATACTTCAAGCCATAAATCTTCACTGTTCAACATTCCTCCAAAATATCGTACATTCTTTAATACTTTCCGTTTTGCAGTACTCTTATCATAGTCTATTCCTTCATGAACATATACCATCTTTGGCATAAGGATATCCCTTTGATTAGGCTTTATTGGCTGTTCTCGTTTTTTCCTTTGCTGCGCCACATGGTCTTCATCAGCCTCGATAAAAAGAACTCTATTATCTCTTTTGCACTCATATGCTACACTTGGCTGTACCACTTCAAGAGTATGTATTTTATTCATAACTGCCTGTTTACTGATTTTATCTACATAAGAAGCTTTTTCACCACCTTTTCGATAACTGCTGTCTACAGCCTCATCTATTGCATTAATAACTACATCAGCAGTTACACGGTCATGTGGCTCTATTCCCACAATGCTATCTACAAGATATTTTCTTTTCGCCGGTTTTCTTTGAAAGAAAGTATGTACGTGAATAATTGGTCATTCCAAAAGAAGTAAGTATACCAGAAGTATCCCTCCTGATAATCTCCCATTGTTGCTTTCTAAGCCCGGATTTCCGTAAGTGTTCGTCCATTCCTTCCAGAACCTCTGACACTATATCACGCCCTAGTTTAAAAATATCCTCTTGTAGGCCGAGAACTAAATTAGCTATATCATCGCCTTGTTCAATAAAACTCTTAACTGTTTCTCTAATATTTGCTATTCCAAAATCTAAAAATTGCTGTATACTGTTGTACATAGAAGATACATCCTATTCTGTTTATTTTGTGTGAGAACTTATATCATAACAGG